>JAZSAV010000012.1:0-35638 GCA_045602085.1 Prevotella sp. | reverse complement strand
TCTTGTACTACTATTCGTATCTGTTTTATGTAAGCCTTTCAAAGAACTCTTTCTCTCGTCGCAAGCGCCTCTTAAAAGGCGAAAGCGGATGCAAAGGTAGAAACTTTTTCCCAAACAGCAAAACTTTTGAAGGAAAAATTTAAAAAAATTACGAAAATTGTTCAAATTACACTTATTTTGCGCTTATTTGCGTGCAAACAGAAGCGAAATCACTCAACAATTTCCTCCAAATCATGCACGTCAGACATGTCATCATATACGGATTCGCATGGATTAAACTCAGAAGGCATATCAAATATTGCCTTATCGTTATATCCAAGGTTCTTGTCTGCAAACACCTTTTGCATATAATATGCGAAAATAGGCAATGCCATGTTAGCACCCTGTCCCATCTGCGTGGTATCAAAGTGAATATCCCTATCATCACCACCAACCCAAACACCACTAACCAGTGTTGGCGTTACGCCCATGAACCAGGCATCACTATTATTGTTAGTAGTACCAGTCTTTCCACCCATTTCACACCTTATATTATATTTAAAGCGCAATCTGCCACCAGTACCGCCATCAACAACACCTTTCAGCATGTGTATCATCTTGCTTGCACTCTCATCGCTTATGACCTCACTCATGCGCGGTTGGAAATGAGTAATCACACTACCCTCCCTATCCTCTATTCTTGTAACAAGCATAGGCGCGCACCTTATTCCATGATTGGCAAATGCCGTATAAGCACTCACCATTTCACCTACGGAAATATCACATGGTCCCAAGCATAGTGACATAGAAGGATGTATTTCAGGATTACGTATTCCATATTCCTTAAGCAACTCAACAAAAGCTTCCGGATTCAACTTACTCATAAGATATGCAGAAATCCAGTTGTTAGACTGCGCTAAGCCCCATTTCAAAGACACCAGTTCACCATATCTACGGCGACTGCCATTCCTTGGAGTCCAATTCTTGCCAGCCACAACGTATGTCTGCTCAACATTAGGTACAGAATCACACGGAGAAAAACCATTCTCCATAGCCAACGAATACAGAAGCGGTTTGATAGTTGAACCTACCTGACGCTTTCCCTCCATACACATATCATAATTAAAGTGCACGAAGTTCAATCCACCGACATAAGCCTTTACAGCACCATTCTTAGGGTCCATGCTCAAGAAGCCACAGCGTAAGAAGGACTTATAATGCTTGATTGAATCTAATGGCGTCATCACCGTATCCCTATTACCCTTATAGGTAAATATAGACATCTCACACGGTGTATTGAAAGCCTTGTTTATCTCCTCTTCTGAAGCACCGCTGTTTTTCATCAAGCGATAACGTTCGCTTTGTCTGACAGAACGCTGCAATATCTTATTCAACTGCTCCTTGGATAATTTTCCCGAGTAAGGTGCATTAGGCTTTTTCTTGTTCTCCTTATCAAAAGCAGGCTGCAAATAATTCACGACATGATCATATACTGCCTCCTCTGCATACTTCTGCATACGCGAGTCCAAAGTAGTATATACCTTCAAGCCATCTGCATATATATTATATGGCTTGCCTTCCTTATTATAGTTTTTATTACACCATCCAAACAATGGATCTTCAATCCAACGCAACGAATCCTGATAGAACTTAACATAATTCCATGAAGCATAATTAGAACGTTCCGGTTGCTTTGCTGTCATATAAAGACGCAGATACTCGCGGAAATACGTTGCTATACCCTCCTTGTGGTCTGCCACATGAAACTTCAGCCCTAAAGGTTCTGCCGACAATGAATCATACTGTGCCTCTGTAATATACTCAGCCTTGAGCATCTGATGAAGAACAACATTACGCCTCTCCAAACAACGTTCTGGATACCTCAAAGGGTTAAAATATGAAGGATTCTTGCACAAACCCACCAATGTAGCCGATTCTGTTATCGTCAGATTCCAAGGGTCTTTACTGAAATATGTATTCGAAGCTGTTTTTATACCAACCGCATTATGAAGAAAATCGAAATAGTTAAGATACAACATTATTATTTCGTCTTTTGTGTAATGGCGCTCCAATTGTACTGCAATAACCCACTCTATCGGTTTCTGCAGCAATCTTTCCGTAACACTTCCTGCTGTGCTTGAATACAACTGCTTTGCCAACTGCTGAGTTATAGTCGAACCGCCACCGGCACTGACCTGTCCCAATATGCCACGCTTTACGATTGCACGGCCAAGGGCGATAAAGTCAATTCCTGAATGCTCATAAAAACGAACATCCTCCGTTGCCACCAATGCCTGAACCAAAGACTGCGGCAATTGGTCATAATCAACACTTACACGATTCTCACGATTATAATTCCATGTTCCTATAATCTTTCCATCAGAAGAATAAATCTGAGTTGCGAATCTGTTAATTGGATTCTGCAAGTCTTCAATTGGCGGCACATAACCAATCCAGCCTTTAGCAATAGCCGTAAAAGCCAATGCCACACCCAATATAACAACAACAAGTAAAGTCCACAAAAAACGGACAATTATTTTCTTCATAAAAAGCTTATTCTTGAATAATATCACTGATTCAAGTGCAAAAATAAGGAATTTCGTTCAGATACGGAAGAAATAAAACGTTTTTCTACCCATGCTTCATTGATTAATCATTTTTTTTATGTAATTTAGCGGTCGATTTAAAACAAATTTTGACAAGTTTAATATAAAGCAGCGGATGGAAAAACATGACTTTGTAACTATTGCCAATCTGACAAAAGAGAAAATACTCTACATGATAGAAATGGCGCAAGAGTTTGAGAAACACCCAAACAGAGAGATTTTAAAAGGAAAGGTAGTTGCCACTTTGTTCTTTGAACCATCTACACGTACCCGACTGAGTTTTGAGACAGCAGCCAACCGCCTTGGAGCTCGTGTCATAGGTTTTGCTGATCCAAAAATCACCAGCGGCACCAAAGGCGAAACTCTAAAAGATACAATATCTATGGTTGCCAACTATGCCGACGTTATTGTCATGCGTCATTTCATTGAAGGTGCTGCCCAATATGCATCAGAAGTGACCGATGTTCCAATCGTAAATGCGGGAGACGGCGCCCACCAACATCCCTCACAGTGCATGTTAGACTTATATTCCATATATAAGACTCAGGGAACTTTAGAAAACCTCAACATATACCTTGTTGGAGATTTAAAATATGGTCGCACGGTTCATTCCCTGATTATGGCAATGCGCCATTTCAACCCTACATTCCACTTCATCGCACCGACAGAATTGTCTATGCCTAATGAGTACAAGATGTACTGCAATGAGCATGGAATCAAATACATTGAACACACTGAGTTCAACGAACAAGTGATTGCAGACGCCGATATTATATACATGACACGCGTACAGAAAGAGCGTTTCTCTGACCTCATGGAGTATGAACGTGTCAAAAATGTATATATCCTGAAAGCAGATATGCTTGACAGCGCCAAACCAAACATGAAAATCCTACACCCATTACCACGTGTCAACGAAATTGCATACGATGTTGACGAGAATCCACATGCCTACTACATACAACAAGCCGGCAACGGACTATTTGCACGAGAAGCAATCTTCTGCGATGTCTTAGGCATCTCTTTAGAGGAAATTAGAAACGACAAGACTATAATATAACAACAGAATATATGGAAAAGAACAAAATGTTGGTTGCTGCCATTCAAAACGGCACAGTAATCGATCATATACCATCTGAAAAGACGTATCAAGTTGCCACATTATTGGAACTTGATAAAATGACGACACCGGTAACTATCGGTTACAATCTTCGTTCCAAGAAGTTGGGCAGCAAGGGTATTATAAAGATTGAGAACAAGTTTTTTACAGACGAGGAATTTTCACGCCTCTCTGTTGTTGCTCCGAATATAGTCCTCAATATCATTAGAGACTACGAGGTTGTTGACAAGAAAACAACCACAATCCCCGACGTTCTGAAAGGCATTGTAAAATGCAACAACCCAAAATGCATCACCAACAATGAACCTATGCAAACGGTGTTCCACGCAATAGACAAGAGCAACGGCACATTGAAATGCCACTACTGCGAGAAAGAGCAAGACATAAACAAAGTAGAACTTGTTTAAGCAAACAAAATAAACAAGAAACATAAACGGGGTGACCAGTTGGCCACCCCGTTTCTTATTAAGTTTGATTACTGTCAAGTGTTTATTTTGCATAAGCAACACTTCTGGTCTCTCTGATTACAGTAATCTTCACCTGACCAGGATATGTCATTTCGTTCTGAATCTTATTAGCAATCTCACCTGACAAAGTCTCAGTTTCAGCATCAGTCATCCTATCCGCACCTACAATAACACGCAGTTCACGACCAGCCTGAATAGCATAAGTCTTTGTTACACCCGGATAACTCATTGCAATAGCCTCCAAGTCATTCAAGCGCTTGATATAAGCCTCTACAATTTCTCGGCGAGCACCCGGACGGGCACCACTGATGGCATCACAGACCTGAACGATAGGAGCCAGAAGCGTATTCATTTCTGCCTCGTCGTGGTGAGCAGCGATAGCATTGCAGATATCTGGTTTCTCCTTATATTTCTCTGCAATCTTGGCACCATATAAAGCATGTGGCAATTCACTTTCTTCATCTGGCACCTTACCTATGTCATGCAGCAATCCTGCACGCTTTGCCTTTTTAGGATTAAGACCAAGTTCTGAAGCCATAACTGCACAGAGATTTGCCGTTTCACGAGCATGCTGGAGAAGGTTCTGTCCGTAAGAACTGCGATACTTCATCTTTCCTATAATACGGATAAGCTCTGGATGCAAACCATGAATACCAAGGTCGATAGCTGTACGCTTACCTGTTTCGATAACCTCATTCTCCAACTGCTTCTTTACCTTCTGCACCACCTCTTCAATTCTGGCTGGATGTATGCGGCCGTCAGCTACAAGTTGATGAAGGGCAAGGCGGCAAACTTCGCGACGAATAGGGTCGAAAGCACTAATTACAATTGCTTCTGGAGTATCATCAACAACGATTTCCACACCAGTTGCAGCCTCAAGCGCTCTGATATTGCGGCCTTCACGACCGATAATGCGACCCTTTACCTCATCATTATCAATATGGAACACACTCACGCTATTCTCAATAGCTGTTTCTGTAGCAACACGTTGAATCGTCTGGATAACAATCTTGCGCGCATTGGCATTAGCGTTAAGCTTTGCCTCATCCATTATTTCGTTGATGTAACTCTGCGCATCAGTCTTTGCTTCGTCCTTCATTGACTCTACAAGACGCTGTTTTGCCTCTTCAGCACTAAGTCCAGACAACTCCTCAAGCTTTTCGCGCTCCTGCTGCTGCATTTTGTCAAGCTCTTCCTGACGAACTTGCAGCAACTTCTTCTCATTATCAAGCTTATTTTGCAAGTTGTCCAACTCATTCTTGCGTCTGCCTAAATCCTCATGGCGCTGATTAAGCGAGATTTCTCTCTGCTTCAACTTATTCTCACTCTGCTGAATGTGCTGGTTACGCAGCTGTACTTCCTTCTCTAATTCGCTCTTCTTATTCAAGAATTTCTCCTTAACTTCGAGAAGTTTTTTCTCTTTTATCACCTCAGCTTCTTTCTCGCCTTCAGCAATCTTTCTTTTATACACTCCATTAGCGGCATAACGTGTCATAAGGTAGCCCACAATACCACCTACTAACAATGACGCCACAATGGCTATTATTATTTCCATAAAATTAAAAACTATTTGTTAATACTAATATTCTCTCTATTTCTTTTCTCCGAGAGCCTCTTCTATTTCGGCAGTTAGATTTTTGAGAATATCAGTAAAAGGAGCAGTATCATTTTTCGAGCGCTCCTTCTGCAACTGTAACGCAATGTCTATCAGTGTCATTAACGCTATTGTATGGTCACCTTTACGGCCTTTAAAAATCTGAGCATAGACATTATATCTATCAGTGATAAGCTTTGCCGCCGACCTATAATACTCTTCGTCGGCACGGTCTATCACCACTTCTATTTCCTCGTCATAGACATGCAGGTGTATTCGCAATTTCTCTCTTTCTGCCATAGCTTCACTTATTTCTGTTCTTTCAGAATAGTAATGCATTTATTGACGTCTCGAATCAGCTTAGACAATCTGTTTTTGGTGGTCTCCAAATCGCCATCAGTTATTTCCATCATCTTAGCCATCTTCAAGGAATCATAGTTATTATCCGACTGTTCCAAACGTTCGCGAAGTTCCTTAATTTCTTTTTCATTCTTATCAACCATCGCATACAATTCTTCATTCTCCTTCTTCAATTCCTGAAAACGGAGAATCATCTGGCGTACACGAGTTTGAAACATCGCTATGGTCTGTTCATTAGAGTTCATAACCAAGTCCTTTATTTTACAAAGGTATTACTAAATTTTGCAAAAGTTGTGATTTTGCCTTGCTATTTAATATTTTTTAATTATTTATTGTTGGCAATTGTCTCATCCTTTGGCTTAGGTTCTTTCTTTGCCAGCATCACCACTTTGTAAACAAAGTTTGTCACCCATGGCTGTGTGAACCCCAATCGTCTGTCATACTCACGAATTGCCACCACTGTTTTCATGACACCCGCATCCTTGTAGTCATTCTTTGTAAAGATGTCATTAACCGTTTTTTCAGTCATTGAATAGAGTGCTTTCTTGAAAAAGCTTGGCATGCGCAACTTAAACTTCATAAGGTTGCCCATCAGCATCATCAAGTCTTGGGTAAAGTTCTGGAACTGAATCATATACACTTGGACATCCTGAATCTTTCTGCAGTTCTTACGGATACTGTGGTCTATCTCCTTGAAGAAATTATCATCCATGTCATAGATTTCCTTCAACATCTTGCGGCAGCGTGCCTTCTCCCCCACTCCCAATTTGTTGTTTACCGTCGGCACATGCAGTGTTGACTTGAACACTCTTAGGTCAGGCAGCGCAGCCAGGTTTGTTATTCCCAGATCTGCAGCGATGGTTGACTGAAAATATACACGAATAAGCGTCATAAAATCCTCTATGCCGCCAGTCTTTGTCTTATTGTCATCAGATTTGCGTCCGAACAACTTTGATAATATACTCATAAAAAATATTACTTTATTGATTGAATTGTATAAAATTAAATGCAAAGATAACTAAAATTCCCAACAAAGCATTATTTTTTTACCATAAAAACCAAAGCAGCAATGCACAATTAATAAAACGACAAAAAAACAGGCGTCAAACAAGTATAACCACCACTTATTGACGCCTGTTATATTAAGATGTATAGGTATTACTTCACCTCTTCTATTATCTTGCCGCCTTCTTCCAGTGCCTGGATGTTTAGCGGAATCAAAGAGTGATGACGCTCTGGCAATGTCTTGTAGAGTGCCTTCTCCACTCCGCCAAGAGTGATTACCGGACATACTTTGAGCAAACCGCCAAGAACAATCATATTAAAAATCTTGCCGTTCTTCATTTCTGCCGCCTTGTCCATGGCGTCAATACGATATATAGTGATGTCCTTGCGTGTAGGCGGATTGATGATTCCGAAGCTGTCGTAGATAAGAATACCGCCACTCTTGAGCTTTGGCTCGAACTTCTCCAACGACGGCTGGTTTAGAACGATAGCAATGTCGTAGGAACTGAGAATAGGCGATGAAATCTTTTCGTCGCTGACAATAACGGTAACGTTGGCTGTACCGCCACGCTGCTCAGGACCGTAAGCCGGCATCCATGTAACTTCCTTGTCCTCCATCAGTCCTGAGTAAGCCAAAATCTTACCCATTGAGAGCACACCCTGTCCGCCGAAACCTGATATTATTATTTCTTTTGTCATAATTTAATTTGCTTTTATTTTTTTAGTTGACGAGTTGAAAGCTTTTTTAAGAAGTGTAGGAGTTCAGGAGTGCAGGAGTTCAGACGTATGCTTGGTAATAATCTTTAATCCCTAATCCTTAATCTTTAATCCCTAACCAACTCCCTCATCCCCTTCCAACTCAAAGAGTATTCACTCCCCTCTCATTATGGAGAGGGGTCGGGGGTGAGGCTTCTCATCCACTTAAATAGTATCCTTCAAGTCTCCCTTTGGATAGAATTTAAACATGTTCTCCTTCATCCACTCGTTAGCCTTTACAGGAGAGAGTTTCCAACCGCTGTTACATGTAGAAACAATCTCAACGAGAGAGCTGCCCTTGCCTGCCATTGATGCCTCAAAGGCCTTGCGGATGGCTTTCTTTGCGTTGCGGATGGCACCGACGGTTTCAACACTCTGACGGGTAACATAGCATGTACCCTCAAGTTGGGCAGCCATTTCCGTAATCTTGAGAGGATATCCGTGAAGTTCTGGCTGACGACCGTAAGGACAAGTACTTGTCTTCTGTCCTACAAGTGTTGTCGGAGCCATCTGACCACCAGTCATACCATAGATAGCATTGTTGATGAAGATAATAACGATGTTCTCGCCACGGTTAAGGGCGTGTATTGTCTCACAGGTACCGATACATGCGAGGTCGCCGTCGCCCTGATAAGTGAACACCAGGCGATCTGGCCACAGACGCTTGATGCCAGTAGCAACAGCAGGCGCACGGCCGTGGGCAGCCTCCTGCCAGTCAATATCAAGGTAGCGGTAAGCGAACACGGCGCATCCAACAGGACATACACCCACGCTCTTCTCTTCCATTCCCATTTCCTCTATTACCTCTGCAACGAGTTTGTGTACAACACCATGAGAACATCCCGGGCAGTAGTGCATCGGAACGTTGTTCATCAGCGTTGGCTTCTTATATACAAGATTCTCCTGACTTATAATATTTTCCATCTTCAATCACTACTTTATTAGTTTATCCTTAAGTGCTTCTACTATCTCATTTGGTTCTGGAACGATACCGCCCAGACGTCCGTAGTGCTCTACTGGCACCGCACCGTTTACTGCCAGCAGCACGTCCTGTACCATCTGACCCGCATTGATTTCCACAACAAGTATGCCCTTCTTGGTCTTTGCAAGTTCGGCAATCTCCTTAGTCGGGAATGGCCATAATGTAATCGGACGGAACAGACCTACCTTAATGCCTTGCTCGCGTGCTATCTGGATGGCCTTGTCTGAAAGGCGTGCAGCACTACCGAATGCTACTATCACGTAGTCGGCATCGTCGCAATACATTGTTTCGTAGCGCACCTCTGTCTCCTTAATATTCTTGTACTTGGCTTGGAAGCGGAGGTTGTTGGCTTCCTGCACCTCTGATGTAAGTTCAAGAGATGTGTGGATGTTTGGCTTGCGGTCCTTTGTACGACCGAATGTTGCCCATGGGCACTCTTTCTTTATCTCTTCTTCTGTGCGGCGTGGCTTGTATGGCGGCAGTACCACCTTTTCCATCATCTGACCGAGCACGCCGTCGCTCAAAATCATCGCCGGATTGCGATACTTGAAAGCGAGTTCAAAGGCAAGGTCAACGAAGTCTGCCATCTCCTGAACAGAGTTTGGCGCAAGAACTATAGTGTTGTAGTCGCCGTTACCACCGCCACGGGTAGCCTGGAAATAGTCGCTCTGCGATGGCTGTATGGTTCCAAGTCCAGGACCTCCGCGCTGAACGTTTACGATAACGCCCGGTATCTCGGCACCAGCCATATATGTTATTCCTTCCTGCATCAGAGCCACACCTGGACTTGACGACGATGTGAAGGCACGCTTGCCGGCTCCGGCAGCACCATATACCATATTGATAGAGGCAATCTCGCTCTCAGCCTGAACAACCACCATTCCGGTAGTCTCCCAAGGCTTGTCCAGCGACAGTGTCTCAATAATCTCACTCTGCGGAGTAATAGGATATCCGAAGAAACCATCTACACCACAACGAATAGCGGCACGGGCAATGGCCTCGTTGCCTTTCATAAGTGTTACTTCCTGTTCTGCCATAATCTTTTTACTCCTCTACTTTCTTACGATAAACAGTGATGCAGCCATCTGGGCAAACTATGCCACAGGCGGCACAGCCCACACACGATTCAGCCTTTACCACCTCAACAAAGGGATAGCCGCTGACATTCACTTTCTTAGCCATAGCGATAACCTGCTGAGGGCATGCTTCTATGCAGAGCGCACAACCTTTACAGCGATTGGTATCTACCACGATGGCACCTTTCATCTTGCTCATAGTTTAAATATTTAGTTTAGCGTTGATTAAAAAATCACTTATGGATTATACATATCTTTATTATAGTAGTCGAGAATATCGTCGAGCATACGCTTGGCCTCAACTGCCGGACTCTCGGGGTCAAGTTCTATAGCCTTGATATAGCTGTTTATCGCTTCCTGCCAGTTGCCTTGTTTCCTAAAAGCGTTACCCTGATTATAATACTCTTCGCTCGACAAGTCGGCTTCGGCAGTTGACGAGTTGACGAGTTGACGAGTTGACGAGTTGCTTGCTTCTGCGTCGTCCAATTGGTCAACTTGTCTAATGGTCAACTTATCTACCTGTATATCTGTCAACTTGCTCACTCCTATTTAACTTAAATTGTTTACTAGTCAACTCATCAACTCAGAAGTTAAAGAAGTTAAAGGAGTCAAAGGAAGTTAAAGGACGATAGCATCTAGTACTCGCAACTCGTCTACTTAAAAACCCACCTACTCATCAACTCATCAACTTAAAGTATCAACTTGTCAACTTACACATAAAACTCCTTCTTTCCAGCCGACAAGGTGTTCTTCATCAGCGAACAGATTGTCATCGGACCAACACCGCCCGGCACTGGAGTTATATAAGAGCACTTTGGTGCAACCTCGTCGAACTTCACGTCGCCGCACAAGCGGAAACCGGTCTTGCGTGATGCATCTGGCACACGGGTAGTACCAACGTCAACGATAACAGCACCCTCTTTCACCATGTCGGCAGTTACGAACTCCGGACTACCTATGGCTGCTATTATGATGTCAGCCTCAAGGCATTCTTCCTTAAGAGTCTTTGAACGGCTGTGACAAACCGTTACGGTAGCATCGCCATATTGCTTCTGCATCATCAGCTGCGCCATTGGCTTGCCAACTATATTTGAGCGTCCCAATATCACGCACTTCTTGCCTGATGTCTCAATGCCATAACGCTTCAGCAATGTAATGATGCCGAGCGGTGTGGCAGAGATGAAGCATGGCAGACCGATAGCCATACGACCAACGTTGATTGGATGAAATCCGTCAACATCCTTGCGGTAGTCGATAGCCTCGATAATCTTCTGCTCGTCAATGTGCTTTGGCAATGGCAGCTGAACGATAAAACCGTCAACGTCGGCATCTTTGTTCAGTTTGTCCACACATGCCAGCAACTCCTCTTCAGTGATGTCATCTTCATAACGAATCAATGTAGATTTAAAACCACAGGCTTCGCATGCCAGTACCTTGTTCTTTACGTATGTCTCAGAACCGCCGTCGTGACCAACGAGCACGGCTGCCAGATGTGGCTGCTTGCCACCAGCCTCAACAATCTTTTTTACCTCTTCCGCTATCTCCTGCTTTATTGCAGCAGCAGTAGCCTTACCATCTATCAGTTGCATAATCTAAGAGCCTCACCCCGCCCTCTCCAAAAGAGAGGGAGTAACGGATGATTATATTTTAATTTGTTTATTTCTTCTTGAAATTATTTTCTAGTCAACCAACTTGTCAACTCATCAACTTGTCAACTCATCAACTTGTTAACTCATCAACTCATCAACTATTTTAAAACTTCGGCATTCCGCCCTTCATATTCTTCATCGCATTGGCCATCTGCATCATCTTGCTGCTTGATGTGCCTGCCACCATCTTCATCATCTTGCGCATCTGGTCAAACTGCTTCAGCAAGCGGTTCACCTCGTCCAGCTTTGTGCCCGAACCCTTTGCTATGCGCAGCTTGCGGCTCTGGTTGATAATCTCCGGATGACTGCGCTCCTTTGGAGTCATACTGTTGATGATTGCCTCGATGCTCTTGAACGCATTGTCGTCTATGTCAACATCCTTGATAGCCTTGCCAACGCCTGGAATCATAGCAGCCAAGTCCTTGATGTTACCCATCTTCTTTATCTGCTGAATCTGATTCATGAAGTCGTTGAAGTCAAACTGGTTCTTTCTGATTTTCTTCTCCAGTTCCTTGGCTTGCTTCTCGTCAAACTGCTCCTGCGCACGCTCCACCAAACTGACGATGTCGCCCATGCCCAAGATACGGTCGGCCATACGCTCAGGATGGAACACGTCGATAGCCTCCATCTTCTCGCCTGTACCCACAAACTTGATTGGCTTTGTAACCACAGTACGAATAGACAGAGCCGCACCGCCACGGGTATCACCATCAAGCTTTGTCAGCACCACGCCGTCAAAGTCAAGACGGTCGTTGAACGCCTTGGCTGTGTTCACGGCATCCTGACCGGTCATCGAGTCAACAACAAACAGCGTCTCGTCTGGATCCAGAGCATTCTTCAGTCGTGCTATCTCATCCATCATCTCCTCGTCAACAGCCAGACGACCGGCAGTATCGACGATTACAACGTTATGGTTGTTCTGCTTAGCATAGCGGATGGCATTCTCAGCAATCTCTACAACGTTCTTGCTCTCTGGTTCAGAATATACTGGCACGCCAACGGTCTCGCCCACCACCTTCAACTGCTCAATGGCAGCAGGACGGTAAACGTCGCAGGCAACGAGCAGCGGGTTCTTGTGCTGCTTGTTCTTAAGCATATTGGCAAGCTTTCCGCTGAATGTTGTCTTACCAGAACCTTGTAGACCTGACATCAGCACGATTGCCGGACGACCCTCAAGCTTCAGTTCTACGGCCTTGCCACCCATCAACAGCGCCAACTCGTCGTGTACGATCTTCACCATCAACTGACTAGGCTTCACGGCTGTAAGCACGTTCATACCTATAGCCTTCTGCTTAACAGTGTCTGTAAACGACTTTGCCACCTTATAGTTCACGTCGGCATCAAGCAATGCGCGGCGCACATCCTTCAGCGTCTCCGCTACATTAATCTCGGTGATTTTTCCCTCACCCTTAAGTATCTTGAACGATCGTTCAAGTCTTTCACTTAAATTTTCAAACATTATCTTTTTCTTTCAAATTTCCATTTATCAAGTCACCCGTCCCGAAGCGCAAACCATCAGGAAGATGAAAATATTCTGCAAAGTTACACCTTATTATTAATATATACGAATAAATTGACAATGTTTTAAAAAATTTTTAAAAAAAGATTATTCCCTGAACGCTCATTACCCATTACCAATCCCTTTCATCACGGTCATAATCATCTTCAAACCCATCACTATCATAATCATCTTCGCTATCGTAATCATCTTCATCATCCCACTCACTATCATCCCTGTCATCAAATCCATCGTTAGCCTCATCGCGGTCGTCGTAGCCGTCGTTATCTTCATCGCGCCACTCCGGGTCGTCTGTGCTATACTCCTGATAACCTTTCGGCGTATCTTTCTGTTCATTCATATTATTAAAGCCTGTGCTGCTGCCTATCTTCCATCCCATATAAGCACCAGTCATGCCAGCCAAAGAGTTCAATGCAGCAATTGCCTCATCATAATCCTTGCTATTGCCAGAATTATCATCATCATTTGTTCCGGTTGACGGAGCGCACTCGTTATTAAACTTTGCTATTGTACCTTTCTCAGCCTCATCCAACTGCTTCATTTCCTCATACTCTTCATATCCTCGCTGAGACGGATACCCATCAGCCAAAGGCAATGTCATGAATCCGAAAGCAGCATCATCAATATAATCAATAAGGCTGTCTATTTCGTCAGAGTAAGCATTATACAAGTTGTCGATGGTCTCTTCCATTTCATATCCGAAATCAGAATATTTCCGATTTTCAGACAGGTTGTCATACCTCTCCTCCACTTCGTCGTGCATCTGCTGCAATTCAGTTTGCATCTGTTTGAGCTGAACCAACATTTTCTTCAATCTCACGTAATACACCTTAGGCTTTTTCATTGCTTTAAAATTTAGATTGTTATCAACTACTCTCCGGCTGCAATGATAATTAAATATCGACAACAGCCAAAGATTTACACTTTGTTTCTCTGCTGCAAAATTGCCGCTATTTTGTGCACAATGCGTTCAACCCAAATTTTTTGCAGTTATATTTTGTTAAACAAATAGTAATTTCAGGCATAAATATATAAATAAGCAACCAAACACAATCCTTGAAATCCTGAAATACCTAGAAAAAATTTACCTACCATCCCCACCTAACCTCCCCTTACCAAAGGGAGGAACTTGAACACCTGAGCAAACCGTTCTCCCTCTTGAAAAGGGGGAGTTAGAGGGGGATGGATAAAGGAACCAACGTTCGGGCAAATCCGACTGAACAGATGTCTTTATGTCTAAGGATTACACGGATTTGAAGGATTAATTTTTTCCTTCTGTCTTTATGTCCAAATCAACGCCAAATTACCGAACAAATCAACGCCAAATTACCGAATTTTCAAAAGAAAAAGCCAAATCACCGAACAAATCGATGCCAAATTACCGAAAAAATTAGTGCCAAATTACCGAATTCTTAGAAAATATTATCTTTGATATCTTCTATAATTATGTCTTTTTGTCTAAGGATTCCGAGCTATTATTAATCATAGCAATTTCATTTCATCGGCAATTTCTTTTACATATTCATTTCGCTTATGGGCTGTTGCTTCCGACACCCTTGTTACGTTGTCTTTTGAACTATACGCCTAATATTTTACCTGTTAATTTACCCAACATTTCTGTTAATTGCGACTCAAAATCTCTACTTATATCATTTGCATTACTCATTGCATGAGCACATTCATGCAACAATGTGGCTGCATATAGTTCAATAGAAGATAATTGATGACGTCTTATTGATATTCTGCCAATTAAAGGGTCCCAGGTGCCATTTACAACAAAAGAGTCTCCTTGGTAAAGCTCTTTCACAATAACAATCTCCTTAACAACAGATGGGCGCCCACCAATCAAATCCAAAATCGCATTTGTTTTTAAATATATATTTTTTTCAGAAAGGGATAAATCTGACAATTCTAAAATTTCTGTTTCATATGTGCTTTCCTGTTGTTTTATGAATACATCTGTTGTTATTAAAGCGTTTTCGTCTCCTGCATCTTTATTATATTCTTTTATTCTGGACAAAAGAGAAGATGAAACAATAACAGGTATCCTATTATCCATTTTCATTTCATCAACAATTGAAATTTTATTGTCATAATCTTCAAATGTGATAAATGTTGCATTAGGATGTAATTTTGCCATTTTTAGTGCTGTATCTAACGCAATATTGCCCCAATTTAATTCATCATGTTGTTTACCAGAAGCGAAATTCTGCAAATCTGAAATCATTGGTAGTATTACAGCATCAGTATTTGCTGATGTCAAAATAGATTTTATTCTTTCTGTATAAGCATTCCTTCCAACATTTGTTCTTTCTCTATTTAGTGCCTTTTTAAGCTGTTTATTAAGAGAAGTTATATTATATGAAAATAGAAAATTAGGTTCTTCTGCAACTTTTACTCCATTTATGTAAATATCTGCATATGGCATATCATTACATATGATTTGGCCATATTTTGTATTTTCAACAACAACTCCATTTGAAAACTTCAAAAATAATTCTTTTGCAGAAGCCATGTCATTATCTGAACAACCAAAAAGTGAAACATCCGTACCGACCATTTCTTGATTATCAGGCTCTGAGATAACTGCGTGTAAGGTTGTAATATCTTCAAATCCTTTTTTTGATAACTGTGTTAATGATATGACACCATACCTAGAAGTTATTATTACTTTTATATTATGCCTATAAAATGTTGCTAACGCATCTTTTAATCCAACTCCGAAACGCCCTATAAGTTTTTCACTATTTATTTTTTCCTCATTCTCGTTTTGTGTTAAGTGATGATAATTTAATCCTCTACCATAATCTCTAATATGCCATACATCTTCATGCTTAAAGATTTCAACGTCTTTCGTTTTAGTTAGAATTTGTTCATCAAATGCATTTGCAATTATTTCTCTGATAGCATGATAGATTTCCCAATTCTCTAATATTTTTTCAATATTTAGATCAAACTCTTTTACACGTCTCATTATATAAAATTTAATTAGATTATACAACTATTCAAATAATATTTTATTTCCTTGATTATATATGCAAGGAGTTTTCAATAGAGGAATCATATAATATAAATAAGAAACACTCTTAAAAACAAAACAAAGTTAGATAATTATTATGAATTACTTATATGAATTAAATTTTTTTATAGATAAAAAGTTTATATTTCCGTTCGGTCGGATTTGCAATACGACCGCATTGAGTATATGCATTTGCAATGCTAAAACAATGAAGTTCTTCGAATTAGTCGGATTACAAATCCAAAGTTCTACACGTCGGATTGCAAATCCGACTGAACGGGAAAAATCCCTAAAATCCCAAAATCCTTAGAATAACTAAGTTCGGGCGGATTTGCAATCCGACCGCATTGAGTATTTGCATTTGCAATGCTAAAACAATGAAGTTCTTCGTAGTAATCGGATTACAAATCCAAAGTTCTACACGTCGGATTGCAAATCCGACTGAACAAAAAAATCCCTAAAATCCCAAAATCCCTAGAATAATTAACTTCAGGATATATCCACAGCATTTTTGCGAAAAAATCTGCACATCTGCACTAGCCCTGTAACATACTGTGATACAGGGAGTTTACTGGTGTGCAGATAGTGTGCAGAGGTGTGCACTTTTTTATTCTAAGATTTGGGAATCATGATGAGCTGTATGGTTGCTCAGTTTTAGACAAAATGAATTACTTTTAGTACTTCATTGTCATTCCGATGTAACCACATTGAGATTCCACTGTAATCTCATAAAGATACCAAAAGTATCCTATTCGTTTTATTCTTTCGTTCGGGCGGATTTGCAATCCGACCGCATGGAATATTTGCATTTATAATGCTAAAACCACAAAGACCTTCGAAGTAGTCGGATTGCAAATCCGACTGAACAGATGTCTTTTTGTCTAAGGATTACTTAGATTTAAGACGCCTGTTCGCAGGTTTCTTCAGTGAAAATTGTCATTGGTATATACTTTATTTTTAGAGGATTCCCAGAGGATTTTGGAGGATTTTAGAGGATAGGTCCTCTCTTCCTCTCAAGCTTCTTGTCCTCTTAAGTCCCCCCAGTCCTCCCTAGTCCTCTCAGTCCTCCTGTCGCCTTTTCTCCAGCTCCGCCTCGAGTTCCTTTATTCTCTCTGCTTGCCGCCTAATGGTTTCCTCCATCTCCTTCATCATGCGCTCTTGCTCTGCCCTATAGCCAGTGCGCACTCGGTACATGCGCTCCTTCATGCCGCCCTCTCTCTTAAATCGCTCTTCGAGGGTGGCCAGGTAGCCGTTCATCAACACGTCTATCTGGCAGCACATGGTGTAGCCGGTGTTGGCCATCTCCTCTCCGTTCCACAATTGGAAGAAGGGTTCGTAATCCTCCAGTTTGTTGTGAGCCTTGGTAAAATCGTGCATCTTGTTATATCTGGGGTGATGCTTGTCCCATAGCGACAACTGGCGAGAGAGCAGGTAGTCCTTATAGTCCTCCCTGAGCTCATGAATGCTCGAGCGCGCCACGTTTAGCAGTTTCAGCTCCATCTCCGTAGAGGTCTTGCCGTCTTCTGAACCTTCTATGATGTTCTGCTTGCCCGAGCGCGCCGCCTGCACCATCTGGTCAACCGTGCGGTCGCCGTGCTTCGGCAGAAAGCGCTCACAGAACACGAAAGTCATCTGGTAGAGGGCTTCCGACTTCTGATAGAAGCGCAAAGCCTTCCAGTTAGCTCCCTCAAGCAGCACTCTTTCGTTGTTGTCCATAATAATTATATTTTTTTATTCTAATTGGATTTTTCCTTAACAGCTTTTCTTTATTAGCCTTAATTTCTATTAAGATATAGTCTGGAGCAAAGTTAATAAAATTATATGAAATTGTTGGTTGTTATCCATTTAAAAGTATTACAAAACGCAATATTTTCTTTAAAAAACGCTCCAATCATCAACGTGTTCAAATCATCATACCTTGCTGGTCATGCTCGGATTGCAAATCCGACTGAACAGATGTCTTTTTGTCTAAGGATTACTTGGATTTAACAGAAATCCTTTAAATCCCCAAATCCCTAGAAAGAAGTTAATCTCCAAATTACTTCCCAAGATTTTAAAAAATCAATTTTCTCATACATCCTACATTTTTGCATGTAAGACATTAAGCCATAGAGCGTTAAGTGCAGTGTAGGAGGATTTCAATCCTACATTTTTTGCCCGTTTTTCGGTGCATTTTGGTAATTTTAACAAATTTAGGTAGTAAAGATTGGTATTTCTAAAAGGCCGTTTTAGACTTCAGAAAGGGCCGTTTGGGTATCGTAACTGGGCCGTTTGGGTGTCAAAAGTGATGCATTTAGGAGTGCTAACCGCACCACTTTTAGGAAAAGCCTCACCCCAACCCCTCTCCTTGGAGAGGGGCTTTTTAGTATTGGGATTTTTGGGATTATTTTTCCTTTGTGTCTATGGATTTTGGGGATTTATTGGATAAGATATGTAAATATACTACCCTAGCAACCACTCTATAATATTGATGATTTTAATTGTTTTGCCGTTGAATTCCTCTTCACGGCTTTGCGACATGGTCAAAAGAATCAGATTGCTGCAATTTAATTTTACTGACGCTTGTAGCAAAGATTCTGTTTCACGCTTGTACGCTTTCGTGGTATCTATATCATACGCCACCTGTATTAGCTGCAATACACGTCCGCGCTCACAAACTACAAAATCAACTTCTTTGCTTCTGCTTGTGGGTTTGTAATAATAGATATCATGATATAAATGCGCTGTACGTCGCAAAAGTTCTATAAACACAGTATTTTCCAGTCTCCAGCCTATGTTTTCTTGTAAAAGTGCATTGTCACGATTGGATATAAGTCCGGTATCAACAACATAGCATTTAGAACTTCGCATACGCTCACGGCTTTTATACGAAAACTTAGTAAGAGTCTGAATAAGGAATGCTTGTCTAAGATAGTCGGCATATTTCTTTGCTGTAGTTTGACTGCCGATATTCAGATTCTCTGCTATAGAATCGTAATTTATTTCCTGGCATATATTATTGATTAGATGATTAGCCATCATACGAAGGCTTTCTACATTACGTATCCTATATCGCTGTTTTATGTCTTTTATTATTACTGATTCTATCAAGCTATTGACGTATGCATGCTTATTTTCTAATGAAAAAAGTTCTGGGAATCCTCCATTTTGCAAATATTCATTTAAAGCTATCTTGCGTTTTGCATCGGCCTTGGTTGTTATTCCTTTAACGGGTACATTTTTAAATATACAATATTCACTAAAAGAAAAGGGAAAGAGGCGTATCTCATTGTAACGGCCCGTCAGATGGGTAGCCAGTTCACTGCTAAGCAACCTTGCATTTGAACCTGTTACAAAGACTTTTAAACCTACTCTTAGCAAACGGTTGGCAAACAAATGCCATCCTTCTACATTTTGTATCTCATCAAGGAATAAATATTTCACTTCTGTTCCATACAACTGATATATGCAATTCAAAAGTGTGTCAAGATCTTCTGTTTGTAATTTTAATAATCGGTCATCATCACAATTCACATAACCGTAATCGACACCGTGTTGCAATAGAACTTTGTGGCATAGGGTGGACTTGCCTGAACGACGTACACCTATTACTACCTGTGCGAGATTGGAATTCATCTCAAACAGTTTTTCTTCTTTTCGCGAGCACCAAGAATCAAATTGCATTGCCCTAACCTCTTCTTGTTGCTCTGATAATACTTTTAATATTATTTTTTCATCCATTTGCACGTCTTTTTATATCGACTGCAAATATACTGATAATCTTTTAGTTACGCAAATAAAGTGCGTTAAAATGCAAGTTTTTGCTCTCTAAAGTGGGTTAAAATGCAAGTTTTTCACTTCTAAAGTGTGTTAAAATGCAAGTTCTTGCTCTTTAAAGTGGGTTAAAATGCAAGTTTTTGCTCTCCAAAGTGGGTTAAAATGCAAGAAATCGCACTTAGATATTCTTAGTTTTTCTTAGACACTTTGCAGAAATATGGCGAGGGAGGATGCTTTAAAATTATTATTTGGCATTTTTTCACACTATCATTTGCCGTTGAGAAGCATTTTTTTTGTACCTTTGCGGTTTGTAGATGTAATTTGATTATGAAAATTGGTTTTGATAACAAAAAATATCTGAAGATACAATCCGAGCGTATCAAAGAGCGAATTGCTCAGTTCGGAGATAAATTGTACCTCGAATTTGGCGGCAAATTGTTTGATGACAATCACGCCAGTCGTGTGCTTCCAGGATTCCAGCCTGACAGCAAGTTACAGATGTTGATGCAGTTGAGCGAATATGCTGAAATCGTTATTGTAATCAGTGCTCTTGACATCGAGAAAAACAAGATGCGCAGCGATTTGGGTATCACTTACGACGAGGATGTGCTTCGCCTGCGCGGAGAGTTCGAGAAAGTGGGCATGCATGTAGGAGGTGTTGTCATTACCCACTACAACGGCCAGTCAAGTGCCGATGCCTATAGAAATCGCTTGGAACGCCTCGGCATAAAGGTGTATTATCATTATACGATAGAGGGCTACCCGAACAATGTGGCGCTGATTGACTCTGACGATGGTTTTGGCAAGAACGACTACGTGGAGACGGAGCGCCCGCTGGTGGTGGTTACCGCTCCAGGACCGGGCAGCGGCAAGATGGCTGTTTGCCTGAGCCAGCTCTATCAGGAGAACAAGCGAAACGTCAAGGCGGGATATGCTAAGTTTGAGACGTTCCCTGTGTGGAATCTGCCGCTAAAGCATCCTGTGAACATGGCTTATGAGGCAGCTACGGCCGACCTTAACGACGTGAACATGATTGACCCGTTCCATCTGGAGGCTTATGGCAACATAGCCGTGAACTACAATCGCGACATAGAGATATTCCCTGTACTGAATGCTATCTTCGAGGGTATCTATGGCGAGAGCCCGTACAAGTCGCCTACGGACATGGGTGTTAACATGATTGGCAACTGCATGAGCGCGGAGGATGTTTGCTGCAGCGCTGCCCGCGAGGAAATTATCCGCCGTTATTATTATGCTTTGTGCAATCTGGCTGAAAAGGGAAACAACGAAAACGAGGTGAACAAGATTTCTCTTATCATGAAGCAGGCCAAGCTGACACCTGAGTATCGCCGCACGACCGTGGCTGCTCATGAAAGACGCGAACTGTCTGGCGGTGTGGCCAGTGCTGCCATAGAGCTTCAGAACGGAACTATCATTACCGCACGCTCTAGTTCGCTGTTAGGTCCATGCGCTGCCTTGTTGCTCAATGCCACAAAACATCTGGCTGGCATACCTCATGAGAAGCGACTGATTCCGGAAGAGCTGATTGCTCCTATTCAGAAGACTAAGGTGGAATATCTGCATGGTCATAACCCGCGCCTGCACATGGACGAGGTGCTTGTGGCTCTTTCTTTGCTGAGCAACCAAGATGAGGACTGCAGAAAAGCGCTCGACCAAGTGCCCAAGCTGCAGGGTTGTCAGGTGCACTGTACGGTTATGATGAGTGAGGTGGACCGCAAGGTGTTCAAGAAACTGGGCATCGGTCTTACTTGCGACCCGGTGAAGAAGATAGAATAAGATTTTGTTGACGATACTTTTTGAGGAGATATTTTTTTAAGGAGTTAGAGGAAGTTAAAGGAAGATATGTCGCTTTCAGCGACGAAGATAGAGGACGATACTTTTTGAGAAGATACTTTTTAAGGAGTTATTTTTTTAAGGATTTAGAGGAAGTTAAAGGAAGATATGCCGCTTTCAGCGGCGAAGATAGAGGACGATACTTTTTGAGAAGATACTTTTTAAGGAGTTATTTTTTAAGGATTTAGAGGAAGTTAAAGGAAGATATGCCGCTTTCAGCGACGAAGATAGAGGACGATACTTTTTGAGCGGGTGTTCTGCACCAAGACAAATGTCTTTTATCTCCCTCTATCTTCATCTACCTCCTTCTATCTTCATCTACCTCCTTCTATCTTCATCTACCTCCTTCTATCTTCATATAACAAGACAAATGTCTTCTACCTCCTTCTATCTCCCTACACCAAGATAAATTACATTCCCCTTTCTTTGTATATCCGTTCTTTTGCTTCGTTTATCTTCTGAAGCTTCTGTTCTGCCGCACGGCGTATGTCCTCGCCAAGAGTGGCCACGCGGTCGGGATGATGCTGAAGAGCCAGCTTGCGGTAGGCCTTGCGCACCTCATCGTCGGTGGCATCGGGACTGACGCCAAGCACCTTGTAGGCTTCTTCAAGACTGCCTCCGCCAAGGTTGAGCACAGACTCAAGGTCGGCTTCTGATATCTGCATCCAAAGGGCACAGGCTCTTACTGCCTTAATCTCGTCGGACGTTACTCTGCCGTCGGCCTTGCTGATGGCTGACAGGAAACTGAGCAGTTGCAGACGTTCGGCATAAGGCATGTTCATAGCTATCTGCTGACAACACTGGCGGACGGTGTTCTGATAGGTGGCACTACCCTGTCGCTTCTGCTCCTCAAAGAGTTTGAGAAGTATCTGCTCGCCCTGTCGCACGGCGGCCTCACCGAAGTTGTTGCGCAGGAAGTTGCGCACGAACTCCATTTCAGAATGCATCACCTTGCCGTCGGCTCTGATGATGTATGCCATGAGCACAAGCAGGGCAAAGAGGAAATTGTTTCGGTGTCCCTCATTGCCATAGACATCAGAGAAGCTGCGCTCACCTGAGTTTGATTCATTACTTACACTATCAAGTCCTTTATCGAACCAGTGGCCAAGGACTACGCCAGCCAATGCTCCAAACATGCCGCCGGTCATCCAACCGACTATGCCGCCTATCCATTTTCCGATTGCCATATTTTTTAAGTTTATGAATTTGTTGTCTTTTTAGAAGTTATAGGAAGTTAGAGGAAGTTATCGCTTCGCTGAGGAAGTTAGAGGACGAATGCCTTTTTTAATTCTTCAATTTTTCAATCCTTCAATCTTTTTTAGAAGTTAAAGGAAGTTAGAATGAAGTTATCGCTTCGCTGAGGAAGTTAGAGGACGAATGCCATTTTCAATCCTTCAATTTTTATTTGGAACTGCTTACTCCCCTCTCATTATGGAGAGGGGTCGGGGGTGAGGCTCCTTTCCTCTCCGACACATACATGCCTATCAGTATCAATATACTTCCTATCAAAAAGTATGCCGTAATTTGTTCGCCAAGCACCAACCACGCCGCAACTATCGTTGCAATGGGGTTCAGATACACCCAGTTGGTGGCCTGCACAGCTCCCAGACGACCTATGCACCAGTTCCACGTGAGGAAGCAGACCATGGAGGCCACGACACTGAGGAAGAGGAGATTGGCGAGTACTGCCGGTTGAAGGAGCGCGTCGAGCGTAGGGAAGCCCGGCACAGCTATGTAATAAGGCAGAACGGTGAGCACTCCATAG
Organism: Prevotella sp.; assembly: GCA_045602085.1. GTDB lineage: Bacteria > Bacteroidota > Bacteroidia > Bacteroidales > Bacteroidaceae > Prevotella. The sequence continues at coordinate 12,131 of JAZSAV010000012.1, read as the reverse complement.
AAGAACACCTTGCGCGTGATGAACAGCGATGAGTAACGCTGCAGGGCTGGTTTCATCATGAGCGAATAGAATGCCCAACTTAGACAGGCTATGAAGGCAAGCACATCGCCTACTGGCGAGAGATTGAGTACGAAGCGACCGTTAAGAACCACGATGACCATGCCCAGACATGCCACGATGGACCCAGCCAGTTGCATGAGTTTCAGGCGCTCGCTGTTGTAGAACATCCTGTAGATGAGCATAGTAAGCAGCGGACAGGAGCATACGATGAGCGAGGTGTTGGTGGCGGTGGTGAACCGTAGTGCCTCGTTTTCAGCAAGGAAATAGACGGAACCGCCTGTCACTCCAAGGGCGAGCATGAGCAGTTCGTCTTTCCATGAGTTGGCAAACCACTTATGTCTTGCGCCCTTCTGCCAATAAAGCGAGAAGCCGAGCATCAGCAGATAGGCTATGACGAAGCGCAAGGTGAATATCTGCGCGGGCGAAATACCGTTGTATATCAACAGCTTAGTCCACACAAACGTCGTTCCCCAAATGGCTACCGTTACAAATGCCACTATATGGGCAAATATATCTGACTCTTTTTTCATAAAATCTTTGCAAAGGTAATAAAAAGTTGACGAGTTGACAAGTAAACGAGTTGACAAGTTGTATCTTTAGTTGACGAGTTGACAACTCGTTTACTAAAAAATTATTACCTTTGCACCCATGTACAAGATTCATTTTGCGCCACTACAAGGCTATACGGAAGATACATACAGACGTTTGCACCAAAGGTTTTTCGGAGGAACAGACACGTACACTACCCCATTCGTAAGACTGGAGCACGGAACGGTGAGGAGCAAGGACATGCGCGACGTGAGACCGGAGTTTAACGAGGGCGTTAACGTTGTGCCTCAAATCATTGCCAATGGCGGCGAGGAGATGCGCGTGCTTGTAGAGTATCTTAAGACATTGGGATACAGGAGGATAGACGTGAATGCAGGTTGTCCGTTCCCGTTGCAGACACGACATGGGAGAGGTGCCGGTTTGCTTACGGCTCCGGATAAGTTGAATGAGATAGCAGCGGTGATGAACGGCAACCCTGATGTTGTTTTCTCTCTGAAGATGCGCCTCGGATTTGACGATGCCAGCCAATGGCAACAGAGCATCCGCATCATCAACGGCATGCCGCTTTGCCACGTAACCATGCACCCGCGCATTGCCACACAGCAGTATAAAGGTGAAGTGAACATGAACGCTTTCGACGAGTTTCTTGCCCTTTGCAAGCATCCTGTGGTGTACAACGGCGACATCTGTTCCGTTGAGGACATCAGGAGTCTGGAGGAAAGATACGGTGAGCGGTTGGCAGGCGTGATGATTGGCAGAGGACTGCTTGCGCGCCCTTCGATGGCAGAGGAATATGCGTCGGGAACACCGCTAAGTCAAGGCGTATTAATAATGAAAATCAAGCAGATGCACGAGGCGTTGCTTGAGCACTACACAAAGGTTATCCCAGGAGAGGCGCAGCAACTGATGAAGATACGCTCCTTCTGGGACTATCTGGAACCGACCATCGGACGAAAGCAATGGAAGAAAATCGTCAAGGCGGGGAATATGAAGAATTACCTTTGTAGAGTTGAAGAAGCCTCACCCCCGCCCCTCTCCATAATGAGAGGGGAGTAGGAACCTCCCTGCCCCCTGCTAACTTCTTAGAATGGTTTCAAGCCTCCCCTCCTTCGGAGGGGCGGGGGGAGGCCTCCTCAATTCTCATCCACATTCTTCCTAATCTTAGTCAGGTAACCCTTCATGCCTTCGGCATCCTTTTTGTCGATTATCTCAAGCAAGTCTTTCAGCTCCTCGCGAATCTGCGCCACTTGGTCGTGGGTATATGGGTTGAAAAGAATCTCCTGCAAGAGGTAGTCGTCTTCGCTGAGCACTCCCTTGGCTATGCGCATGTGGCGCTTAAAGGTGGTGCCCGGCGCATCCTGATGCTTCATCACGGCAGCGAACACGAATGTGCTGACGAACGGAATACTCAATGAGTAGGCCACGGTCTTGTCGTGCTCCTCAAATGTATATTCGTAGATGTTGAGGTCGAGTCGGCTATACAGGTCTTTAAAGAATATTCGTCCCATATAGTCGCCCTCGCTGATGATGATGGCATTCTCTTCGCGCAGGTTGCTGAGGTTGGCAAACGTAGGACCGAACATCGGGTGAGTAGAAACGTAGGGATGGCCGCATTGCATATAGAAATCGCGCAAGCCCGTCTTTACCGATGATATATCGCTGATGATACACTCTTTTGGCAGATATGGCATCACTTCTTCAAAAGCCGGTATGGTGTATTTCACCGTTACGGCATTGATAACCAGTTCGGGATGGAACTCCCTTACTTCTTCGAGCGTTGTGAGACGCTGACAGTTATATGTAAATCGCATGCGCTTAGGGTCTTTCTCATACACCGCCGTTTCGTGGTCGAAACTGAGCAGGTCAAGGAAAAAAGCACCCATCTTGCCTGCGCCAAGGACTAGTATTTTCATATTATATTTTTTTTGAGGTTTTGAGGTTTTTGAGGTCGCTTCGCTTCAAGGTTTTGGGGTTCCTAACAACCTTACAACCTCACAACCTTACAACCTTACTTATTCAATATCTCAATCTGCTGACGCACAGACTCTTCGTGGACTTCCTCGAAAATCTTCTTTACGAACTTTGCGCCCATTCCGCACAGAGCACCTTGTGCACCGCGCTTCTCAAGAATCTCATTGTAGCGGGCAGTCTGAAGAACGGTCATGTTGTGCTCTTTCTTGTACTGGCCAATCTCACGGCAAACACGCATACGCTTGGCGAGCAAGTCCATCAGCTGATTGTCAAGTTCGTCAATCTGCTTGCGGAGAACGTTGATGCCTTCTGTTGTAACCGACTCGTTGCGAACGACAAGCAGACTGAGAATATAGTCAAGCACGTCTGGCGTTACCTGCTGCTTGGCATCGCTCCACGCCTTGTCTGGTTCGCAATGGCTCTCAACGATAAGTCCGTCGAAACCTAAGTCCATGGCCTGCTGACACAATGGTGCTATCAGTTCGCGAGTGCCGCCGATATGGCTTGGGTCGCAGATGATAGGCAACTCAGGCAGACGACGATGAAGTTCGATAGGTATCTGCCACATTGGCAGGTTGCGATAAATCTTCTTGTCGTAAGAAGAGAAACCACGATGAATGGCACCGAGTCGCTTTATTCCTGCCTGGTTGATGCGCTCCAGAGCACCAATCCACAGTTCGAGGTCGGGATTGACCGGGTTCTTTACAAGTACCGGCACGTCAACACCTTTCAGCGAGTCTGCCAATGCCTGCATAGCGAATGGGTTGGCAGAAGTGCGAGCACCTACCCAAAGCACGTCAACACCATATTTCAGAGCCAGTTCCACATGTTCTGGCGTTGCCACTTCTGTAGAAATGAGCATGCCTGTTTCTTTCTTTACCTGTGCAAGCCATGGCAGTGCCGCCTCGCCATTGCCTTCGAATCCTCCTGGCTTGGTACGCGGTTTCCACACACCGGCACGGAAGATGTGGCATCCTTTTTCTGCCAACTGCTTGGCGGTACACATCACTTGATCCTCTGTTTCTGCCGAACAAGGACCGGCAATAACCAAAGGTCTATCACTATCACATGGTAAATTCAGTTTCTCTAATTCCAATTCCATAATATTTTATTTTTAGTTGACAAGTAAACAAGTTGACAAGTTGACGAGTTAATTGTTATAGTTGACAAGTAAACAAGTTGACAAGTTGACAAGTTGACAAGTTGACGAGTTTACAAGTTGTTACTTACAGTTATTAAGTTCATGAGTACTTTCTACTCCCCTCTCATTATGGAGAGGGGTTAGGGGGTGAGGCTTTTTATCCTCCTCAGCGCCTCTTCCAACTTCTCCTCCTTAGCACAAAGGGAGATGCGGATGTATCGCTTGCCGTTTGAACCGAAGATGAAGCCGGGGGTGATGAAGACGCGGGCTTCGTGCAACACACGCTCTGTCAGTACCTCCACATCGTCGTACTCGTCGGGGATGCGACCCCAGAGGAACATGCCCACCTGCTTGTTATCGTACTTGCAACCAAGCACATCCATAATCTGTTCGGCATACTTGCGGCGACGGGCGTATGTCTCAATGTTTGCCTGCACATGCCATTCGGCCTCGTTGCGCAATGCCTCTGCAGCAGCCAACTGGAGACCGCGGAATGTTCCGCTGTCGATATTGCTCTTGACCTTCATTATCCAACTGATGAATGTGGCATTGGTCATGCACATACCTACACGCCAACCGGGCATGTTGTGACTCTTTGACATTGAGTTGAACTCTATGCAGCAGTCTTTCGCACCTTCTACCTGCAACAACGATATCGGTTTCTCATTCAGGATGAACGAATATGGGTTGTCGTTAACTACAACTATGCCGTGCTTCTTGGCAAAAGCCACAAGGCGCTCGTATGTCTCCATCTGCGCATTGCCGCCTGTTGGCATGTTAGGATAGTTGGTCCACATCAGTTTCACACGACTAAGGTCCATGCTCTCCAGTTCTTCGAAATCAGGTTGCCAACCGTTATCCTCGCGAAGATTGTAGTTTACTACCTTGGCACCTAAGAGCTTGCTCAGAGAGGTGTATGTAGGATAACCAGGATTAGGCACCAGCACCTCGTCGCCTGGATTCACAAAAGCCAGAGTTACATGAAGTATGCCCTCTTTTGAGCCAATAAGAGGCAGCACCTCGCTCTTGGCATCAAGCTCTACGCCATACCAACGCTTGTAGAAATCGGCCATGGCTTCACGCAGTTCGGGCGTACCGCCTGTTGGCTGATAGCCGTGGGTATCGCTGCGGCGCGCTGTTTCGCACAGTTTCTCTACTGTCTGCTCTGACGGCGGCATATCAGGACTGCCTATTGCCAGACTGATAATGTCTTTTCCTTCGGCATTCAGGGCTGCCACTTCTTTCAGCTTGCGACTGAAATAGTATTCGCTGACCAGCGAGAGGCGGTCGGCAGGCTGTATGTTAGTCAACTTGTTTTCCATCTTTGTATTCTCCTAAAATCTTTAGTTCTTTTGTTAACGGCATTATCGCATCTATGCTCTGACGATAGCGGGTAAGATTATTGTATGTAACATCGACGTAGAACATATACTCCCACTCGTGACCGATAATAGGCAGCGACTGAATCTTGGTGAGGTTTATCTTGTAGAAGTTCAGTATGCTGAGCACCTGCGACAATGAACCTTCTTCGTGAGGCAGCGAGAACACGAGACTCGACTTGTTGGTCTCTGCCAACGGGCGAAGGAAGTCGGCCTTGCGCTGGTCGCAAACAACAAGGAAACGGGTGAAGTTGTGCTTGTTATCCTCGATATGTGCCTCAAGTATCTTCATGCCATACATATTGGCTGCATCTACGCTGCATATAGCAGCCCAACCCTTGCACTGGTGCTCCGCAATGTATTGTGCAGAACCGGCTGTATCTTCTGCCTCAACGGCCTTCAAACCTGAGTGAGCGGCCAAGAAACCTCGACACTGCTGCAGGGCTACAGGGTGTGAGTGTACTTCATTAATGCTATCCCAATCGTCATCAGGCAGACAGCAGATGCAATGCGAGATATGGAGCTTGTGCTCGCCGACCACAGCTGCACCAGAATCGCGAAGCAACTCATAGTTGTGCAGCAGGCTGCCGGCAATGGTATTCTCTATGGCAGTCATTCCGATAACAGTAGGGTCTTGCTTGATATTCTCAAACACCTGTTCAAACGTTGAACAGCATATCAACTGCACCTGCTCGCCCTCGAAATACTGATGGGCTGCTATGTCGTGGAACGAACCTAACTCTCCTTGTATGGCAATTCTTTTCATCTTTATTCTCTTTATGTAAAAATCCCGCCTCATTCAGAATGAAGCGGGACTGTTGAATATCTTTACTGATTTATTCTTGTCATAAGTTGAAATCTACACGCAACTTCCCGCTTCACAGAGCCCTGCAAAGTAAAAATAAAAGTAATAAAAAGATGCGCTAAATAGATTCATATCTGTTTTCTTGTTTTTTTGTTTAACGACTGCAAAAGTATAACTTTTAGGCGAAACAAACAAATAAAATGACAGAAAATTTCTATTTTAACTGCCATTTTGTTGTTTTCCCCTATATTCCGAACGGATTGAGATTGCTATATGCCTGCTTCACCTTATGCTCCACGCCATCGGCTGAATAGCCGCCACTGACGTTTGACAATGCATCGGGCATCAGTTCGAGCAATTTCTCTACATCTTCCTTTGCACCTATGGTATCGCCCTGTTCGAACTTCACCTTGCCTCGTTCCTTATAGGCATCGGCATTAAACGGATTGACATCTATCACCTTATTATATATGGCAATAGCTTCTTCTGCCTTTCCTTTTGCATGCTCGATGCGAGCCTTCAACATCAGCACATCCTCGTTATCTGGCACTACAGACAACAGATAGTCGGCATCTGCATCTGCCGATTGCATATCGCCCATCTTCAGCAACAGACTGCCACGCTGCAGATAGGCGTCTCCCAATCCTTCATTAAGGCTTATGGCCTTGGTGAACATTGCTATAGCTTCTATCATCTTGCCCTGCCCTACCAGTGCCTGACCATTAAGCAGGTGGGCAGTTGCCGACTCCGGTTCTATCTCCATTGCCTTGGCACATGTTGCTGTCATGGTTTCGTAGTCTTCTTGCATAAAAGCCAATCGTGCCATCTGCAGATATACGCCGACATTATCGGGCACCAATTCCGCCAAACGACTTAGCGTGGCCATAGCCTCATCCAGTTGTCCGGCACGCATGTAGCATTGTGCAAGATAATCCATGCACTCGCCGTCTTCCTGTATGGCAAGAGCTTCGGTAAAGCATCTTACCGCATAGTCAACCTGTCCCATTTTCATGGCCTTGACACCGTCATACTTAAAGAGGTCGAACTTCTTCGACACCTCTGCCGCCTGTTCCTGTTCTGGCGTCTTCTCATCGCCGCCAAACAATAAATTCCACAAACCCATTTGTAATGCTTGATTTTTTAAATTATTTGAAGTTATGAAGTTAAGGAGTTAAGTAGTTAAGCCGAATGCTTTCTTTCTCCCCTCTCTTTGGGAGAGGGGACGGGGGTGAGGCCTCCCTTCTTACTTATCCTCCAAGAACAACGGGTCTTCCGGCATCACCATCAGAGGCTTCTGCTCGTTTGCCTTCAGGATATCTTCTGGCACATACTCCTTGTCAACCACCAGACGGAAGGTATATTCGCGCCACCAACGGTCTGACATTATCATACATCCCTGCTGTCCCCATGCAGCACCCCAACTGTTCTCTACCTTCCACTGTGTAGCCTTGCCGTTCTCATCGAGGTCAACAGCGGTAAGTGTCATTGCGTGTGTAGAACCGCTATCATAGGTGCTTATGCGCTGAGCCTTGTCCATGGTGAAAGTTGTGCCAAAGAGCGAACCATAGTCATAATTATCGAGGTCAGCATAACCTTGTTCGCGGTCGAGCATCTTAGCCACATCGTAAGAACTATACAGTTTTTTGCCGTCCTTCAGCGATGCGATGGCCATCTTCTCAATCTCGTCCATTGGCAGATTGATGTACTTCCAGTTTGTACCGTCGTAGGTATGGCGGTCGTATTCCACCTCGTAAGTCTTGTAGTAAGGACGGCGAGGGTCGTTCATAGCCATGATGAAAGTGCCGGTAATCGGTCCGCCGACAACCTCCTTTGCAAACTCCTGCGGTGTGTATGTCTTTGCCTCGGTAACGGTTCTGCCACTCTCGTTCTTGAAAGCGTAAGTAAACTGTGCAGGCGGTTCACCTATTGTCATAGCGAGCATGCGGTAGATAGTGGCAAGCATCTTTGTTTTCTCTGCCTTTATAGCTGCAGGCTTTTTCTTGTCTGCCACCATCTGGCGCAACTGCAAACCATACTCACGCAACTTAGATGATATCAGTTTTGCCATGCGGCTGGTGTTATCGCTTGAATATGTCTCTGGCATAACCTCCTTTGGCACAAGTCCGTACTTGTCAACCAAGTCAGACACACCGCAGAATGTACCTCCGTCGCTAACAGGATGCTTGAAGAAGAACTGTACGCGCGGATGGTCAATGGCCTTGTCGGCATGGTCGATAACTCCTTGCAGGAAGAGGTTTGACTTCTCCAGCTGGTCCCAGAAGAACAGATAACTGTGAGAGAGGTTCACACGAAGTGAATCGGTGCGCTGTGCGAAGTTAGACCTAAGCACATTGAAACCGCTGAACATCCAGCATCTGCCACTGCTCTGCTGGTCGGTTATCGACTGTCTGGGTGTCTCTATTGTAAAGTGCGTATCGATGTCGCCTGCATTATAGTTCTTTGCCAGGGCGTCGATAGAATTACCTGCTATTGCGTTCTTCAGTGCACGCTCGGCAGGAGTGTTTGTTTGCGACTTCTTTATTTCATCGAGCATCTGCGTTGAGATGCCGCCTTCGTTTGTCTGTGCCATAGCCGTTGCTGTTGCCATGGCCAGTATCATAAGCATTTGTTTTCTTTTCATATATGTTTTTATTTAGTGTTGTTTTTAAGTCCCTCATCTCCCTTCCAACTCAAAGAGTATTCACTCCCCTCTCATTATGGAGAGGGGTCGGGGGTGAGGCTTCTCATCCTTTTAAACAGAAATACTTCCACAGCGGAGCTGCCATCAAGGCTTGCTTCATATCGCCTTTCTCCATCAATGAACGCACCTCTTCGGTGGTCATAATGTGTACTTCAATGTCTTCTGTTGCTTCGAGATTCTGCTCTGCCACCTTCTCCACACCTTCAGCCAGAAAGCAATGGGTAAGGTTGTTCATCGTGCTTGCATTGGCAGAGATGGTCATTATTTCCTGCCATTCGCCACCGGCATAACCTGTTTCTTCAAGCAGTTCACGCTTTGCGGCATCCACAGGAGCCTCGCCCTGCTCCACTACGCCTGCCACAAGTTCAAAGCAAGCCTGTCCCAAAGCATAGCGATACTGGCGAATGAACACGAAGTTGCCGTCCTTAGTCCGTGCAATGACATTTATCCAGTCGGGATATTCCAACACGTAGTATTCATCCATCACCACTCCGCTCGGCAGTTTCACGGTGTCTCGTCTTGCCGTAAGCCAAGGACGTTTCACCAGATACTCCTTATCGAGAGTCTCCCATCGCATATCTCGCATTTCCATATTAGCTTTATTTATGTTGCGCAAAGTTAATAAATTATTTCCGTTTTAAGAGATAATTGGGAATTTATTTAATTTTACCGCCGAAAACTTTGGAAAACAAATCTTAAAACACGACAACCGCATTCCTGTCTTTACCAATCTGTTTTCATAACCACATAATAATGAACTGGCACTTCTCGATGAGAGAACTGGCATTTCTCTGTTTTCGGCTATGGGAAACAGGTTTTATATTTGACAAAAATAAATCAAACTATCAACGTCCAAAGCGCCTTGCATTTAACGTCGGTTAACAACCGGACAAGTTTAACAAGACTATTTTTCGCATAATCAAAATTATATTGTACCTTTGCATAGACTTAGAACCAGTTATCATATAAAGATGTTTACAAGAAATATATTGGTTATACTTTTTGCCTTGCTCACGTTCTTCGCTTGCACTGGCGAAGACAGCAGGCAGATGCACGAAGCCCTGATGCAGGCAAAGGCACAGAACGAGAACTTCGAGTCGTTCACCACCGACAGCACCATGCTACGCGTGGTAGATTACTACGACGCCCACGGCACTGCCAACGAGCAGATGCTCGCCCACTACCTCCTCGGCTGCGTCTATCGCGACCTTGGCGATGCCCCTCGTGCCCTTGAATGCTATTATGACGCCGTCAGCAAGGCTGACACCACCGATGCCGATTGCGATTTCCAACGACTGAGTAGGATTTATGGGCAGATGGCAGATTTATTCTATAACCAACGTTCACCACAATTTGAAAAAGAAGCAAACCTAAATGCCATCCGCATGGCATGGAAAGCCAAGGACACCTTGTCTGCTTTGAATTTTTATGCGCATTTGGCAGGGGTGTATAGTTTAAGTAGAGATAGAGATTCTGCTTATATTATCAGCGTTAATGCATGCAAACTCCTAGACAAGTATAAACTATCTGAATACAAGTATGGTTTTCTACATATCCAATTTGGTCATTTGTTGGAAAAGCAAGAATATGAGAAAGCAAAACTATTAATGAATGATTTTGAAACCAAGTCAAACTTATTTTATAATAATGGAGATATTCTTTCTGGACATGAAATGTATTATTATAGAAAAGGGCAATATTTTATAGGTATAAACATGATTGACTCTGCTTGCTTTTATTTTAGAAAACTATTAAGTTTTCAATCAGATATCTGTAACATTGAAGCCGCATCAAAAGGTCTGATGGAAGCTTATCACAAACTCGGCAAGCCTGATTCCGTAATGAAATACGCCCAACTCTTTGCCAATGCCAATGACTCCGCATGCCTAATCAGTTCTGCAGAGGAAATTAATAGAGCAAACGCACTTTACAACTATAATACCAGCCGACGACAGGCGGATGCTATGAAGCAGAAGGCTGAGAAATACAAGTATACTATTACCATAGGAAGCATATTAGCCATCATAGCTGTTTTATTCGCAATATATTTTATAATAAGGTATAGACGTAATGCAAAAAAAGAATTTCTTGAGTTAAACACAAGATACTTTGAGACCTTAGACAAATATAATCAATCCGAGAAAGATTTGCGGATGCTGAATGACGATATAAACAAATTCAAGACTGAAAAGGAAAAAGAAAACGAAAGCCTCCGCCAGGCACTGGCGCAATATACCAATAGCAACGAAATTAAAGAGGAATGGGATGCAGAACAATACCTGCTTAATTGTGATATGATAAAACATCTTCACAACTTAACATGCAAAGGCACATGCGCTACAGATGCTGAATTTGGGAAACTTACAGAACTTACATCTCATCATCTTTCTACTTTCTACGATTATATTACAGCACCAAAACATAGTCTATCAGAAAGAGAAATTATTGTCTGTATTCTTATTAAGCTACGGTTTACCCCATCAGAAATAGCAGCTTTGTTAGAGTGTTCCAAGCAAGTTGTTTCTAACATCCGCACAAATATCAACCACAAGTTATTCCATCAAGAAGGCACAAAATCGTTAGATTCTAATATCAGACGTTTATAAAAACCTATCGTGTACTTTATGTACTACCAACCTTAACACACTATATTTCAACGCATTATCCACCCTCCCTATTAAGAATCGTGTACTTTATGTACTCGATTTTTTTTGTTGTTTAAATTCTTTATCATAATTTTGCAAGCAAATCTTAAACTATAATAATTATGACGAAGAAAACATTTTTATCAATTATCATGCTCATGATGTCGATGATGTCATTTGCAAATGGAGAATCTTAATAGATATATGAAAGTGGTTATCATTTCTATATTAAAATAAAACAATTATGAAAATTTTATTTTTGTTGCTCTGTGTATTAATATCAGCTACAATTAACGCAAAAACGATTCACAAGATTGTAAAGCCGGATTATGTTGGTATATATACAGAAACCATGGAGATCGCTTCGGTAAAGACAACAGAGGAGGCAACCACCGTTACATTCCAATATGGTGGCAAAGGCATCAGTTTTTTAGACAATGACATCTGCCTGGTTGACGAGACAGACAAACGCCATGAACTGATTGGGCAGAAAGGATTCACGGTTGATTCGCTGAAACGACTTGTGCCTAAGAAGAAAGGAAAGTATGAGTTGCGCTTCAAGCCGCTGGCTGCCGACTGCCGGATATTCGACATTATAGAGAATTTCTACAGTTCATCAACCCGCTACTATGGAGTAAGGCAGGCTGGAAGCGAGTTCTGCGTGAGCAATCCGAAGGAGCACAACAACGGAGAGGCATCGCTGCCTGAGGCAGTGTTCAAGATTGATACGGCATACATAAGTGGAAAGGTTGAGAATCTTGATAAGGATGCACAATGGAAGGTGTCGCTGATATATGATCATGCCGATAGGAACTACGGCAAAAAAAGAAAAAGAGAGTCGGCAATAATTGACGAGGAAGGAAACTTCAAACTGAAGACT
>JAZSAV010000011.1:0-12183 GCA_045602085.1 Prevotella sp. | reverse complement strand
GAAATCAGTTCAGCTAAGGAAGCGCGTGAGGAACTAACTGAACGTAATGAAAGGAACAAGAAATGATTATCAAACTTGAAATTCGTCCAAACGAAGCATATTCCCCCAAAGACCTTGAAAGCCGTCTTATGACGGTAAGTGAGTTGCGTGAAGCTCTTGAAGATTATGAAGACGATGACCAAATTGTAACCTTTGACTTGAGCAATTATCGAGGTGCCAGCTACGGTTACATAGTTGACCTTGAAGAATTGCAAGAAGATGAGGATGAAGACGAATGAGCTTCCTCGTAAGTTCTATGACGCGAGACAAGGTTATCGCAACTGTCAACGGCTATCACGAGCTTTTGGCTAAAGTTCGTGGTTTGGAAGGTAGCTTTACAATATACGGCGGCGAATACCGATATTCCGAAGCGGACGAACTTTGGTATGACGGCGTTCGCGACTGTTTGTGGGCTTGCATCAACGAATGGGGTGTTAAAATACCTGTTCCTATGGAATTGCTTTACTAACCAATCCCCCACTGGCGAAATTGGTATCCGCAGCGGATTTAAGTTCCGCCGCCGCGAGGCTTGAAGGTTCGAGTCCTTCGTGGGGGACCATCTAGGAGATTGAAATGACACATCAAGAAGCAAAACACATTATCGAGCAATACTGGAATCTGGTTAATGCTGCAATCAAAAAGAGTTGTTCTGACGACGACAACGGTTGTATGTACTTATACGTTAAAGGTGGTATCGGAGACAACAGTGGGGATGAACGTTACGGAGCTGTTAATGACGGTGAAATAGCAATGCGTGTTGACCCTTATGCTCCAGATGCCTCATGGTGTTGTCCTGTGGATGAAGATGCGTTTGAGGAACTTTAAATGTTCAGCTTCTTCAAGAAAAAGAAACAAGAGCAACCTCAAGAGCCGACTCCAGAAGAACTGGAGCAGATGAATGTGGGCGACAACATGCTCACCAAGATGGAGCCGTTTGACTACCTGACGAATGTATCCACCTTGATTACAAATCACGGGCATGAAATGCCGCTGTTTCACATCTATGGACACATCCACACCTGCATCAAACTCGGTGCCCCTGCAATTGTGTCAACATTAGCACAACTCGCCGCAGTCCGCTTGCGTGATTACGATGACGACCCTGATATTAAGAGACACATCAAGGAGTTTGAGCAGCTTGCGATGCAAAGTGCGATGGATGCGATTAACTACATGAAGCAAAATGGGAAAGAATTGGTGTATTGTTGAGGCGTTACGAATGGCACTTCCGAAATATCCAACCGTATCAGACTATATCAATGAAGTCAACAAGTGTTGTGACTTTGCATTCCGCTTTGCTCGGCTTACAAACCCAAGCGTGTTTTTCGGCGTAGATTTTGCTCGGCGTAGAAACAAAAGAGACGTATACGCAGGCACTGTTATACCAATACAGGACAACGCAAAACGAGCGCGTGATTATGCTCGCAAAACTGCAAAAATGGTGCGCCTTTATCGTAAAACTGGCAAGCTAGACTACGCCGACACAGCTATTGATTACGCTTTGTATTGCGCCGATATAGCCGGTCTTGTCGTACCACAAGACAAGAGTTGTAAAACAGATTGAAAATCAATAATGGGTTCCGGCGGTATTCCTCCTAGCAGGTGTTAGTTTCCGCATCTGAGAACTGGCGAAGCATGGCTCCTTTTGTCCCCAAGTGTGATAGGTATTCTGCAAAAGGTGAGATGTAAATGTCCGCCGCCGGGTAATAAGAAAACGGAAAATTCGTCAGAGGAAACAGTAAACCCGCCGAAAGGCGGGTTTACTTTTACTTCTGCGGCTCCTTGAACGGCTTTCGTTCTTCATGCTCCGCTTGCTTACCTTTGTTAAAGCTGGACGTGGGTCTGTGATACCCCATTACCCTAGTCCACACCTCACAAGGTTGCCGTTCGGAATCGTCAAGTTTGATTTCAGTCTCGCTCATGTTTTCTCCATGTTGCTCTTTCACAATGCTGTTCAATTTTAAGCGACTGTCAGCGCATCGGTATCACCAAGCAGCGTATTCACCGTTGCGTCCATGTTCGGGTTCCACATGCCAGCATAACCGTTTTCCCCCGTTGTAATGGCAATTTCGTTGCCCGTCACCTTGTCCACTAAAGCAAGGGAAAAGTCGTTGTGCATGATGGGAACGATGTCATGTATCAGAGCATCGGTAGTCATGCTGGTGATTCGCAGCCTGCGGAAATAGCCGGGCTGTCCTGTCGTGCTACCCGCCCCAATGTTCGGGAAAATCTCGTAATTCGCCGTACTGGTGCCGCTCGCAACAGTTTCAAAGGCTTCATTTATCGTCGCGGATGCAGCATAGCCTTGCGTGAAACCTTTGAGCGTCATTCCGTATTTGCTTAGCGAGACAACCATCGGTCGCCACGCGCTCCAGTCTGTTGTCGGGTAATTGAACTGTTTTAGCCCTGAATTGCCCCATACAACACGTATGGCGTTTTGCGTGCTCAGTAGGTTAACACCCTGCCGGCTGGTGGATGCTGTTCTGGCTGCCACTAGCGTTGTTGTCGCATAGATATTGGCGTAGCCAATCACCTGAACATGATGTTCATCATTACCAGCAACGCCCGTATCAATTGTAAGACCTGTCTGCTGCTGCTGTGCGGAAAGCCACACCTCTTTACTGTCTTTTGGTAAAAGGTTATCAATTCGTGCCGGCATTTGCGCCACGGTCATCAACGCAGCGTCACCGTCCTTCTCACGGATTTTGGTGGCAATCGCCTGTATGCTTTCTTCGGAATAAAGTTTCATAGTCATGGCGTGCTCCAATTAATAGCCGGTGTTGTTTGCGTCGAGGGAGGCAATGTATTCCTGCACCCAGGTTTGCGTTGCCATATCGGTTGTTGCTGTGGTGAGTTCGTCGTACGTAACTACACGCACAAGTACAGATGGTATAGTCGGAGTCGCTGTTCTGTTTATTAGATACAGTTGACAGTCGGATGCTTTATCATTTGCATCGCGTACAAAAGTCGCGGAAAATTCCTGTCCGTATCTTTCGTTGGAAACCGTTTCTCGCACACTCATTGTAAAACGCGTGCCTGATGTGACTTGAACTGCGTCTCCAACCACTATTGCTTTTTCGAGAGCCACATTACCGCTCGCGTCAGGCGCAACGTCCACACCACCAGCGCTAATTGACTTAATAGGTGATTCTCCAGCAGTCAAATCATCTTTTGTGGCTATTGGTACACCATCAATGGTGAAATTGCTATACTCCGTGAGTGCGCCGCTCGTGGTGGATGTGTAAGTAATTGGCAGTGTTCCACCTTCGCCGGTTGTAGCTTCTTCTGTAGCCGGCAATATCTGCTGAACAGAAAGACTTACATTAGAAACGCCAATCTGCGGTGTTTCCGCAGTGCGCGAAACCTTTGTACCGCCGACGTTTGCAAGTCCCTCGTCCGTGACCGTAACAGCGTGCCCCGCTGCGGTTATGCTCTTGATTTTGGACGCACGCGCAATCGTTTCATAGGTTTCAGAGGCTTCCATTTTGGTGAGGTAGCCCTGAAGTTGCGTGCGGTCGGCTTTGCTGCTTTCCAGCCCTTCAATCGCTTCAGCATTAGCAACAACTTGTGCATTTAACTGCTCTATTTGCGTACCGTACGTTGCAAAACCTGTAACTACGGCAGCGTTTGAAACTGGATTAGGGCTGTCCGGTATAAGCGTTGAATCAACAACAGGTATGGTCAGGGTTTTGTAAGTGCCGTCATCAGCAAGATATTTTGTACCGTCGCCGTCTGTTACGGTTACAATGTCCTGCTTGAAAGCATAAACCTCGTTTCCGTAAGTGCGCGTTATCAGTTCCCCAACCGTGCTTGCCGCACCTGCAGGATTAATAACCTTGAGTTCTACATAGCCGGGACCTGTACCTAACCAATCAAAACTAAACCCTGAACCTTCACCTGTAGTCACAGTATCTTCGGTGGAAGGCAGCGTTTGTTTGACAGCGATTTTATGCTCAAGCCCTGCACCCGTGAAACTAATACTCGTTCCACCAACATTCGCATTGCCATTTGTATCCAACGTCACACCGTATCCGGCTGCGGTTAGGCTTTTCACTTTTGAGGCGTCTGCCTTCGTTTCGTAAGTCTCGCCCGCTTCCGTTTTTGTAAGATACGTCGTCAAATCAGGCGGGTCAACGTGCACAGTTTTATACATGCCGTCGTTTGCCAAGAATCGCGAACCGTCGCCGTCAGACACGGTTATGATTTCGGTTTTGTCCGCTTTCGTGGTTCCGAGGTTCGCAATGGAAGCCGCTTGAGCTATTGAGGTTGTAAGCGGAGTGTAAGTCGACGCAGCTTCGGTCTTTGTAAGGTAAGCCGAAAGGTCCGGCGGGTCGCCAGCGGCGGGTTTGTAAGTGCCGTCATCTGCGAGGAACAAGGTACCGGTGCCGCTCGTGACAGTGATAATCTGTGTCTTGTCAGCTTTTGTGTCTGTAAGATTCCTGATATTCGTTCCTTGAGCGTCAACTGTATTTTCAAGCGTAAGCACGCTCAGTTTGTCAGCATACGTTCCCTCAGCTTCAGTTTTGGTAAGCATGTCAGACACATCGGGCAATTCTGATTTGTCCGCTTTACCTGTTTGCAGAGCAGTAATTTCAGCAGTGTGACCCGTAACTACGCCAGAAAGCGCAGTTACCGCAGAATTATCGGCTTTTTCCGCAAGCCCTTCAGTCAGTTCGGTTTTTGTCGCGTAAGTTGCGGCAGCATGTTCGCTTGTTTCATAATCTCCGAGTTCAGTTTTGTCCGCCTTGAAAGCGAGGGCTGAATCCACCGTCGCCGTATCAGCTTTGTCCGCCAGTTCAGTTTTGGTAGCATACGTCGCCTCCGAATGAGCAGTCGTTTCGTAATCAGCAAGCTCTGTCTTCGTGGCATAAGTTGCCGAAGCATTTGTCTGCGTTTCATACGTTGTGCTCGCTTCTGCTTTCGTGAGGTAAGCAGAAAGGTCCGGCGGGTCGCCAGCAGCAGGCTTATACGTGCCGTCATCTGCAAGAAAAAGCGTGCCTGTTCCCGTCGTTACAGTGATGATTTCAGACTTGTCGGCTTTGTTCGCTACTTCCGTCTGCGTGGCGTAGGTTTGCTCGGCTTCGGTTTTCGTGAGGTAGGACGAGAGGTCGGTTTGCACCCGTTTGTAAGTCCCGTCGTCTGCGAGGAATTGCGTGCCGTCGCCGGTTGTGACAGTGATGATGTCGGATTGTTTTGCATAGTCTGAAAGCTCCGTTTGAGTTGCATATGTCGCGCTTGCCTCCGTCTTTGTCAACATGTCGGAGGTGTCCGGAAGCTCTGCCTTGGTAGCGTAGGTTGCCTCAGCATGAGCAGTCGTTTCGTAGTCCGCAAGCGCGCTCGCATCCGCTTTGTCTGCAAGTTCGGTCTTCGTTGCGTAAGTCGTGCCCGCCTCGGTTTTGGTCAGGTAAGCAGAAAGGTCCGGCGGGTCGCCAGCAGCGGGTTTGTAGGTTCCGTCATCCGCGAGGAACAGCGTGCCGGAGCCGGTTGTAACCGTAATAATTTCAGACTTATCTGCCTTCTGTGCCAAAGCAGTTTGTGTTTCCGTCTTGTCAGCTTTGGTAGCCAAAGCCTGATTCACATCATACTGCTTGGCATAGCTTGCAAGTTCGGTCTTGTCCGCTTTGAGAGCAAGAGCCGCATTCATCGCAGCTGTCGTAGCAAGCCCTGCGGTCGCAGTAGTAAGCTCAGTCTTTGTAGCCAGAGGCGCAACAGCAGCAGAAACCTCGTCTTTGGTAGCCAGCGGCGCAATAGCAGCGTCCAGTTCTTCATGGGTCACATCGCCGCCGCCTGTAATGGTCTTATACGTGCCGTCGTCAGCAAGATACTTGGTGCCGTCGCCAGTGGTAACGGTTATTATTTCGCTTTTGTCGGCTTTGTCGTCAACTGTTGCACTGAGTGCGTCAAAAGCATCTTTGTCGGCTTTCAAGGCAAGAGCTTCGTCCAGTTCTTCATGGGTCACATCACCCCCACCTTGCGACACATAATGATACATACCATCATCGCCAAGGAACTTGCTACCATCCCCTTCAGTATGCAGGTCAATTTCCTGTTTGCTCCAATACGCTTGAAGCATGTCGATGGTAACGAAGCGTCCAGATGCGCCCGGAATGCACTGCCCGATTCGGCACCAGATTGTAGGAATAATAACCGTGCCTTCAGCGTCTTCACCAGAAACACCGACTGAAATCCAGCGATACACTTCATCCAGAACCTCAGTAGGAACGGATGTAATATCGTTTTGCAGTTCAGCCGGAACTGTCTCTATTTCATTTGAAAAAACACAAGTTTTAGCCAACCCGTTCCATTCGTCGGAAAAGGTAAACTCCAGCTGCACTGCGTTGACAGCGCCGGGCGTCAGGGATTCACGCGGGGGAATAAGCGTGGCGGTTGTGGTGTTCACGTCAATCTTCATCATGGCGCGATTCTCCATTACAAATAGCGAGCGCAGAGCGCAACTGGATTTCGTATGCCTCACGTCTTGCTATTTCAGCAATACATGCGGCGGTAAATGTGTCAATTGGAACGCCTTCTTCAACAGATTCAAGAGGCATGGCAGGACGAACAGGAACAGCCACGCGAGGGTGGCTGCATCCAGATAACACAAATATACACGCAAAAAGCGCGATAATTGCAAGTATCTCAACTACCGTCCATGCGAGCTTTTTCATCGGACTTTCGTTCGTTGATAAAGTTGTCGATTCTAATACGCGCACTGCCACAATCGTCTCCCTCTATCGCAGGGGCAGTGAGTAATTGATAATCCGCCCTGTGTAACTGTATCAATGCTTCTGTTTTTGCACGTTCAAGCTGTTCTGACTTTTCGTAATTGCTTGAGAGCATCTTGTTGTATTTATCCTCACACTTTTTGAGCAAAGACACAGAGTTTTGATAGTCTATATACAACTTGATGTTGAAAAACGCCGATAAGACCAGCAACCCGATGGAAATCAAAAGTTTCAACATTGCCGTTCTCCTCAGAAGTCCAACTCGCAAACTTGGCGCTCTTGAGCGCGACGTTTTACAAGACCGGGGAGCTTCACCATCTTGCCGTTTTGGTTCCCATACACCCAACGGTCAAGTTCTTTACAAGCCCCTTTGAGGTCGCCTTTATTGGCTTTCTTCACTAGGGTAGAATTGCAAAACTTAGTCTTTCCAACATTGAACGCAAAGGACACAAATGCCACTTTTTGATGCTCAGTCAGCGGCGTTTTGATACAATCAAGCGCTTCCGCATGGCGTTCAATGTCGTTTTTCAAGATACGCTGGCATTGTTCTTCGCTATAACGCACCCCTTTTTGCACGTCTGGTCCAGTGTGCCCATAGCATACTGTCAAAATACCAACAGGGTCATAGTATGCTTCCTGACGTAAACCTTCATGCGGAGCAATGAAGGCAGCCGCAGCAGCCAGAACTGCTGCAGTTATTGCAGAGTTTCTGACAACTTTGTTCGGCACGGCGGAATCAGGCATGGGTTCAGGCTCCAAAGATTGCGTCGATGGCTTCTTCGTGAATATGGTCAGAAGCCTGCGCATTGCGGTAATCAGTCCAGATAGGATTTGCCCCATAGCGTTTCAGCATCGTAGCTTGTCCATCAAACCAAGCGATGCGCTTACCGTCAGAAAGTTCCCGATGAATTTCCTTACCTTTGGAAATTTTCCAACCTTGACGTTCAGCCAGTTTTTCAAGCGTCATAGAGCCGAGCGAACCGCCAATGGGATAGGCTTTGCGACCGCAAGAACTACGGCGGCAAGCAAGCAAATTGCCGCTGCGCACAAGCAAAAATTCAGCGTAGTTCTTTTCAGGAGCTTTGGTAAGACCAACCTCCTTAACGACAGGCGCTTCTTCAACCGTTGCGTTTTCTACAACAATTACCGGCAATTCAGCTTCCGCACCGAGGGGGTCGGAATTGGGTCGAATTGGGTCGGTAATTGGAACAGTCGCGTCCCCGTCCCCTTTACGGCGACGCTTCCGTTTGGCAGTTTCAAGGCACATTTCAAAGGTTCCTTCTTTCTGTTCGTCCATGATACACCTCAAACTTTCGTGTCTGGTATAGGAGCAAAAGCAGAAGCTCCGTATTTTGCATATGCTTCAATACGAGCTTGTGTTTCAAGCAGCTTTCGGTCTTCCGCAGCGCGTTTGAGTTCTTCGTCCAGCGCCAAGCGCCGCTGGTCCAGTTCAAACTGTTTGCGGCGGTAATACGAGTTGACGGCAAAAGTGGCAATAGCAACGATTGCACCGATTGCCGCAAAAAGGTATTCGGTTGTTAGCATCGAATACATAAACGTGCCTGTCCCTGAAAAAATAGAGGTTTTGCCCGCAACATTCCCAACCGCACCAGCAGTTGCAGATTCTGCGAGTAACCTTTGGCTCATGTCCATGTTACAGCACCTGCAGAGTTATGGCTCCAGAAGGAAATTCAGGAGCGCCCGCTCCGTTGACAATAGTCCTCGGTGATTCAACAGCAGCCCACCAGAGCATATTGCCGCTTGTCACTGCGTCATAAAGGGAATTTGCAACCACATTTCCCCAATCTGACGCAGGGGTCGAATAAACGAGAGCCACAGAATTAGAAATAGTTCCCTCATTTGGAGCAGTCCAATTGGAATTATTCATTGTAGCTCTGCTATATTCAGGAGCCGAAATTTCACCGCCCTCAGAACTATTTGACGGCATGGACGTATTCAACGCCATATACAGAGTTGACGGATAATTGAAAGTTTGACCTCGCCAAAGCCAATCAATAATTTTGTTGGACAGGTAATCGCTCATACCGCCAGTCGCACCTAACGTAAACACTAGGGTTCCTGCTGCAATAGTTATCTGGTCGTTTTGTTGCACTTCCAATTGGTTTTGCATCATGGAGTAGGCAATCATGTCATTATCAGCAAACAACCCCAAGGCGACGACAGTCGCTGCTGCACCAGCCCTGCCAAAGTCGATTGCGACGTTGTTTGACGTGGTGTGAGACGTGCCGTTGCTTGCCGTTGTGGTACCTTTACCTTGTGTTCCAGCCCACGCTGCAAGCGAACGCGCAACAGACTTGCGAGAGTAACCAGACCACGAAACTTCGGTAAAAGTTGTGTCATCTACGGCTGTGAGAAGAGCCACCTGAAACTGCGCAGGCAACGATGGAACTGTTCCCCTGATGTAGTTACACATCATGGTTTCGCCAAAATCAGTGAAATTCATCTTTATCTCCAAATACCAAGTTGGAAGGCGGCTGCATCCTGAAACTCTCCTGTAGAGCGTTTACGAATAGCTGCGAAAAATGGATACGAATCTGCGGACGCAGGTTGCGATGGAATAGGTCTAGGTGTCAAATCATAACAGCCTTGCAGTTCAATAACAGACGTAAGCGGCATCCAGTCAGTAAACACAATTATTGCTTTTCTTGACCCCGAATCGCCCATATAGTTCCTAGCAAACCGCAAAGCCGCTTGCGTTGCAACCGTATCCGAACCAGTTTGCTTTAAAACGTATTCCACATTTTGACTGAGCTTATATCCCTTCATATATGGACGATTGGTATTTTCAAACCAGTTCGGGTCAGAAATGTCAAACGGAGGAGCAACAACAACCTCCCCTTCTCCGTCAACAAGACTCCAGCCGCCCATGAGCATAACATCATATTCTGAACCCACGTTCGTTTCAGGAGCAGAAGAAATCCACGAACCCCACACCTTGCCGTCCCCATCCATGACAACCCCGCTCCCGTCAAAATACTTGGAACGAAGCGTGCCGTCAGGGTTGAACACAACAGTTGCAGGATAACCGTTGTTCGGGAATACAGCCTGTTTTGTGTTCACTGTAACATTGTCAATGCGCACATATTGACGCGGAATTTCAGGAGGCGTTGAAGGCGCAACCACAGTTCCATCAATCGTGTGAACCTCCGGCACGTCAACAACACCGCGAAGCTCGTAAGAAGGTGCGCCCGATTGCGATAACCCTTTCGGCATAATAGACAGCACTTTCACGATACGCCGAATAAGCTCACCTTCCACGATAACGTATTTTGTGCGTTCTTTTGCGTGCGAACCATAGTAAACGGGAAAATCAATAGTGTCCTGTACCTTAATCCAGTTCCCATTGTCATCAACCACACTAAAAGAAAGCGGATTAGACAAAGTGCCGTTCGGCTTCATAAACATTATCTTGCCGGATTTTACCGGTGCAGATAACGACAAAGTGTCGGCGTTTTCATCATAATCTCGAACTTCACCCCCTTGCATCGCATTATACAACGTGGATGAGAATAAAACAGGCGCTCCGTAGTAGAGCGTTGCACCCTGCAATTCTGTTGTCCACGTTATAAACTGCCGCCGCAAAGCATTTGTATAAGCATAATACAAACCTTCACGTTCAGCATGGGCAATAGTAACAATCCCGTTCAATGTAATTCGAGCAGGATTTTCCATCACGGGCAACTTAGGATTATACCTCGGATGACTTGTGTTTGAATACGTGCGCCCCGGACCAGGGCACTCTACGTCCTGCCAATCCCACGTCTTTTCATTGAAGAACTCGACAACAACACCATCGGTCGTTTCTTCTGTTATCTGAATGTATTCCAAAGACACAGATTTTTCGTCGGTGTTTGTAGGATTGAACAAGGTAAGAGGCATGTCCACAAGCTCATCGCGGACAATCGTTTTCACACCTTGACGCTGCAAAGCGACACAACGCATAGTTTTTGCAATGAGTTGGTCTGCCTCTTGTGACGAAGTTCTGTTTTCAAACACGTAATCAAACAGGTCGCCTCGTTGCTCTGCAAGCGCAGCGTAACGCTGCAAGGTTTCCACGTCGATTCTGTCACGGGGCATTCCGTCCCCGTAAACAGTGTTCGTCCATTTGTCCCACAAAGCGCGCGCAGGAGAACGTGTGGCAGTAGGCGTTGGGTCATCCCATGACGGCAGCTTACGGGTCGCTGTAACGGATATTTTACGCTGAGAAACGCTCGACAACTGTTCAGACGCGCGCAACACTAATTCAAGATGCGTTGCTGTCTTACACAAAGGAGCATCTTCTTCAAGAAATCCTCTTAGTGCCCCCCATTGCACCGATTCCATGACACGATTGTTTTCAGGGTCGCGCTTACCGACACGTCGCATACGATACTGCCAGCGGCTCTTCTTTGAGGGAATGATTGTAATCGTGCGTCGTTGAGGAGTAAGCGATGACGCGCTTATCGTGTTGTTATAAACTTGCTCCCACGGACCTATCTGTTCTCCAGAATCGTCAATTTCAGAACCATCAATGACAATTTGAACACCGTGCCCGCTTGCCTTACCTTGCTCATTAAGATTACACAAACCTTGTGGAAACAAAATGTCGAAGGACACTTTGTTTAATTTTCGAGAAGGTCCACACGCAGGAAAAGGTCCAATGTCGTTACCTTCATCAAGAGTTTGTCCAGCAACAGCCTCAGAGTTA
Source organism: Prevotella sp. (assembly GCA_045602085.1). GTDB lineage: Bacteria > Bacteroidota > Bacteroidia > Bacteroidales > Bacteroidaceae > Prevotella. The sequence goes on along the minus strand of JAZSAV010000011.1, from coordinate 711 downwards.
ACCACAACAGGGTTTACATACGTCGGTCGTTCACCCGGTGCAAGAGGTTTGCAAACAAGAACGTCATCGTAAACACATAATTCTGGAGGATAAATGTTAGCATCGGCTAACTGTATTCTCTCAATATCATATTCACCCTGCCCTAAGCAGAACAAGGCGTAATAGAACTGAAGACCGTCTTTATACTCAGCAGTACCCCGACTAATTAGAATATCGTCTGGTTTTTCTGTTATATATTCAACGTAAGGTTGTGAAGCATAGTTTGGATAATAACGCAGCCTTCCATATTGAACAGGAATAGGATGAAACAAACGTGCCTGATTCCCCTGTGTGTCAACAGAGTAGATGGCAGAACCTCTATCCCCTTCTCCCAAAGAACCACCAGAAGCAGGCGGCAATATGGCTGAAATCAGCGCGTTACCGATAAGAATAAGCCCCGCTCGGATAAGACCTGTGCCCCATGTTGGAACATTTGCAGCACCGCCCCAAATGGCGTTAGCAATACCGGGAGCAGCAATGTTTGCCACGACCGCAACAGCAATCATGGCAACCATTGCAAGAATTGAACGTGAGCCGCCGTTACCACCACCAAGATAAACTGGTGCAAACTGGATTCGGTCCCCCTCGCAAACTGGACGCTGCATCCACCATTCCCGTTTCATCGGAATGCCGTCAATGATGCAAACCATAGGAGCGCGTGCTTCTGGTGGC
>JAZSAV010000010.1:0-4052 GCA_045602085.1 Prevotella sp. | reverse complement strand
CGTTTGAGGGTGAATTTGTGTGCGACTACCCCACATTTCTCTATGACCGTCCGTCACAGGCTACAATTGAAGCTATGGTGCCTAGCCGCGTACTGAGGGTTACGGGTCAGCAACTGGAACAATTCTTCAATCAAAACATGGAAACGATGAAATTACGAGCCATGATTGGCGAGCACATCCTCAGCCAATTCCGCTCACGCTATCTTGAACTCCATTGTACTACGCCTCGTGAACGCTACGAAATGTTACTGCAACGCTGCCCTGGAATCATGAAGTTTCTTGATTTGCAAGACATCGCCTCGTTCTTGAACGTCCATCCAAATACTGTCAGCAAAATACGGCGTGACATTACATTTGGCGACAAATAATAGTCTATAACAGATAGAAACTCTCAACCTAAGTTGAGACATTTACCCTTGGCATTTATATAATAGATTTAGCCAAGGGGCTATTTTTATGTTTATTTGTAACTTTGCGGACCAAACAAGCAAAATGAACCTCTGAAAATGGAACTAAGACATTGGACGCTGTCAGACGCAATGGAACTGACAAGCCTGTGTAATGCAGTTGACAGGCATCACCTTTCAGACCGCCTGCCCAATCCTTATACAGAAAAGGATGCGGAAGAATGGTTGAAGATGGTCACCGATAATGATGCAATGACTGGTATCTATCGGGCTATCGTATGTGATGGGAAACTCATAGGCAGCATATCGGTTGAGAAGAAAAATGATGATGCAGAAATCGGCTATATGCTTCTCAATGAATATACTAACAAAGGTATAGCAACGGAAGCTGTCAAACAGATATGCACTATTGCATTCATGGTCTTATCTCTTGAACAAATAATGGCCAATGTCTTTCAGCCCAACATCGCTTCAATGCGGGTACTACTGAAGAATGACTTCAAGTATAAAGGTGTTATACCAAATGCCGTCACAAAAGATGGCAATGTTTATGACTTGCTCATTTACGTATTGACTGTAAATAGTAATTGAAAAGGGTACCACGTAGACCAGAGTTTTACGTTATATATATGGTAAGCTCAGAAGAGTGCTGTAATTGTATGATTAGTTAAAACATGGTAGACATGGACAAGAAAGCATACAAGAGTGGTAACCATATCCACGTCACCGACATTCGACCTAGTCTCGTTGATACTGCTATGGCAAAAGGCGATGGTCTGTTTTGGGTGATGCCCGTCGATAAAGTTGCCAAACAAATCATTTCCGCTATTCGCAAGAAAAAATCCAAAGTATACGTTACCAAGCGTAGGCTTTTTCTCGCCATCATCAATAAGAATCTACCATTCCACCTGTTAGATTATTGCAGTATTATTCGTGTTCGGTAAAAAAAGTTGTTCTTCCCGTGCAGTCTTTTTCTCCATTGTAGGACTATATAAATAGAGATGTTATGCTGACAATGGAGATAACACGGCTGATAGAATGGTGCAGACAGGGGGACGCGGATGCCCTCGGAGAACTTTACAAGGCATACGCCCAAAGGATGAGGGGCGTATGCCGATGCTATATCAGTGACGAGCAGACGGTGGAGGATGTGCTGCACGACGCTTTCGTGATTATCTTCACTTCGTTTGACAGATTGCGTGATGTCAGGCGAGCAGAGGCTTGGATGATGGCAATCACGAGAAACCTGGCATCTAAATGTAAGGATCATCTAGAGGCATTGCCAATGGTTTCGCTTGACGAGACGAGTGAAAAAGAGCTAATTGCTGCCGAAAACGAGGAAAAGGATGTGAGAGGTGTCCCGCTAAGTGAGGTTGTTAGGATGATTGACAGATTGCCTAATGGCTACGGGCTGGTGTTTCGGCTGTCGGTATTCGAAGGCTTGTCGCACAAGGAGATTGCCGACATGATGGGCATTGAGCCACATTCATCATCATCGCAATTGGCAAGGGCAAAGAAGATGCTACGCAAAATGATGCAGCAGTATTGGGTGGTCGGGCTTCTGATGGTACTTGTTCCTATTACGTTCTTCCTGCTCAAAAAAGGAGATACTGCTATCAAGGATGAAGACGGCGGTGAGTACCAGCCGTCGGCTGTTGTGGAGATACAGAAAGAGACATCCAAAGAATCTCCGACTGACCAGACGCAGGAACCCGTGATTGTTCATCTGCCAGTGCATCGTACCACTGTCATTGGCTTAGACACCCTGCAACCGGTCATCGCCCAGGCTGTGGATTCTGTCACGTCTGACACCTTATCTAATATAATTGCCCAAGAACAAATTGTAACTGACACCATAGCGACCGACACGGCAAAGGCTATACGCAAGGTGGAGATACCGCATTACGACATCACCGACCTGCGACGCGACAAGTCAAAGAACAGAAATGACTGGCACTTGGCTCTGGCATACGCAGGAAATCCACAATCCGACATGAGCCGTACCGCCAATTACATGACCATGCCGTCGCTCTCTGGCAGCATGACGCGCTCGACAAAGCTATACAACTGGGGCGACTACATGGACTACGTCATGGCGAATGCGCCAATGATGGACTCTGTCAGTGCATCGAACATGAGGCACGTGGCCATCATTAACTCAAGCCATCCACAGGATCCGCTTACCGAGACCAAGCACCACGAGCGTCCGCTGACCCTTCAACTCTCGCTAAGCCGACAGATTAAAAACCACTGGTCGCTCGCCACGGGACTGAGCTACACTCGCCTGAAGTCTACCTTCGAAAGCGGCAACGAGAACACGATTATCCACCGTACCCAGCGACTGCACTACATCGGCATTCCACTGAAACTCGGCTACAATGTGGTCGGCGGCAACCGTTGGAGCCTCTACACCACGGGCGGCATCCAACTCGACATCCCTGTCAGCGCACGACTCACCACGCAGTATATCTACGGCGGGTCATACGCCCCCATCGGCAATTCGCCTGACATTAATGCCACTATCAGCGCTCCGTGGCAGTGGTCTGTCGGCGTAGGCATCGGCGCACAATACCAGGTTGTGCCACACCTGAACGTCTATTTAGAGCCGAGCCTGAACTATTATATCCCGACCTCCACCGATGTGGAAAGTTACCGCACGGAGCACCCGTTTGACCTCTCTTTGCCCTTCGGCATCAGATTTACGTGGTAGCCGTGCAGTCTTTTCGCAGTTCAGTGGACTATATAAGTAAAAAGACGTTTATTTAACTCTGTAGAATATGAAGTATTACAAACACCTCGCTTGGATGATGGCGATAGCCATTGCCAGCACGACGTTGACTGCATGCAGCAGTGACGACAACGAAACGGAGAAGCCTTTCACGACTGATCCAGTAGAATCTTCCATGCTCTATGCCTGTGGTGTAGGCAAGTCTGAAACGCGCTCGGTTGTTGATGCGCAGAATGTACTCTTCGCTGAGAATGATATCGAATGGTTCAATGTGACCACCCGCGAAATCAAATTCAAGGACATGGACGAACCGCTCTACAAGCGTATGCAGCCCTTCCACGAAATAGAGTTTCATTTGGGTGAAAATGCCCTGTTCGTGGTCAGCAGTTTCGTTGGTGATTGGGACAGCAGGACATTCACCAACCTTGTCTTGCATTATGATGTGATTACTGATCCCAATCAAGGCCACTATTATCTGCAGGACTGCTATCCTCTTCAGTTCGCCGATACTGACGAGGTGAAAGCCAACCGTGAGAAGAATGCAGCACAGTGGGAGACGTTCACAAAATATCTGGGAAGCAAAGGAAAGTTGAAGAAATAATCACGCTCTCCGTGCAGTCATTCGTTGCAGTTTCAGACTTTATAAGTAAATCAAACAATCTCACCATTAATAAGCACAAACAATCTTCCTCAATCGTAGATTACACCCTTTGACTTGTTAACTACGCCTTGAATCAGCTTTTTCATCACGACTTATTTACATATAAAACAAAGAAGGCGATAGTCTATGTCCACATTAAAAATGTATGTTACAAAACTATTCACCCCTCCCGAGAATAAAACTCAAATGTTCATTCTACAAACAATCTTCTAACTTTTACCTATATAAATTTCACCTACTGACTAATCATTCTACA
>JAZSAV010000009.1:0-271268 GCA_045602085.1 Prevotella sp. | reverse complement strand
TGGATGGTGAATTATCTCCTTTCATAAAGGTGTTGAGACCATCAACAACATAATTTGAAAGCATTAAATAATAGCAGAACTTAGAAAGCATACAATTGTAAGGACTGCATATATAAAAGCCTGTTGATGCAATACAATCGTGTTCTGTTATTCGAGCAATATTTCTTAAATATGGTCTAACCATTGAAAAAACCACGTCACCTTTTTCCGTATACCTGCTTGCTCTACTTGGGGCTTCTATAGTAGGAATTTCCTTGATAGAGGATACAATGTTAGATTTGTTGTCTATGGAATCAATATCAATATACTTAAAAAGCTCTCCTTTTGGCTTCGCTGATTTCATCTGTTTGAATAGAGATGTACCAGTTACCAAACACCATCCTTTAGGCATCTTCCCATACTGCCCGTTATCACAAGTGATTTCAGCTTTAGGATTGATACGTTTGAGCAGTTCAGATGCTGGCTCATCAGCAGGATTTTGTGGTACAAGTTTGCCGTGGATTGCCAAGTCAAGAATTTTAGATTTTGTTTGTTTTATAACAGTTTGCAAATCGGCTTTTCCTTGTTCAATAACATCTATTAAAACCATCCATTTTGAAAGTTCAGAAACAATTCTGCACTGTTCGTGTATCGGTGGTATGGGGATATGCAAATTGCCTAATATGGTTCCATTTACATTCGGTTGACCTACTCCAACAGATCCTTGTTCTATTTGTTCCCAATAATAACCTGATTCAAAATAGAATTTGACGTATTGAGGCAAAACAGCATCATAAGTTTGAACTCTGATCAAATATGAAGCATAAATAGCTTCTTCTGTCAATCCTTGTACCAAATATGACTTACCGACAGTTGCACCTGTCCTAGCAAACAGTATATCGCCATCACTTAATAGATATGAATTTGCTTTATTTTCATCGAAATCAGTATAAGGAACAGAATCCCACTGTACGCTATTGTTTTGAATGTCCGTAATACGTAAAAGTTTGTATTTTCCACTTGCTTTTGCGGATTCACTTACACCATACAAAATAGATTTTGAAATAATATTTACAGTTGTCCATTCCCACGAACCAGGCACCTCAAACGGCACGTTCTCATAATGGGGCGTATCAGAAGTTTTTGATGCCTTGGATTTCTTTATTTTCCCCTCTTTTACCAATCGTTCCTTTTCTGCACGGATGCGTTCAAGCAACACCGATGCTGGTTCATCGTTGGGATCTTGTTGTACGAGCTTGCCATGAATAGCAAGGTCGAGTATCTTTTGACGTAGTTTCTTGGTATCCATTTATTTGTCCTCTAATGCTTTTTGTTCCTCAAATTCAGCTATCCATTCTCTCAACTTTTGTTGCAGGATTGCCTTGTCGGGGAGATAGAGTTGGTATGCCGAGGCATAAATGTTGGCATCTTTGGGAAGGGTCAGTTCTACTAATGCATCATTCTTTTCCTCGCAGAGCAATATGCCGATTGTAGGTTTCTCGAAATCCTGTTTTACGTAGCGATCGTAGTAGTTGACGTACATCTGCATCTGACCAAGATCCTGATGGACCAGCTTGTCAGTCTTTAAGTCGATGAGTACATAGCATTGCAGCAATCGGTTATAAAACACCAAATCGACATAGAAATGCTGTTCATCGAAAGTGAATCGCTTTTGGCGAGCCTCAAAAAGAAACCCTTTACCAAGCTCCAACAGGAATTGCTGCATTTTGCCAATGATAGCGTTTTCCAACTTGGATTCAGAATAGGTCGCATCGGGTTTAAGTCCCAAGAACTCCAAGGTGATAGGATTCTTGATTATGTCGGATGGTTTTTCTATCGTTTGACCTTCATATGCCAAACGCATGACCTTGTCCTTGTTGCGGCTTAGCGCCAAGCGTTCATAGAGACAGCTTCCCACTTGTCGGCTTAGCTGACGCACGCTCCACTGCTGCTGTTTACACTCTATTTCGTAGAAACAGCGTGCATCATGGTTTTCTATGCGCATAAGTATAAGGTAGTGCGACCAAGAGAGGGTGAATATGGGTGATGAATTGGCTATACACTGTTTATCTTTTGTGCGGTCAATTGGGAAAACAGTGTTTAGCCTTTTTGAATATGTCTGATAAAACTTACGAATATTCTTCAGATGTGGAAGACTCCACCCTTCTCCGTACTTATCAGTCAATCTGACAGATAGTTTTTTCAATACGGCCTGTCCGTATTTAGCCCGTTGTTCCCCTTGCTGCTCATCTTCAACAATATAATGCCCAATTTCATAATAGGTGTAAACCATAGTTGTGTCAATGACAGTCTTAACCCTTTTACGGGCTTCCTCTATCAACGCTGATATGCGTTCAAAAAGAGAATCTTCACGCTTCTTTATTTCATTCATAACCTGTTGTTCTATTATTTAGAATTGTCCAAATGTTGGCTGGACAATTTGTGCAGTCAGTGCCTGCATATTTGCATTCTCCCACAAATTCAATCCTCTTCTATGTTTGCCAATAACTTTTCCAACTCCAGCACAGCTGCACTTATCGTTTGACTCTTGTCTTTAATGTCTGCCATCAATTCAGACAAAGAACGGTCATCAGACTCTCCGCCTTGCTTAATCCAAGTGATGTCAAGGCTTGTTTTGTCACGCATAGATACTTCTTCTACCGTATATTTGCGCCAACGGCCTTGCGGATTGGTCTCCGCATTATATGTTTCTGTGCGTTCTTTGATGTTCTCTGCATGATAGCAAGCCACAAAATCATCCAAGTGATGACGTTCCAACTTGTTTGTGGCAAGGGTGTGCTTAACGTCGGTACGGTAATCGTAGAACCAAATATCCTTAGTTGCTTCACCTTTCGTAAAGAAAAGCACGTTAGCTTTTACGCCTTGTGCATAGAAAATACCGGTGGGCAGACGCAAGACTGTATGCAGATTGAAGTCTTGCAACAAACGTTTGCGGATAGTTTCACCAGCACCTGCTTCAAACAGCACGTTATCAGGGAGTACAACGGCAGCACGACCACCTGTTTTGAGCATCAGCATCATGTGCTGAAGGAAATTCAGCTGGTTGTTCTTTGTCTCCACATAAAAGTCGGGGCGGTTGATTTCCACTGAACCTGCCGGGCGTGTTCCGAAAGGAGGATTAGCCAAGATGACATCAACTAATGTAGATGGTTCCTTTTCTAATGAATCTTCACAAGCAATTGGGCTTCGTTCTGTACCCACTCCATGCAGATAAAGATTCATGGATGCCAATGTTACCACAAGTGGTGTGTTGTCCACACCATGCAATGCCTTATTGCGAAGGAAGTCTCGCTTCTCCTTGTTTTCCGACTGGTCTTTCATATAATCGTAAGCCGTCAGCAAGAAACCACCTGTACCGCACGCTGGGTCGCATACAGTTTCTCCTATCTGGGGATTGATACAATCTACCATCGCTTTGATGAGTGGACGAGGAGTGAAGTATTGGCCAGCTCCACTTTTTTTATCTTGACCGTTCTTTTCCAGAATGCCTTCATAAATAGCACCTTTCACATCGCCGTCCATGATGAGCCATTGCTCTTCGTCAATCATGCTGATGACCTTTTTCAGATAAACAGGCTTGTCAATCTTGTTTTGCGCTTTTGTATAGATGGTGCCAATAAGGTTGTCCTGTTCGCTGAGAAGTTTTAGAGTTGCTTCATATTGTTCTACTAGTTCCATGCCATCAAGACAATAAAGGTCTGTCCATTGATAGCCTATTGGAATCGCAGACTCCTCACCGAATAGTTCAGTGTTTTCTGCATCCATCTTCAAAAAAAGAAGATAGGTAAGCTGTGTGATGTAATCTGTGAAACCAATTCCTTGACCTGCAAGTGTTGTAGCGAGATTCCACACTTTCTTGGTGAGCGACTGCTCGGTTGAGATATTTATTGCCATATATAATCGTTATTATTCTTTATCTATTATTAGCATTTCATCTAAGCGAACTTTATAATGATCGTCTTCACCGACACAATAAAATGGATAATCTGATTTTGTCTCTTTTGACACGTCAATAAAACAATTCCATGAAGAGTACTTAGGTGAAGGACAACCAGGATCCAAACACAGGATTTTTGATATTGTTTCGTCAGAGTCCACCTCTATACCAATAGCTAAGAGTGCATGTGCCCCTTCTTCAAATTCCACAGATATGATAACTGGTATATTATCAGAGATATAATTTGATATTAAATCAATTCTACTATCATTGGTTCTTGGATTTTTCCGTATTGCTTTTATTCCGAAAGAGGATTCATTGATTTCTTTCGCTAAGGTTGTATACGAATAGCCATCTCTAATCATACCTCTTTCGTTGAAAAATTGATATAGAAACTTACCTTTGTCAGTTCTCCTGTCTGGTCGATTATATACCTTTGTATCATCTTCTGCAAGCAATCCCTTGCACAACATGGCCATTACAAGAGAATAAATGGCACAAGCACCATCAAGGTCTCCCTGTCGTTTATGCAATTTTACCCACTTGTGAGTTTCATCAAGGGTACATAAACCTTTATGATTTAATTTGATTGAATCTATGATATGTATGTTTGCCATATATGTTATGCTGTTTTTCTATATACTACAAAATTGAATAGGGATTGTAGGGCTTCATTTGCCTTTGCCATATTGCCAAATGCCTTTATCAGCTGTATGCCTCGGTCTTGGTCATCCTCCCTCACGTCCTTTACGGTACATGCACCATTGCAAGCAATGTAGTTTGCTATCAATGCCATGATGTCACGCTGTTTGTCGGTAAGGTTGTAGTTACGCTGATAGTGACCTACCCATAGGTTGAAATAACGACCGACAGAGCTAACGGCACTTTCCAACTTCTCTATTTGTCGGTAAGCAAAACGTACCAGTTGGATGATATTGGTGAGTGCATCGGCCTCTTCTTTCTTTGTTGAGCGTCTCACATGGTCAGGCATCACAATAGAATAAGAATTCCATAGTTGCTTAGATGTGAAACGGTTATTTGCCATTTTCAACTTATTCTCCAAATCTTTCAGCATGGAGTAAGTGATAGCCTCGCCATTGTTATTGTATATGATGCGTAAGGCTTCTATGCTATCGCTATGCGTGCTGCAGAACTCTTCGAATGCATCTGTTGTACTTTTTGCCTCTTCTACGGAGAATCCTTGTGAAATGAGAGTGTCTTCGCCAGGCATCAAAGTCTCTACAAATCCTTTCGCCAATATGAGGATATATCTACGTGCATTGGCATGGTTCGCTAAAGCGGACACCAATCCCTTACGTTCGTTGTTTGGATGGTTTGTATCGATAAACTCTGGCAGTCGTTGGTTTTCGAGTGCATCATAAATTCGTGATGCTATTTCATTCATAGCATCGTGTGCGAGGTTGAAGAACTCTTCACGTTGCTGGTTGTTGGCCTTGTTATGGATTCTAGATAATGTAGCAGCCAGTCTCTTCAAATAATTGTCAGGTAAGAAACCGTGCGAAATACGCTCCAGCAGTGTTTCTAAAGTGATGACTTCCGTATCCGGGCCATCAACTTGTGTCGGTATGGTATGTTCGTGTTCGGTTACCCCCACAGCATCCACTAAGAAGAAACAGTCTTTGCTAAAGGCGTTAGGTGTTACGTTTCGCAGTTGTTCGTCTCCGATGGTACGTACTCCACGTCCTTTCATCTGAGTATAAAGCGGAGCTGATTCCACATCACGCATGAACATCACCACTTCGAGCGGTTTGACATCGGTACCTGTGGCAACCAATGTGCAAGTAACCGCAATGCGGAAATCCTTGTCATTTCGGAATTGACGGATAAGTTCATTGCTATCACCAGCTGAATAAGTTATCTTTTGTACATAACGGTCATCGTAGCGTTCGAATACCTCTTTAGCTATATTGACTATATTGGTAGCGTGCGCCTCATTTAGAGCAAAAATAAGTGTCTTGGGTAGGTAGTCGAAATTAGGTTCACGCTGTGGATCGTTGAACATATCCCGATAAACCGCATCTTTATATGTTTGCAAGATGAGTTTTATTTGGGCTGGATTGATAACACTTCTATTCAGTTCTTTTTTTGAATAGTTTTTTGTCTCCTTATTGAGTATTTGTTCCACTTTCCCTGTGTAGCAGGTTACTCTTCTAAGTTTGTCACCTTCTCTGATAGCACCACCTTCTTCGGTAACTTGGGTTTTTATTCGATATACACGATGATCAACATTTACTCCATCAATAATACTTTGTTCCAACGTGTAGTTTACCACGCGATTATTATTGAAGAAAGCCATTGTCTCTGGAATAGGCGTTGCTGTCAATCCTATCAACTTGGCAGTATCGAAATATTCAAGAACCTTTCGCCAATTGCCATAAATAGAACGGTGACACTCATCAATAATGATAAGGTCAAAGAAATCGTGCGGCAAATTTGGATTTTCAGGCAGAACAACTTCGCTTGTGGTGTTGTCTGCATCATCATCGTCAGTGTCTGTTATATCTTCTCCCTTCAATAAAGAGAAAAGACGCTGAATAGTTGATATAACTACGTTACTATCACTTGGAATTTTAGCAGACTTCAAACGATTTACAGAATATATTGTGTTGAATGCATCTCCATTTTCAGTTAAGCGGAATGTGCCGAACTCTCCCTCCGCCTGTTTACCAAGATTGTTTCGGTCAACCAAGAAAAGTACACGACGCATCTTAGTATAGGCCAACATTCGATAAGAAGCCAGGCAAGCCGTATAAGTTTTGCCTGCTCCAGTAGCCAATACCATCAATGCTCTATTTTGTCCATTACGGAAACTCTTTTCTAATCCAGTTATGGCTTCGTATTGACATGCACGCAAACCCTTTGGATTTAATGTAGGCAATCCTGCAAATGGGTCTTCAATCCCTAACATTTCTACCAACTTTTTGGGCTTGTGCATAACGAAAATTTCTTCATAACCAGAATTATTCTTTCTGAAATCATGAAAATAATGTTGTTTGCCGTTGGACGTATATAAAAATGGAATAGGTTTTTGGTATGCTGTATAATAGGATGGAACTCCTCTTGCGTAGGCTTCAACTTGGTCACAAACCATGCCTTTGTTGGCATCTATTTCCTCGCGCTTTGCTTCCAATATGCCAACAGCCTTTCCATTGATGAAAAGGAAATAGTCTGCTTCTCTGTTACCTTTTAGCAAACCTTCTCTTACAGCAACAGCCGAGCTGTCTGCTTCGAACTCATCTCGATTGATTACTTTCCAACCAGCTTCTGTTAGCCATTGGTCAATCTTTACTCTTGCTTTTTCTTCAGGTTTCATATGTCTATTCTTTCGCAGATAATTCCGCATTATCAGAAGTTCCGTTATATAAAATACGAGTCAAATATTCGTAATAGTTATATTGCTTACAAAGTTAGTATTATTTTTTATAATTATGTGGAATCATAGCAAATTTTGAGCATAACCGCGCCACTTTCACCCCAAAAGTGCTGCGGTTTTGACTCGAAAGTGGTGCGGTTTTCAGTTGTAAATGGTGCGGTTGTAATTAGTATTATAGTTTAAAGCGTGACAGTGTGACAGCAGTGACAGTGGTTTTTAAACCTTTTTACGCACGCGTACGCGCAATACGCGATGTAAAAAAAAATATAAAATTTTAAAACGAAAAATAGTTTGCAAAGTGCCGTCACTGCTGTCACACTGTCACACTTTAGAAGGCGTATTCTTGATTTTCTCCTGAAGTTTCGTATGATTTCTTGTTTGCAGCAATCTCTGCGCCTGACAACTCAATGACACAATACAACCTTCCCTTTCTGTTTTTCTTACATTCGAATCCTTGCCTTTGTAGCACCTTTCCCAATACCTGAGTCGATAGCGACTTCTTGATATACATGTTTATCTTCTCTATGATGTTTGAACAGGTGAGTTCCTGGCATTGCTCGCCGGGCAGGGGCTTGCGGTAGTAGGTTAGCAGCAGTTCTTCTTCGATGCAGACTTGCTCGAAGTTGGAGACATAGGCTGCCAGCGTGTCTATCTCATGTTGGTTGAACCAGTAGCGGAAGCCGCATTGCCATAGGGTGGTGGCCTGACTGTATAGGTCGGTATAGTGGAACTTGTGTGGCTGCGGTTCGTCGATATTCTCCACCTCAAACGGCAGCCAACGGCGGTTGCCGCTGTCGTCGGTCAGGAACTGTATGTTGTTGCCGGTGCCACAGAACGATGCAATGTGCTTGCGGTTGGACTTAAAGCGGTCGTAGGCGGCACGCTCGCTGATGGTCTTTGTGGTTATCATTGCCTTCAACTGGTTGAGTTCAACCGGCTTCATAGAGTCAAGCTCTTCAAGACAGATTATGGCAAACTCTGCCAGCGACAGTTTGTCGTCCTTGGTCATACGGTCGCTGTTGGTCTTAGTAAAGAAATACTGCTGCAATGGTGGCGGCAGGAGATGGTTGAAGAAGGTGGTCTTGTAGATGCCTTGACGCCCCACGAGCACGAGTATGACATTGTTGACAACGTTTCTGTCGAGCAGCGAAGCCACCATAGCCACGAGCCATTTTCTGAGGCACTCCACAAACCTCAGCTGAGCCTCCTCCTGAGTTTCCGCCCCATGCCTTTTCACCTTCACCATATTCGCCACAAGAGCGATGTAGTCGGTCTCGCCGTCCCACTTGGGCAACGAATAGAAATAGTCTTCAAAGGGATTCCATAGTTCTACGAAGTCAGACTGTATGACACTTATAATGTTCATAAGTTTTACGTTAAAGCCTGTTCGTGACATTCTGCGCCACAGTGTGTTAATGTCTCTATCGGTGAGTTCGGAGAATGCTGGATTATCATTATTGTCTGAATTATCAATTCCTAATTCATAATTAAGCCTCGCTTCCGTCTTTCTCGTAATCATGTTATACCTGAACTTGCCTTGAGTGTTGAGGAAGTTTTCAATTTCCTCAACAGAGGCATAATACTGTTTTTCTCTGCTGTCTTTTCTTGATTTCTGCAAACTGCCGAACTCGTCGGTATGGTCATAGCATGAAGAGATGATGGCTGTTACCTGATTGCTGTCGTAGTCGGAGAATGTCTTCACAGCCCATTCCTCAGCCACGTCATGAGGTACGCCATAGCCGTTAAGCATATATCCGGCACGCATGACATACTCGTTATACGAACCAGGTGCGTAGGCTATGCCTTCATCTGCCAACTGACGTTTTATCGTCCTCACAACCTTGTTCAACAATTTCTTCTTTCCCATGTCCTCTTCATGCCTTTCCCTTTTTGGAGTGATGAGTATCGGTTCGGCATCAGGATTGAAAAACACGTTAGGGTCGTGGCACAGCACCGACGTTCTGCCGATGTTCTTGCACTTCTCGTCGTACTCCTCGCCCAACAATTCAGCATACAGTTCGTTACCCTCAATGAATCCCAGAGCAGAACCTTTAAGTTCATCAGGAGAGGGCAGAGGAGTACCGTCGTTGTGTGCTACTCGAAACAGTATGCGCACGCCATGTCCCGAAACGGTGCGGTATGCCATAAACGTGTGCTTGCAGCAAATGGCTTTGGCGATGCAGTCCTCAATGTTGGCAACATGGTCGAAGTCGCACATTGTCACACCCGTAAGTCCCTTGAAATTTTCCTTTTTTCGTCCTCCATTACACTCTACAGACGGAGTGATGCAAGGCAGCCGCTTCTTCACCACAGCAGCATCTTTTTCTAACTGACATTCAAGCAGTTTACGATACTTCTCCGTATCGCTTTTTAGTGAAGACCCGGCAATCAATTCTGCCACAGATTGCCACTCGATGGTTTTGCAATCATGGGAATACATCCCATTGAATAGCGAAGGTAAAAAATTGTTTTGCATAACAGATATTTGTTTATTGTTTGAAAATATAATATTGTTTTACAAATTAACAATTTTTCCTTTAATTTTGAATTCCATATTTTACCCATAGGGAGTAAAATCGAATTATTACATTTTAAGATTATGAAACAGATTTTTAAACAACAAGTACTACTGCTCATTATCAGTGAAATGAAGCAGTTGGACGCAGAGCGTCAGAGAAAAGGCATCAAAGTGGAAAGTTTATGCAGCCAGACAGGCATCAGCACCCGTACTTATTCGAGGCTAAAAAAAGGGAATGTAACAATTTAGGAATCTTCCTTGTGCTCAAGAGTCTGATTGTTTAGACTGGTTGGGGGGAAGGCATAACAATGAAAAGTATTCACAGATAGGGAGCTTTATTAAAAGCAAAATCCGTGTAGTTCGAAAAACTACACGGATTTGCTTCTTATAATTATTTAGATTATCTGCGTTTACTACAATTTAGGAAATTTACTTATTCTTTATTCGTCCGGCACGCTTCTTAATCTCGTCGCCGCTCCTACGGATTTGACCATGACATAAAGCGGACGGCCGAAAGGATTTGCGGTGTTCACTTTATTTATCTTTTTTATAGGAAACAAACTCTACATTGCTCATCTTTATATCTGTAGTTTCCTTGTCGATAGCTGATGCCTTGTGAGTGTATACGAATGTAGATTTCTTTATTTCTATATTATTAATACACTTCATTCCGACAATACCCTTTGCCCTAATTGCTGTCTTTGCCTCCCTGCAATAGACCTTGCTTATGTGAATATCCTGAAAATCAGGTATCCACTGGCCGTATTCTGCCGCCAGTGTTTTCATAAGCATGTTCTGCGGACGATTTTTATAATCACACTGGAACTCTATGGCGCAATCTTTTATATCTGCCATCATGATATTGCTGACGAAGATGCGTTCTGTGCGTCCACCTCTGTCTGGACCACTCTTAAAGCGCAACCCGACGTCGGTGCCTATATAACTGTTATTGCGTACAACAATATCATACATGCCGCCCGCCGTCATGCTTCCAAGCACAAAGCCTCCGTGGGCATTATAAACCACATTATTTTCTACAACAATATCTCTGCAGGCATTTAATTTGCCATCATGAGGCTTCTCGCTCTTCAAGCATATGCCGTCATCGCCAACATCCACTACGTTGTTCACGACAAGAACCTGATGGCAGTCGGTCAGGTCTATTCCGTCTGAGTTTTGCGCATTCCAAGGAGCGCGGACAGTCAGTCCGTCAATGATGACATTCCTGCACGATATAGGATGGACATGAAAACGTGGCGGATTCTGTATTGTGACATCCTTGATTGCTACATTCTCACAGCCAATGATGCGTATTAGGTCATTACGCAGATGCTCTTGCTGCTCAGCTGTCGCTGCTATATCTGCATAGCCAGATTTCATTTTCCACGGATACCAGAACCGACCATCATAAAGGTCTACACCACCTAATTCATGATAATACGACCACTCCTCATCGCTCATTTTCTTGCGTGAGATATATCGCCACTGCTTACCATTGCCGTCTATAATGCCTTGCCCCGTAATTGCTATATTCTTTCTTCCTACAGCCCGTATGCATGGCAACGCTCTTTCAGCAGCTGTATCAGCGTTTAAAAATAATTGTTTGTCTGGCGAGAAATAAATAACAGCATTCTTCTCTACATGCAACTCTATATTATCCTTAAGTTCTATCGGACCTGTAAGCCATATTCCTTTAGGCACTATAAGTTTTCCTCCGCCATGTGCTGCTAAATCATCTATGGCAGTCTGAAACGACTCGGTGCATAAGGCTATGCCATTGCCTACAGCGCCATAGTCTTTCAGATTTTTAGCATACGAAGGAATAACAACCTGCCTTATTGGCTCTATGGGTGTAGGGAGTTTGTCGTAATATCGGGCATAAGCAGAGTCTTGAATGTTTGTTACCATGCGTGGCATAGTAACAGGGAACATGCTATTGTCTGTATGCTCTCGGTGGATAAATTCTATCATCTGCTTCACAATGTCAGGATGCTGGCCTGCCAAATCATGATCTTCGTGGATATCGGTTGATAAATCATATAAATATGGCTTCCCTTTTATCACCACAAGTTTCCAATCTCCCCAACGCACTGCAAACTGGTCTGTTTCCGAGAATTCCCAATACAGATATTCATGTTTTTCCTTCTGCTCCTTGCCCAGCAGTGTCGGCAAGAAAGAAATGCCGTCGAAGCAATCGTTATTAAGTTGGGAATTAAGATATTTTTTTGAGTAGTTCTTAATTCCTATCATCTCACAGAATGTAGGCAGAACATCATAGAATGCTATCTGATGGTCTGTGGTGGTGCCGGCCTTCACATGTTCCCCCCATCTTACAATAAACGGAACTCTTATACCGCCTTCATAGCAGGCGCGTTTCAAACCTCTCAGTTTTCCGTCACGCCCGAAGAAAACTGGGTCTGCCCCGCCTTCCTCATGCGGACCGTTATCGCTGGTCAATATTACGATAGTATTTTCGTCAAGACCTTTCTCCTTTAACTTATCTAAAATCTCACCAACATAACAGTCTAAACGGCTTATCATAGCAGCAAACTGAGCATGCGTATGCGTCGTAGGATTATAACGCGATTCGGCATTGCCACCCCATGTCTTGTCTTCATAGAACGCTTGCTTATAGTAATCGAGCAACGAATCATTAGGCTGCACCAGTTCAGCATGAGGAAGCGTATATGTCAGGAACGAAACAAACGGCTTGTCCTTGTCTTGTTTTTCAAGCCATTCCATAGCACGTCTGTGTATCATATCCGCAGAATACTGTGTGCGACTTTCGTATCCGTCGCCAAACATCGGATATTTTATATTTTCTTCTAATATGACGCGGGTGGTTGCGGTATCACCTCTTTCACGGATATATTCATTGAGGAAATTCGGATAATACAGATGGGCTGTTGTCTGACACAAATATCCGAAAAACTCGTCTATACCACGTTTGTCTGGTGTAGAAACAGAACCTTCATAGCCACCTGCCCACTTTCCGAACAGGCTTGTTACATATCCGTTTGCTTTCAATATCTCTGGCAAGATTATATGCTCTGGGTCATATGGATGTTGCCCTACAAGACTCCAGTCTTGATTTTTTCCATACATAATTGGTTCTGAGGCACGCGCATATCCTTTGTTGCCACGAATTAACGTATGGCCTGTGTGTTGGCCTGTCATAAGGGTTGCTCTTGAAGGTGCACTAACTGGGCTACCAGAATATGCCTGTGTAAAACGCATTCCCTCTGACGCCATACGGTCGATGTTAGGTGTTTTGATATACGGTTGTCCATAACAGCCTAAATCTCCGTATCCCATATCATCTGCCAAAATGAAGATGATATTTGGAACATTTTCTTTATTTGCAGAAAAAGCAGAAAAAGGAATCAACGACATTGACCCTATTAACAAGATTCTCTTATCTTTCATTTTTTTATAGCATTAGTGTCCCGTTAAAATGGGACGAGTTTAAATATTAATCAAATAGCCCCGGAATGAGGGGACCAAATTGATCTTTGACATCGTTGAAATTAGTCTTATCGAACAGGACCTCATAGGTCGATCGTTTTTTATAAAGGCTTTTAATATCATACTGAAAAAGATTATCATCCTCTTTTACTCTAATCAAATATTTACAATACTCGCTAATCATGACCCGCACGGCACGATGACACCGTATTCAAAGTCTGCGTCGTTGTCCTTTCTGCTTTGTCGTTATCTAACATCTATTTCATACTTTGCAGACTTCATGCCGCGCGCCTTAACAGTTACGATGGCCTTACCTGGTACGTCCTTTGCCTGAATGCCTATAACCAGTTTACCGTTGAAGAGCTTCATCTTCGGTTGCGTAAACACTTCTAACGAAGTGGCATCGCTTTTACTTCTCTTTTCGTCCGGCACGCTTCTTAATCTCGTCGCTCACCATAGGGCCGTTGTTCGTCCATACGTTGTCAGGGCCGCAGGCGTTCTTAAGGAACTTCTCCTCTGGGCACCAGTTGTCTCTTACCGTTATGCCTCGGCTGCCCTCGTCGGTGTAGAGATAGAACCAGTGGTGAGGGTCGTGGGCGTAAGGAGGAGCGTAGATGTCGCTGACGGCATTCTCGGAAATCACCGTACCGTACTGCTCGCCCAGGGTGTAGATGCCTGCCACATCGTACATGTGCTTGGCATAGTGGTGAATCTTGTTGGCATGAACGAGGTTATGGCCGCACTCTGTTGGCCAGCGGTTCCATCCCCAGCCGACGCTGATGCCAGAGTAGGGCACCTCGCAAATCTCGTTGTGCGTAATCTGAACGTGGTTGGCAAAGCCCACAACGATGGCGAGACAACCCCAATCTTCGTTTCCTACGTTCTGGAAGAGCGAATTGCTGATTACTTGTCCCGTACACCAGGGATAGTTCTCTGGCGAGAAGTGCATGTGCGTCTCGTAAGCAGGCAGCGAGAAGGCGCCACCCACATAGCCGTTCATGGCGATGTCGGTGAACGTGCAACCGTTGACCTTGCCTCCGGTGCATCCCTCCATATAGTCGATGCCGCTGCCTCCGAGGTGCGTGAATGTGCACTGCTCGAAGTTGATGTTGTGCGTATGTGTCAGTTCGATAGCTGCATCGGCACGTTCTATCCATCCCTGGTTGTCAAGCTTGTGGTTGTCAACACGGCTTATCTGCGGGCGCAGCTTATAGGCATCGGTGAGATACATGCCTGCCTGCAGGGGCACATGACCGTGGGTAGAAGGGCGTAGCCATCCGGTGTGACTGAAGGTGATGCCCTCAAAGGTGATGTCTGCCACCTCTCTGCCTTGTGTGCCCTCAATGCGTAGCAATGTTTCGAGAACTGGCACCTCTGCCTTCACGCTGCTCATATCCTCGCCATGGCGCGGATAGTAGTAGAGCTTATGAGCGCGGATGTCGTGGTACCACTCTCCCGGACGATCGAGCAGTTCCATGGCGTTGGTAATATAGAATGCCGAGTTGCGCCCGTCGGTGGTAATCATTGGGCATGGCCAAGGGTGCTCGAACTGTATGCGGCTCTCAGGATTGTGGAAACTGATTGCGGCAGAATCGCCGTCGAGTTCGATGCTCTTGATTCTCAGATTTGCCACGCACCACATCTCGTGAATCACCAGTTCGGAGTATTGGCATGAGTTTTTGAGTTTTTGAGTTTTTGAGTTTTTGTCAACAAGCATCTCAACAGCCTTGCGAGGCACCCACATGCGTCTGTTCACCTTGTCGAGCGACATCACACGATACATGTCGTTGAAGTTGGCAACGTCTCTGGCGCGGTCGGCCTTGCTGCCGTTAATCCACAACTGGCGGAAGTCGATGGGGCGGCCGTTGAAGTCGGGCACATCTGCCACCCACACCTTGCCCTTGCGCTTCCAGCCGTTAATCTCTATGCCGCCGCTGACCACGGTTCCCGGTTCGCCCTTGAGGTGTATCTTGTTGTCTTCATAGCGCACGAACACCGGTTCGTAAAGTCGGTAGGTGCCCGCCTTCATGTTGACGGTGATAGTGCTGTCGGGGTGCACCTGTCCTGTGCGTCGCATCTCGCGTGCATGGCGCATCACATGGGTCAAGCTGCTGTCGGCCGTGATGTTGAGCACCGTCTGTGCGCCTGCATTGGCTGCAAGGAGCGATATGATGCTTAATGCGTAATGCTTAATGTTCATTTATTTAATGCTTAATTATTAATGCTTAATGCTTAATTTTAGGAGTGTAGGTGTGTAGGAGTTCCCCTCCTTCGGAGGGGTTAGGGGAGGCTTTTACCTAAACGCCACCGGCATCCAGACGGTCATATCGCACTTCTGGCGGTTGCCCCATGCGTAGTAAGGAATGAGAGAGATGTTGACGCTCTCGTGCTGCTTGCCCACCTCGCGGTAGAGGGTGTTCTTCCATGAAGCCGACTTGTTGAGCATGGCCTTGCCCTGAAGCATCTTCATGCGATGGCCGTCGATAGTGATGTCGGCAGTGGTGAACTTGATGTCGGTAGGTATCACCACGTCGTCGATGTTCTTGCCGCCCTCGATGTCAATCTCTTCCAGACAATATACTATAGGACCGTACTTCACTGCCACCTGATTGCGGCTCTCCTCAACCAGCGGGTTGGCCTCTATCAGACGCGCGCGCATGGTGATGTTGACCTCTATCTCGCTGCCCTTCAGCTTCTGGCTGCTTACGGCAACGTAGGTGTTAGGCTTGCCGTCGCCGCAAACCATCTCGCCGTTCAGGGTTACGGTGAAGCCGTCGCCTGCCCATTCAGGAACGCGCAGAAGGATGTTGCCTATGCCCTTGGCCTTGTTTATCTTCAAAGTAATCTTGCCGTCGTAAGGATACTCGGTAGATTGCTCGATGTCGATGTCCTTGGTGCTGAGATGACTATGACCGTAGAGGTTTACCCATAGGGTGTCGCCACCGATAGAGTAGGCGTAGTTCTGAGCCTCGCAAACGGTGCGCAGGGTGTTTGGCGGACAACAGAAGCAGCTGATGTACTTCTCTCGTGTCTTTGGCCAGCGCAGGGTGTAAGGGAAGTCCTTGCTCATGCGCAGAGGGTTGGTATAGAAATACTTCTCGCCGTCGAGGCTGATGCCGCTCATGACGCTATTGTAGAGAGCCGTCTCAAGAATGTCGGCATACTTTGCCTGTCCTGTTGTCTGGAGCATGCGCCAGTTGAAGAGCATGTTTCCGATGTTGGCACATGTCTCGTTGTGAGCAGTGCTCTGCGGCAACTGGTAGGCACGTCCGTATGACTGGTGCACCTTCTGTATTGAGTCGGGAGTGTAGTTGGTACCGTCGGGCGATGTGCCGTCGTAGAGTGAACCGCAAGCACCTGTGATGTACATCTTTCTTGTTACGATATCCTGCCAGATGCTGGTAAGATTGTCCATGAGCTGCTGCTCGCCCGTCTCGGCATAAACATCAGCAACACCTGCATAGAGGTAGTTGGCACGCACGGCATGACCCATGGCGTTGTACTGCTGACGGAAAGGTATTCGGTCTTGATTGTCGTCGGTACCGTTCTCTACCAATCCGCGTATGTTGATAAGGTTCTTTGAGAGTTCGAGATAACGCTTGTTGCCTGTGGCGCGATACATCTCAACCACGCCCATGTAGTGAGAAGGACAGATGGCGTTGCGGGCCAGTTCTGCTGATGCCGTCTCATAGAAATGGCAGAGGAAATCAGTGGCTTTTATCGCTACGTCGAACAATGTTCGCTTGCCAGTGGCACGCATGTGTGTGATTCCCGCCATCATGAGGTGACCGAGGTTGTAGGTCTCGAAGTTAAGGCGGTTGGCAAATGCACCCTTCTCGTCCTTGCCTCCCACGGCAGTACCGATGACGGTGTTGTTGTTGCTATGAGTATCGATGCCCTTGTTCAGTTCGTCGATGATGACAGGAGTATGGATATATCCGTCGGCACGCTGCGACTTGACTACCCTTGCGATGAAGTTGTCCATCAGTTCGTCGAGCTTGGCATCCTTGGTGATGGCATATACGGCAGCACATCCCTCCAACCATTTGTACATATCGCCATCGTGGAAAGGAGGTCCCCAGTGAGCACCCTTCACCTCGCCTGCTGCAATCTCGAAGTTGCGGAAACCATGAGAGATGTCAGGATTCTTCCATGTGTCCCACATGCTCCATATAGATACCTCACTGAATTTCTGGAAGCGCTCGCCCCAGAATCCGCCTGTCCATTGTGTAGCGCCAAGAGGCATGTTGCTCATCTTGGCATACTGGCTCTGCTGCATGTCAACAAGGCCGTTTGTCTGTGCCATGGCGGCGCACATCGCACCGGTCATGAACAGGGTTGAAAATAGTCTTTTTTTCATCTTTTTTTATTATTTATTTATCTTTTATTCTATTCAATTCTAGCAGAAGGAGGTAGAAGAAGGTAGATGAAGATAGAAGGAGATAGAAGACATTAGTCTTGGTGCCGTCTTTTATCTTCGCCACTGAAGCGGCATATCTTCCTTTAACTTCCTCTAACTTCTATCAATTAAAGAACACATACAATCCTATCATGACCGCAAACAGAGCCACCCAAATGGCTATGGAGTCGAGCGATAGTTTCTCGCGCAATACCTTTATCTCTACCTCCTGCTCGTCTTTCTTGCCAAGCAAACTGATGATTACCATGAAGGCAACGAGAATGACGAAGATGTAGAACGAGAGCAGCATGAAGTGAGGCTTGAAGCCTTCGAAAGGCCAGAACCAAAGATACAACACACCTGTGCCTATGCTGAACAATGTACCAAGCGTGAGTGTGGTGTTGGCAGCAAGGGTGGTGCAACGCTTCCAGAATACGCCCAATACGAATACGGCAGCCATAGGAGGTGCGATGAAGCCCAATACCGACTGGAAGATGTTGAACAAATCCAAAGTGCCACGAAGACTGTCGATGGCAATGGTCATGAGTATTGCAATGACCGAACCGCCTATTGTTACCATCGCACCCATGCGAGATATCTCCTTCTGCGATGCGTTGGGTTTGATGCGCTTGACGTAGATGTCCATAGAGAAGACGGTGCTAAGTGCGTTAAGAGCCGATCCGATGGTGCTCACAAGGGCAGCCGTAAGAACAGCCATCACAAGACCTATCATGCCTATAGGGAAGAGGTTGTGTACCATGGTAAGATAAGAGTTGTCTGCCAGATGCTTGAAGGTGGCATTGTCTATCTCGCTCATGGCTACTGCCGTCTGAGCCGTCTCTGGAGTGGCAAGCGATAGTGTAGCGGCACCAGCCTCATATACGAACACGCCCGTCTGCCATAGTGCGTAGCAAACGATACCAGGAATGATGTAGAGAGCCACATCGAGAATCTTGAGCCATCCGGTGAAGTTGGCACCGCGCTGACCCTCCTTCAAACTCTTTGCTGCCAATACCGGTTGCACCATCGACTGGTCGGTACACCAGAACCACAAGCCGCTGATAGGATAGCCAAGAAGGATTGGCAACCATGGAAACTCCTTATGGTCGTTGGGCAGGAACAGATGCCAATAGTTCTCTGGCACCACGTCTGGATCTGCAAGGGTCTTGATGCCTCCCAAGAAAGAGTCGCCTCCCAAGGTGTAGATGCCCACAATGGTTAATGCTGCCGACACGAAGATGAGCAGAATCATCTGATAGACATTGGTATAAGCCACTGCCTTCAAACCTCCCATGATGGTGAAGAAGGCAGATATCAGAAGCAATATCAGAGCCGACATCCACATCGGTATGTTGAATATCTGCTGAATCAATATGCCTCCGGCAAAGAGGGTAAGCGCCAGCCATGATATGAGTATGGTGACAATGGTGTACCATGCCAGCATGTTGCGCGTGGATTGACCGAAGCGCTTGCCCATGAACTCAGGCAGCGTCATCACGTTCTCGCCAAGATAGCGAGGGGCGAAGACAAAGGCCAGCAGGGTGATGAAGATAAAGGCATACCATGCAAAGTTGCCCGAAACCACACCCGTGGCAAAGCCCGCACTGGCAGAGGCGATGAGCATCGAAGGCCCTACGTTTGTTCCCCACATGGAGAAACCGATGTGATACCATCTGAGCGACTTGCCCGCCACGAAACTGCTGCTGCCTTGCTTTGATTGTCGGCTTGCCCATATGCCAATAGCAAGCAGCACTACGAAATACGTTATCAATATGCCCCAGTCGAGGCCTTCCATATAGTTAGTGTTCATAGAAATTATGTTATTTGTTATTTAATTTTTGCTAGTATAGATCCTGATTTGAAGGAGATAGAAGGAGGTAGATCCTGATTTAAAGGAGATAGAAGGAGGTAGATGAAGATATAGGGAGATAGAAGACATTAGTCTTGGTGCTGTGCATCTGTTGCCAAAGCATTCGTCCTCTATCTTCGCCGCTGAAAGCGGCATATCTTCCTTTAACTTCATATAACTTCTCGACATTATAAACTTAGATTTAAAACCTTATGCCCTTATAATCTCTTGATATGTGCAGGAGTATGGTCTTACGGAGGTCAATATCGTCTGTGCTATCCACTTCCTCAGGATACAAAGGAATCTCGGCACCCGGACGGACATATACTGGCATTCTGTCTAAGGGAACCTCAACGCCGTAGTGCCAGCGGCCGCCATCGAGACGCTCACCGGTGAAGAAATCTACCCAAAGACCTTCAGGCAGGTAGATGTCGCGCTTGTTGTTGCTGTTCATGACCGGTGCCACGAGGAAGTCGCTTCCGAAGTAGTACTCATCGTCGATATGCCAGCACTGGCGGTCGTCAGCGTGTCTGAACACAAGCGATTGGAGCATTGGCAATCCTGTTCGGCATGCCTTTTCTGCCTCTTGCATGATGTAAGGCATGAGGTAGTAGCGCAGCTTCCACCATTTCTTGACAATCGGTGCTATGGCAGGATAGTGCCATGGCTCGCGCTTGAAACTGCCGTGGTAGCGCATGTGAGAGGTGAACACTCCGAATTGTGTCCAACGCAAATACACATTCTCGTCGAGCGGCGAGTTCATGAAGTTGGGAGTAGAATGGAATCCCGGTACGTCGTGGCTCCAGAAAGCGAAACCAGAAAGGCCGAAGTGCAAGCCACCCTTCAGTGAACCTGCCATGCCGTCCCATGACGACTCGGAGTCGCCGCCCCAATGGAGCGGGTATCTCTGGCAACCTGCCCATGCCGAGCGTGCCCAAACGATGCCGTTGCCGGTCGTCTCTTTCGTCACCTCGTATGCTGCACGCTGATAGAGCAGTGCGTAGATGTTGTTGAGACGTTCTGGCGACATGCTATGATACGCATGATCCATGTGTATGTTCTCGCCGAAGTCAGTCTTTATGCACACCACGCCCATGTCGAGCAGAGGCTTAAGCAACGAATACTTATACCATTCGGTGGCCTTGTCGTATGTGAAGTCAATCGTTCCCGCATAGTCGAGCGTAGAGAAGTTGGACGCTCCGCCGGTAGAGGTGTCCTCTTCCTTGGTAGGCATGCTGATATACTTGTTTGCCCTTGCCTCGTCAATCTGTTCGGCACCAGCAGCGATGTAAGGCAACTGCCATAGCGACACCTTGTAGCCGTTGTCTCTCAGTCGCTTGATGAACCTTTCCGGTTCTGGGAATCTCTGAGGATTGAATTTCCATTCGCACAACCAGTCGGTGCGGAACCACCCTGTGTCAAGATGAATGACATCGCAAGGGTAGTGCTCTGCTCTCATGCGGTCGCATATCTCGTCAACCTCGTCGGCAGAGAAATAAGTCATACGACTCATCCATATACCGAAGCTCCACATCGGCGGCATCTCAGGAAAACCCGTCAGCATGCGATAGTTGCGCAGTATCTCTTCGGGTGTCTGACCGCCAATCAGGAAGCAGTCGATAGTAGCCCTGTCGCAAAGGAACTGAACAGAGCGTGTAGAGTGGTCGGCAAGCGACAACTTGCAATAGTCGCTGGTATGATAGAAACAACCGTACATTCTACTGCTTAGGTAGAACGGAATGTTCTTGTAGCAACGGCGGTTGTTCACGCCCTGTCCGTCTTGGTTCTTCAACTGGAAAGTATGGCCACTGAGGTCCATCTTGCAGAAGCGTTCTCCCGTACCGGCAAAGCATTCGTCGTGATGGCACTTGAACGACATCGTTGCCCTTTCTTCCTTGCCCTCCATGGTACAGTAGCCAATGGGCAGGGCATCGTAGCGAGGCGGAGAGAAGTGGTCGTCGCTCAGACATATCGGTTTGCTCTCGTTGCCGTCGGGATAGAATGTTATGAACGGTGCCGTCTGAGGTGCCGGTTGAAGGTCGCTCCAATGGTCAATCACGGGGTCGTTCATGTCTATCGTGCATCTTGTGTTGCCCTTGTCGTCGGCAATGGTATAAATGCCGTCTTCTTCTGTTACATGCAGAGGCACGTGACTAATGCTTTCGTGCAGGCAAAGCATGTCTGACGTGTCGCTCATCTCGTCGCCCGTCATGGTTATGAACACCCGGAGCATGCCATAGCCATAAGCCCTAAGTATCAGCTTATGGTGCTCAAGCTTTGCCTTCATGTCTGCCTCCATATCCTCCTGCAAGAGTTGCTTGCGGAAAGGTATGGTTATCTCAATGTCTCCCTGTTTCTCTATTATCGCCGTTGGGCGCAAGGCCTTGAACAGAGCTTCGTCTTTGCTCAGTTCTGTGTCAAAGTCCATAAAGTCGAACAGGTGGTAATTTGTCTGTTTCATATTTTTAATGCTTGATTTTAAATGCTTTCTTTTTAAGGAGTGTAGGAGTGTAGGAGTTCAGGAGTGTAGGAGTTCAGGAGTGTAGGAGTGCAGACGTATGCTTTGGTAACAGTCTTCAATTTTTCAATCCTTCAATCCTTCAATTTTTCAATCCTTAAATTCTTCAATCCTTCAATCCTTCACTACGTTTTCCCCATTCTTCCCCCATTTAATGTTAGGTCCTGGGTTGTTGTCGCCGAACTTTAGTTCTGGACAATAATTATTATTTATCGTATAACCGTCTGTCTCGGCATCAAGATAGATGTAGAATGCGCGCTCGTTAGTGGCGTATGGCGCCTTGCCCATCTTGTCGATGTGATTGTTCTTGATTGTAGAACCTGGTTGTGCCGACATGGTATAGATGGCCCCAGAGTCGTGCATTTGCATGGCGAAGTTTATCACGGTGTTGTCGGTTATGTGGTTGTTGCGCATGCCGCAATCGAGTGGTGTCCATCCCCAACCGATGCAGATGCCGCTCCAGTTGACGCCGTCAACAATGTTATGACTTATCTTAGTGTCTCTCACATATCCGCATCCGATGCCCATTGCACCCCAATCCTCGCAAGTGGCGTTTACCACGGTATTGCCCTTGATGCTTATGTTGTGGCAATACTTCAGAGTGTCGTTGGCATAGATATATGGGCGGTGCACTTCTGTTGGCCCTTCGGCAAACGAACCCGCCATGATGGCTGTTCCTCCGATGTGGCGGAACTGACTGTTCTCTATCTTGGAATGGCTCACACCCTCGGCATAGTCGAGAGCTGTAGATGCCAAATGCTCGAAGAGGCAATTGTTGAATGTGATGTTCTTTGCATAGCGCACCGATACGGCAGACACAGGACGAGCCACCCATGCCTGGTTTTCTAACGATGCTGCCCATGGAAGACCCGGCGTCTGCAATTTGTAAGCGTCGGTTATCGGGAATCCTGCTTGCAGGGTAACGTGTCCGTAGTGGGCAGGACGATTCCATGCAGCATACATGAATGCGATGTTGCTTATTTCGATGTTGCTTACCATGTCGGCACTACATCCCTCAATCTCCACGAGTTTCTCTTTCACGGGAATGAATATCTCTGTGTTGCCAAGTGTCTCACCTTCGCGCGGATAGTAGTAAAGCTTTCCTTGCTTCTCGTCGTGGAACCATTCACCCGGTTCATCTAGGAAAAGCTTTGAGTTGTGCAAGCTATATGAAGAACTCCCCATCTCACCGTTAATCACCGGTTGCGGCCATGGGTGACTGAACTCGATGCGGCTCTCAGGTTCCTTGAATCTCACGACTGTCTTATCGCCGTCGGGCGTCATGCTCTTGATTCTGAGTATTGCCGTTGCCCAACGCTGATGCACTGTCATCTCCATTTGCTCCTCATCCATGAGCAGGTGAATGTCCTTTGGCGTGGGTATGGTGATGGTACGGTTGTCCTTGTCGAAATCAATCATCCTTTCCATGATGTCTTCTCCGAACAGCGATGCCCTGATTGCCCTACGGTTGTTTGCCCATAGTTGTCGGATGGTTTTTGTCGGAGCATCAGCCACCCATAGCAATCCTTCCTTTTGCCATCCGCTTACCTTCTTGCCTCCGGTAATAACAGCCTTTCCTTTGTTGCTGGTGATTATGGTTGGCGACTCTTTTGTTCCGCTGTCTTCAGGACGGATGTAGAGAGGCTCTTCCATGAAATACATGCCTTCGTTAAGGAAAATGTTTATTCCGCCCTTTATGCCAGGGTCGCCAAGTCTTCTCCATTCGCGTGCCTTTTGCAGGGCAGCATGTATCGTCATGAGCGGTTTGTCTATGGTTCCCTCGTTTGTGTCATTGCCCGAAGGGGAAACATATATGTTGCCAATTTCTGCCTTGGCATATGTTGAAAGACAAAATAAAAATATCAAAATTGTTGAAAGTCTCATAGTATAATATATTATAATTAATTTTTAGACGAATTAATGATTGATTTGTAATCATTTTCACGCTACATTATTCTTATCTTTACTATTCATTCTGCTTTTAATGGTCTTAAATGAAAAATATTTTGTACTTTTGCATTCATGGAAATACTCAATCAACTAAACGAAAGCCAACAACAGGCTGTATTGTATAATGAAGGTGCTCATCTTATTGTTGCAGGCGCAGGTTCCGGCAAGACGCGAGTCCTGACCTTTAAAATAGCATATCTTCTGGAACAGGCCGTTCTCAAACCGTGGGAAATACTTGCCCTTACTTTTACCAACAAGGCAGCCCGCGAAATGAAAGAACGCATTGGACGCATAGTAGGAGGCAACAATGCCAACTATATACACATGGGTACTTTCCATTCTGTTTTCTCAAGGATATTGAGAGTAGAAGCAGAGAGAATCGGGTATCAAAGCAATTTTACCATATATGACCAGAACGATTCTGTGTCGCTCATAAAAAGCATTATAAAGGAGAAGCAGCTAAACGACAAAACATATAAACCGTCGTCGGTGGCAAATGCAATCAGCAATGCAAAGAACAGACTGATGACTGCTGCCAACTTCAATGACCCTACATCGCAGTTGCTCAAGAGCATGCCTGAATTTCCTAATATTTTTATGGCATATAATGAGCGGTGCAGACAAGCCAATGCCATGGACTTCGATGATTTGCTGGTTTATACTTACCGCCTTTTCGATGAACATGAAGATATAAGGCAGAAGTATTCCAACAGATTTAAGTATGTGCTGGTAGATGAGTATCAGGACACCAATTATGTTCAACAGGCAATCCTCATACAGCTCACGAAAGATCACCAGCATATATGTGCTGTAGGTGATGATGCACAGAGCATTTATAGTTTCCGTGGAGCCAACATTGACAACATACTTAACTTTAGTACCTGTTTTCACGATACTAAAGTATTTAAGTTGGAACAGAACTATCGTTCAACCCAGCTAATAGTTAAGGCAGCAAACAGTCTTATCAAGAAGAATCAGCATCAGATACCTAAAAACGTTTTCAGCGAAAAGGATGCCGGTGAACCGCTGACCCTAAAGATGGCTTACAGTGACAAAGAAGAGGCAATTATTGTATGCAACGAGATAAAACGCATTCATAGGCAGGAAGCAGATTCATGGAATGATTTTGCAATTCTTTACCGTACAAATTCTCAGAGTAGAAGCTTTGAGGAATACATGCGCAAAGAGGGAATACCATATCGCATCTATGGTGGCATGAGTTTCTTTCAAAGAAAAGAGATAAAAGACGTAATCGCTTATTTCAGAGCAGTTTCCAATCCTGACGATGAAGAAGCACTTAAACGAATAATCAATACCCCTGCAAGAGGAATTGGTGATACCACAATAGGCAAGATTGTAAATGCTGCCCAACAAAATGGTGTCAGCTTGTGGAAGATAATTTCCAATCCGGATAACTATTCTTTAGACATTAATAAGGGAACGAAAAACAAGATAGGTTCTTTCTGCCAGTTGTTGGATTCTTGGATAGAACGCCGTAATACTGACGATGCTTATTCTTTGGGTACAGACATCATTAAAGAGAGTGGACTGAGCAAGGAAATCTATTCCGGTAAAGATCCTGAGGACATAGCGCGCCAGCAAAACCTTGAGGAACTTGTTTCCGGCATACAGGATTTTGTTGAGACTAAGCGTGAAGAGGGTAATGAAGAATATATATACATAGCAGATTATCTGCAGGAAGTGTCATTGCTCACCGATCTTGACAGTGATGATGGTGAAGACGGGGCAAAGGTGGTTCTTATGACAATCCACAGTGCCAAAGGACTGGAATTTCCATACGTCTTTGTAGTTGGTCTTGAGGAAAACATCTTTCCTTCTCCTATGTCTTGTAATTCATTGCGTGAATTGGAAGAGGAACGCCGTTTGCTGTATGTGGCCATTACCAGAGCAGAGAAGCGGTGCATGCTGACATGTGCGCAAAACCGTTTCCGTTTCGGTAGAGTGGAGTTCGACTCCCCATCGCGTTTCATACGAGATATAGACCCAAGTCTTTTGCGGGTTGACAGTGGTCATAGCACCCAGACTTCTTCTATGTTTGGAAATAAAAATGAATCAAATGGTAGAATGGGAGAAGTTCTTGGCAGTTATAGTGCAACTAAAAAAACTTCTTTTGCGCCTAAAGCAGAACGACCCAGCGTTAGTCCTTCAAACAATCTGAAATCAGTACGTTCATTGACAAGGTCAAATAATATTGGTTCTACTGCCGGCAGTTCAGGCAATGCCGCACTCGCAGTTGGCAATGTTATTGAGCACCAACGTTTTGGCATAGGAACGGTGGTAAAAGTTGAAGGTGTGGGCGAGAATACAAAAGCCACAGTTGAATTTCGCAATGCTGGAGTTAAGCAGTTGTTGCTGAAATTTGCTAAATATACGATAGTTAAGTAGAGGACGGGAGAGGATTGAAGAGGATGGAAGAGGAAAGTAGAGGATGGGAGAGGACTGGCTTATTGATGTTTTTGCATTGATTGAAGAAAATCAAGTACGGCATGGTTGAAAAGGTCGGGGCGTTCCATATTCATCATGTGTCCGCAGTCGGGTAGTTCTTTCAGTCGGAAATTCTTGAGGAATCGTTCCTCGCGAGTCTTCTTGCCCTTGCCTTCCAGTTTGCCGTGCAGCATTAAGACAGGTACATCGGGTTGTCTTTCTTCGAGCATCTTCCATGCATCCTTGCCGTAGTAGAGGCGTGCTTCCTTGTTTAAAGGTTGCCATGCAGTCCAGTCTTCAATCATGCGTTGCAGAGGCTTTCGCATAGTATTACGTTTGGAACCGCCACCTTTGACAAGTGTTTCCAACCACTCTTTTTTCATGTTGTCAACACCTCTGGCAAGCAGTTGTTCAATCTCTTTCTCGCGTTTCGCATGTTCCTTTGTGTCCATAGGCATAGATGGTCCTAAGCTGCCACGAATACTTCCGCTTGCAAGTGTACAACTGAGCAGTCGTTCCGGGTACATGGCAAGAATATCGCCAGCAATAAAAGCACCCATTGATAATCCCACAACATGGGCACGGCTGATGTTGAGTGAATCCATTAATGTTATGAGGTCATCAACATGACAGAACTGAAAAGATTCCGGTTGCTCAGATGAACGTCCATATCCCCGGAAATCAAGTCGTATAGTGCGGTAATATCGTGCAAATTCGTCAAATTGCAGGTTCCACATTCTGTGGTCCAAAGAATGACCATGAAGCAGAATGAGTGGTTCGCCCTTGCCCTGTTCTTCATAGAAAATCTTTCCGCCGCCTGTGACTGTGATGTATCCGCTTTTTGAAAAACAATAGGTACTACATGAAAGGGAAAGAAAAAGGAAAATTATGATTTGAAATACATGTCTCATTACTACAAATTTTTATGCGAAGTTACGAAAAAAGCCAATAAATCTACAAAAGTTTCTTAAAATATTAATAATGGTTGTTATTTTTTTAATATTTCGAGCAACTTATTCAGATTATAAATGGGAAATGACTAATTTTGTACCTAATTTGAACATTTTAAAACAAAATAATCATTAAGACATTATAGATTATGGCAGAATCAATTGATATCCGCGAACTGAACATTAAGATTGAACAACAGAGTGCATTTGTAACAAATCTTGTTGCAGGTATGGACAGAGTGATTGTTGGACAGAAGCATCTTGTTGACTCGTTGCTCATAGGACTTCTAAGCGATGGCAACATACTGCTTGAAGGTGTGCCTGGATTGGCAAAGACACTTGCAATTAAAACTCTGGCACAGCTTATTGATGCAGATTACAGTAGAATACAGTTTACTCCAGACCTTTTGCCTGCCGACGTTGTCGGAACAATGATATACTCTCAGAAAGATGAGCGTTTCCAGGTAAAGAAAGGACCAGTGTTTGCAAACTTTGTATTGGCAGACGAAATAAACCGTGCTCCAGCAAAGGTGCAAAGTGCATTGTTGGAGGCCATGCAGGAGAAGCAGGTGACGATAGGAAGCGAAACATTCTTGTTGCCAACTCCATTCTTGGTAATGGCAACCCAGAACCCTATTGAACAGGAAGGTACTTATCCGCTGCCAGAAGCACAGGTTGACCGTTTTATGCTCAAGGTTGTGATTGACTATCCTACACTTGAAGAGGAGAAGAAGATCATACGTGAGAATATCACAGGAGCGATGCCTGAGGTAAAACCTGTTACAACTGCTGAAGATATACTGAAGGCAAGAGCTGTTGTAAGGGAAGTATATATTGACGAGAAAATAGAGCAATATATCGCAGACATTGTATTTGCTACCCGCTATCCGGAAAGATATGGACTTAAAGGTCTGAAGGACATGATTGCATTTGGCGGCAGTCCGCGTGCAAGTATTAATCTGGCAAAAGCATCACGCGCCTATGCATTTATCAAGCGTAGAGGATACGTTGTTCCAGAGGATGTTCGTGCTGTTGCCCATGATGTGTTGCGTCATCGCATCGGTCTTACCTATGAGGCAGAGGCAAGTGATATGACAAGTGAGGAGATTGTTAGCAAGATAATCAACAAGGTTGAGGTACCTTAATTATAGCATTATTTTGTGAATGGAGACATCCGAGATTTTAAAAAAAGTACGCAAGATAGAAATTAAGGCTCGCGGACTGAGTGCCAATATCTTTGCCGGGCAATACCACTCTGCTTTCAAGGGCAGGGGTATGGCTTTCAGTGAAGTTAGGGAGTACCAGTACGGTGACGATGTCAGAGACATTGACTGGAATGTTACAGCACGCTTTCATAAACCCTATGTAAAGGTTTTTGAGGAAGAACGAGAGCTGACAGTGATGTTGCTGATAGACGTCAGTGGCTCTCTTGATTTCGGCACACGCAAGCTTATGAAGCGCGAGATGGTGACAGAGATAGCTGCAACACTTGCCTTCAGCGCAATACAGAATAACGATAAGATTGGTGTCGTGTTCTTCTCTGATAAAATAGAGAAATATATTCCGCCTAAGAATGGCAGGAAGCACATTCTGTATATTATCAGAGAGATGCTTGACTTTAAACCGGAGAGTAATAAAACAGATATCAAGGGTGCGCTTGACTTCCTGTCGGGTGTTATGAAAAGAAGATGCACGACATTTGTCATGAGCGACTTCTATACCCAAAACGATTTCCTTCAGTCGCTTACCATATGCAACAGAAAGCATGATGTTGTAGCAATCCAGGTGTATGATGTCTGGGCAAAGGAAATGCCAAACGTTGGTCTCATGAGAATCATTGATGCCGAGACACAACACGAGCAATATATAGACACAGGCGACAAGGCTCTAAGGGAAGCACATAGAAAATATTGGTTGAACAGCAAGAAAATCCTTGATGAAACATTCAAAAAGAGTAAAGTTGACAGCATAAGCATTGCTACCAATGAAGACTATGTGAAGGCACTGATGATGTTGTTTAAGAAACGCAACTGATTTATTTGACTGACAATGAAAAAGGTATTTTTATATATCCTTATAATTTTTGGAATACAGGTAGCCAAAGCACAGAGCACTGTACAGGCAGAGATAAGCCAGATTCAGATGCTTATCGGGCATCAGGTGGAGATTAAGGTTTCGGCCTTGACAAAAGAATCTGCAAAGGTGACATTTCCAGCCTATAAACCGCTGGATATGATTACGCCTGGTATAGAGGTGGTGAAAACCTTTCAAATGGAAAAAGAAGCTTTAGACAACAATAGTGTAAAGCATACCTGCATATATACGGTAACATCATTTGATGACACTCTTTACTATATTCCTCCATTTGTTGTCGATGTTGATGGCAAGAAGATAGAAAGTGAGAGTCTGGCTCTAAAGGTGCTGACTGTTGAAGTTGACACTACTAACATGGATAAGTTCTTCGGGCCAAACGATGTGCAGGACAATCCTTTTATGTGGAAAGATTGGGAGCTAATCTTTTGGTTGGGAGTATTGGCTGTAGTACTGTTTGTATTGCTTTTGTACTTTGTCTTGATACTAAAACAAAACAAACCTATTTCTCTGAGTATTAAGGTTGTAAAGAAACTGCTTCCGCATCAGAAAGCCATGAAGGAGATAGAGCAGATAAAGGCAGACAAGATGGTTACATCTGATAATCAGAAGGAATACTATACAAAACTGACAGACACTCTAAGAATATATATCGAGGAACGCTATGGCTTTAATGCCATGGAGATGACAAGTAGTGAAATCATAGACAGACTAACAAAAGCTGCTGATACTAAAGGTATTGACGAATTGAGGATTCTCTTTAATACGGCAGACCTTGTAAAATTTGCCAAGTATTCAACGCTTATCAACGAGAACGACATGAACTTGGTAAATGCTATTGATTTCATAAACTCAACGAAGTTAGAGAATATGCCGACCGAAGAGGTTGTCAAACAAGAACTAACGAAAGAAGATGAGCGTACTATTGAAACAAGAAAAATACTCAAGACAGTGATTATCGTTGGCGGCATAATCTTATTGGTACTCATTGGATATGTGCTGCATGAAATCTATCTGCTTGTAAACTAAATCAGACATAAAATGGAATTTGCTAATAAAGAATATTTCTTTCTGCTGATACTTCTTATTCCATATATAGTATGGTATCTGATGTATAAGAAAAAGTCGGAGCCAACTATGAGATTAGGTGATACGTCAGCCTATCGTTATGCCAAGAAAAGCTGGAAGGTGATGCTGATGCCTATTCAACCAATACTAAGAGGTTTGATATTTGTGCTTCTTGTTATTATACTTGCACGTCCTCAGACAAGCAATTCATGGAAAAACGAGACAATAGAAGGCATTGACATTATGCTTGCGATAGACGTGTCAACGAGTATGTTGGCAGAAGACCTAAAGCCCAATCGTATAGAAGCGGCAAAGAAGGTTGCGTCAGAATTCATTATCGGTCGTCCCGATGATAATATCGGTCTTACAATTTTTGCAGGAGAGGCATTCACGCAATGTCCTATGACAATAGACCATGCATCACTGTTGAATCTGTTGAAGGATGTCAGGACAGATATAGCAGCCAGAGGCCTGATATCAGACGGAACGGCAATAGGTATGGGACTGGCAAATGCCGTTGGACGTCTAAAGGATTCTAAGGCAAAGAGCAGGGTGGTGATACTGCTTACTGACGGTTCTAACAATATGGGTGACCTTTCGCCAATGACATCGGCAGAGATAGCTAAAAGTCTTGGCATCAGAGTATATACCATTGGTGTAGGTACTAACGATGTGGCACCATATCCAATGCCAGTTGGCGGTACAATACAATATGTGAATGTGCCGGTTGAGATTGATACAAAGACACTTTCTGAAATAGCTGAAGCTACTGATGGAGATTTTTATAGAGCAACAAGCAATGATGAACTGATGAAGATTTATCAGGAAATAGATAAACTTGAGAAATCGAAGCTTAACGTTAAGAAGTATAGCAAGAAATATGACGTTTATCAGCCTTTTGCAATGGCATTGGTAATACTTTTGTTGTTAGATTTATTATTCAACTTAACAATTTTCAGGAGAATACCTTAAGACTATGTTTAGATTTGAAGACCCTACATATCTCTATCTGCTAATCTCTATACCGCTATTTGTTTTATACAAATTTTATGTGGTACGTAAGCAGAGAAAGAATCTAAGAAAGATTGGAGATGAAAATTTGCTGAAAGAACTGATGCCAGATGTTTCGGTATGGCGTCCGCATATAAAGTTTGCAATAATGCTCACAGCTTTGGCGTTATCTATTATCATGTTGGCACGTCCTCAGTTTGGTACAAGAATAAGTAATGAAAAGAGAACTGGTATAGAAACCATTATCGCAATGGATATCAGTAACTCTATGAGAGCGCAAGATGTTACGCCTTCAAGACTTGACAGATGCAAGATGATGGTTGAGAATCTTGTGGATAATTTTTCTGACGATAAGATAGGACTGGTTGTTTTTGCCGGTGATGCTTTTGTGCAGTTGCCAATAACCAGCGACTATGTTTCTGCAAAAATGTTTCTTGGCAGCATAGACCCTTCGATGATGATGTCTCAGGGTACAGATATTGCTACCGCTATTAATATGGCAGCAAACAGCTTTACACGTCAGGAAGGCATAGGCAAGGCGATAATCGTTATAACTGATGGCGAAGACCATGAGGGCGGAGCATTGGAAGCGGCAAAAGAAGCAAAGGAGAGAGGCATGAGAGTCTATGTTCTTGGCGTTGGGTCAGTCAACGGTGCACCGATTCCAATACCTGGTACAAACGACTACATGAAGGACAATACGGGTAATACTGTAATGACAGCACTAAATGCTGATATGTGCAAAGAGATTGCAGCAGCAGGAGGTGGCTCTTTCATACATGTAGAAAATAGCAGTAATGCCCAGGAACAACTTAATGCAGAACTGGATAAACTGGCAAAGAAAGAAATAGAGACAACAGTTTATAGTGAGTTTGACGAACAGTTTCAGGCTTTTGGCATAATTATCTTGCTTTTGCTTATCCTTGAAGTCTGCATATTGGAAAGAAAAAATCCTCTTTTCAAAGGTTTTTCACTCTTTGGAAAGACGGTCAAGTCTTCAATGTTCATAATAGCACTGCTTATACCTGCTACTATGTGTGCACAGACAGACAGGCAATTTGTAAGAAACGGTAACAAAGAGTATAGAAAAGGAAACTTTGCAGAAGCAGAGGTGGCATACAGAAAAGCGTTGGAAAAGAATAAGACAAATCCACAAGCCTCCTATAATCTGGCAAACGCACTATTCTCACAACGTAAAGATTCTGCTTCAGTAGAACAATATGAAGTAGCAATAAAGAATGAGACGAATCCTATGAGAAAATCATGGGGATACCATAATATAGGTGTTATATGCCAACAACATAAAATGTATGGCGAGGCAATAGAAGCTTATAAGAATGCTCTCAGACTTAATCCTGCAGATGACAGAACACGATATAATCTGGAACTGTGCAGACGTCAGCAAAAACAGCAGCAACAACAGCAACAACAGCAGCAACAAGACAAGAATCAAGATAAGAAAGACGAAAACAAGGAACAACAAAAGGATAAGAAAGAACAAGATAAGAAAGAACAGGACAAGAAAGAGGACAAGAAAGAACAGGAACAACAAAAACAACCTCAGCAACCGAAAGAGGATAAAAACAAGATGAGTAAGGAGAATGCAGAGCAATTGCTTAAGGCTGTAATGCAGAAAGAAAAAAACACGCAAGAGCGTCTGCAGAAAGCAATGCAGGAACCTAACAAAAGACAATTGGAGAAGAACTGGTAATTCATCCTCATTCCTTTTTGTATTAGATTTTAAACATCGAATATGTTGATATGAAAAGATTATCATTTTTATTAATTGCATGTCTTGCTGTTGTGACAGCACTTGCACAAACCATTGTGGCAGATGCACCATCGCATATTGCAGCTGGACAGCAATTCAAACTCACATATAAGGTAAATACTGACGATGCCAGTGATTTCAATCTTGGACAGATGCCAAAGGAAATTGAAGTGTTGGCAGGTCCATACACGTCATCGCAGTCAAGTTATCGGATGATAAACGGCAAGACAACATCATCTGCATCAATCACATATACCTTTATTCTTCTTACTGAAAGCAAGGGTACATATACATTGCCTTCTGCTACAGTTATTGCTGACGGCAAGAAGATAAAATCAAATACTGTGACTGTAACCGTGAGCGGTTCTTCTAACCAAAGTCAGTCAGGAAGCGGCAGAAACAGGCAAGGAGCACAACAGGCAAGGCCGCAACGTGATAACTCAACTCAGATTTCTGGTTCAGACCTCTTCATAAAGGTAACGGCCAACAAGAGAAAGGTGCATGAGCAAGAACCTATATTGCTTACTTATAAGGTATATACACTCGTAAACCTAATGCAGCTTGATGGCAAGATGCCTGATTTGAAAGGTTTCCATACACAAGACATTCCACTTCCTCAACAGAAGAGTTTTAAGGTTGAGACTTTTAATGGTAAGCCATACAAGACAGTAACATGGAGCCAATATGTAATGTTCCCGCAACATTCCGGAAAATTAGAGATACCAAGTATCACATATACGGGTATCGTGGGAATGAGAAATCCATATATAGACCCATTTGAAGCATTCTTAAATGGAAGTGCGGGTTATGTAGAGGTTAAAAAAGAAATTAAGGCACCTGGTATTACTATTGACGTGGAAGCGTTGCCAGACCGTCCGGCAAATTTTTCAGGTGGTGTAGGACAGTTTGATATAACTGCGAGTCTTGACAAGAATGAGGTAAAAGCAAATGACCCTGTTACTCTCAGTGTCAAGATTAACGGATTGGGTAATCTGAAGCTGATAAAGGAACCTAAGGTTGAGTTCCCTAAGGATTTCGATGTATATGATCCGAAGGTTACTGACAAGACTCGCTTGACAACATCAGGTGTAGAAGGAACAGTAACATATGATTTCCTGGCAGTTCCCAGACATCCTGGAAAATATGAGATACCAGAAATAGAGTTTGTTTATTTTGACTCAGAAAGCGATACCTATAAAACGGTAAAGACAGAATCCTTTGCTTTGAATGTAGCAAAAGGTGCTGGCTCTGCAAATGTAAGCAACTTTACACGTCAAGAAGATCTGAAGCTATTAAACAAGGATATTAGATACATTAAGACCGGTGATACGGAATTAAGAAGTAAGGAAGACTTTTTCTTTGCAACTCCAAACTATTGGATTGCCATTGCAGTTATGGCATTGATATTTATAACGCTTGTCATAGTATTCCGCAAGCGTGCAATAGAAAATGCCGACTTGACAAGGATGAAAGGCAAGAAAGCCAATAAGGTTGCAACCAAGAGACTAAAGAATGCCGCTCTGTTGATGAAAGACGGAAAGGCTAACGAAATGTACGATGAGGTGTTGAGAGCATTATGGGGATATGTGAGTGACAAACTCTCTATGCCTGTTACTCAGTTGTCAAAGGAAAACATTAGTCAGAATCTTGCAGAGCATGGAGTCAATGAATCAACTATCGGTTCCTTCATCAAGGCACTTGACGAATGTGAGTTTGCCCGCTATGCACCAGGCGATACCAAAGGCAATATGAATAAGACCTATGATGCAGCATTGGCAGCAATCATGGATATTGAAGATTCTATGAAGAAGAACAAGACAGGCAAGAAGATGATGAGTGTTGTTTTTGTAATTATGACTATGTTGCCGATGACAACTATGGCTGTTACAAAAGCAGAAGCCGATAGTGCATATGCAGACCAGAAATACGGTGAAGCTATAACACTCTATGAAGAGTTGTTAAAACAGGGCGTAAGTGCTGATTTGTACTACAATCTTGGTAATGCATATTTCCGAACAGAGAACATAACAAGAGCGGTTATCAATTACGAAAGAGCCTTGCTGCTTTCGCCTGGAGACGGTGATATCAGATTCAACCTGCAGATGGCACGTAGCAAGACTATTGACAAGATAACCCCTGAGTCGGAGATGTTCTTTGTAACATGGTATAACTCTGTTGCCAATCTAATGAGTGTTGACGGATGGGCATATACAGCTCTTTTTGCTATGGCAATAGCGATAATACTTGCATTGCTCTATCTTTTCTCAACAAGCATAGGCATCCGTAAAATAGGTTTTTATGGCGGCGTCATAGCAATCATTGTTTTTATACTTGCCAATGTCTTTGCTTATGAACAAGAGGAAAAACTTACCAATCGCAATGGGGCTATAATAATTTCATCTTCAGTGAATGTAAAAAGCACTCCAGCAAAGAATGGAACAGACCTCTTTGTGCTGCATGAAGGAACAAAGGTGATAGTTACCGACAATAGCATGACCGATTGGAAGGAGATAGTACTTGCTGACGGTAAGGAAGGTTGGGTTGAAACTAAACAAATTGAGATGATATAAAATGAATCTTGAAAGCTTGATACAATTTGACAAGGAACTGTTGTTGAAGATTAATGGCAGCGACTCTGTTTTCTTGGATTCTCTTGTGATGACACTTACAGATGGCATTACATGGATTCCTTTGTATCTTGCATTGCTTTATATCGTATTTAAAAATAATGAGAGTTATGTTCAGGTGATGCTAATCATTGCCGCTGCTGCCATATGTGTCGTATTGGCAGGAACATTAAACGATACCTTTGTCAAGCCAGGTGTTGCTCGTCCGCGTCCTACTCATGATATTCAGATAGGAGAATTGGTGGATATCGTTGATGGGTATAGAGGCGGTCATTATGGATTCTTTTCATCACATGCAGCAAATACTTTTAGCATTGCGGTATTCTTCAGTCTTCTGGTGCGGAGCAAGATACTGACTATAATGCTTGTTGCGTGGTCATTGACTAACTGCTGGACAAGGATGTACCTTGGAGTTCATTATCCCGGTGACATACTCTGCGGATTGCTGTGGGGAGGTACTGTCGGTACTGTGGTCTATTCAGTTTATGTGATGTTATATAAGAAATTTTCAAATAAAACAAAATACATTTCTTCTCAATATACGTCAACTGGCTATATGTATAATGATATAGACTTGGTGATTTGCGTATTGGTTCTCACTTTAATTTACGCACTTATAAAGGCGTGTTTTGTTTTAGAATAACTGATAAAGACAATGGACACTAAAGAAATCCAAATAAAAGATTATAATTACGAACTGCCTGATAATAGAATTGCGAAGTTCCCTAAGGCAGAACGTGATACTTCCAAATTGTTGATTTACAAGAGCGGTGAAGTTTTGGAAGATAGTTTTAGGTCTCTTCCATCCTATCTGCCAGAGGGTGCGTTGATGGTATTCAATAATACTAAGGTAATACAGGCACGATTGTATTTCCGTAAGGAGACGGGAGCTCTTATTGAGGTGTTTTTGTTGGAACCAGCCTCGCCAACAGATTATGAACTGGTGTTTCAGACAAAAGGAAAATGCTCCTGGGGATGCTTGGTAGGCAATCTTAAGAAGTGGAAAACGGGAAAGTTGTCACGGGCAATAGAGTATGAAGGAAGGTCAGTGAATCTTACCGTGGAAAGGAAAGGCGAATATGGTACTGGTC
Source organism: Prevotella sp. (assembly GCA_045602085.1). GTDB lineage: Bacteria > Bacteroidota > Bacteroidia > Bacteroidales > Bacteroidaceae > Prevotella. Next base: position 234,184 of record JAZSAV010000009.1, on the reverse strand, counting down.
ATCTTATATGTTTTGAGTGGGATGACGAAACCATGTCCTTTGCAGACGTTATTGACGCAATAGGTGAATTGCCGATACCGCCTTATCTCAATCGTGAGACAGAAGAAAGCGATAAGACAACATACCAGACCGTCTATTCTAAAATAAAGGGTAGTGTAGCAGCCCCTACAGCCGGTTTGCACTTTACCGATAATGTACTGGCATCTCTCGATAAGCATGGCATCGTGAGGGATGAGATAACACTACATGTTGGTGCCGGAACATTCAAGCCTGTTAAGAGTGATTGTATATCAGGGCATGAGATGCATACGGAGACAGTCTGCGTGAACCGTAGAACATTAGAAAAACTCATTGAACATAATGCAGAGGCCATTGCTGTAGGCACAACGTCTGTCAGAACACTGGAAAGTCTATATTTTCTTGGTTTGAAGATAAAGGCAAATCCTCAGATAACGATGGAAGAAATGCATGTTAACCAGTGGGACCCTTATGAATGTGTCTCTGATATTACGGCTGTTGAGTCTATAAAATTTATTATAGAATGGCTTGACAGAAACAACAAGACAATGCTGCATGCAAGTACCCAGATTATCATAGCACCAGGTTATGATTATAAGATTGTGAAGATGCTGGTGACAAACTTCCATCAGCCACAAAGTACTCTGCTGTTGCTTGTAAGCGCATTCGTGAAAGGTGATTGGAAAAAGATTTATGATTATGCGCTGACCCATGAATTCAGATTCTTGAGTTATGGAGACAGCTCGTTATTGATACCATAGAATTTAAATTATGAAAATAGGAGATAAAGTACGCTTTTTAAGCGAGATAGGCGGTGGTGTTGTTGCCGGTTTTCAGGGAAAGAACATCGTACTTGTTGAAGATAATGATGGATTTCAGATTCCTGTACAAATCAACGAGGTGGTTGTTGTTGGTGATGAAGACTACAGCACGACAAATGTTGTAGAAACAAAGAACTCGTCAAAGAAGATTGTCGTGCCAGATGATGATGTGGATTATGACCCTTCAGACCGTCCGATAACATTCAAGCCGATAGCAGAGGAACGCAAAGGCGGAGATGTGTTGAGTGCATATCTTGCATTTGTTCCTGTTGACTCAAGGGAGCTTACTAACACACGATTTGAGTCTTATATTGTAAATGACAGCAATTATTATCTGCGATATACATTTCTGACAGCAGAGGGTTCTAATTGGCATTTCCGCTCTACCGGTGAGGTTGAACCCAATATGAAACTCTTTATAGAGGAGTTTGGACGTGATAATCTTAACTCTATGGAGAAAGTGTGTGTGCAGTTGCTGGCATATAAAAGAGACAAGCCTTTCTTGATTAAGCCTGTTGTTGACGCACAAATGCGCATTGATTCGGTAAAGTTCTATAAATTGCATACTTTCCAAGAAAATGACTTTTTTGAACAACCCGCATTAATATATACTATTATAGAAAACGACAAGCCAACAAGACCTTTAGTCATTGATGCTAAGAAGTTAAAGCAGGAAATGATGTCAAAGGCAACAGCTGACATTAAACAGCAGAGCAATACTATCGTTAAGTCCTCAAAAGGTGATGATACTTTAGTGGTTGATTTGCATGCTGATGAACTTTTGGAAACCACTTCAGGAATGTCGGCAACTGATATTCTGAATTATCAACTTGAGGTATTTCGTAAAACCCTCAAGGATAACGAGAAGAATAAAGGCAAGAAAATAGTATTTATTCATGGTAAAGGCGAAGGTGTGTTGAGAGCAGCAATCATCAATGAACTGCGTTATCGTTTTAAGAAATGCACTTATCAGGATGCTTCGTTTCAGGAGTATGGATATGGTGCTACCTTAGTCATTGTAAGGTAGTCTTTTCAGACAAACATAAATCTGAAAAATACAGATAAAATAAAGGGAGCGAATCGATTCGCTCCCTTGTTGTTATATAAACGGTGTTAGTATTATTTGATAAGCTCAACAGACCTTTTCAAGAATTTTGCAAGAGCTTCGCCTTTAAGCATGTTGTTCTGAAGTAATGCAAGGTCAATCAATTGAGGTATAATCTCATCCTTAGATGCATAGTCAGCAAGCAACTTGCTGCATTCTGCCTTCTGTTGCTTAATTGCCTCTTCGGTTTTGGCAATATCATCTTTCTCCTCTTGGGTTACTTCGTCGTCCTTTTTCTTGCTTTTGCTTTGCTGTAATGCAGCAAGACGAGCCTCAAGCCCCTTGATTTCACTTTCGAATGGTTTCAGCTGTGCATTCAAAGCCTCATCACTTTCTTTCAGAACTCGCTTTACAAGTGCATGTTCAGAGTTCAGTACGAAGTTGAACGAGTCGGGCATCTGTCCATAGAAACTCATGCCTTGCTGGAATTGTGACATGTCTTTCATTCTGCGCATCCATTCGTTCTGTGTTATTATCACAGGCTGTGATTCTTCGCCAAGATTCTCTATTGTCACATCGAAGTTGGTGTTTTCTATTTTAGGCATTCTTGACTTGAATAGTTCTGACAGATTGTCACGTTCCTTGTCTGAAAGAGAACTGGTTCTGTCAGTTTCTTTCTGAATCAGTTTGTCAATAATGTCACTGTCAATTCGGGTGAAGCGTGATTTCTCAAACTTCTGTTCGAACATTGAAACTGTTGCAACATCCAGCTGTCCGTCGAACATCAGTACGCTGTAGCCCTTCTGTTTTGCAACTTCGATGTATGAGTATTGCTCCTCTTTGTCTGTTGTATATAAATATATTAGGTTTCCATCCTTGTCGGTATGATTATCCTTTATAAGAGTTTTGTATTCCTCGAATGTGAAATACTTTCCGTCAACATCTTTGAAGAGTGCAAAATCCTTTGCTCTTTCATAGAATGATTCTTCAGTAAGCATTCCGTAGTTGATGAATATCTTCAGAGCATCCCATTTCTCCTCAAATGCCTTTCTGTCTTCTTTGAACAGTGAAGAGAGGCGGTCGCTAACTTTCTTGGTAATGTATGTTGAAATCTTCTTTACTTCCTTGTCGCTCTGCAAATAGCTACGAGAGACGTTCAAAGGAATATCCGGAGAGTCAATAACACCATGTAACAGTGTAAGGAAATCTGGTACGATGCCTTCCACCTGATCTGTTACGAACACTTGGTTGCTATAGAGTGAAATCTTGTTTCTTTGCAGTTCGATATTTGACTTAACTTTAGGGAAGTATAGAATACCTGTCAGGTTGAAAGGATAGTCAACATTAAGGTGAATCCAGAACAAAGGTTCGTCACTCATAGGGTAGAGTGTCTGATAGAATGATTTATAATCCTTATCTTCTAATGATGATGGAGTCTTTGCCCAAAGTGGTTCTACATTGTTGATGACATTGTCCTCATCAGTATCTTGCATTTTGCCGTCTTTCCATTCTGTCTTCTTGCCGAAAACAACAGGAACGGCCATAAACTTGCAGTATTTGTTGAGCAATCCTTCAATCTTGTTCTTTTCAAGGAATTCCTTGCAGTCGTCATCTATATATAATATGATGTCCGAACCACGCTCTGCCTTCTCTGTCTCTTCAAGTGTGAATTCTGGAGAACCGTCGCATGACCATTTGACAGCACTCTCGTTGTCTTTATATGAGCGAGTGATTATCTCCACTTTCTTTGATACCATGAAAGAAGAGTAGAAGCCAAGACCGAAATGTCCGATTATGTTGTTGGCATTGTCTTTATATTTCTCAAGGAAATCACTTACACCAGAGAACGCAATCTGGTTGATGTATCTGTCGATTTCATCAGCTGTCATACCAATTCCATTATCTGAGATAGTTATGGTTCCGGCTTTCTCGTCAATTGATACGCGAACAGCAGGATTGCCTAAGTCTTCCTTGAACTCTCCTCGCTGTGCAAGAGTCTTGAGCTTTTGTGTGGCATCAACAGCATTTGATACTAATTCACGCAAAAAAATCTCGTGATCAGAGTATAAGAATTTTTTAATGACAGGAAATATATTTTCTGTCGTTACACCAATATTGCCTTTTTTCATATTTGTTATAATTTAATTTTATGTTTATTTTCCAAAATTTGAATTTGCAAACTCCGTGCCAATTATAAATCATAATGCCTAAATATTGCAGAAACAATATGGCAGTCCAATTCTTGAATTGACCAATTAGCAAAGTCGCCAATATCGCAGTGGTTGCCTTGATGGTGTATAATTTATATCATAAGGAGTATTTTTTGATTTTGTTTGAAAAATAACTTATTCAGATTCTTAATTCTGTTAATTTATAACTACCTTTGCGATATATTTAAAGTGAAGATGCAAAATAAATTGAATGAACAATTGATAGCTGATTATTATTTGCAGCACCGCGGAGAACTCTTGTCATTTGTTGCCAAGAGTGTGGCTTGTTCTCATGTGGCAGAAGATATTGTTCAGGATGTTTTTATGAGATTGCTTCAAACTGACAAAATGATTACAGAAGTAACGTTGCCAGCTCTTGTATATACTATAGCGCGTCATCTAATCTATGATTATCATCGTCGCAGAGCACACATTGTTAAATATGAAAGTGTTTTGTTGAACTCATCAGCTAATGATGATGTCATGACGGTTTACTCATCATCTGATATGACAGAAATCCTTGAACGTGGCATGGTAAAATTATTGTCTGGAAGTCAACGACAGGTTTTCTGCATGAATGTTTTTGACGGGATGAAGGTTGGAACAATTGCAGAAACCCTCGGCGAGAACTATAAAACTGTCGAAGGGCGACTTGGTATTGCACGTAAGAAGATAAGAAAGTATATGCAATATATGATGGCATAACTCTTCCGATTTTATAATTATCAAGTCTTATTACACATTTATTTAATTCTTTTTCGTAACTTTGCATCGGATTATATCTATATATAATATATATGTTTAAGAAAAAGAGAAGATGGCATTGTACTCCAGGTGGAGCTACAGAGCTTGATAAACAAATAATGTATTGGGAGAATAAGGGTAAGCTAGTACCTACCAATTCTCTTATAAAAACTCCAGAACAGATTGAAGGCATTCGACGAGCTGGTGAGTTGAATACAGCCGTTCTGGATGAAGTTGCCAAGAATATACGTTGCGGAATGAATACATTGGAAATTGATAAGATTTGTTATGATTTCTGTATGCAACATGGTGGAATACCTGCATGTCTCAACTATGAGGGTTATCCAAAAAGTGTCTGTACCTCTATTAACGAGGTTGTATGTCATGGAATACCCAAGGAGGATGACGTATTGGAAGAAGGTGATATTATAAATGTTGACTTTACTACAATACTTGACGGCTATTATGCAGACGCTTCCAGAATGTTTATAATTGGCAAGACAACACCAGAAAAGGAACAGCTCGTTAGAGTTGCGAAAGAATGTCTTGAACTTGGAATGGAAGTAGCAAAACCTTTTTCTTTTGTTGGCGACATCGGACATGCAATAGAAAAACACTGTAAGAAATTCAATTATGGTGTTGTTAGAGACCTTTGCGGTCATGGTGTAGGTTGTGCTTTCCACGAAGAACCAGAAGTTCCTCATTTCGGTCACAGGGGGCAGGGTATGCTACTTGTTCCAGGCATGGTCTTTACAATAGAACCAATGATAAACATGGGCACATGGAAAGTATTCATTGATGAAGATGATGAATACGGTTGGGAGGTAATTTCCGAGGACGAACTGCCAAGTGCTCAATGGGAGCATACCTTACTGATGACAGATAATGGAGTAGAAATATTAAGTTATTGATTGCCATGCAGCAAAATGATATATATATATTAGGTATAGAAAGTTCTTGTGATGATACCTCTGCTGCTGTGTTGAAAGGCGACAAACTGCTATCAAATGTAACGGCATCACAAGCAGTACACGATGCTTACGGCGGTGTTGTGCCAGAATTGGCATCAAGAGCACATCAGCAGAATGTAGTGCCAGTGGTTCATGCAGCACTAAAGCAGGCTGGTATAACAAAAGAACAACTCTCTGCCATTGCATTTACCAGAGGACCAGGTCTTATGGGATCATTGCTCGTAGGTGTAAGTTTTGCAAAAGGATTTGCGCGTTCATTAGGAATACCACTTATCGACGTCAACCATCTGCAAGGTCACGTCATGGCGCATTTTATCAAGTCGAAAGATGGTGAGGGAAATACCCCGCCTCTGCCATTCCTATGCCTGTTGGTTAGCGGAGGCAACTCCCAGATAGTTAAGGTTAACGCATATAACGATATAGAGGTACTCGGACAAACCATTGATGATGCTGCTGGTGAAGCCATTGACAAGTGTTCCAAGGTGATGGGACTGGGTTATCCAGGCGGACCGATTATTGACAAACTGGCAAGACAGGGCAATCCTATGGCGTATAAGTTTGCTGAACCGCAGATTCCTGATTTGAATTATAGTTTTTCCGGATTGAAGACATCTTTTCTTTACACGTTGAAAGACTATGTTGCAAAAGATTCTGATTTCGTGGAAAAGCACAAGGCCGACATAGCTGCAAGCCTTGAACACACCATTGTCAATATCTTGATGAAGAAATTGAAAAAGGCGGTTAAGCAGACAGGAATAAAACATGTTGCCGTAGCGGGTGGTGTAAGTGCCAATACAGGATTGAGGAATGCATTCCATGATTATGCTAAGCGTTTTGGATGGACTATTTATATACCGCCATTCGGATATACCACAGATAATGCCGCAATGATAGGTGTTGTCGGTTATTATAAATTCCTGAACAAGGAGTTTTGTGCAATCGATGTACCGGCATTCTCTAAGGTCACATTTCAATAATTATTTAAAGTAAAAAACTATACATTGTTATGACATCTTTTGAAAGTAAAATAATAAGCAGAGAAATCAGTCAGTTGCTTTGGGAGAGAGAAGAAACATTGTCAACAGCCGAGAGTTGCACAGGCGGTAGGGTAGCAGAAGCTATTATCTCCATGCCAGGTGCTTCAAAGTATTTTAAAGGTAGCATCGTTGCATACGTAAATGAGATAAAGGAGAACCTCTTGGGTGTAGAGCGTGATCTTCTTGAAGAGAAAGGTTCTGTGAGTGAAGAGGTTGTTGTTGAAATGGTAAAAGGAGCATGTCGTAGGTTGAATACAACATATGCGATTGCCGTGACAGGTTTTGCTGGCCCGACAGGTGGCGAAAACGGAACACCCGTAGGAACCATTTGGATTGCTTGTGGTTCAATGGACAAACAAGTTTCCTGCAAGGTTGAAGGAGACCATGGCAGAGACCTCAATCTTGCCATTGCAACCAATAAAGCAGTACAATTGTTTCTTGAGTTTCTTAAAAATGAAGCGTCAGACAATCAATCCTGTTAAAAAACATTAAGAATTCGTTTATTGTAACAAACTGATTCTTAATTATTCAGTAAAATTGCTAACTTTGCAACCTGTTTGGAATAAGTTACTAAAAAGTAAAAGAAAACTTAGATAGAAATGTCGAAGATTTGTCAAATTACAGGAAAGAAGGCACAGAGAGGTAATAATGTGTCTCACTCAAAGCACCGTACAAAGCGTGTATTTGATGTTAACCTCTTCAGCAAGAAGTTTTATTATGTAGAGGAGTCTTGCTGGATTAGCTTGAAGATTAGCGCAGCTGGTCTTCGTATGATTAATAAGGTTGGTCTTGATGCAGCCCTTAAGAATGCTGTTCAGAAGGGTTATGTAGATTGGAGCGACATTAAAGTTATAGGAGATTAATACACCATGGCAAGCAAGAAGGCAAAAGGCAATCGCGTTCAGGTTATCTTGGAGTGCACAGAAATGAAGAACAGTGGTCTTCCAGGTACTAGCCGTTATGTTACGACAAAGAATCGTAAGAATACTCCAGAGAGAATGGAAATCAAGAAGTATAATCCAATCCTGAAGAAGATGACTCTTCACAAGGAGATTAAATAATAAAAAAGAATGGCAAAGAAAGCGGTCGCAACCCTTCATGAGGGTTCAAAGGATGGACGTGCTCATACAAAGGTAATCAAGATGATTAAGAGCCCAAAGACTGGTGCTTATTGCTTTGATGAGCGTATGGTTCCTAACGAAGCTGTTAAGGACTATTTCAAGAATTAATTTCTATATTTGATATAAAGAAAGCTGCAACATTATTGTTGTGGCTTTTTTTGTTTTTTTATCCATTAAATTAATGAATTGCATATCTCGATATTTTCATTCTTTCTAAAAAATTCTTCATTCTTCATTAATTTTAGTAACTTTGCAACAAATTGTATTCAATCATGGGATTATTTGATTTTTTCAGTAAGAATAAGAAAGAAACTCTTGATAAAGGTCTGGAAAAGACAAAAACAAGTGTTTTTGACAAGATTGCACGTGCTATAGCCGGTAAGAAAACTGTAGATGAAGATGTATTGGACAACTTGGAAGAAGTGCTTTTGACCAGCGATGTGGGTGTTGACACGACGCTAAAGATTATCAAACGCATAGAAGATAGGGTTGCTCGTGATAAATATGTCAGTACCTCTGAATTGAATAGGATATTGCGTGATGAGATAGCTTCTCTTCTTGCTGAGAATAATACAACAGACAATGATAATTGGGATTTGCCTACAGACCACTCGCCATATGTGATACTTATCGTTGGTGTCAATGGAGTAGGCAAGACTACCACAATAGGAAAGTTGGCTTATCAGTTTAAGAAAGCTGGCAAGAAAGTCTATCTTGGTGCTGCAGATACCTTTAGGGCTGCCGCTGTAGAGCAGTTGTGCATCTGGGGCGAGCGAGTAGGTGTGACAGTCGTAAAACAACAGATGGGAAGTGATCCTGCATCTGTTGCATTTGATACATTGAGCAGTGCAAAGGCAAATGGAGCAGATGTTGTTATCATTGATACTGCAGGGCGTCTTCATAATAAGGTTGGTTTGATGAATGAACTTAAGAAAATCAAGGATGTGATGAAGAAAGTCTTGCCTCAGGCACCAGATGACATTATGCTTGTTCTTGACGGAAGTACAGGCCAGAATGCCTTTGAACAAGCAAAGCAGTTCTCTGCCGTTACACAGATTACATCACTTGCCATAACCAAGCTTGACGGTACAGCCAAAGGCGGTGTTGTTATTGGAATTAGCGACCAGCTGAAGGTGCCCGTAAGATATATTGGTTTGGGAGAAGGAATGGAAGATTTGCAACTGTTTAATAAGAATCAGTTTGTAGATTCGCTATTTAGTAACGATTGATGAAAAAGACAGTTGACATTATTACAATGGGATGCTCAAAGAACCTTGTTGACAGCGAGGTTCTTATGGGTTTGTTTGAGGCCAATGGTTTTCACTGCATACACGACAGCAAGAATCCCAAGGGCGAGATTGTTGTAATAAACACCTGTGGTTTTATTCAAGACGCAAAAGAGGAAAGCATAAATTCCATTTTAGAGTTTGCCCAGGCTAAGGAGGAAGGACGCATAGAGCGTTTATACGTTATGGGATGCCTATCGCAAAGATACCAGGAAGAATTGAAATCTGAGATTCCGCAGGTTGACAAATACTATGGAAAGTTTGACTATCCTCAATTGCTGAACGATTTATTACAGTCGTATGTTCCCGGTCAGCGTGTAATCACCACGCCACGCCACTATGCTTATATCAAGATAAGTGAGGGCTGTGACAGAAGCTGTGCATATTGCGCCATACCGATAATAACAGGCAAACATGTAAGTCGTCCAATGGACGAGATTCTTAATGAGGTAACAATGCTTGTTGCTCAAGGAACAAAGGAATTTCAGATTATTGCTCAAGAGTTGACCTATTATGGCATTGACATAGATGGAAAGCAGCATATTGCTGAATTGATATCAAGAATGGCCGATATAAAGGGTGTGAAATGGATAAGACTGCATTATGCTTATCCAGCCCATTTCCCGTGGGAACTTCTTGATGTTATTCGTGAAAAGGATAATGTCTGCAAGTATATCGATATAGCCCTTCAGCATATTTCAGACAATATGCTCAAGAAGATGCACAGAAACGTTACTAAGGCGCAAACCTATGAACTGATTGAAAGGATGCGTCGTGAAGTACCTGGCATACATATTCGTACAACTCTAATGGTCGGATTCCCAGGAGAAACAGAAGAGGACTTTAATGAATTATTGGAGTTCACGAAATGGGCACGTTTTGACTGTATGGGAGCATTCGCATATTCAGAAGAGGAGGGAACGTATTCTGCAAACAATTACAAGGATGACATTCCTGATGATGTAAAGCAGATGAGGTTAGACCGATTGATGTTACTTCAGCAACTGATTAGCAAAGAGTTGCAAAGTGAGAAAATTGGGCAGGTCCTTCGAGTGGTTATCGATAGAAAAGAAGGCGACTTTTATATTGGAAGAACCCAGTATGCTTCGCCCGATGTTGACCCTGAAGTGCTGATTCCTGTTTCGGAGAGAACCCTTAGGGTTGGAAGATTCTACGATACATTAATAACAGATTCAGAGGAGTTTGACTTATACGGTACTACAATAACTAAATAAACTATGAATAATAAGGATTTCATTTCCGAACTATCCCAACGCATGGGTTATTCTGTTACTGAGACTCAGAAACTTGTAACAGATGTTATCAATGCTATGGGTAATAGTTTTCTTGAAGGAGATACGGTAACAGTCTCTAACTTTGGCACTTTCGAAGTGAAGAAGAAGATGGAGCGTATTATGGTTAATCCTTCAACACAACAACGTATGCTTGTTCCTCCCAAATTAGTGCTTGGGTTTAAACCTCACACGGCATGGAAAGAGCTGATTAAAAAGGGAGGTGAGAAAAAATAACCATGGCAAAGATTTCTATTTCTGAAATATCAAAAATTCTTGTTGAAAAGCATGGTTTTATAGGTGACAAAGCTGAAGCCTTTGTTGCTGAGATGTTTGCATTGATACAGGATGCTTTGCAGAAAGAACCTTCTGTAAAGATTAAAGGTTTCGGCACGTTTAAGATTATTGGTGTAGAAGCGCGTGAAAGTATTAATGTTAATACAGGAGAACGTGTTGTCATTGAAGGACACGGCAAGATTACCTTCACGCCAGATACATCGATGAAGGATTTGGTAAACAAACCATTCTCACAATTTGAAACAGTAATTTTAAATGATGGAGTAGAGTTTAACGATATTGAAACTTCTGATGAGGAACAAGCGCAAGAGACTGCAGATAATTCAGAAGAGGTTACCTCCATATTGTATGAAAACAATGCTCCTATTGTAGGATTTGTTGATGAAGATACGGATTCGCCAATCACAGATGCTTTAGAGTCTCCAGAAACAAAGGAAGGACCTGAGAATGAAACGCAAATAACTGATTCTATAGAAGAAACCGAAGAAATTAAGGAACCAGAGGTTGTTAATGAACTTGAAGTTATTAACGAACCAGAAGAAGTTCAGGAAATAATAGAGGAAGAAGTAATACCGGAAGCAGCTCAGAGTGATTCTGTATTAGTAGAAACTGAGCTGTCTGTCGAAGACCAACCCCAATCAGAACCAGAACAAGAGCAGAAAACAACAAGTTATGTAAGTTTTGCTGAATCTTTTGCTGACTTAAATAACGATGATAAACCGACGTCAACTGATTCTGAAAATGACACTGATAATGTTTCTTCAGATGATGAAGATGATGAGGAAGAAGGCGGAAAAAGAAAGTGGGGATGGCTCTTGTACATATTGTTGACACTTGTACTAATGGCTGTTTCTGCATATTGCGGATATCAATACGGTATTGGTAAACAAAATAATGTTGCTGTTGCTGATTCGTTGTCTTCATCATATGATGACAAGGCAGTTGTTGCTGATACATTATTGAAGGTAAAGAGTGATTCTTTAGAAGTGAAGAAAGATACAGCAACAGTAAATGTTACTTCAGTAAACAAGGAAGAGACATTTGATTCAAGTATCTATGAAGAGATGGATGAACGAGTTCGTACTGGAGCATACAGAATAGTTGGAACAGATACTGTTATTACTGTTAGAAATGGAGAAACCATGAGGCGTTTGTGTAAGAGAACATTGGGAGTAGGAATGGCTTGTTATATTGAAGTATATAATGGCATTGCTCCAAATTCACCATTAACGCCAGGACAGAAGATAAAGATTCCAAAACTGCAGTGGAAAGTAAAGAAGAAAAAATAGCAGGCTTTTTAGCTTGCTATTTTATTTGTGTTATAGGAAGAGGTTCGTTTATACTGTTTAAGTGTGCCACTTATCAGTGCTAAATGCACCACTTATCAGTGCTAAATGCACCATTTATCAGTGCTAAATGTGCCATTTAATTATTTAGCAACCTTACTATTAAGTTTCTTCATTTCTAACGCAACGGCTGCCGATGCAATTCTCCAATCCGTGTCCAAGGAAAACATCATGATGGAACCGCTATTGAGATACGCATGTACTATATCCTTGTCTTCATCTTTAAATAGCGGATTTGATAATGAAATGTCAAAGAACAGCTGCAGGGATTTCTTTTGGTAAGCAGCAGGCATGTCCTGATTGTCTATTATTGTCTGGATATAGTAGTTTATGAAGGTGTTCATTGCATATGCCTGCTTGTCAAGATAAGTAGTGGTAGAGTCAGACATCTGCTCACTCATCTTTATTGCCAGATATTCAAGGGCATCAACCTTAAACTGGTTTATCTCCTTTATCATTTTGTTGGCAGAAGGATTTGCAGCAGCCGCTGCTGCATTTGACTTGATTTCATTATACACTTCCTGCGCATTCGTTCTATTGGAAATGGTTAATGAACTTATCAAGAAGCAGAAGTAAAGAAATGATTTTCTCATAGCATCAATTGTTTTTCTTTAAATAAATGAATTTGTCGAAGCACTCAGGAAGTTCCTCTTTGTAGTGAGTAACCATTATGATAGTCTTGTTTTCCCTTTTCGAGAAGGTATTGATTATATCCTTGACCAGCTGTTGGTTATAAGAGTCAAGCCCATGAAGCGGTTCGTCTAGTATCAATAGTTCCGGGTCTTTGACAAATGCTCTTGCCAAGAGAACCAGACGTTGCTCGCCGCTGGATAATTTTAAGAAAGAAGTATCGTCTTTGTCTTTCAAACCAAACAGTTCCATCCACCATTTACATACGGCATATTCTTCTTTTGTAGGTTTTACATATAATCCAATGGTGTCTTTCAAACCGCTGGCAACAATTCTGATTGCAGGAATATTGCGCTGATATGCCCTGTGCATCTCTGGTGAGACATAGCCGATATGCTTTTTGATATCCCAAATACTCTCTCCTGAACCTCTTGGCTTGCCGAACAACTCTATATGGCAAGTGTAACTTTGTGGATTATCAGCACAGATTAATGATAGGAGAGTGGATTTGCCTGCTCCGTTTTCACCGCTTAATGCCCAGCACTCGCCATTGTTTACTGTCCAGTCAAGATTTTTTAAAATAGTTCTTTCGCCATACTTAATGCAAACATCTTTCATCTTTATCACTTCCTGAACATTATAGTCATTGTCATTCTTGTTCATGCCGAGAATTGTTTGCTCGTTTTGGCAACTAAGTACATGTTCGGGTAGGGGTTTTCTTCGGGATAGATATTCTGACAGAGTTTGTTTCTTTTCAACGCGCTTGTCTTTTACCTCAACAACATGAGTGATAAAGTCAGGAATATCCTCTGCTCGTGACAGTACCAATATAATTTGTAGCGGTTTTTTACTGATTATTTCAGATAAAATATTTCGAAATAGATTACGGGAATATTCATCAAGACCAATGAAGGGATTGTCTATTATCAGTACTCTGGGTTGTAGCATCAAGGTCTTTGCTATTTGAAGTTTGCGCAACTCCCCACTAGATAATAATATTATCTGCTTGTCTAACAGGTTGTTGAGCTTCAACAGGTCAATAATCGCTTTATCACATTTTTCCAGAATTTCACCGACAAGAGGAGTCTCGTGTGAAATTTCCATCTGATTCCATCGTTGTTGTAAGAAATATGTGCCATCATTCTTATCTCCATAAGAATCGCGGAATGTTATATATTTGATATTGTCAGATGCAAGGGGCTTTATGCTTGGCGAAAAATCGTATGATGGCTCTTGTAACAGCAGTGGATGCTTTCCTATTATGATGTCAACAAGCATGGACTTGCCGCTTCCGTTGGAACCGACAATTGCTATTTGCTCTCCTTCATATGTTTCAAAGTTAACAGGTTCAGCCATTCTCCATTCTGGCATTCTGGTAACTCCTTTGTCTATGCCTATTATTTTTTGCATACTCTATCCTGGTTTTTTGATACAAAATCCTTCCAACCTTTATATTTTGTCGTACTCTCAGGTCGTCCCATCTGGAGGTAATGACAATATGCCGCACCCAAAGCATCGGTGGCATCCATAAACTTACCCATTTCATCGGGATTAAGTTTTAGTAATTTCTGAAGCATACCGGCAACCTGCTCTTTGGAAGCCTGACCATTACCTGTAATTGCCATCTTAATCTTTAGCGGTGCATATTCGTGTATTGGTACACTGCGGCATATTGCAGCTGCTATGGCTGTACCCTGAGCACGCCCAAGTTTGAGCATTGACTGAACGTTTTTACCGAAAAAAGGGGCCTCTATGGCCATTTCATCGGGTAGGTATGATTCAATGATACCTGTTACACGTTCGAAAATATGACCGAGTTTTAAATAAGAATCACCAAACTTCCTCAAGTCAATGATGCCCATTGTCACCATATTGGCTTTGCCGTCCTTCACGCTGATTACTCCATAACCCATAATGTTTGTACCTGGGTCAATGCCAAGGATTATTTTTTCCATACAGTCTCAACATTATAAGAGTTCTGGTTATTAACCTTATTAATCTTCAACCAACCTATACGATGAGGAACGGCCTTCTTGCCCAATGTTTTTAATACGTATATGCCAGGTGTAAATGATTGAATATCAATTGGCTCGTAATATGGTGTTATACTAACAATGCAACCGTCGTTTTTTTCTATTACCAAGTAGTTTACATCTAAGTTGTTAGGCAAAATCGGCATTCTCAATGTTTTTTGAGATGAAATGCCTTTAGTGCTATTAGCAATATAATGACTCACGGCTGGAGCACTTTCATTGCCAAATCTGTTGATTGCTGTTACTGCGTAATGTTTATTCTTAGAAAATCCGTAAGGGTTCTTGATGCTGAATTCTGTTTTTCTTACTTTGGCTGCAACTAAGTTTCTTGCATCGTTAATATCTACCGGATATGTATCTGAAGCATATATGTTGTACATTATGTAATCACTTCCCGACCTGTCTGTTGACTGTTGCCATGAGAGGTGATCGACAGTGGAAAATCTGTTAACCTTAAAATTGTTTGGCTGTGTAGGGCATACCTTGCTTTGCCATGTCATAGGAGTAGGCAACGCAGGATGAATGTCAAAGTCTTTAGAAGCGAAATCATAAATACCCTTAAGGTTGTCTGTGAAGAATCTCGAACGGAAGTATGCATGACCGATACCATATCTTCTGGTAACGCCCATTTGTCTTTTGATTTCCTTTAACTCCCAGTTCTTGTCACGCATAAAATAAATGCCCAAGCCCGAAACGATAGGTTTTCCATAACTATTCTCAATCCAGTCAAGTGCGAAAGGGTAGAAATTGTTGCCGTTGAAATACATCATCGGGTAGAGTCCGTCCATCAGATTGTTTCTCAACCACAACTGTGCGTCCTGACACACTCTGCTCCTTGCATTCCATCCTCTTGATGAATATCTTGTAAGGTCGTCATATTTGCCAATAGGTGAACAGGTGAGTTTAACCCATGGCTTTTGACTTTTCACACTTTTATTAATTTTCTCTACTATGCTGGTGATGTATTTACGTCCCTGAACTTTATTCAACTTTTTCTTCCATGTTTCCGGGTAACGTATATAGTCAAGGTGAATGCCATCGACATCGTAGTTCCTCACAACTTCACTACACATTTTTGCAATATAGTTGCCCGTTTCAGATACTTCAGGATTCATAAACGCTTCGTCGCCAACCTTAATTACGAGGTTGGGATGCTTCTTTCTTAGGTTCTTGGCTCCTGTGCCATTCCATTTTCCTAATGGTATTGTTACAATCCAGGCATGCAGTTCCATGCCGCGCTTGTGGCATTCGTCAATAGCAAATTTCAAAGGGTCATAACCTGGTGATTTGCCTGCTGTTCCTGTAAGACAGTAATCCCATTGTTCATAAATAGACGGATAGACAACAGTTCCTCTTATTCGTGTCTGGAAAATAACTGTATTGACACCACCTTCTTTTAGTTTGTCGAGGATTTGGCATAATTCTCTTTGCTGTTTTTGTCTAGAAGAAGTGCCTTGCGCCTTAGTGCTTGGCCAATCCAAACCACTAAGTGTTGTTAGCCAAACAGCCCTTTCTTCGTATTTGGGGAATAAATCCTGTGCATTGGTTTTTAATGATATTCCAGATAGAATAATTACTAAAAACAAGTATGTGTATTGGTAAATAGAATTGAAAAATTTCATTATTAAATATATTTATCTGCAAAGTTATTATTATTTTTTTATTTTTCAAATTAATTAGTTACTTTTGCAATATAATTTACAAAAAACAAATGATTTAAACGAATAAATATGGTTTCCTTTGCACTAAGTCTAATCGTTCTTGTTCTCGGTTATTTCCTCTATGGAAAGTTTGTAGAGAGAGTTTTTGGTCCAGATGACCGTGTTACGCCTGCGGTTTCAAAAGCAGATGGTGTTGACTTTATGGTTCTTCCAAACTGGAAGATATTTATGATTCAGTTTCTTAATATCGCAGGAACAGGTCCTATTTTTGGTGCCATAATGGGTGCAAAGTTCGGAGTTTCCAGTTATTTATGGATTGTTTTGGGTTGTATCTTTGCCGGAGCCACTCATGACTATTTAAGTGGTATGCTATCCATACGTCATGGCGGTGCCAGTCTCCCGGAAATGATAGGTAAGTATTTAGGTCTTACTACAAAAAATATCATGCTTGTCTTTACAGTACTCCTGCTTGTTATGGTGGGTGCTGTCTTTGTTTATAGTCCGGCAGAGATTCTTCATTCTATCTGGGGCTCATCAACAATGTGGATATTAGTTATTTTTATTTACTATATTATTGCCACGATGATGCCAATAGATAAGATTATAGGTAAAGTTTACCCATTATTTGCTTTCTCTTTGCTATTCATGGCTTTATCTCTGCTTGTCATGCTGTTTGTAAAGCAACCTCAACTGCCTGAGTTTTGGGACGGTCTGGGTAATAAAGGCATGGCTACAATTAGCGGTTGGACCGATGAGATATTCCCTTGTCTCTTCATAACAATTGCTTGTGGTGCAATAAGTGGTTTCCATGCAACCCAAACACCGCTCATGGCAAGATGCCTCAAAAGCGAAAGGATGGGGCGTCCGATATTCTACGGAGCAATGATTACCGAGGGTATAGTTGCTTTGATATGGGCAACAGTAGCTGCATATTTCTTCTATGGCGAACCGACACCAGGATATCAGGTTACTGGAACTGAAAATAATGGACTGATAACCTCTGCACCTGCAGTTGTAAATATAATTTGCAAAGATTGGCTTGGAATTGTCGGAGCTGTTTTGGCATTGCTCGGTGTTGTCGCAGCACCTATTACCAGCGGCGATACGGCATTCCGTTCAGCACGACTTATTATTGCAGAGGCTCTTGGCTTGGAGCAACAGTCAATTCGCAAGCGTCTCTATATTTGCATTCCATTGTTTGCGTCGTCAATAGCCCTTTTGCTATGGCAAATAGAGAATCCAAACGGATTCAACATTATATGGCAATATTTCGGATGGGCAAATCAGGCCTTGTCGGTATTTACCTTGTGGACTCTCACGGTATATCTTGTACGTGAGAACAAACCGTATATCATTACGCTTATCCCGGCATTGTTTATGACAACCGTGTGCAGCACGTTCCTTTTGGTATCAAAACAGGCATTTAATCTGGACTATACAATAGGCTGCGTCGTTGGCGGCTTGATTTTCATGATTGGTTTGGTATGGTTTGTTATATGGTTTAGAAAAGAGAAAAAGAAAAGAAATAAGAAATAAACAATAATTAAAAAACAATATCTATTATGCTTACAGTAGAAGAATTAGACGAGAGACTGATTGACCTCTCTTTTGCCGAAGATATCGGTGACGGTGATCACACAACACTTTGTTGCATTCCGGAAGATGCAATGGGAAAGTCACAACTGCTTATTAAGGAAGACGGAATACTTGCCGGTATTGAAGTGGCAAAGAAAGTCTTTCATCGCTTTGATCCGACAATGCAGATTGAAGTATTCATAAACGACGGAGCAAAGGTGAAGAAGGGCGATGTGGCAATGATTGTCACAGGCAAGGTGCGGTCACTATTGCAGACAGAACGCCTCATGCTTAACATCATGCAGCGTATGAGTGGCATTGCCACTATGACCAACAAGTATGTTGAACGTCTTGAAGGAACAAAGACACGCGTGCTTGATACAAGAAAAACAACTCCAGGAATGCGTATGTTGGAGAAACAGGCTGTGAAGATTGGCGGTGGTTGCAATCATCGCATAGGTTTGTTCGATATGATTCTATTAAAGGACAATCATGTAGATTTTGCCGGTGGCATAGCCAATGCCATAAACCGTTGTCATGACTATTTGAAAGAAAAGAATCTTGATTTGAAGATAGAAATTGAAGTACGTAACTTTGACGAACTCCAGCAGGCTATTGACTGTGGCGGCATTAACCGCATCATGCTTGACAATTTCTCAATCGAAAACACAAAGAAGGCTGTTGACATTGTTGCTGGAAGATATGAAGTTGAATCAAGTGGAGGTATTACATTTGACACTCTTCGCGATTATGCAGAATGTGGTGTTGACTTTATCTCTGTTGGTGCTTTAACGCATTCTGTAAAAGGATTGGACATGAGTTTTAAAGCTGTTAACTGATTATGAAGAAGCAGACTATTTTATTGGCAATGTTGCTTGTTTCAGCATATGCAACTGCATGCACGAACTTTATCGTTGGCAAGAAAGCCAGTGTTGACGGTTCTGTGATGTGCACCTATAGTGCTGATTCATACGGTATGTTTTTAAATCTCACGCATTTTCCCGCTGCAAAGCATCCGAAAGGAACAATGAGGAAAATCGTTGACAGAGATACCAATAAGTATTGGGGTGACATACCTGAAGCAGAAGAAACATACAACGTAATAGGCAATATAAACGAGTATCAGGTCACCATTGGCGAGACGACATTCGGTGGAAGGCATGAAATGGTTGACACAACAGGAATGTTGGACTATACATCATTGATGGATTTAGGATTGCAGCGTGCTAAGACTGCGCGTGAAGCAATATCTGTAATGACCACACTTGCTGAAACTTACGGATATAATAGTGAGGGTGAAACCTTCTCAATTTGCGACCCTAATGAAGCATGGATTATGGAAATGATGGGTTGTGGTCCTGGTAGTAAGCAGGTTGTTTGGGTTGCCCTTCGCATACCTGACGATGCCATTTGTGCACATGCAAACCAAAGCAGGATTACAACATTCAACCAAAAGGACAAGGAGAATGTTATTTGTTCCAAAAATGTTGTGAAGTATGCTAAGAAGATGGGATGGTATAACGGTAAGGATGCCGACTTTAATTTTAGAGATACTTATGCTGCCCATGATTTCGGCGGTCGTCGTTATTGTGAAGCGAGAGTTTGGACATTCTTCAATAGATTCTGCGATGGAATGGACAGATATATTCCTTTTGTTGAAGGTAAGGAGAAGAATACGGAGTCAATGCCTTTGTGGATTGTTCCCAATAAGCAATTGTCACTTCATGATGTGAAGATGGCAATGAGAGACCATTATGAGGGTACTCCTTTTGCTCTGAATACAGACATTGGTGGCGGTATTTGGGATATGCCATATAGGCCAACGCCTCTGTCATATAAGGTTGACGGCAAGTCATATTTCAATGAACGTCCTGTCAGTACGCAACAATCTGCATTTGTTTGGGTTTCGCAAATGCGCTCATGGTTGCCAAGGCAGATAGGTGGTGTTCTATGGTTTGCAAACGATGATGCCAACATGGTGGCATTTACTCCAGTATATTGTGGTAATACAAAACAGCCTAAGCCATACAACACTCCAGGTGCAGATGATTTGAACTTCTCGATGGACAACGCGTTTTGGGTATGCAACTGGGTTAGCAATATGGTTTATCCTCGATATAGTGTAATGTTCCCAAGCCTTGAAGTTGTGCGTGACTCATTGGAAAGGTCTTATCGTGCTGCTCAGTTGCCAGTAGAACAACAGGCCATTGCCTTATACAATAAAGTTGGTTCTGATAAGGCGATTGACTTCTTGAATAATTATAGTTGCATGAAAGCAGATCAGATGCTTGCTCGCTGGAAGCAGTTGGCAACCTATCTCATTGTCAAATATAATGACATGACTGTTAAACCTGAAAAAGATGGTAAGTTCCTTAAGACCGAATATGGTTATGGTGCAAATGTAGAACGTCCAGGATTCCCTGCAAAATATGCAAAAGAATTGGTTAAGCAAACAGGCAGTAAGTTTGAAGTGCCAGAGGAATAAGATTTAATAACAAAATAAATAAAAGTTCGTCATAATGGCGAACTTTTTTGTTTTAACCTTATTCGGTCATTAGAAAAGTATTTATCAAATTCATTTTAAGTTCTAAAGACCGATAGGGGATAAGAGCGGAATACGGGACTCGAACCCGCGACCCTCGGCTTGGGAAGCCAATGCTCTACCAACTGAGCTAATTCCGCAATAAGAAAAATATCGAGGGAAAAAAGAAGAGCCGATAACGAGACTCGAACTCGTGACCCACGCATTACGAATGCGTTGCTCTACCAACTGAGCCATATCGGCTTTATAAACAATGCTCTTCTTTTTAGCGAATGCAAAGGTAATACTTTTTAGTGGGAAAAGGATAAGTATGAATGATAAAATACGTTAAATTCATTAGTACAGTTTTTCCTTTAAATATCTTCCTGTAATACTCTCTTTGCATCCACTAAGATATTCAGGTGTTCCCTTAGCTACAATATTTCCACCGCGATCACCTCCATCAGGACCTATGTCAATGATGTGGTCTGCACATTTTATGACATCCATATTATGTTCGATTATAACAATCGTATGACCACGTTCTATAAGTGCATCAAACGCACTGACAAGTCGTTTTATATCATGGAAATGCAGTCCTGTTGTAGGTTCGTCGAAGATAAACATCGTTGGCTCCTGCCGCTCTTGACCAATGAAATAGGCTAATTTTACTCTTTGGTTTTCTCCGCCAGAAAGGGTAGAAGAGTTCTGTCCTAATTTAATATATCCAAGACCAACATCATAGAGAGGTCTTAGGCGTTTTACGATAACTGGCTGATTGTGCTCTGTAAAGAAGTCGATAGCCTCGCTTATGGTCATGTTAAGAACATCGTTTATATTCTTGCCTTCAAACCGTACATCGAGAATATCTTTCTTGAAGCGCTGGCCATGGCATGCTTCACATTCTAATACAATATCTGCCATGAACTGCATCTCAACTGTTATCACACCAGCACCCTTACATTCGTCACATCTTCCTCCATCAGCATTGAATGAGAAGTACTGCGATGTAAAGCCCATCTGTTGACTGAGTTGTTGGTCGGCAAAGAGGTCACGAATGGCATCGTAGGCCTTTACATACGTTGCAGGGTTAGAGCGGGTAGATTTGCCTATTGGATTCTGGTCAACAAATTCTACTCTCTTTATTGCTTCATAGTCGCCTTCAAGTGACATATATTCACCAGGAGCATCACAAACGTCACCAATATGGCGTTTTAGTGCAGGATATAGGATTCCTTTGACAAGACTCGATTTGCCGCTTCCGCTAACACCTGTAACTACTGTCATCACATTAAGCGGAAACTCGGCATCGATACCTTTAAGGTTGTTCATTCTGGCCCCCTTGACTATTATGCGTCTATTCCATTTTCGCCTTCCGATAGGTATAGGTACGGCTTGATTGCCGGTGAGATACTTGAGGGTATGACTGTCAGGAAACTTGTCTATAATAAGGTCGTTGATAATGTTTGCACAGCCTTCAAAGACAATGTTGCCGCCATGTGTCCCAGCATCAGGCCCTACATCTATTATATAGTCAGCTGAATTTATTATTTCCTCATCGTGTTCTACCACTACAACTGTGTTGCCTATTGATTTCAAGTCTTTAAGCACATGTATCAGTTTTTCGGTGTCTCTACTATGAAGTCCGATGCTCGGTTCGTCAAGAATATATAATGAACCAACCAATGAACTGCCCAATGATGTGGTGAGGTTTATTCTTTGACTCTCTCCGCCAGAGAGTGTGTTTGATGGTCGGTTGAGTGTTAAATAACCCAATCCGACATCGATGAGAAACTGCAGGCGGTTGTTTATTTCTGTAAGCAGTCTTTTGGCAATGGCATGCTCATGCTCTGTCAACTGTATGTTTTCAAACCATTCTTTTACTCTGCTCACAGGCATCTGGACTATGTCTGTAATGCTTCTGCCGTTTATCTTGACATATTCAGCTTCTTTCTTTAACCGTTGACCGTGGCATGCAGGGCAGGTTGTCTTTCCGCGATACCTGCTCATCATTACGCGATATTGTATCTTGTACTGATTCTCCTTAACCATCTGGAAGAAGTCGTCAATGCTTACTCGTTCATCCTTTGGTCGATTCTTATCAGAAGGAAGACCATGCCAGAGCCAGTCCTTATGTTGTTGTGAAAGATTATAATAGGGTTCGAAGATAGGGAAGTCGTTGATTGATGCACGACGGCAGAACTCATCTTTCCACATCTTCATCTTTTCTCCATGCCAGCATACAACACAACCGTCATATACACTTAAACTGGTATTTGGAATAACAAGTTTTTCATCAATGCCTATTATATTTCCGAATCCTTGGCATTCGGGACAAGCTCCGATAGGTGAGTTAAATGCAAAGAGATTTTCTGTGGGTTCCTCAAAAGTCATGCCGTCGGCCTCAAAGCGTGTTGAAAAATCATAGCTGAGCATTGAGGGCATAAACATCAATCTACATTCTCCATTGCCTTCATAGAAAGCCGTTTCGGTAGAGTCGGTAAGTCGAGAGATGCTGTCGGCTGAGAAATCAACAGACATTCGGTCAACAACTATATATACTGGTGAGTTGTTTATATTGATATTGTCTGTTTTGATAGACTCGATAAAGTCTTCAATGCGATGGAAGTCGCCTTTTGCAAATATTCTCGAATATCCTTGGAGAATACATCCGCGTAGTTGCTGTTCGAGTGTTCTTCCCTCTGGAACGTTCAAAGGTGATAATATTACGAATTTTGTTCCTTCTGAATACTTCTTTATACACTCGATGATATCCTCAACAGTGTGTTTTTTCACCTCTTCGCCGCTTATTGGTGAGAAAGTACGACCAATTCGTGCAAAGAGAAGACGCAAATATTCATATATTTCCGTTGATGTGCCAACAGTTGAGCGTGGGTTCCTGCTAATAACCTTTTGTTCTATGGCAATTGCCGGTGGCAATCCTTTAATATAGTCACACTCAGGTTTGTGCATCTTGCCTAAAAACTGGCGTGCGTATGCAGAAAGACTTTCTACGTATCTTCTCTGTCCTTCAGCATAAAGTGTATCGAATGCAAGTGATGATTTACCACTGCCACTGACACCGGTTATGACAATGAATTTATTTCGTGGAAGTTTTAGGTCAACATTCTTCAGATTGTTGACTCTTGCGCTCTTTATTTCGATATAATCGTTCATATATCTGCTATGATTGTGTTTAAGTAAGCAAAGTTAAGGTTTTTTGCTCTAATTGCAAAATAAAACGTTGATTACTTATTTACACCATAACCAAACAGTGCGAAATCACCTTTTAACGGGTCGTCAGGAAATATTTCAGATAGTTTATTTGTCAGTTTTACAGCATTTGACATAGAATTGCTCTTGCTGTTCAATAATCCAAGTGCTATCGCTTCTTGGACAACATGCGTGTCCATAGGCATTATTAATGTTCGTTTGTCGATGAATTCAGACCATAGTCCTAAATCAACAGGTGAATTGTTCCTCACCATCCATCGCAAGAACATACAGACACGTTTGCATGCTGAAGTAGTATCCTTTGGTATTACAGGTCCGCCGTTATGATTGGCAAACCATTGGGTAATAGCATTAACAGCTTCTAATCCTGTAGATGAACAACTCTTAACATACTCTCCAATGCTGCCGTATTTATCGAGAAGGCATTTCAATGCAGAAAGAAACTGATTCATAGCATGACGGTTATACAGACGGTAATAACAGGTATCGTCGTCAGGTATGTCAATGGCATATCTGTTGCTTACAATCCATTCATATATATTATTGTTAGCGCAATCAAGCATATATTGAATCTTTGGCAAGAACTGCTTTCTTGAACCATAACTTAATGCCGATGCCACAAATGCCGTAACCTCAATGTTGGCTTTTCCTTCAACCTGATGCATAAACCAACTTGGGTCGCCATTTATAAAATCACGTGTTTCGTATTGTTTTGCAAGATTTCTTAATGTTTCAATATTCTGCATTGTAGTAGGGTGTTGCTGATATAAATAAAAATCAGATTGGCTAACGAGTTAACCAATCTGATAAATATTACAAAACCTTGTATATTAGAGGATTGTCTTAACTGCTTCAAGCATGCCTTTATCCTGAATGATGTCAAGATACTGCTTAACAAGAGCGTTAAGTCCCTGAATCTTATTAAGGTCTTCTGCCCAAATAAACTCAGCACCAAGCACACCGTCAGCAACCTTCTGTGTGTCACCTGTTGCCCAAAGTTCCTTTAGCAGATCCATAATCTTCTGGTCGTCGTTTGGAACGATTTCAGCACCGTCAGCACGCTGTCCGCCCTTATAGTAAGTGATGATAGCTGCGAGACCGAATACAAGACCCTTTGGCAGTTCGCCCTTGCGCTCAAGATATGTCTTAACTCCTGGCAGGTCACGAGCCTGGAACTTAGGGAATGAGTTAAGCATAATGCTTGTTACCTGATGGTCAACGTATGGGTTGTCGAAACGCTCAAGTACGTCAGCAGCGAACTTCTCCAGCTCTTCCATTGGAAGGTCGAGAGTCTGCATCAACTCGTCAAACTGTACCTTGTGGATGTACTTGCTGATTACCTCATGGTTGCAAGCGTCACGAACGATGTTAACACCTGACAGGTATGCAACAGGAGAGAGAACAGTGTGAGGACCGTTCAGCAATGTAACCTTACGCTTGTGGTATGGTTCTTCTGATGGAACGAACAATACGTGAAGACCAGCCTTGTCTGCAGGGAATTCCTTTGCTACTTCTTTTGGAGCCTCGATAACCCAAAGGTGGAATGTCTCAGCCTGAACAACGAGGTTGTCGCGATAAGAAATCTTCTCCTGAATCTCTGCAATTTCCTTGCGTGGGAAACCAGGTACGATACGGTCAACCAATGTAGCGTAAACACCGCAATGGTCGTCAAACCACTGCTTGAACTCCTTTGGAAGCTTCCACAGTTCGATGTACTTGTTGATGCAATCCTTCAACACATGACCATTGAGGAAGATAAGCTCACATGGGAAAATGATAAGTCCCTTAGATGGGTCACCGTTGAATGTCTGCCAACGACGATAGAGAAGCTGAACGAGCTTGCCTGGGTATGAAGATGCTGGAGCGTCCTCAAGCTTGCAAGAAGGGTCAAATGCGATACCTGCCTCTGTTGTGTTTGAAATAACGAAACGGATTTCTGGCTGATCGGCAAGAGCCATGAATGCCTGGTTCTGTGTATATGGATTGAGTGCACGGCTGATACAATCGATACGCTCAAGTGTATTAACTGGCTGACCATTCTCACGACCTTGGAGATTAACGTGATAAAGGCAATCCTGACCGTTGAGCCAATCTGCCATACCCTGTGCAATAGGCTGAACTACAACTACAGAGCCGTTGAAATCTGTTTTCTGGTTCATGTTCCAGATAATCCAATCAACAAAAGCGCGAAGGAAGTTACCTTCACCAAACTGAATTACCTTTTCAGGCATAACGCTCTTAGGAGCGAATTGTTTGTTTAGTGGTTTCATGTTTTAAATTTTTATTGTGTAAGATTTAATGTTCTATGATGCAAAGATAATAATTTTTTTAAATAACATGGCATAATGCTAAAAAAATAAGTAACGTTAACGTTTGCGAAAATTTTATTTGTACCTTTGCAAGGCTTATGGGAATAGTGGATATATTATTGATTGCCGTTGCTTTGGCGATGGATTGTTTTGCAATTTCCATCGTAGCTGGCGTTATCAAAGGCAAATGGTCATGGAGGAATTTTCTTCAGATGAGTTTCATGTTTGGTTTGTTCCAAGCATTAATGCCTCTGTTGGGATGGTTCTGTACTAATAAGTTCTATGATTATATCAACACCGTTGACCACTGGATTGCCTTTGCCATCTTGCTGTTTCTTGGTCTTAAAATGATAAAGGATTCTCGTGAACCAGACGATGAGGAACACCATCATTTAAATCCGGCATCGTTAAAGACTCAGATAATGCTGTCAATAGCCACAAGCATTGATGCACTGGCTGTTGGAATATCCTTTGCTTGTGTAGGTTACAATGATTTGATAAACCTTTGCTTTCCTTTGTTTGTAATTGGTTTGGTGTCGCTATTATTGGGACTTTTAGGTAGTTTTCTTGGCATCAGATTTGGAAAGAAAATATCAAAGCAGATACAACCCGAACTTATCGGAGGCATAATATTAATAATTATTGGTTTTAAAGTCTTGCTAACGGCATAAGATATAATAAAAGGTGTGACTCGAAAATCACACCTAATTAATATACATCGGTCGGCATTTGTTTAATCGCCAACAGATTTATTTCAACTTTTCTGTTTCTATATTACATTGCAAATGTGTTGAATCCGCCATCAACAACTGCCACTGTGCCAGTAACAAACTTTGATGCGTCTGACATCAGATAATGCACTGTGCCACAGAGTTCATCAGGGTCGCCCATTCTTCCGAATGGTGTCTGACGGATAACATCCTGACCGCGCTGTGTATATGTACCATCAGGATTTGTCAAGAGTGAACGGTTCTGCTCTGTGATGAAGAAACCTGGAGCAATAGCGTTTACACGTATTCCCTCGCCAAACTTCTTTGCGCACTCTGTTGCCATGTATGCTGTGAAATTGCTGATGCCAGCCTTTGCAGCTGCATAACCACAAACACGTGTCATTGGACGGAATGCTGCCATTGAAGAGAAGTTGATAATGCTTCCCTTGCCCTGAGCAACCATTGGCTTGAGGAAAATCTGTGTAGGAATAACCGTACCTGTAAGATTCAGGTTAAGAACCTTTTCAAACTGCTCACTCTGCAAGTCAAAGAATGTCTGGTCAGGAGTGATTGTCGCGCCTGGCATATTGCCGCCTGCTGCATTTAGAAGTGTGTCAATGCGACCATACTTTGCAATGATATCATCACAATTCTTCTGAACCACAGCCTTGTCCATAACATCGGTCTTCATAAACTCACAGCAACCGCCTTCCTTGGTTATTTCCTCAACGATGGCATTTCCCACCTCTTCCTTGCGTCCGAGGATTATAACTTTGGCACCTTCAAGAGCAAGATACTTTGCTATTGCACGTCCTAATACACCTGTACCGCCAGTAATAACGGTAACATTGTCTTTGATATTAAAAAGATTATTCATAGAAACCTGGTTGTTTATATTCGATACCTAATTCACGGTCAACGGTTGCAAGTATTCCCTGCACCTGACCTAAAGCAAACATACGGCCAAGGAATGAGTATCCGGCATTATATCCTCTGTTCTCATCGCCAAGCATTGTCATGCCATGGTCAACACGCATTGGCAAGTTAGGATTTGCCTTTTCAAATATACGTGCCAATTCGATGATGTCTGCACGACCTCCAAGGTGTGATGCCTCTGTAAAGTCACCGTTCTCGAAGATATGGCATGAGCGGAGATGTACAAACCATGTTCTGTTTGCGTACTTCTTTGCCATTTCTACTACGTTGTTATGAGCACCTGCAGACAAAGAACCTGCACAGAATGTGAAACCATTATGTGGGTTGTCCACTGCGTTTAGGAACCATTCAATATCTTCATCACAAGTAACGATGCGTGGCAAACCAAGAATAGCAAATGGCGGATCGTCTGGATGAACACACATATACATGCCGCATTCCTCACATGTTGGCATAATGGCGTTGAGGAAGTACTTCATGTTTTCCCTCAACTGGTCTTTTGTAATGTTCTTGTAGTTGGCAAGCAGCTGTCTGAACAACTCTATTGGATGCTCGTCATCCTCGCGGATATTGCCACTCACGAATCCCTGGGTCTTAATGATGATGTTCTCAACAAGCTTGTGCTCATCCTCTGGAGTCATCTTCTTTCTCAGTTCGTCAACCTCAGCAAGGATGTCGCGCTCACATGTACAACCAGGAACCTGGAATGTAGCCCATTCTTCTCTTGCTCCTTCACGACCTAATATATATATGTCGAAATAAGCAAACTCTGAATAAGAGAAGTATAAGTTTGTTGTTCCGTTAGGGTTAGGGTGGGTGAGGTCAGTTCTTGCCCAGTCGAGCACAGGCATGAAGTTGTAGCAAATGGTATGAATGCCTTCAGCTGAAAGGTTGCGGAGACTCTCCTTGTAAACTTCAATCTGATGGTCACGGTCTGGACCGCCATATTTGATTGTCTCAACTACAGGAAGTGACTCTACGACACTCCAGCGCATGCCATAACTCTCAATATATTCACGAAGGTCACGAATCTTTTCGCGTGTCCAAACTTCACCTAAGGGAACATCATGCAGAGCAGTAACGATTCCCTCTACACCTATTTCCTTTAGCATGGCAAGTGTAATCTTGTCGTTCTTGCCAAACCATCTCCATGTTTTTTCCATCTTTGTCTTGTTTTAAGTTTATAATTTTGAACAAAGGTAGTATAAAAAATGGTATCGCACATTCGAAAATCGTTCAGATTTTAGTGTATATGTACGATACCTTATAAAATTAATAGCTTCTTGCAATAATCACACGGCATTTTGCAGGTTTTCCGCTTACCATGTCAACACCAGGTGTCTGCTCGTATGCAAATGGCACACAACGGATGGTTGCCTGTGTCTCTTCCTTAATCTGTGCTTCAGTCTCTGCAGTACCGTCCCAGTGGCAGAGGAAGAATCCGCCGTCCTTAACCTTTTCCTTGAATTCTTCGTAGTTGTCGCACTCATAGACGCGCTCATCACGGTACTTGCGGGCTTTCTCAAAGATATTCTTCTGAATGTCCTCAAGCAACTGCTCTACATATTCTACGATACCATCGAGCTGGCATGTCTCCTTTTCAAGAGTATCACGACGCATAACCTCAACAGTTCCGTTCTCCAAGTCACGGCCACCCATAACAAGACGAACAGGAACACCCTTCAGCTCATAGTCGGCAAACTTGAATCCAGGACGCTTGTTGTCAGCATCATCATACTTGACACTGATGCCCTTCTTGCGTAATTCATCGATAATAGGAGTCAGTTTCTCTGTGATTGCAGCCAACTGCTCTGCACCCTTAGTAATAGGTACAATAACAACCTGTATAGGTGCCAGGCGTGGAGGCAATACAAGGCCATTGTCGTCAGAGTGTGTCATGATGAGGGCACCAATCAAACGTGTAGAAACACCCCATGATGTAGCCCAAACATACTCAGGCTTGTTCTCCTTGTTGAGGAATGTAACATCAAATGCCTTGGCAAAGTTCTGTCCGAGGAAATGAGATGTACCACTCTGCAGTGCCTTTCCGTCCTGCATCATAGCCTCAATAGTATATGTATCGAGAGCACCGGCAAATCTTTCTGTTTCGCTCTTTACACCCTGAAGTACAGGCACAGCCATCCAGTTCTCTGCAAAATCGGCATAAACCTTCAGCATCTTCTGTGCTTCCTCTTCAGCCTCTTCCTTTGTAGCATGAGCGGTATGACCTTCCTGCCACAAGAATTCTGATGTGCGGAGGAATGGACGGGTTCTCATTTCCCAACGCATAACGTTACACCACTGATTACAAAGCAATGGCAGATCGCGGTATGATTGAATCCAATTCTTATATGTATTCCATATAATAGTCTCTGACGTTGGTCTTACTATCAGTTCCTCTTCAAGCTTTGCAGCAGGGTCAACCTCCACACCGCTCTTATCTTCCTTTGCACGAAGTCGGTAGTGTGTAACAACAGCACACTCCTTTGCAAAACCCTCTACGTGCTCAGCTTCTCTTGACAAGAATGATTTTGGTATTAAAAGAGGAAAATATGCGTTCTGAACACCTGTTTCCTTGAACATCTTGCCCCTCTGTGCCTGCATTTTTTCCCAAATAGCATAGCCATATGGTTTGATTACCATACATCCTCTAACAGCCGATTGCTCTGCAAGGTCGGCCTTGACGATAAGGTCGTTGTACCACTGACTATAATTATCAGCTCTTTTTGTTAAGTCTTTTAGTTCTTTAGCCATAATATGATTACCTAAATTTATGTAATATTAGATGCAAAAGTACAAAAAAAGTTGCAAACATTACTATGTTTTTAAATAAATAGATTATCTTTGCAGCGAAATAATGAATTTTTAAACTATAAACTTATTTTTAAAGATGAAAAATTTAAAGGTTATTGCAATGGCTCTTTGCCTTGGTGTTATTATTTCTGCATGTAACAACACACAGAAAGGTGCTGCTATCGGTGCAGGTGGTGGTGCTCTCCTTGGTGCATTAGTTGGCAAACTTGCCGGTAACACAGCAGTAGGTGCAGCAGTGGGTGCAGCTGTAGGTACAGGTGCTGGTGCTCTTATTGGTAAGAAGATGGATAAAGTAAAGGCAGAGGCCGAAGCTGTTAAGAATGCACAGGTTCAGGAAGTTACTGATGCTAATGGCCTTCAGGCTGTAAAGGTTACTTTTGATTCAGGTATTTTGTTTGCAACTAACAAGGCTGACTTGAATGCTGCTGCCAAGACTTCTCTTGCTAACTTTGCTAACGTACTCAAGAACAACACTGGCTGTGATGTTGCTATCTATGGACATACAGACAGCACAGGTTCAGATGCAATCAACAATCCTCTTTCTGTAAGTCGTGCAAACAGTGTTAGCAACTACTTGAAGAGCTGTGGCGTTTCTTCTGCTCAAATCAAGAGTGTTGACGGTCAGGGCTCAACAAATCCTGTTGCTGATAACTCAACAGCTGCTGGTCGTGCACAGAACCGTCGTGTAGAGGTTTATATGTATGCAAGTCAGGAGATGATTAAGGCTGCTGAAGCTGGTACATTGAAATAATGATAATCGTCAGATTAATAATAAAGATATTAAAATGGATGGTGGTAGCTTTTTTTGTTACCACCATTCTTTCTGTTGTGCTCTATCGTTTCCTTCCTGTCTGCATTACACCTCTTATGCTCATACGCACAGTAGAGCAGTTTTCAGATGGCAAGGATGTGAGACTTGAGCACGAATGGGTTTCTCTTGACGAGATGCCTGTCAATATGGCAAAGGCTGTGATTGCCAGTGAGGATGCCAATTTCCTTGAACACAACGGATTTGACTTTGATGCTATTAAGAAGGCTGTCGAAGACAACAAGAAGAGGAAGAACAAGCGCGGTGCTAGTACAATAACCCAGCAGGCGGCAAAGAATGTTTTCCTTTGGCCTTCGCGTTCATGGGTAAGAAAGGGGCTTGAGGCTTATTTCACAGTTCTCATCGAACTCTTTTGGTCTAAGCAACGCATTGTTGAGGTTTATCTTAACTCCATCGAAATGGGTGACGGAATATATGGTGTTGCAGCAGTAGCAGAGCATCATTTCGACTGCAAACCCAATGAACTGAAGAAAAGACAATGTGCGCTTATTGCAGCTTCGTTGCCCAATCCTATTAGGTTCAATTCTGCTTCTCCGTCAAATTATATGAGAAAGCGTCAAAGAACAATCTTGGGTGAAATGAAGTTCGTTGAAATCGACGAAAAATGGATGACAGAATAAGATGAATCAGAAGTTATCCTAATTCTTTAAGCAAAATCTTGATATACTCTCTGTTCCAGTCATTTGCATGCAAAATGACTTCGTCATATTTTAGTAGGTCCAAATCCAATGCTATAATACCTGTTGAATCTTTTTCTTTCGACCTCCCCAATTCTTTTTCAATCAGTTTTAGTTGTCTTTCCAACTCCTCTATCTTTAGTTCTGTATAACCCTTAACCAAAGCATTGGTAAAGATACAGGGTATAATAAAACCAACCGACCCATTGTCAAGCATGCTGGTCGGTTGGATATTGTAGATAAAATCCTTTAGTCTTTCTATTGCCGATGCTATTGCGTTATGTGCATCGTGGTTAGAACCTAAAGCAATTATTATTTCGTGCATTACAAAGTGTTTCTTAACCGTTCATGGCAAGAAGGAATTCCTCGTTGTTCCTTGTCTGAATCAGTCTGTCACGTACAGTGTCCATTGCTTCTATAGGATTCATCTCTGCGATGAACTTGCGGCAAATCCATAGACGGTTAAGTACATTAGCATCCTGAAGCAGGTCGTCGCGTCTTGTTGATGACTGTACAAGGTCAATGGCTGGGAATATACGCTTATTGGCAAGCGAGCGGTTAAGCTGTATTTCAGAGTTGCCTGTACCCTTGAACTCCTCGAATATCACTTCGTCCATCTTGCTTCCGGTATCAACAAGGGCAGTAGCAATGATTGTGAGTGAACCGCCTCCTTCAATGTTTCTTGCTGCACCAAAGAAACGCTTTGGCTTTTGCAGTGCGTTAGCGTCAACACCACCAGTAAGTACCTTTCCTGATGCAGGTGCCACTGTGTTGTATGCTCTTGCAAGACGTGTGATGGAATCGAGGAAAATCACTACATCATGCCCGCATTCTACCATTCTCTTTGCCTTTTCAAGCACAATGCCGGCAATCTTCACATGTCTGTCTGCAGGTTCATCAAAGGTAGAGGCAATAACTTCTGCATTCACAGTGCGCGCCATGTCTGTTACCTCCTCTGGACGCTCGTCAATGAGCAACATCATGATGTATGCCTCTGGGTGGTTGGCGGCAATAGCATTTGCAATGTCCTTCATCAGTATAGTCTTACCAGTCTTTGGCTGTGCAACGATTAGGGCACGCTGTCCTTTACCTATAGGAGAGAAGAGGTCAACAATTCTAACGCTTGGATTTGTTGTATCCTTATCGCCACAGAGTTGGAACTTCTCGTCTGGGAAGAGTGGGGTAAGGTGTTCAAAAGACACTCTGTCGCGCACCTCTGACGGATTTCTTCCATTGATAGAGTTCACATTGCTCATTGCGAAATACTTCTCATTGTCATGTGGTGGTCTGACGGTGCAATCTACCACATCGCCAGTCTTTAGTCCGTATTTCTTTATCTGCTGAGGAGAAACATAAATATCGTCGGGTGATGACAGATAGTTATAGTCACTTGAACGTAGGAATCCATATCCGTCTGTCATTATTTCAAGCACTCCGTTGCCTGTTATGATATCAGTAAAGTCATAAGCAGTCTTTTGTGCATTGGTGCTTGTAGCAGTATGTACGGGGTAGTCCAACTCCTGCTGTGGTGCCACTGTCGGTCTGTCAAACATATCCAATGTAGGAATCACACCCTGATCTTCAATGGGCAGGTCAACAATGGTAATGAAATCAGTGCCGTCGCCTGGGTCTCCTTCCCAAATCTCATCAGGACTAACATGTTCCATGTTGGCATTAGCCTGATTGTGCTTAGCCATCTTCTCTTGAAGCATCTCAAACAACTGAGAGTCCTCTGGTAAAGATTCCTCTGATTGCTTCTGTATGTCTGCCTCTGGAATGATGTCTGTAGGTATTTCTTCTGTTGGTTCTTGCTCTGCAACAGTCACTTCTTCTGTTGCTTCAACTATTGGTTGCTCTGTCTCTGCAGTCTCAATTTCTTGAGGTT
Source organism: Prevotella sp. (assembly GCA_045602085.1). GTDB lineage: Bacteria > Bacteroidota > Bacteroidia > Bacteroidales > Bacteroidaceae > Prevotella. The sequence goes on along the minus strand of JAZSAV010000009.1, from coordinate 200,182 downwards.
GTGGAGTTGGTTCAGCAACAGTTTGTTCATCGCTGTTCTCTACGCTTGCATTCTCCTTGTTCAATTCCTCTGCAGCCTTTTCTATCAAAGCATCGTTGAAAAGTTGTGCAGGTTTCTCTGCCTTGGCTTTCTTGCCAGTCTTCACATCAAAGTTCTCACCATCCTTTCCTTTCACGGTGTAAACCTTGTTGGTGTCTTTCTTTACAATTCTTGTCCTCTTTTTCTTCTGTGTGTTTGAGGCTGCAGAGGCTGCATCAACCGCTGCTTTATCGAGAATGGCATAAATCACCTGTTCCAGCTCATCCTTTGGGGTTACTTTTACACCCAGTTGGTCTGCCACTGTCATCAGCTGTGGAATATCCATTGATTCCAATTCTTCTTTTGTAAACATACAAATAACAGTATTATAAATAAATTTTGATTGAAATATAAATCGCTTCTCCTGACCGGGAAACGATAATCTTGTAAATTTCGCTGCAAAGGTACATTATTTTTTGTAAACTCCCAAACGATAAGACTCCTTTTTTCTTCATTATTTTATATTGTCCACTCAATTTTATGCGTAGATAGTCCTTCTTCTCGTTAATTTACACATTATTATATTATTACTATAACTTAATCTTCTTTGTCTTTGTCTGGTCGTTTGCACTTTAATCCCATTTGCATGACAATAAAAATTGATTTTCTCAGTTTTGTTATATATGACAGATTTTAAAGAATTGGTAATAAACAGAAGAAGTCATCGTAGGTTTGAAACCGAAGAGATTAGCGGTTCTGATGTTGAGATGATACTCAATGCAGCATTGCTGTCGCCGTCTTCAAAGAACAGACGTGACTGGCATTTTGTTGTTGTTGACGACAAGATGCTGCTTGAGAAACTTTCTGATGCAAAGGAACAAGGCGGACATTTCCTGAAGGATGCTCCTTTGGCTGTTGTTGTGATGGGCAATCCGATGGAGAACGACTGTTGGATTGAAGATTGCTCCATTGCCTCCATGTCTATGCAGTATCAGGCTGAAGAACTTGGACTTGGTTCTTGCTGGATACAGATAAGAGGCAGGGGACTCAACGACGGTACAACGGCAGATGAGGTAGTGAAGGGTGTCTTGAACATACCTGATAACTACTCTGTTCTCAGTATCATTGCCATAGGCCACAAGGTTAAGGAACTGCATCAGCATGACCTTGACGATTTGAAATGGGAGAATGTGCATATTAATAGCTTCGAATAAAAGATGAGAATAGTTTTCATAGGTGCTGGCAATTTGGCCACCAATCTTGCCGTTGCATTGAAAAATAGCGGTCATGAGATAGTCCAGGTTTATAGCAGGACGATAGAATCGGCAAAACTCCTTGCATCTGCCGTTGGCTCTGAAGCAACATGCAACATAGACTCTCTTGCCAGTGATGCCGATGCTTATATAATTGCTGTTAAGGACTCGGTTATCAGTGAGGTGATAAGCAAGGTTTGCCCCCTTTCTCCCAATGCCGTTTTCATGCATACCAGTGGAAGTACACCGGTAGATGTGTTCTCTGGCCATGCAACTCATTATGGTGTGCTATACCCATTGCAGACCTTCTCAAGGGAGCGTATTGTTGACTTTCAGCACATTCCCTGTTTTCTCGAATTCAACGATGACTATTCACGCAGTATAATCACACAACTTGCTGAAAGTGTCAGCGACAAGGTGATGAACCTAAGCTCAGAAGACCGTCGCCATATACATCTTTCGGCAGTCTTTGCATGTAATTTTGTAAACCATTGCTATGCCCTTGGCGCAGATGTGCTAAAGAAAAAGGGAATCTCCTTTGATGCCCTCCTACCGCTTATCGATGAAACTGCAAGAAAAGTGCACCATCTGAGTCCAAAAGAAGCACAGACGGGTCCTGCCATACGTTTTGATGAGAATATCATCAACAGGCACAAGGCAATGCTTGAAGAGGGTAGCATGTCGAAAGAAATTTATGATTTAATGAGCAAAAGCATACATTTAAAAGCACAAGAGAATGATTAATTACGACTTGACAAAAATAAAGGCTATTATTTTCGATGTTGATGGAGTACTCAGTTGTGAGACCATCACGCTTCATCCAAGTGGTGACCCTATGCGTACAGTAAACATAAAAGATGGCTATGCCATTCAGCTTGCTGTGAAATTAGGCCTTCGCATTGTTATCCTTACAGGCGGAATCTCGGAGAGCGTCAGAATAAGGTATGAACGCTTAGGTGTCAAGGATATATACATGGGCAGTAAAGTAAAGATTCATGACTATAATGACTTTCTTAACCGTAGCGGATTAAAGGATGTGGAGGTTATGTATATGGGCGATGACATACCCGACTATGAGATTATGAAAAGATGTGGATGTCCGGTATGTCCTGCTGACGCATCATCAGATATCAAGTCCATAAGCATCTATCAGAGTCAGCGTAATGGTGGTTGTGGCTGCGGTCGTGATGTTATAGAACAGGTGCTTAGAGCACAGGGCAAATGGTTGTCAGGCAGCGAGGCTTTCGGCTGGTAGAATGTTTTCCCAATTCTCCGACACTAATATTCAAATAGTTTTTCATGAGTAATTATAAAATCATATTGGCCAGCAACTCTCCGCGAAGAAAGGAGTTACTTTCTGGTTTGGGCATCGACTTTGAGGTGCGCATAATAAAAGGTATTGACGAGTCATATCCATCTGATATTAATGTAACTGATATTGCTGAATATATATCACGCAAGAAAGCTTCTGCCTATCTTGTTGGCATGGCTGATGATGAACTCATAATCACTGCCGACACTATTGTGGTGCTTGACGATTGTGTTCTTGGCAAACCGAAGGATAGTGACGAGGCAAAGAGCATGCTTTCTCTGCTTAGCGGCAAGACGCATCAGGTGATAACTGGCGTGTGCGTATGTACCAAGAACCAAACAAAGTCTTTCAGTGTCACGTCTGAGGTTACGTTCAAGCAACTTAGTGATGAAGAGATTGACTTTTACGTTGAAACCTATAAACCGCTTGACAAGGCAGGAAGCTATGGCATACAGGAGTGGATAGGCTATATTGGTGTCACTTCACTCTCTGGCAGTTATTTCAACGTTATGGGTTTCCCCGTGCAGCGCATTTATGAAGTGTTGCGCCTGTTTGGCGTGTCAATGTACAAAAAGGCTTGATTTGTGATTATATTGCGAATTATATGCAAAAATTAAACAAAATCCTTGGATAATTGGATTTTAAATTGTAATTTTGTGGCGACAACTAGTAATTTTAATCTATATTTATCATTTTCCTACTTATGGAAGCTGCTTGTGAAAGTAGTTTCCATTTTTTTTGTTGTCCATCTTGTCCATTCTTTTCTTATGAAAAACATATTTCTGCGTATGGGCACATTTTGCACATGTCGTCATTATCCGTTGGACTAAAGGGTTTTTCCTCACAGAAAATCTCTGTAATCAGCTTGTCCATTCTGTCCATAAATTCAATGGTGTGAACTCTTATGTCAATAATCTTTTTCTTTGCTATTTCCAAAACGATGTCGTCCTTGTCTTCAATGGCGTGTTGAATGAACAGCAGTGAAGGACTGACGGGGTGGTGCGAAGGATTGATTTTTTCCGAATCGCTCACAATCTTGCTGTAAAGCATAGTCTGCAGGTAGTAATCGCTATGTTTGGTGATGTTTTCTGGTTCAAAAAGCTGGTCTATGCTTTCAAACTTCTCAAGTTTGTTCTTGCCTGTCTTGTAGTCAATCACCCTAATGCTTTCACCGTTATCTGTATGAACCATGTCAAGCCTGTCGATGAAACCGCCCAAGGATGTGGTAAAGTGATGGTTCGTAGTGGTTATCACATAATCCTCCATTATTGTTTTCTCCAAACCGATAATCTGGAAGTTGCCCAGTTTCATGTCTTGTCTTAGCAAACGTCTGAGATAAATCAGCACCACCTCTCTGTTCAATAATTGTAGTCCGTCATACTCAGGTCTGCTGTTGTTCTTTGTGTTGAACAGTTCTGAGTTAAATGCGTCATCTACAGCTTTTTGTATCTCCACGTCTGACTTAAGCACCTTCTCGATGTATGTGGGTCTTATCCAACCGTCGCGGTCCATCATCTTTTCATAAACCAACTGTGATGCCTTGTGGAAAATGTTTCCAAACACCCTTCCGTCAATCTTGTCTTCATCATTGAGGTCGGGCTCCTTTATGCCGCACACATAGTTGTAGTAGAACCTCAGCGGACACCTTAGATACATGTTTATCGCTGTTGGTGTGAGCAGTGGTCTGTCGGTTTTTCCTTCTCGTTTGGCAAATCTTCCTACCATTTTTTTCATTATCTCAGGTGTCTTTGCAATGTCGGCTGGAGCGGAGGCATGTGGTTCTATGCCTATGCAAAGTGCCTTTTTCTCAATCTTGTGACCGCTTTCCACGAGCAACTGTATAAGGAATCTGCTCATCTCGTTCTTGTTGCCGTCGGTTGTGGCGTTGTTATAGAGTATGGTTATGTTCTTTGCCCTCTGAATCAATCGGTAGAAATAATATGCATAGATGGCCACCTTGTTGTCTATGGTGGTCAGACCGAAGGCCTTTCTTATGGAATATGGTATGAATGAAGTGTCGTTGACGCCCTTTGGCATGTTTCCCTCGTTGCAAGAGAGTATGAGGAGGTTCTCAAAGTCGAGGTTTCTCGTTTCCAGAACACCCATTATCTGTATTCCTTCTGCCGGTTCTCCATGGAATGGGATGCTTGTACTCTGTATGAGTTGGTTTACAAGACTCTGCAGTGTCATGTAGTTTACGTCCAAATCACCGCATTTCATGAGTGACAGCAAGCGGTTGAGCAGTGTGTATGTCTTGAACACTGATTCAAGATAAAGCGGGTCTTCTATGTGTTGAGTCTTGTTGGCAAGAAGTTTTACTATCTTTACCAACCATTGCAACAGGTTCTGCTCAAATGTCTCTGCATCGTCAGTCATTTCGTAGGGATTGCTGAAAAGCAGTTGCAGCGCTTCATCCTTTCCCAACTGTTCTTGTGAGGGATAATACACCTTCGACTTGTCGTTGATTTCATTTAACAAGACTGCGTAATTGTCTGTAAGATATGGAATATACGGATGATTGAGCACTCGGTTGACGAATGACAATATATACCTATGCCTGTTCTTGTTGAAACCGTCACACCTAAGAGAAATGAGTAGCTTTACAAGCGATGCCATTGGTGTCTGTTGCAATGGATAGCCTGTGGTTATGTTTACTGGTCCAGTGTTCTCTGGCAGTGAGTGAAGCACCGTCTGCATTATTCCCTCATTGCACATTACTACGGCTGTTTTCCTTCCCTTGCTGCATCTGTCATCCTTGCTAAGCCAGTCGTTAACATAGCGTGCTTGTATGTCTTCTGTAGTTGCAGAGATGAATGTAATCTTCTTCTCCTTGCCGAAGTTATCGTAGATGTCGCTATTGCGGATGTCAAGATTGCATGGGAAATCACTTATGTTTGGTCTTACAAAACAACCTGCCTCGTGTTGCTGGCCTGGCTTTTGCTTAAGATAGTAGTTGTCAAAGTCCCAATAAAACTCTGCCTTGCCCATCTTCCTAAGTCGCTGGAACAGTTGGTGCTCCACCTTCTGGGTCATGTTGAAGCCCACAAACAGGTATTTGTCATATTCAAAATCCACAGTTTCATCGTCAACCACATCCCTGTAGAGCGCACCCTCGTATGCCATTCCCTTTTCCTTGAGTTCTTCGTTGAACTGCATGTATATGTCATGGAAACGGCTCCATATTGTAAGGAAGCGCTCTTTGAGCTCTGAGTTCTTGCCGTCAGAGAAGTTTGCAAAGAATTTCTTCAGTATTTCCTTCTGCTCGTCGCTGAGATACGACACGTCATCATAGGCATGAATGTCCTTCACGTTGGCAAACACCTGCTTTGCATCAGCCATATTCTTGTCGAGGTCGTCAAAGTCTGCAAGCATCAGCTGTCCCCATCCATAGAAATGGTCGAGCGATTCGTTTATTTTTGTACAACTTACAAAGCATTTGTGGAGGTCGCAAATCAACTTTATCTGGTCTGGAACAACAAGCTTGCTGTGCTTTCTGAACAAGTCGCTGATGGTTATATAGGCAGGACTCCAAACTGGTTTCTTGCTGTTCTCGATAAGATAGTCGTTGAGAAACATTGACGCACGCTTGTTGGGGAAGACCACGGCTATCTTTGAGAGGTCGTTGCCGTATCTTCTTATGATGTCTTCTGCTACAAATTCAAGAAATGATTTCATACTTCCACTATTTTATTACTGTAAACATACCATAAATAGCCCGTTACATCGGTGTAGCCCATGCTTTCGAGCAGTTGCATATAGTTCTTCACTTGTTCCTTGTAGGCGTCTTTGTGTTTGCCGAACTTAAAGTCAACCACCACGGCCTTGTTGCCCTTTGCCATAACCCTGTCAGGGCGTCTTTCCATAATCTTTCCTGTTTCTGGGTCTTTGAAGATGATGGTTGTCTCGTTGAAAATCTCCCATTTGTCCGAGAACCACTCTGCCACACGCTTGTCTTCAAGACGCTTTGCAAGCATTGTCCTTATCCTTTCTGATGTGATGTGCTCGTCATACAGCACTCCTTCATGTTCAAGTCTGCTCAATGCTCCTTCTACATCTGCCGCTGTCTTTATCTCCGACAACACTCCATGAAGCACCTGACCAATCTTTATATATGTGCCGGCCATGTCTTCTTCATCACCTTCGTCGTCGATGAAACGCTTGCTTGCATTGCTTTGGCGGAACTCAACCTCTGCTTTCTTTGACGATGTGCTAATGCCTTGATTTGTTGCAGGTTGCAGGAATACGTTTGAAGTGTCGGTTGATTTCTTTTCTTCGCTCACATAGATGCTTCCATACTCAAACGACATTATTGCCGAAGCATCGTTTGGGTTGCTGAATACTGATGTGGGCAACTGCTTGTGTACACCCTCAAGACAACTCTCAAGCAGTTGTGAACGTGAGTTCCTTGCCTTCTTCTTGCCTATTACATAAAGGTTAGAAACGGCTCTTGTCAGTCCCACATAGAGCAGATTGAGGTTGTCAACAAGATTCTGTGAGTGCTCGTCAAGGTAGTCGTTGGCATATACTGTTTCGCTCATCTTTGAACTGTAGTCTATCGGTACAAGAGGAAGTTCGCTGAATGGTTGCTTGTCGGTCTTGCAAAGAAGCACGTTGCCATGTGTCTTCTCCAGTTGCCAGTCGCAGAATGGCATTATCACATTCTCATATTCCAGTCCCTTGCTCTTGTGTATGGTGAGCATTCTTATGCCGTTAATCTCAGTGCCTTGTATGTTTGTGCCTGAAATGCTATCCTCCCAATCCTTTAGCAGCTGACTAATGTCTGACGACTTGTCTATGATAAAATCGGTGAGTTCATCGTTGAAAGTGGCCATATAGCTTCCTTCGTTGCTCAAGGTGTCGAGTTCAAAGATGTTTGAGATATGCTGGCAAAGGTCGTAGAGTGGCATCCTAAGCAGCGTCATCCTGTCTGCCACATAGGTTTCGGGCAACCATTTGTCCATTTCATCGCTCTCTGTAAAGAGCTGTGCATCTTCTATTTGGTTTTTCTTTACATGCTTCTGATAGGCTTTTGCCAACTTTGCCTTCTCAAGCTTGTCGTCTGGATAAATCAGCAAGTGAAGGGCACTGATGATTATGTTAACAGCCACGGAAGAACCCAACTTGAATGCCTCGTCAGATACGATATTTATGTCTCTGCCATGAAGTTCCGACTTAAGGTAATCGGCTATAAGAGGTATATAGTCGTTGGTTCTGACAAGAATTGCTATATCCCTTTGCTTCACGTTGTTGTCGAGCAACTCCTCAACAAACAGTTTAATCTTTTCAAGTGTCTCTTCCTTGTAGTCGATGTTGGGCAGCAGTTCTATCCTTACATATCCGTTGTTGCCTTTTTTCGTTGGCACCTCCTGCTTCACTTCCTTGTAGGCATTCTTTATTTCCTGCACGTCGCTAAGGTCTGTAGCTACCTTGAAGAAGGCATTGTTGAAGTTGATGATATTGCGTTGCGACCTATAGTTGGTGTCGAGCGGCACATGTTTTACCATTTGGCTGTTATTTCCAAACTCCCCTGATATGTTGCCTAACAAACGCCAATCGCCTGAGCGCCATCTGTAGATGCTTTGCTTCACATCGCCCACGATGAGGTTGTGAGAGTTTTCCTGACTCATGCACTCAAGAAGCAGAATCTTGAAGTTCTTCCATTGCACAGTACTTGTGTCCTGAAACTCGTCTATCATTATGTGACTGAGATGACTTCCTGTCTTTTCAAAGATGAATGGCGAGTCGCTGCCGTCAATGAGTGATTGTAGAAGGTGTTGTGTGTCGCTGAGCATGAATCTATTTGCCTCACTGTTCATGTCTCTCATCTTCTTTTCTATCACATGGAGCAGTCGCAACTGGTTGGTGTGCTTCAGTGTTAGCTCTGCCGACTTATACCTTAGCCATTGCTTTGGTCTTTCCTTGAGTGCCTCGGTGAGGAGGTTGAAGAGACTGTTGACAACCAGCGAGTAGGTTATCTGTGCATTGGGCGACTTGCTTGCTACCCATTCGTTAGGGTCGTTGCTGCAGTTTATTACTCTTTTGCCAACTATTGATTCGTCAAAGACGCCGTTTGAGAGTTTTTCAAAGAATCCGTAGATTCCAGAAGTTTTGTTCTTGAAATCATCAACGCTTAGTCCGGCACCATCTATCTTTTCCATGAACAGCTCGCCATAGTGGCGCATAGTCTCCTCGGCCTCCTTCTGTTCTTGTCTTAGCCTCTTCACATAGCGTTCATATTTGCCTTTTTCGCTCATGAAATCAGAGAGACTCTTCGACGCTTCCTTGTATTTGTCCTTGAAGATGGTCATGCCGAACTGCTTTATGTCGTTGATAACATTCCAGCTCTTGTCGTTAGCTATCTTCTCGTTGATATAGTCGATAATCCAATGCAGTATCTCGTTTCTTGCATCAAGGTCTTCTATGAGCTTATCTACAGCCTGCTGTTCCACTTGCGTGTCATTGAGTGACAATCGGAGGTTTGTTGTAAGGTCGAGTTCTCTTGCGAGATTCCTCAGTATGCTTTGGAAGAACGAGTCGATTGTCTCTATGCGGAAGTAGTTGTAGTTGTGCAACAGGTTATAAAGTGCTATTCCAGCCTGTTTTGAAGCATATTCGTTTTCTATGCCAAGCTGTGAGCACACCTTCTCCATATAGTCGTTGGAATCGGGCAGTTTTTTCCATATTCCATACAACTGGCTCAATATTCTCATCTTCATCTCCTCCGTGGCCTTGTTGGTGAAGGTCACTGCCAATATCTTGCGATAGTTGTAAGGGTCTGTAATGAGCAACTTTATGTATTCCACGGCCAGTGTAAATGTCTTGCCGCTTCCTGCACTTGCGGTATAAACTGTTAGACTCATATTTTTAATGCTTAATTGTTATTATTTTAAAGGAGTGTAGGAGTTCAGGAGCGTAGGAGTTCAGACGTATGCTTGACACGCAAATGTCTTCTAACTTCTTTAACTTCTCTAACTTCTTTAACTTCTTCAATCTTCATTCTCCACTTATCTGCGGCAGCAAATTCTTCATTCTTCATTATTCATTCTTAATTAGGGTGTGAGGCCTACCACCTCCTAAACAGCTCAAAGGTGAACTTGCAACCGAACTCTTGGAAACTGGTGTTTAGGAAACTTGCAAAGGCACCCACGGAGAAGTACTTGTTTGTAAACCCATAACCTAGTTCGCAGTAGGGACGGGTGGATTGCAACCTTACCACACCAAGATACAACCTTTCTGTCTCGATGAATTTGCCTAAAAGCGGTAGTCTTGACACCACCATCAGGGGAGATTCGTAGGAGGCGTTCATGCGTATGTAATATCTTGAGGCATTGTACCACTCGCTGTTTAGCAACTGGAAATTGCCTGTCCAATCATCATCCCATCCCTCTGGCAGATATTCTTCATGGAAGTTGGAGAAGTCAACGAAGTAGTTGCTGCTCTTGTCGGTATAGAATCCGCCGCCAAGTCTTAGGTTCAGTTTCCTCAGTGCTCCCAACATCTTCTTGTAGCTCGTGTCAAACTCCCATCTCTCATAGCCAAGGTTGGAGTGCAGTATGCCCTTGATGCTTCTCTCGTAGTTGGCAGTAAACAATGGCCAGTTGCTTGATGGTCTGTAGGAGATGGTGAGCAGTGGTGCAAAACTCTTGTATGATGTTGGTTTGTCGAGTTCTGCCATTGCCTTCTTGTTCACCGCCTCTCGTTCATGGTAAGTGCAGCCTATTGTGAGGTCAACATATTCTGAAAGTGCTATATTGCTTCGCAGCTTCAGATGCCTGTCGTCAAAATAGTCGAGGGCAAGACTCTTGAAATCCACCGTGTCTATCTCCGAACCTTCAAGCACCTCAAGCACCGATGAGTTGGTGATGCGGTTTCCGTTGGCAAACTCAAGCTCTATCCAGTTGTTGCTTTTCTCGTTGAGCGTAAGCCTTAGTGGTGTAGAGTAGTAGAAGCGGTTTATCTTGAAGTTATATCCCACACGCGGCTTGAACGTTAGGTAGCTTTTGTCTGTGAAGTTGTACCTCGTGTCTATCTTCATCCTGTAAGATAGTCCTCTGCGGTTGCTATAGCTTAGTTGCAAGGGGTCGAGCAGTGGTGATATTCTTATTGACGCCTTCTCTGATTTTGCGTTGATGCTGCTAAGGAGGTTGTCTTCGATTAAATCGAGTGTTTTATCCGTTATGCTGTTGTCGTGCTTTGTTGTTCTTTCTGCTGCACTTTTTTTCTTTGCCTCGATGAAACTGGCGTAAATAAGCGAGTCGCTTTTCTCCAGCGGCATGGGTCTGTAGTTGCTCATCACCGATGGTTCTGATGTTTTTTCCATTGGCAGTTGCTTGTCGTTGCTATACACCACATGCATCTCGTGTTCTATCTTGTTGCCTATGAAGTTGAACAGCGAACTGATATGGCACTCCTTTGGCACCATGCTTTCGTTTCCTTCATCGCCCATCACCATATTGATGTCGAAGACTATCATGTCGAAGGTGCCTTCCATTTGGCAAGTTATCACCCTTCCTTTCCTCGTGTCTATAGTGGCTTGTCCTTCAACCAGTTGTGTGTTTGTTATTCGAGGCGTATATCTTAATGTTGCCGTGCCGTTGCCTGACTCTTTCCACTCATAGCTGTAGAACTTCCTGTTCTTCTTGTAAAAAGGTGAAAGCACGTTCTCGCCAAACAGTATTTCCGAATATATGCTTGGCAGTACATAGTCTGCCGTTATGGGCATAGTCTGTCGGTTCTTCCTTATTGTGCCTACGGCTATCTTGGGGTCGTGTCTCACTATCTCAGCTCCCGCTATATCCACCTCTCCGTATGTTTCCCTTATGTAGTTGCGCTGCCCTTTGGCAATGCTGTACATCGTGGGCACAAGAAAAAGGGTAGGGTTGCGCCTCAAGGTCTTGAAGGTGTGCTTGGTATAAACCTGTTTGGTAAGCGTGTCATTAGCATTCGCATGCCTCTTCTTGTATTCGAACACCTTCTCCAGCAGCGAGTCGGCTTCAGAAGAAGAAGGGGTATAAGAAAAAATATTGCCAGAAATACATAGAAGTATCACTGGCAACACCAATCTTAATATGTCACTCCGATAGTTCACGACCACAAAGATAGCAGATTTTCTTTAGGTCGCAAAATATCTGTCTGTTAATTATCCCAAATATTTCATCAGTATCTTTGCATTGCCACTGTCACGAAGCTTTGCAATAGACTTCTCTCTAATCTGGCGAACACGCTCTCTTGTCAATCCAAGCTGGTCGCCAATCTCCTCAAGACCCTTCTCATGGCAACCTATGCCAAAGCATTCGCGAATGATGGTTATCTCGCGCTCTTTCAGTACCTTTGAAAGCACAGAGTTAAGCTCCTGAGCCATACTCTCATGGTCAACATAGCGGTCTGTTCTACTATCATCACCACTAGCCATAACATCGAGCATACAGTTGTCTTCGCCATCCTGGAAAGGTGCGTCAATAGACACATGATGACCATCGGCCATCAAGCTTTGGCCAATCTTCTCCTCATCCAGTTGTGTTGCTTCTGCAAGCTCACTAACAGATGGATGACGCTGGTTTTCCTGCTCAAACTTGTTTATCTCGTGGTTAATCTTGTTCAACGAACCCACCTGGTTCAATGGAAGACGCACGATACGACTTTGTTCAGCAATAGCCTGAAGAATGCTTTGGCGAATCCACCACACAGCGTATGAGATGAACTTAAAACCTCTTGTCTCGTCGAACTTCTGTGCAGCCTTAATCAAACCAATGTTACCTTCGTCAATAAGGTCGGTAAGCGTTAGTCCTTGATGCTGATACTGCTTTGCCACTGACACCACAAATCTCAAGTTGGCAGTAACAAGCTTGTCCTTGGCACGTTCTCCCTCAGGACCACCCTTGCGGATCTTCTGAGCAAGTTCAATCTCCTCATCGATGCTGATAAGGGGAGCGCGACCAATTTCTACCAGATACTTGTCAAGTGCCTCACTTGAACGGTTAGTGATACTTTTTTGAATCTTAAGTTGTCTCATCCTTTCTACAATTCTTTATGCTATTTCTTAGTAAATCTCTGATTTAAAGATAGATAGGTTAATTAACCCCAAAAATCTTTGCAAAATTACAAAATTATAACGAGAAATGACTTGTTTTATTTATAAAACCTTACATTAAATATTGTTAAAAATTTATTTAACCCATAGCTCATTTGCCAAAATTGCATTTATTATTAGACGTAAAAATCACGAAAAGGTTTAATCAAACGTTTAAAAATATGAGATTTTTTTTAAGGAGTTCAGGAGTGTAGGAGTTCAGACGTATGCTCTCTTTTTTAGGGGTTAAAGGAAGTTAGAATGAAGTTATCACTTCGCTGAGGAAGTTTGAGGACGAATGATTTTTTCAATCCTTTTTATTTTTAATTTTAATAAGCATCTTCAATTTTTCAATCTTTGAATTTTTCAATTCTTCAATTTTCTATCAAAGACTAATGTCTTCTAACTTCTTTAACTGCTCTAACTTCTTTAACTTCTTCATTCTTCACTTATCTGCGGCAGCAAAAAAAAGGTGCCACCCGAAAGCGACACCTAAGGACTCTAAAACACCTCCATCAAACTAAGCATTCTCTTCCTCAACACTATACTCGCTATACTCGCGGAACTGAGCAGCAAGGTTAAGATTGGCAGTAGAAAGGCGACCCGTAGCCCTTGCGCGGAGCTTCACACCCGTGATGTTGTTGGCAGCGTTAAACTCACTAGCCGAGTCAGCAGGTGATGTAGTGATGCCACAAGAGAAGATAGCAAGGTCGTCGAGCTTCACTGCCTTGCCGTCGAGCACAAGCTCCTTGATACACTTAATCATGTCAGTCAATACACCTTTGATTACACCCTCGCTATAAGGCGAATTGTGGTCCGACATATGCTCGGCAAGAGCAGTAGTGTCTAGTGTTTCTGATACATAGCTGCGGCCATACCACTTGTTGAAATAAGCCGACTTCTGGTTTGTGTTCTGATACTTTTTGTAACGAATCATGATAATTAAATTTTAATGGTTAATAACTGAATTTCTTTGGTCTCCGATTTGCGTTATCCCTGTTTATGCTCCTCTTTAACCTTTCACTACAAAGTTACTAAAAATAAATGGAATATGCAAATATATAAACAATTATTTTAAGCAAAACTTCAATATTTTTTCGATGCTAAATTTTCACACCTCAAACCATCTATATATGGTCGAGATAGACAATAAAACCGCACCAATTAGACTTTCTAATGGTGCGGATTGTCAGATTAAAAGATAGGTTTACGGATTACATTTCAGATACACGCCCTTGCTCTTTTGCATAGCCATTTTGCTGCGAATGAACTTAGGCAGCCAGCGCTCGATGCTCCTTGGGTTTATGCCAAGTGTCTCTGCCTTGTCTTTTGCTTGCTGTGTAGTAAACTCATTAGGCAAACTGTTATAAAGGCGTTGCTCATCGTTTCTGAGAATCGATGTACTGGCAGTGGTTTTCTCTCCCCATTTCATCTGCTCATAGATAATCTGCGTGTGTTCGTTGAGCGTGGGCTGAATGGTAAGAGCAAGTGTAACATCGTCATCTATTGCCGTAAGTGCCTGCTCGCCCTCATTAAACAGCGGTTCGCCATTTGCCTTTCGTGTGCTGTACCTTCTTAGCAGAGCTGATGTCATGGCCAAACGAGTGGCATTTAGCGCCTGACGCTTAACGAAACCCATGTAGTCGTTGCCAATTTCCAACCGACCACGAGAATGCTCTTCGCTGAAGAACTGGTAGATACGCTCTCCTTGCTCGGCATTCAATACAAATTGTACAGGATGAGATAACTGTTCCATATATTCTAACAACTCTGCATATTCCTTGCCAATAGCCAAATAAACATCTTCCTTGGGTCTGCCAGACGAGATAAAAGGATTCTTAAACTCATAGTTGGGTTTCAGAGTATAGTTGGTAATTCGCGATGCCAATCCGTTTTCGGCAGATGGAAGAAAACTCTTAAGTTGGTCGGTTGTGCCGGCATAAAGAAATCCAATGCGTGGCTGACGTATGCAGATGTGCAAATTGTCCATTTTTCTAGTTGACGTATAAGTTTCATTCTGCCATCCAGCACGAAGCACTTTAGAGTAGTCGCCATAGCGGTTTTTCATCATTACCACCACGTCGTCAAGCTCTGTTCCCATCATTACTATGCAACCATTATTGTTGCTAATTTCTTGGCATAAAGCCGCCTCCGTGATGTCGCCACTACACACAGGCGAAGTCTCTATAGGTTGCTTTGGTTCTGGTCCACGCTTGCTCCTGTTCACAGAGTTGTTGCCCATTGCCTCCCACTTATTGTGAGCCTCTTCCCATTCTGCTTTCTCTTGCTGATAAGCATTTCTTATCTTCTCCTCGTGTGGCTCAAGTATCTTGCGGATAAGAGCCAGTTCACCCTTGCCGCCCGCGAAAGGAGCGGAAACAACAAAGTAGTTGCTTATGAATTTCATGGAGTCCATGTAATAAGTGTAATAATTAGGCACCAAAGGTCCCATCACCGTCATGGCTGCATTTAGCATCATGTCGCGAACGGATGGCTCGTCATAAAGATTGTATATTGGTTGAAGCATTGGCGGAAACAATTCTACACCAATCTTATCACTAAAAGTAGGTGCGCAAAAGTCAGTCACACCGCACAAACCGCAGTTTGCGGTTTCCTTATAATTTTCTGTCATTTCATTTAAATTATTAATAATCAAAGTGTTACTATTTATATTTAAATCTGAACACCTAACCGCACTTTGCGGTGTGTGCGGTTTATGTGGTGAGTTGATGGTAATACCTGCCTCCTTGGCATAGTGGAACAGAGTATTGATGGTAATTCCGCAACCCTTGCCATTCAGACATTTTGTGTATTGCCTATCGCATTCACTATGGTTGAAGTTAGGGTAAAATTGACTAATTCGCAAGAACCAGTCTCTTCCAGCTTCTCCAAACTCAGATGATAGTGCAAAACCAATGTTTATCCAATTGTTGTAGCCAGAAGTAATGTCTATCTGCTGTTCGCATATAATATTTACCAACTTCTCTACATCCTCTGCTGTTTTATCACTTTCGAAGCTGACATTTTGTTTAACACTTGCCAGTGGGTTAACCGACTTTTTCTCACTCTCGTCTTTTGATGAATAACCACCCTTGGCAGCCCATTCATCCAGATTAAATTCATTTAAAACGGACATATTATTTCTGTATTAATTTTATTTCTATCAATGAAACAATCACTATCGTGTGGCAGAAAGCACGCACGACTAACATCCTTGCAAGCAGGATCTGAAATAAGATTGTACTTGTCTTTCAGATATGCACTAAAAGCGCAATACCACTTTTCGTGCAAACCTTTTTTCAAGTCAATTGGAACAACAGCCTTCAACCCGTCACCACTAGGACTGCGGAAAAGCAACATCACATTGAGAGCAGTATCTTCTATCATTAGCCTCCTGGCTTCTTGCAATCTCTCGCCTAAATGGTCGAAGTCTAAGCACATCAGTCCCGAATGCTCTATTAAGCAATCGTTTTTTCGCTTAGAAAATGTGCCACTAAAAGTACAATAAGCAAGGTGAGTTGCCTTGTAGTCGTTACGTTCCTTTGTAGATGGCAAACCTCTTAGCCACAATGTGTTCTGCATCGCTCCCATGTCGAGTGTGATGTAGTTGTAGGCCTGTTCGATGGTCCATTCAGCCGTAGGCTTAGTGTTCCAGATGTTACCCTCGTAGAAGTGAAACCTTCCATTCCTTTCTTTTAGCTCTGCGTTACTATTCTTCGCGCCTGAGCTTTCGTTTTTCTGATTCATCTCTTATTCTGTTTTAAAAAGATGACCTCTAACACTTCCCTGCCAACGAGGTCGTTTTTCAACAGGGTGGGGCAGCTGTGCTCTGCTTTGTTTTGCCCCTGAGCTCAATGCAAAGTTAATAATAGTAGAAAAGAGTGGGGTGATAAAATGTACAATTGAGTAAACAAGTGGAGGTATGGCACCAAAATATCTTAATGTGGTGGAGGTATGGCACCAAAATAATTGTAATCACATGTAAAATGGATGAATAAAGGACAAACGGCACCAAAAATATTTATAAACGGCACACAAAAAAAGAAGCGCCTTTGCTGCGCTTCTAATGATATATGCTTTTAAATTTTTTGTAAATGTCGTTTGCTTCGGATAATGCTTTTGAAATATTGCCTTCTAATATTAATCTATTCCATGAAACTGGTGAACTATTTGAGAAGGGTTCTCTACCACACGTGTTTGATATATTTTTGGGTTTCACCAATAGGTCGGTTATTCTATTTCCGTCTTTCACGCGAGTCAAGATGTTAACCCAAAATGTTACAAAATCAGTTGAATCGCCAACGAACAAATCTTTAGACTTTAAAATAGCGTAGATAATGGCAACATGCGTTTTTTTGCAAATGAGATATTTATCTTTAACTTTCTGCTCAACTAATTCACTCAGCGCATTTGTCAATCTGTTGACGTCTTGAGCTGAAAAGCCTTTCTTGAAAAAATCTTTTGAGTAAACGAGGTTAAGAGATTGTTGATTGTTTTCCTGAATACTTTCACGGAGTTTCCTGTTCTCCTCTTCCAATTCATCCAGTCTTATAAGCTTTCTGCATGCCTTAGCCGCTGCTTCTTGATTTTCGAGCGATTCCTTTTTTATTATTGCTGACTCTCTTGTCAGCTGCTCGTTCTCTCCTTTCAGTCTTCTATTTTCTTCCTTGAACTTTAAAAAATCATAAAGAAGTGATTCTTGGTATTCAGGGACATTAAGCATTTTGTCAAGGAATCCGCTATTGGATGTTCTTGATTCTGCCTCTTGCCCCCCAACGTTGGGGATGTCTTCGGGCGGGATTTTTATGAAATAATTTTCATAATTATTTGCCATTTTAAATTATTTATATGCCGTCTTTGGTTTTACCCTCATGCAAAGGCAAAATTACGAAATATAATGCATACAAAAAAATATTTAATGTTTTTTTTAAAGATTATAAAAAAATGTATTAGAGATAATAAACAATTCTGATGTAAATTCATTTATCCGCTTATAATTGGTTTCAACAAAAAAAAATACCTAAAACAATATTTCTTATTATTTTGTCTGTTCGTCAAAATTTTTTATCTTTGCAAGCATATCCCTGTAAAGTAAGTATTTTAATATAATGTATAACAAACAAAAGCTATTTGCTCATGGCATATATGATTAGAATTCTTATTCAATTTTTGGTGTACTGTTTTATTGCGTGTTTACTATGTGACATTGAACCAGGAAAAGAATACACGTGGTATTCTGGTATTTGGCACGGACTTTATTTTACTGTAAATTTTGTAAGAAGTTTGTTTACAGATGCTCTATATAAAGCAGAGATTTACACAACCGCTTACAATATTTTCTATTGGATTTTTAGTATTTTGTCAGTATTAGCATACCTTTTGGGAGTTTTGACTAGTTCAAGAAGAATATACTAAAATTTATTCACCTAAATAGTCTTAAATGATTTTTTCAGATTACCCACCAACTTCCTACAATGTATCTTTGTTGTAAAGTTTTGAGGTTTTTCCCCTTAGAACCTGAAAGCGGAGTGAACTTAAAACATATAAATAAAGTAATACATTATGATAAATAGAATATTGGAACAAAAACAGATAACAGTTGAGGATAGGGATGATTTGGCACTGAGGAAGCTCTACGAAGAGGCGTTTCCTGAGGATGAGCAGATACCGTGGGGGAGTCTTGTGGGACTAATCAGTGAGATGAATCTTGATTTTACTGCTTATTATACTGAAAATCAGTTGGTTGGATTTACAATCGTTTATCCAACAAGCCAATACAACTGGTTTTGGTACTTTGCCGTGCAACCAGATTTGCGAGGAAAAGGAATTGGTCAGCAGATACTCACAGCTCTAATAAATAAGTACAAGGGTCAACGTAATATTCTTGACATGGAGTCTCCGGTTCATCCTTGTGATAATCTTGAGCAACGAAAGCGTAGGCATGAGTTTTATCTGAAGAATGGTTTCAGAGACACATTCGTTTACAAGACCTTCGACACTGTTACCATGACAATCATGATGATGGGCGATGGGACATTCACAGAGAAGGATTATGATGAGATACTCGGGGATTTGAAACGTTTTTGGTGGCTGGATTCTGGGGAATAATCTTTTATTATTGTCTAGGGATTCTGGGATTTTAGGGATTTTTTGTCTTTGTCTTTTTGTTAGACAGAAATTATTATAATTAATATAATTTTGTCTTTATGTCTAAACAACGAATTAAACTAATTAAACGAATTTGTTATTTTGTCTGATAATAAATCCTATTTATCATAATGCCGATTATATGAAAATGGATTGGTTGTAATTTGATTAAGGATTAGGGATTAAAGAATATGGATTAACAGAGATAAAAATAAAATTCTCTGAAAAAAATACGCATAATTATATATTAATTGATATATTTGCAGTTGAATAACAAATTTAACCTAATGACATGAAAAAAGTTTTGTGTTCGATATACAGACTCTATGCTGATGGATTCAGACAGATGACTTGGGGCAAGCAACTATGGTGGTTGATTATCCTTAAACTTTTTCTGCTGTTTGTCGTACTCAGGGTATTCTTCTTCAAACCCGCAATGGCCGGATTGGATGAGAAGGAAAAGATTGAGGTGGTTGTGAATGAGTTGACAAATTGATAGTTGACGAGTTGATAGTTGAGTTGACAAGTTAATTGAAGACTGTTACCAAAGCATACGTCTGAACTCCTTTTAAAAAAGTTGAAAAATTGAAGAATTGAAGATTAAAGAAACAAGATATTATGATTGAAAACACGTTGATTGATTGGTCGAGAATGCAATTTGCACTGACCGCCTGTTATCATTGGATTTTTGTTCCACTGACCTTGGGGTTGTCGATTATCATGGCAACCATGGAAACGCTGTATGTGGTTAAGGGAGATGAATTCTGGAAGAACACTGCCAAGTTCTGGATGAAACTCTTTGCCATCAACTTTGCCGTTGGCATAGCCACAGGCATTATTCTTGAGTTTCAGTTTGGTACCAACTGGAGCAACTACTCGTGGTTTGTAGGAGATATTTTCGGTGCTCCTCTTGCCATTGAAGGTATTCTTGCCTTCTTCATGGAAGCCACTTTCTTTGCTGTGATGTTCTTTGGTTGGCAGAAAGTAAGCAAGCGTACTCACCTGCTTGCAACATGGATGACGGGTATTGGAGCATCACTCTCTGCCGTGTGGATTCTCATTGCCAATGCATGGATGCAACATCCTGTGGGTATGGAGTTTAACCCTGATACAGTGCGCCATGAGATGGTTGACTTTTGGGCATTAGTGCTCAATCCTGTGGCAGTTTCAAAGTTCTTCCATTCCGTATTCTCAGGATGGATGACAGGTGCTGTGTTTGTGGTAGGCATAAGCAGTTGGTATCTCTTGAAGAAACGCGATGTGAAGTTTGCCTTGTCAAGCATAAGAGTTGCATCTGTAATAGGTATAATCGGCACATTGGTAGTTATGTTCACAGGAGACATGTCAGGCATTCATGCAGCTAAGTATCAGCCAATGAAACTTGCTGCTGCTGAGGGACTTATGGATGGAGGTACGAAAGCCCCATTCTCTATTGTTCCTGGTGTTGAGATTCTTGGCATGCTCTCAATACTTGCCACACACGATATAGATGGTTATGTGCCAGGAATAAACAATCTGCTTGATGGTTATACCACACCAGACGGAACGACACATCCTTCAGCAGAGGAAAAGATGAAGCGCGGAAAACTTGCCATAAATGCCTTTAAGGAATATAGGACAACGGCAGATAGTTGCAAGGAGGAAAAGGCTGCTGCATTGTCTGTATTAAAAGATAATATTGAATATTTCGGATATGGATATATTGAATCGCGTGAACAGCTTATTCCACCCGTACAACTTGTTTATTGGGCATTCAGAGTGATGGTTGGCGTAGGTTGTTTCTTCATGCTCTTGCTTGTTGTAGTGCTTTGGGCAGAATGGAAGAAGAAGCTTGAGGGAATGAAGTGGTTGCAGTACACTGCCCTACTCTCTATCCCACTCGTCTATCTTGGAGGTCAAGCAGGATGGATAGTAGCAGAGGTTGGTCGTCAACCATGGACCATAGAAGGCTTGTTGCCTGTTAATGCAGCAGTATCAAGTGTAAGTGCAGCATCCGTGCAAACCACCTTCTGGCTCTTCGTTGCCATCTTCACCCTGTTCTTTATCATTGGGTTGAGGATTATGATAAAGAGCCTCACCCCCGGCCCCAAAATTGAAGGATTGAAAAATTGAAGAATCTTTTATAAAATTGAAGAATTGAAGGAGATAGAAGAAGGTAGATGAAGATAGAAGGAGATAGAAGACATTAGTGTTGGATTGAAGAATTGAAGAATTGAAAACATTCGTCCTTTAACTTCGCAGCTGAAAGCTGCATATCTTCCTTTAACTCCCTCTAACTACTTTCAAAAAAATAACAATTAAGCATTTAGAATATGATTACATACGAATTTTTACAACAATACTGGTGGTTCATAATATCACTACTTGGCGGTCTGCTGGTGTTCCTGATGTTTGTACAAGGTGGCAATGCACTGATATTCATTGCAGGAAAGAATGAGAAAGACAGACAACTAATGGTTAACTCAACAGGAAGGAAATGGGAACTGACATTCACAACGCTCGTAACATTTGGAGGTGCTTTCTTTGCATCATTCCCACTGTTTTATAGTACTAGTTTCGGTGGTGCCTACTGGGTGTGGATACTCATTCTCATTACCTTTGTGTTTCAAGCTGTGTCATACGAGTTTCAAAGTAAGCAGGGCAATCTGATAGGCAAGAAGTCATTCCGTATATTCTTGATGCTCAACGGATTCTTGGCACCTCTTTTAATTGGAACTGCAGTGGGCACATTCTTTACAGGGTCGGAGTTTATAGTAAACAAGGCAGCTGTGGGCGACATAGCGTCACCAGTAATCAACCAGTGGACAAACAACCTACATGGACTTGAAGCCGTGAGCAATTCTTTCAACCTGCTCTTTGGCCTTATGGTGATGTTCATATCACTCATTCTCGGTGCTCTCTACATGATAAACAATATAGGCAGTGAGAAACTATGCAAGAGTCTAAGAAAATGTCTTGCAGCATGTTTCGGCTGTTTCCTTGCGATATTTTTATATGTTGTTGTTGAATTGCTCACGATGGATGGCTATGCAGTAAACCAAGACGGCAGTGTATATATGGAAAGCGGCAAGTATCTCAACAATTTCCTTGAAATGCCCGTTGTACTGGCCTTGTTCCTGATAGGAGCATTGCTGTTTGTGGCAGGTGTAGCACTCACATTAAAGAATTTGACATTTAAAAAAGGTATATGGTTGGCTGGTCCTGGAATTGTGATGGCAGTAATGGCATTGTTTATGGTTGCAGGTTATAATGATACAGCCTACTACCCTTCTTCCGTAGATCTGCAATCGTCATTAACCATAAGCAACAGCTGTTCAAGTGAGTTTACCCTCAGAACCATGGCCACCGTATCACTAATAATTCCTTTCGTAGTGGCATACATAGCATATTTCTGGAGGAAGATGGACAAAAAGCAGATAACAACAGAAGAAATAGAAAATACGGAGAAGTACTAATGCTCTCCGTATCTTTTTTCACTTTTTTTTCAAAAAGCAGAAAAATATTCAGATGATGAATAAAAAAATTAATCAGTAAAGAATTATTCAATAAAAAAATATTAACTTTGCACCAATTTAAGCGTATGCTAATTATAACGCTTAACGAGAGAATATAAGATATATATAATTAAGGTATGAAGAAAAAGCTTAACAAAGTTCTTGTTCTCGGTTCTGGTGCACTCAAGATTGGCCAGGCTGGAGAGTTCGACTACAGTGGTTCACAAGCCCTAAAGGCTTTGCGTGAAGAAGGTATCCAATCAGTATTGGTAAATCCAAACATCGCCACCATTCAAACATCAGAGGGTATTGCCGACAGAGTTTATTTTCAACCGGTAACACCCTTTTTTGTTACTGAGATAATCAAGAAGGAAAGACCTGATGGTATTCTCCTCGCATTTGGTGGACAGACTGCACTTAACTGTGGTACAGAACTTTATCTCAACGGTACACTTAAGGAATATGGTGTTGAGGTGTTGGGAACATCTGTAGATGCAATCATGTACACAGAAGACCGTGACCTGTTTGTTAAGAAACTTGACGAGATACAACTAAAGACTCCAGTAAGCGAGGCTGTGGAGAATATGGATGATGCACTAAAGGCAGCAGAGAAGATTGGCTACCCAGTGATGATTCGTTCTGCATATGCTCTTGGTGGTCTTGGCTCTGGTATCTGTAAGGATGAAAAGCAGTTCAAGGAACTTGCAGAGAGTGCTTTCACCTTTGCCCCACAGGTACTTGTAGAAGAGTCGCTGAAGGGTTGGAAGGAAATAGAGTTTGAGGTTATACGTGATGCCAATGACCATTGCTTCACAGTGGCTTCAATGGAGAACTTCGACCCACTGGGAATCCACACTGGTGAGTCTATCGTTGTAGCTCCAACATGCTCTCTCACAGATGAGCAGGTAAAGATGCTTCAGGATATTGCAGTGAAGTGTGTACGTCATCTGAATATTGTTGGTGAGTGTAACATACAGTATGCTTTCAACGCTGTTACTAACGACTATCGTATCATTGAGGTTAATGCACGTCTTTCTCGTTCTTCTGCCCTTGCATCAAAGGCAACAGGTTATCCTCTTGCTTTCGTGGCAGCAAAGATTGGTCTTGGATATACTCTCGACCAGATTGGTGAGATGGGAACTCCAAACTCAGCATACGTAGCACCGCAGCTTGACTACATGATTTGCAAGATTCCACGTTGGGACTTGACAAAGTTTGCTGGTGTTAGCCGCTTGATTGGTTCTTCAATGAAGTCAGTTGGTGAAATCATGTCTATTGGCCGTTCATTTGAAGAAATGATTCAGAAGGGTCTTCGTATGATTGGTCAGGGCATGCATGGTTTTGTAGGCAACGACCACACGCGCTTCGACAACCTTGACGAGGAACTTTCAAATCCTACAGACCTGCGTATATTTGCCATTGCACAGGCTCTTGAAGAGGGTTATACCATAGAGCGCATAGAGGAATTGACAAAGATTGACCCATGGTTCCTTGAAAGACTAAAGAATATTGTTGACCTGAAGCACAAGCTACAGGAATACAACAAGTTGGAAGACCTGCCAGAAGCCTTGCTCAAAGAAGTTAAGATTGCAGGTTTCTCTGACTTCCAGATAGCACGCTTTGTGTTGAAGAATGAGAACGACCCAATGCAGAAGAAGGCTCTCGATGTAAGAAAGTATCGTAAACAGAAGGGTATTCTCCCAGCTGTAAAGCGCATCAATACAGTGGCAAGTGAGCATCCAGAACTCACTAACTATCTGTATTTCACATACGCAGTAGATGAGCACGACATCAATTTCTATAAGAATGACAAGTCTGTTGTAGTACTTGGTTCAGGTGCTTATAGAATTGGTTCTTCAGTTGAGTTTGACTGGTGTTCGGTTAACTCAATCAACACCGCTCGCAAACTTGGTTATAAGTCAATAATGATTAACTATAACCCAGAGACAGTGTCAACCGACTATGATATGTGTGACCGTCTCTACTTTGATGAGCTTACACTTGAGCGTGTGCTCGACGTCATTGACCTTGAGGAACCTCGTGGTGTGGTTGTAAGTGTGGGTGGACAGATACCAAACAATCTTGCAATGAAGCTCCACAATCAAGGTGTTCCTGTGCTTGGTACATCACCTGTAAATATCGACCGTGCAGAAAATCGTGATAAGTTCTCTGCCATGCTCGACAAGCTTGGTATTGACCAACCAGCTTGGCGTGCTCTTACATCATTCGAAGACATCAATGAGTTTGTTGAAAAGGTAGGTTTCCCTGTACTTGTTCGTCCAAGTTATGTACTCTCAGGTGCTGCCATGAACGTATGCTATGACAAGGAAGAGCTTGAGCGTTTCTTGCAGATGGCTACAGAGGTATCTAAGGAATATCCTGTTGTTGTTAGTCAGTTCATGATTGACACCAAGGAGATAGAGTTTGATGCAGTTGCCGACAAGGGAGAGATTGTGGAATATGCTATCTCTGAGCATGTTGAGTATGCTGGAGTTCACTCAGGAGATGCTACCATGGTATTCCCTGCACAGAACATCTACTTCTCTACTATCCGTCAGATAAAGAAGATTTCTCGCAAGATAGCAAAAGAACTTAATATCAGCGGTCCTTTCAACATCCAGTTCTTGGCAAAGAACCGTGAGATAAAGGTTATTGAGTGTAACCTCCGTGCTTCACGCTCATTCCCATTCGTATCTAAGATTCTGAAGCGCAACTTCATTGAGACAGCCACAAAGATTATGCTCGATGCACCATATCAGAAGCCAGACAGCAGTGAGTTTGACATTGATAGAATTGGTGTTAAGGCAAGTCAGTTCTCATTTGCACGTTTGCAAAATGCAGACCCAGTACTTGGTGTTGACATGAGTTCTACTGGTGAGGTTGGATGTATGGGTGATGACCTTAACGAAGCACTCCTCAATGCACTTATTGCAACTGGATACAGTATCCCAGAGAAGCGCATACTTATTTCAAGTGGCGGTGCTAAAGGCAAGGTTTCTCTGCTTGAGCCAGCAATGGAACTTCAGAAGAAGGGATATGAGATTTATGCAACAGCAGGAACAGCCAAGTTCTTCAATGAGAATGGCATCAATGCCATAACAGTGGGATGGCCTGATGAGGGTGCAGAGAACAATGTGATGGATATGATTTCAGAACATAAGTTCGACATGATTATCAATGTGCCAAAGAACCACACCAAGCGTGAACTTACAAATGGTTATCGCATACGTAGAGCTGCCATTGACCACAATATTCCTCTGATGACAAATGTTCGTCTTGCAAAGGCATTCATAGAAGCATTCTGCGCTATGAGTCTTGAGGATATCAAGATTAAGAGTTGGCAGGAATACAACAATTGATTTACATAAACAAACAGACTGTAAAGGGATGGGCATAGCAATATGTCCATCTTTTTATTTTAATTAATTGGCAGAATAAAAAAAATATGTTACCTTTGCCAAATAATATGTAAGACAAACAATAAAATAACTAAAGACTAAACAATGATGAAGAAATCGCTTTTAATCCTTGCTGCCATTGTTCCGACGATGGCAATGGGACAGACATTTGACTTTGACATGACAAAGGAGCAACCTGTATTTACCGAAGCGGCAGGTTATGGTTATGATATACTTCCTGCTCCAACAAAGAAAAGCAATGAACCATTCTATTTTTCTGTTAATGTGCCAGATGGCAACTATAAGGTAAGAGTTGAACTTGGTTCTAAGAAAAAGGCAGGCAATACAACAGTTCGTGCAGAAGGCAGACGACTGATGGTTGAGAATGTGGAGACAAAGAAAGGCAAGTTTGCTACTTACGAATTCGTGGTAAACAAGCGCTCACCACAGATTGATGATAAGACACGCGTAAGAATAAAGGATAGAGAGAAAGGCTACCTTAACTGGGACAACAAGCTTACTCTTGAGATAAACGGCAGTGCGCCGGCAATAAAGAGCATACACATTGAGCGTGACAATGAGTGTCCTACAATATATCTCTGCGGCAACTCTACTGTTGTTGACCAGAACAATGAACCATGGGCTTCTTGGGGACAGATGATTCCAAGGTGGTTTGATGGAGGCATAGCTATCTCTAATCATGCAGAAAGCGGACTCACAGCAGGTTCTTTCCTTGCTTCTAACCGTCTTGACAAGATATTGACAACACTTAAGCCTGGTGATTATGTGGTTTGCGAGTTCGGTCATAACGATGAAAAGGAAAAGGGACCTGGTTCTGGCGCATGGTATCACTATTCACGCAACCTGAAGATTTTCATTGACAGAGTGCGCAAGGCTGGCGGAGAACTCATATTCTGCACACCAACACAACGCAGACGCTTTGATGATTCAAAGACAAAGTTGGTAAATACCCATGGCGATTTCCCTGCTGCAATGAAGGCTGTTGCAGAGCGTGAAAATGTGCCGCTGATTGACTTGCACAAGGAAACAACCACACTCTTTGAAGCACTTGGATTCGAGAACAGCAAGAAGGCATTGGTGCACTACCCTGCCAACACATTCCCTAATCAGTCAAAAGCCCTGGCAGACAATACGCACTTCAACAACTATGGTGCCTATCAGGTGGCAAAAATCGTGGTCATGGGCATGAAGAAGCTGAACATGCCTTTCATGAAACACCTTAGAAGCGACTTTGTTGACTACAATCCTAACCAACCAGACAGTTGGGAAGAGTTTAAGTGGGCACCTGCAAAGAATGCAGATTTGGTTAAGCCAGACGGTAACTGATACTACATAAAAAAACTATTAACGATTAGAATTGATGAAGAAGATATTAGCAACATTATCACTGTCGGTTGTGGCAAGTGCAGCAATGGCACAAACATGGCCACAAGCAAGTCAAGAGGCAAAAGCTGGAGCCCGTTGGTGGTGGCTTGGTTCTGCTGTTACGGAAAGTGACCTCAGATGGAATATGAAAGAGTATTCAAAGGCGGGTATTGGAGCACTGGAGATAACACCTCTATATGGTGTGCAGGGCAATGAAAAGAATGCCATTGAATTTCTGTCAGCACCTTGGATGAACGCATTGAAGTTTGTTCAGGCTGAAGGAGTAAAGGACAATATACTCGTTGACATGAACAATGGTACTGGTTGGCCCTTTGGTGGTCCATACGTTCCATTAGAAGAGGCTGCGGCAAAACTTGTACATACAGATGTTACTGCCACAGGCAAGGAACTTCGCAAGGGTGTTGATATCAGCGTAAAAGACCAAAAGGAAAAGAAGTATTCAAAACTCAGTCGTGTTATTGCATATTGCAATGGTGAGATGACAGATCTCACACAGATGACAGATGCCAATGGCATAGTGTTGTGGAAGAAAGCTCCAAAGAAAAACAACTACAGAATAATTTCAATATATTGCTCACGCACTCGTCAACAAGTAAAGAGAGCTGCGCCAGGAGGACAAGGATATGTTATTGACCACTTTGACCGCAAGGCTGTGGCTAACTATCTGCAACGTTTTGAGGATGCGTTTGCCAAGAGTGGCGTGCCCTACCCTCATTCTTTCTTCAATGATTCGTATGAGGTGTATAAGGCCAACTGGACTCCAAGACTTTTCGAGGAGTTTGAAAAGCGTAGAGGCTATAAACTTGAAGGCAAGTTGCTTGAACTGCTTGGGGAAGTAGAAGACCCAGGCAACAAGGTTTTGTCTGATTATCGTGAGACACTTGGCGACCTATTGCTTGAGAACTTTACCGAACAATGGACTGCATGGGCACACAAGCACGGGGCAAAGACGAGAAACCAGGCTCATGGTTCACCTGCCAATCTTATTGATGTTTATTCTGCTGTGGATATTCCTGAAATAGAAGGTTTCGGATTGTCTGAGTTTGGTATCAAAGGCTTAAGGACAGACAAGGGTTATACAAAGAAGAACGACAGTGATGTGTCAATGTTGAAGTATGCTTCTTCTGCAGCCCATATAAACGGCAAACCACTTGTAAGTTGCGAATCGTTCACATGGCTTACAGAACATTTCCGCACATCACTTTCACAGATGAAGCCTGATTTGGACCTGATGTTTACTTGTGGTGTTAACAATATGTATTTCCATGGTATATGCTATTCGCCAAAGGATGACCCATGGCCAGGATGGCGTTTCTATGCTTCTGTTGACATGAGTCCAACAAACAGTATCTGGCGAGATGCGCCTTATCTGTTGAAGTATATTGAAAGATGCCAGAGTTTCTTGCAGATGGGACAACCAGACAATGATTTCCTTGTTTATCTTCCTGTGCGTGACATGTGGGCAGAGCGAAAGGGAAAAGGACCTGGTTCATTGCTGATGCAGTTTGACATCCACTCAATGGCAAAGAAGGCTCCTGACTTTATCAAGAGCATATTGGAGATAGATAAGGCTGGTTATGATTGTGACTATATCAGTGAGAAGTATCTTTTGGGTACTACTTATGTAAACGGTATGTTGCAAACTGCTGCAGGTACACGTTATTCAGCACTTATTATCCCTGGCAGTGGCAATATGCCAGAGAATGTTAAGGCGCATATAAACAGTCTGAAGGCTAAAGGTGCAAAAATAATATATGGTACAGACGTCAACCAGATGGCCAAGGCTACCGAGGCAGAAGAGATGAAGAGCAAGTATGGCTTGCGTGCTATAAGACGCAAGAATGATACAGGTCATCACTACTTCATTGCCAATCTGACACCAAATGATGTTGATGCAAGAGTAAGACTCACTGTGGATATGAAGGATGCACGTTGGTTCAATCCTTTGAACGGTGAGATATATGCAGCAGATATCAATAATGACGGTATTAAGGTTTCGCTAAGAAGCGGTGAGTCAATGATTCTTCAGACTTACAACAATGCACTCACTACTGCCGCAGAATCACAATATGTACTTGATGGTACAGAGAAGGCCGTTGACGGCAAATGGACACTGGCCTTTACAGAAGCGGCTCCTATGGTAAACAGCACTTATACTCTTGACAACCTCAAGACCTGGGAGACACTTGATAATGATACGGCAAAGATTATGATGGGAACAGGTGTATATACAACAACCGTTAAGATGACCAAGGAAGAGGCAAAGTCTAACTGGGTAATCAATCTCGGTGATGTTCGTGAGAGTGCACGTGTTTATGTTAATGACAAACTCATTGGATGTGCATGGTCAGTACCATTTGTTCTTGATTGCAAGGATGCTTTCAAGGCAGGTGAAAACACACTTCGCATTGAGGTAACAAACCTTCCAGCCAACCGCATTGCCGATCTTGACAGAAAGGGTGTTAAGTGGCGCAAGTTTGATGAAATAAACGTTGTTGACATCCATTACAAGAAGACAACCTATGCCAACTGGGCACTGATGCCAAGTGGCTTGAACTCAGAAATTAAATTATTAAGAACTAAATAGTTATTATTATGAGCGAACATCATCACCGTAAGCACAGGAAGAAAGATAGTGCTACAATCTATAAACAGAGGGCTATGAATAGTATTTTGCGAAGAAAGAAATTCAACGCTTTTATGTTCAAGGCATTGATGGTATTGTCTGTATTACTGTTGCTTTTCGTGATAATAATTTATTCATTAGACTAATAAATTATTCTTAAACAATTCTTGAAGAGACATTCTATGTTCTATAACACGGGCATAGAATGTTTTTTTATATGCAAAAAAATAAGGGAACCCGAGTGAGTTCCCTATTATGATGATAAAATCTGCTTAGTTTGCTTCGTCTTTTAGTCGAGGCAATGATATATGATAACGCACTGCAAGGAATCGGATTATGCATGTAACAAGAAAACTTGCAAGGGCAGAAAACTCTATAGGAGCACCGAATCGTGCGAAGAGCCAATATGTTATACCTCCCAATACACATGCCATAGCATATATTTCCTTGCGGAATATCACAGGTTCGTTGTTGAGTAGTACATCACGGATGACACCACCAGCTGCACCCGTTATACACCCCATGATAATGGCCACCCAATAAGGTTGCCCATACTCAAGACTCTTCTGTATTCCGGCAATAGTAAACAGAGCAAGTCCAAAGGTATCGAAGACAAACCAAGTGTTGTTAAGACGTGACATGTATTTGGAAAAAACTATCACCATAAGCAATGCCATTGCTGTACAGATTATGTAAATGGGATTGGTCATCCAGAATGGAGTGGCACCAAGCATCACATCCCTTATAGTACCACCACCAATAGCTACTGCTATTCCACACACATAACCGCCAAACCAGTCGAACTGCTTAGATGCTGCATGGCGGATGCCTGAAATGGCAAAGGCAAAGGTTCCCATGAACTCGATGACCTGAGGAATGGTTATAGGTAGTTCTACCATAAAGTTGTCACTTGATTACATTAATTGGATTGCCATTGGCAAAAGCCTTAAGATTGTTTACGGCAATGGATACAAGACGCGTTCTTGCTTCAACTGTTGCCCAAGCAATATGTGGCGTTACAAAGGCATTGGGGGCAGTAAAGAGAGGATTGTCAGACTTTGGCGGCTCTATAGACATGACATCCGTACCGTATGCACCAAGGTGGCCTGCAGAAAGAGAATCTGCAACATCTTGTTCATTAACCAACGGGCCTCTACCTGTGTTTATCAGTATGGCACCCTGTTTCATCTTTGCAAGTGAATTTGCATTTATCAGTTCACGAGTCTTGTCATTCAACGGACAATGCAGCGAGATAATATCGCTGATACCTAAAAGTCCATCCAAGGTTGTCTTTTGAATACCATCAGGCAAGTCAGATGAATGCTTGCTTGTAACGGCAAAGACATCCATGCCGAACAATCGGGCAAGTTGGGCAACCTTCATACCTATATTACCCAACCCTACAATTCCGAGAGTCTTGCCTGCAAGTTCATGCATTGGTGAATCCCAATAGCAGAAATCAGTATTGCCCGACCATCTGCCTTTTCTATTGGCAGAAGCATAATCGCCAACACGGTTTGTTATGTTCAGTATATGAGCAAACGTCATTTGCACAACACTTTCGGTACTATATGCTGGTATGTTGGTTACAACGATGCCACGTTCTATGGCTGCTGGAATATCAACCACATTGTATCCTGTAGCCAAAACACCAATGTATTTTAGAGATGGCAACTGACTCATTATTTGTTCATTAATAACAACCTTATTAGTTAGTATGCAGTCGGCATCAGTGCAACGTGCAACTATCTCATCTGGTGTTGTACGGTCATATATTTCTAATTGTCCCAAATCCTTAAATCCGTCCCATGACAAATCTCCTGGATTGGTAGAGTAAGCATCTAATAATACTATTTTCATATTTTATGTTTATTAGTTCTTTGTTTATATGTTTTGTCTTAAACCTAAATCCTTCAATTATTCGCCTTCGCTCATCAGCTTCACAGTCTTCAACTCTTCAATTTTTCAACTCTTCAATCCTTAAACCTATCCCCCCAGCATGAAAGCATGCGTTGGTAAAGTTTTTCCTCTGCAGGATTATGCTGTGCATGCCATATTCTATGATTCTGTATGCTGTCAGGCATGTATTGCTGTTTGACAAAATTGCCGGTATAGTCATGCGGATATTCATATCCATCGTGATAACCTAAATTTTTCATCAATTCAGTAGGTGCATTCCTAATATGCAAAGGCACAGGTTGATTGCCTGTATGTCTAACCAGTTCCAAAGCGTTGGCAATACCAAGATAAGCAGAATTGCTCTTAGGACTGGTCGCAAGATAGACAGTTGCTTCTGCTAATGGTATGCGACCTTCAGGCCACCCAATATTATGTACGGCTTCGAAAGCTGCATTTGCAAGCAACAACGCATTAGGATTAGCAAGACCAATGTCTTCACTGGCACTTATCACAAGTCGTCTTGCAATGAATTTAGGGTCTTCCCCACCCTCAATCATTCGTGCCAACCAATACAAGGCCGCATCAGGGTCACTGCCTCTGATACTCTTTATAAAGGCAGAGATAATGTCATAATGCATCTCCCCATCCTTATCATAAGCCAAGGGATTCTGTTGGAGTCTGTTTACGACTATTTCATCAGTTATTATTACATCAGATGATTGTTCGGCTTCTACAACAAGTTCAAGGATATTGAGCAGTTTGCGTGCATCACCGCCACTATATCTAAGCAACGCATCTGTTTCTTGAAGTGAAATGTTCCTCTCCTTCAGAATTACATCGGTTGTTATGGCTCTCTGAAGCAATGCTATCAAATCATCTTTTTCAAGTGACTTGAGAACGTATAGCTGACATCTTGACAAGAGTGGACGTATGACCTCAAATGACGGATTTTCTGTTGTAGCTCCAATTAAAGTAACTACACCTTTCTCTACTGCCCCGAGCAGTGAATCTTGCTGTGACTTTGAGAATCTGTGAATCTCATCAATGAATAAAATAGGTGAAGCTGAGTTGAAAAACTTATTGTTCTTTGCCTTGTCAATGACATCCCTTACATCTTTGACACCACTGGTTACAGCACTAAGCGTATAAAAAGGCGTTTCAAGTTTGTTGGCAATAATCTGTGCAAGAGTTGTCTTGCCCACCCCTGGAGGTCCCCAAAGGATAAATGATGAGATGCGCCCGGCATCTATCATCCTGCGGAGAACAGCACCTTCGCCTACAAGATGCTTCTGACCTATATATTCATCAAGACTACGAGGTCTTAATCTTTCTGCTAACGGTTGTGACATAATCGATGGCAAAGTTAATAATTTTCACATTAATAATAAAGAAAACAGCCAAAAAACGATACCATATTCACGAAGCATGTAAATTTTTCAATTTAGCAAAAGTAAATGTCGGGTTAATATAATTATCTGTTTTATTAAAAATATTCATTGTATTTTCTTCATTTTTCATTTAAATCATTATCTTTGCACAAAATTAAGAAAAAACACAATATGAAAGAGACAAATAACCAAAAAGCACTTACGCTAAAGAATCTGACAAAGAGCAGTGCATGGGATGTTCAGGAGAATGATATTTTCCGTATGTTGGAAAATGCAGAGAAGGATTCTGAAATAAAGGATAATCTACGTCATTATACAGATATTATCAAGAATGCTTTTATCATAGAAGAGATTAAAGATGAATCACCGCTTATCAAGGCAAAATATGAGAAGCTGGGATATAAAATAAGTCAATTCAAGTTTGATGAAAGTTCAAAGATTGTATGGGCTATAAAGAAGAAGCCTATATCAAGAGTTACAGACCTGACTTATGAAAACATATCGCACATAACTGCGGTTAAGCTGCTTGAGGTTATTGACCGTAACTTTGGAGGTGGTTGGGATTCTCTTTCTCAGAGCATACAGGATATTATTGAAAGTGCTTTCGATATATCTACAACCACGTTGCCAAAAGACAGACTCCACAAACCAGGCGGAATGTATGAGAAAAAGGTAGCTGACGGTTATGATGTGCTTGAAGTAGCCAAAGGCAGTTGGGTTGAAGCCATATTTGCCAAGGTAAAACCACAATCAGAAAAACCACGTCTTAAATTGTCTAACAGTAGCAAGTTGGATGATATTGATGATGACAGTGATTTGCCAGAAGACAAGTATCAGGACGAATACGATGATGAACCAGAAGAACCAACTGGTTTTGATGATGACGACATGAATGAAGACAACTATCGCACAACATTTGAGATTGAAGAAGATCCGGATGAAGATGTAAATGAAGTTGCTGACGATATGTAAAAACTAAAGAGGTATCCTATGAATACCTCTTTTTTATGCTACTTGACTATTCGTTTACAGTAAGGTGAAAGCATCCTTGCTTAACTTCATATTTTATATAGCATCGTTTTTCTTTTCTGAAATCACGAAGTACTTCGCTGAGTACCCATTTCAATGTGTCATTCCTTACTTGTCTGATGGATGTTCCATCTACATGAGAGAATGACTGGTAACGATTATAGCAGATGTCAACAGTGGTACCGTAAAGGTGACAACTGTTTTCTGTTGCATTTACATTATATACTTTCAATTTCTTTACGTCGTCCCTTGTTCGCAAGACACTGGTTACGATAATCTTATGCAATGGAAGGCCTTTGACATAAAGACTGTCATAAAAAGCCTTGCCAATGTCCTGAACAAGTGCTGCAGCACTTGGTACAAGATATGGGATACTTTGTGTCAGCGGATCGACATGAAAATATGGAGAACTCTCAATGTAAACAAGTTCATCCATTCTAGTTTCTGCATCCTTCCTGTTCTGTACGGGCTTGACTCCGTATTTTCTTGCAGAAACCAATTGAACATCATTGTTATCAGGAAAAGTATTGCGATATGACGGGACGCTGCGGATAGGATGATATTTCTTTTTTGCTATTGTTGATTCAGCATCTATTTCATCTACATTTTCAGCCAAAACCTTTGAAGCGTCCGAAGGGTTTAAATCAATTGAAAATGCTAACCTGATTAGAGATAAAAACAATACAACTATTATAAAACCTAATATGTAGTATCTTTTGAGTTCTTTTGGTTGAAGATTTCTTATTTTGTTTATTATATCGGTGAGCTTCATTTCTAATGTCAATTAAATTAGTTGCAAAATTAATAATTAAAAGTGAATATTAAAAATAATGATACTATAAAAACTCATAATTCGTTGTTTGACCAAGGCATTTGTATATTATGATTTATATTCATATGGCTGTTTGTTAGATTATATAAAACTTAAAAATTGGAATACTGATTGTTTTTATTAAAAATCTTTATTCTTAATTCTTAAATCTTCATTAATTTCACTACCTTTGCAAACAATTATTAAAATTGATATATCAAATTGACTGAGAAACATATTGTACTTGAGGACATAGATCCCGTGGTGTTTTATGGTGTAGGTAATGCACACCTTCAAATGATAAGAGCTCTATTCCCTAAGTTAAGGATTGTAGCCCGTGATAATGTCATGCGGGTATTAGGTGATGAGGAACAAATGTGCTCGTTTGAAGAAAGCATTGAAATGCTGAGAAAACATGTGCTGAAATTCAACACTTTAAAGGAAGAAGACATACTTGATATTGTCAAAGGTCGCAGAACAAACGACGAAATCCCTGAAGGTGTACTTGTATATAGTGTCAGCGGGCGCCCTATTAAGGCAAAAAGCGAGAACCAGCAAAGGTTGATTGATGCATACAACAACAATGACATGATATTTGCAGTTGGTCCGGCGGGTACTGGAAAAACTTATCTTAGCATTGCGCTTGCAGTAAAGGCATTGAAAGAAAAGGCTATAAAGAAAATCATATTGAGTCGCCCTGCCGTTGAAGCAGGTGAAAAACTTGGTTTCCTTCCTGGAGACATGAAAGACAAGATTGACCCTTATCTGCAACCATTGTATGATGCTCTTGAAGATATGATACCATCAGCCAAGCTGCAAGACATGATGGAAAAGCGAATCATACAGATAGCACCATTGGCCTTTATGCGCGGAAGAACCTTGAGCGATGCAGTGGTAATTCTTGACGAAGCACAGAACACTACAAATGCACAGCTGAGAATGTTCCTTACACGAATGGGATGGAACACAAAGATGATAATAACGGGTGACATGACCCAGATAGACCTTCCGAGAGAACAGAAAAGCGGTTTGAAGGAAGCACTGAAGATTCTTACTGATATTGAAGGCATAGGAATTGTTGAACTAAACCAGAAGGATATAGTAAGACACAAGTTAGTCACTAAAATAGTGAATGCCTACGAGAAGTATGACAATTCAAAATCGGAATTAAAACAAAATAATATAACAGCATAAATAGTTATGAAAGCATTGACAAAGACAGATTTCCATTTCGATGGTCAAAAGAGTGTTTATCATGGTAAGGTTCGTGATGTATATAATATCAACGACGACCTCATGGTAATGGTTGCAACCGACAGAATTTCTGCATTTGACGTAATACTTCCTAAGGGAATACCTTTCAAAGGACAGGTTCTCAATCAGATTGCAGCAAAGTTCCTTGATGCAACTACAGATATTTGCCCTAACTGGAAACTTGCTACCCCTGACCCAATGGTAACAGTAGGCTTGAAGTGTGAAGGTTTTCGTGTAGAAATGATTATCCGTTCTATTCTCACTGGTTCAGCATGGCGTGACTATAAGAATGGATGCCGTGAGATTTGTGGCGTAAAGCTTCCTGATGGAATGAGAGAGAACGAGCGTTTCCCAGAACCAATCATCACACCAACTACAAAGGCTGATGAAGGTCATGACATGAACATATCAAAAGAAGAAATCATTGCACAGGGCATTGTTTCTGCAGAAGACTATGCAGTTATGGAAGACTATACACGCAAGATATTTGCACGTGGTCAGGAGATTGCAGCCAAACAGGGACTCATCCTTGTTGATACAAAATATGAATTTGGCAAGCGCGATGGTAAGGTTTACCTGATTGACGAGATTCACACACCAGACTCAAGCCGTTATTTCTATGCTGATGGCTATGAAGAGAAGTTTGAAAAAGGTGAACCACAGAAGCAGTTGTCTAAGGAGTTTGTACGTCAGTGGCTTATTGAACATGACTTCATGAATGAACCTGGACAGACTATGCCAGAAATGACTGATGAATATGCCGAGAGTGTTAGCGAGAGATACATAGAACTCTACGAGAACATCACTGGCGAGAAGTTTGACAAGGCAGCAGAAGATAGCGACATCGCAGCTCGAATTGAGAAGAATGTAAGCGAGTGGTTGAAGAACTGTTAAGGTAACGAAATGTACAAGCAAGAAGAAATAAAGCCTTATAGCGAAAACGAGGGTAAGGGCAAACAGGTTGAGCTGATGTTTGACCAGATTGCCCACTCTTATGACAAGCTTAATCATCGCTTGTCATGGAATATAGATAAGGGATGGAGGCGGAAAGCTATAAAAATGCTTGAACCCTACCACCCTACCACTATTCTTGATATCGCTACAGGAACAGGCGATTTTGCCATTCTTGCTGCACAGATGCTAAAACCATCACAACTTGTCGGTACAGACATTAGTGAAGGGATGATGAATATTGGAAGGGAAAAGGTCAAGAACCTAAAACTAGACAGTATTATCTCCTTTGCTAAAGAAGACTGTATGAAACTTTCTTTTGATGACAACTCTTTTGATGCGGTTACTGCTGCATTTGGAATAAGGAACTTTGAAAAACTTGACCAAGGACTTAGCGAGATGTGCCGTGTGCTTAAGAAAGGAGGACATCTTAGTATTGTAGAACTTACAACTCCTGTCGGTTTCCCAATGAAACAGTTGTTCAAGATTTACTCACATACCTTTTTGCCTATCTACGGCAGACTGATATCAAAAGACAACAGCGCATACTCATACCTTACAGCATCCATTGAAGCTTTTCCACAAGGTGAGAGAATGATGGAGATACTTAAGAAAGCCGGGTTCAGTGAAACATCATTCAAGAGACTTACGTTCGGTATATGTACCATGTATTTTGCAACTAAATAGATATTGATATAGTTATGGACAAATATGGTTTAATAGGCTATCCTCTGGAGCACTCCTTCTCAATCAGTTATTTCAATCAGAAATTTACTGACGAGAACATAGATGCCGTTTATGAGAACTTTGAGATTCCAACCTTGGATTTGTTGCCAGAGATTATCAGTTCCAATCCAAACCTTAAAGGACTCAATGTTACCATTCCATACAAACAGAAAGTGATATCATTCCTCGACAGTGTCAGTCCTGAGGCAAGAGCAATAGGAGCTGTCAATGTAATAAAAGTCATTCATGACAGTAATGGTGTGTCACTAAAAGGTTACA
This sequence comes from Prevotella sp., assembly GCA_045602085.1. GTDB lineage: Bacteria > Bacteroidota > Bacteroidia > Bacteroidales > Bacteroidaceae > Prevotella. The sequence continues at coordinate 162,121 of JAZSAV010000009.1, read as the reverse complement.
ACTCTGATGTAATCGGATTTACCCAAAGTATAGAACCCATGCTTGAGAGATACCATAAGAAAGCTTTGATACTTGGTACCGGCGGTGCTTCAAAGGCTGTTGACTATGGATTGAGGTCATTGGGTTTGGATACCTTGTTCGTTAGCAGGTATCAGCGTCCTGGCACAATACAGTATAAGGATATCACACCAGAGGTAATAAAAGAATACAACGTTATTGTTAATTGTACACCTTGCGGCATGTATCCCCATTGTGAGGAATGTCCAGAACTGCCTTATGAAGCCATGGACAACCATACTATTCTTTATGATTTGATATATAATCCTGACGAAACACTCTTTATGAAGAAAGGTGCTCAGTATGGAGCAAGCACAAAGAACGGACTTGAGATGCTTCTTCTTCAGGCATTTGCTGGTTGGGAGTTCTGGAATTCTAATGACTAATTAATGAAAAAAGCAAAACAATACTAAATTATGGATAAAAGCAACCGTTATATGATGCGCGGCGTAAGCGCAGCAAAAGAAGATGTTCATAATGCTATAAAAAATATAGATAAGGGTCTGTATCCACAAGCATTCTGCAAGATTATTCCTGATATCTTAGGAGGAGACTCAGAATACTGCAATATCATGCATGCCGATGGTGCTGGAACAAAATCATCGTTGGCCTACATGTATTGGAAAGAGACAGGCGATTTGAGCGTATGGAAAGGCATTGCGCAGGATGCTCTCATTATGAATACAGACGACCTCCTCTGCGTTGGTGCTGTTGACAACATACTTGTTTCAAGCACCATTGGACGCAACAAGATGCTTGTTCCTGGTGAAGTGATTTCTGCCATTATCAATGGTACGGATGAATTGCTGAACAAGATGAGAGAGATGGGTGTCGGAATCTATGCTACTGGTGGCGAGACTGCTGATGTTGGTGACCTTGTACGTACAATCATAGTTGACTCTACAGTTACCTGTCGTATGAAGAGAAGCGATGTTATAGACAATGCAAACATACAGCCAGGTGATTTAATCGTCGGTTTGGCTTCATTTGGTCAGGCTACTTATGAAGATTCTTATAATGGCGGCATGGGCAGCAATGGCTTGACAAGTGCACGACATGATGTTTTTGCAAAATATCTCGCTGAGAAATACCCTGAGAGCTACGACCATAGCGTTCCAGAGGAACTTGTTTATAGCGGCAACTATCATCTGGATTCAGATGTTGAGGGCTCACCGATTAATGCAGGACAACTTGTTCTTTCTCCTACACGAACCTATGCACCTGTTATCAAGAAGATTCTTGATGAACTTCGTCCTGAGATTCATGGAATGGTTCATTGTACTGGTGGCGCTCAGACAAAGGTATTGCATTTCGTCAATGACAACTGCAAGGTTGTAAAGGACAATATGTTCCCTGTTCCTCCGCTGTTTAGAATCATCCACGAGGAAAGTCAGACTGATTGGAAAGAGATGTACAAGGTGTTTAACATGGGACACCGCATGGAAATATATGTGAGACCGGAGGTTGCTGAAAAAGTTATAGCAATAAGCAAGTCTTTCAATATCGATGCACAGGTAATTGGACATATCGAAGAAGGACAGAAGAGTCTTACTATTAAATCTGAATTTGGAACATTTGAATATTAAAAATAATTGACATGGCTGAAAACAACAGCATACTTGAAAAATTAGACGGTCTTGAGGCACGCTTTGAGGAAGTTTCTACTCTGATAACAGACCCAAGCGTAATAGCCGACCAAAAGAGGTTTGTAAAACTAACTAAGGAATACAAGGACTTAGGTGATATTATGGACGTAAGAAAACGTTACATAAATTGCCTTAATGCCATTACTGAAGCAAAGGATATTCTAACGAACGAGAGTGATCCGGAAATGAAAGAGATGGCAAGAGAAGAACTTTCCATCAACGAGGAACTCCGTCCAAAGTTGGAAGAAGAGATAAAGATAGCCCTTGTACCTAAAGACCCAGAGGATGCCAAGAACGTTCAGATGGAAATACGCGCTGGTACTGGTGGAGATGAAGCATGTCTTTTTGCAGGTGACATCTTCCAGATGTACAAGAGATTCTGTGATTCTAAGGGATGGAGCATTAGTGTAACAAGTGCGAACGAAGGTGCTGTTGGCGGTTTCAAGGAAATAGATTTTGCCATAAGCGGCGACAATGTCTATGGCACACTTAAATATGAATCAGGAGTTCATCGTGTTCAGCGTGTGCCTGTTACTGAATCAAATGGTCGTATGCAAACATCTGCAGCTACAGTGGCCGTTTTGCCTGAAGCAGACAAGTTTGAGGTAAACATCAACGAAGGTGAGATAAAATGGGATACCTTCCGTTCTTCAGGTGCAGGTGGCCAGAATGTAAATAAAGTAGAGTCTGGCGTAAGACTTCGCTACATGTGGAAGAATCCTAATACTGGCGAAACAGAAGAGATTCTTATTGAATGTACAGAGACACGCGACCAGCCTAAAAATAAGGAGCGTGCCCTCTCACGACTATATACCTTCATCTACGACAAAGAGCATCAGAAGTATATTGACGACATAGCAAGCAGAAGAAAGACTTTGGTTTCTACTGGTGACCGTAGTGCAAAGATTCGCACATATAATTTCCCGCAAGGACGAGTAACAGACCATCGCATAGGATACACCACTCATGACTTGCAAGGTTTCTTGGGTGGTGACATTCAGGATATGATTGACGCACTTACCGTTGCAGAGAATGCTGAACGAATGAAAGAAAACGAACTCTAAGCAATAGAAGTATTCACAAGAGAAATATTTAAGGTTATGAACAGACAACAATTAACAGAACAGATAAGGACAAAGAAAAGTTTTCTTTGCGTGGGTCTTGATACTGATTTGAAAAAGATACCTCAGCATCTTCTTGAAGATGAAGACCCTATATTTGCCTTCAACAAGGCTATTATTGATGCCACTGCTCCATACAGTGTATCATACAAGCCTAATCTCGCGTTCTATGAGGCTTTCGGCATAAAGGGTATGATTTCTTTTGAAAAGACAATCAAGTATTTGCAAGAGAATTATCCTAATCATTTCATTATAGCAGATGCAAAGCGCGGTGACATCGGCAACACTTCGTCGATGTATGCAAGGACATTCTTCGAAGAGTATGGCATCCACTCTATCACCGTTGCGCCTTATATGGGTGAGGATAGCGTGAGTCCATTCCTCGCATACGAAGGCAAGTGGGTAATTCTGTTGGCATTGACAAGCAACAAGGGAAGTCATGACTTCCAACTTACAGAGGACCCTCAAGGTGAACGTCTCTTTGAAAAGGTATTGAGAAAGAGTCAGGAATGGGGCAATGACGAGAACATGATGTATGTTGTAGGTGCTACACAAGGCAGAATGTTTGAAGATATTCGCAAGATTGTTCCAAACCACTTCCTTCTTGTTCCAGGTGTAGGTGCACAAGGTGGCAGTCTGCAGGAGGTATGCAAGTATGGAATGAATAAAGACTGCGGTCTTCTTGTTAACAGTTCACGAGGTATAATCTATGCAAGCAACGGAACCGACTTTGCCGAAGTGGCAGCTCAAAAGGCAAAGGAACTGCAGGAAGAGATGGCTGTAGAATTGAAGAATATTTTTTAATCCTAATAATTAGAGTGTATTGCAGGTCTATCAGTTAGGAACGTATCGTTTATGATAGATAAACATGCCGTTTGTCGATGCTAAATGGTGCATTTACGACTGCTAAACCATGCATTTACACATCCACATACTTGGATAGCAACTTGTTGAAAGTTCTATTTTGAGTTACCAGATGAACGATTCAAAAATAATCAATGACCCTGTTTTCGGTTTCATTAAGATACCGAGAGGATTATTACTTAACATAGTACAACACCCATTGATGCAACGCCTAACTCGAATAAGTCAGTTGGGTGTTGCTTCAGTTGTTTACCCAGGTGCCCGCCATACACGCTTTCAGCATTCTGTTGGTGCATTCCATCTTATGAGCGAGGCAATAATATCATTACAACAAAAGGGGAATTTCATCTTTGATAGTGAGGCTGAAGCCGTTCAAGCTGCCATCCTCATGCATGATATAGGGCATGGACCATTTAGCCATGTTCTTGAACATACGCTTATATCGGGCATCTCGCACGAAGAGATTTCCTTGTTGATGATGGAAAAGATAAACCATGACCTTGGCGATAGCCTTAATCTTGCAATAAAGATATTCAAAAACGAATATCCGAAAAAATTCCTCCACCAACTCATTAGCAGTCAGTTGGACATGGATAGGTTGGATTATCTTAGAAGAGATTCTTTTTATACCGGTGTTACTGAAGGCAATATCGGTAGTGCACGCATAATCAAAATGCTTAATGTTCAGGACGACCAGCTCGTGGTAGAATCAAAAGGCATCTATTCGATAGAAAACTATCTAACATCAAGACGGTTGATGTACTGGCAGGTGTATCTTCACAAGACTGCTGTGGCTTATGAAAAGGTATTGGTCAATGCCCTGATGAGAGCAAAAGAATTGGTTAGCAAAGGATATGATTTGTTTGCCACACCTTCCCTACTCTATTTCCTAAGCAATAATATAGATTCTACATGTTTCGCAGACAACCCAGAAACATTGAAAATGTATGAGGAGTTGGACGACAGTGATATTTGGAGTGCCTTGAAGGTATGGAAACATAGCGATGATGTGATTCTTTCCACACTTGCAACAGATGTTATTGACCGCAGGATATTCAAAGTGGAAGTTCACGACGAGCCCATAAGTGACGAGCGAGTTGATTCTATATGCAAAGACATATCTGTCAAGATGAATATTGATGAAGCTGATGCCAGAAAGTACATGATGAGCGTAGATACGATACAGAAAGACATGTATGATACAGACGATGACAACATATCAATACTATTCAAAAATGACGAGACAAAAGATATATCAGAGGCATCAGAACTGCTGAATGTGCAACTGCTTTCAAAAAAAATACGAAAATATTACCTTTGTTATCAACGTATGTAAAGATTTTTTCTTATATTTGCAAAATTAAATAATATATATTTAAAAATAATGGAATTTACAGCTAAGCAAATTGCTGATTTTATCGGCGGCAAAGTTGAAGGTGACATTAACGCCACTGTTAATACATTTGCGAAAATAGAAGAAGGAACAAAGGGTGCGATATCCTTTCTTTCCAACCCTAAATATATACACTATATTTACGACACACAATCAAGTATTGTCTTAATCAACAATGATGTAGAGCTGGAACGACCAGTCAGCACTACCCTTATTCGTGTTGAGAATGCTTATGAATGTGTGGCAAAGCTTCTTCAATTGTATGATGCTGCAAGACCAAAGAAACAAGGCATTGACTCTCTGGCATTCATATCTCCTAAAGCAACAATCGGTGAAAATGTTTATATCGGTGCTTTCGCATATATTGGCGACAATGCTGTAATAGGAAACGGCACGATGGTTTATCCTCATGCCACAATCGGTGATAATGTCAAGATTGGAGAAAAGTGCAAGATTTATCCGAATGTAGTAATCTATGAAGGATGTAAGTTGGGTAATGAAGTTACGATTCACTCTGGTAGTGTTATCGGTGCCGATGGTTTCGGATTCGCTCCAAACACAGAGGGATATGCAAAGATTCCACAGATAGGAATTGTTACAATAGAAGACAATGTAGAGATTGGTGCCAATACATGTATTGACCGTTCTACTATGGGAAGCACAATAATCAGAAAAGGCGTTAAGCTTGACAATTTGATTCAGGTTGCACATAACGTAGAGATTGGAGAGAACACAGTAATGTCTGCTCAAGTTGGTATAGCAGGCAGCACAAAGATTGGTTCTTGGTGTATGTTTGGAGGTCAGGTAGGTCTTGCTGGCCATATCACTGTTGGCGACAAGACATTCCTTGGTGCACAATCAGGTGTTCCTGGCAATATCAAGGGTGACCAGACACTTATCGGTACTCCACCTATGGAGCCTAAGGCATATTTCAAGTCACAGGCCATATTCAGGAAACTTCCTGACATGTATAAACAAATCAACGAGTTGCAGAAACAACTTGATGAACTAAAAGGAAATAAATAATTAAACGACAATAAAATGAAGCAAAAGACATTAAAGGGCAGTTTCTCTCTTTGCGGAAAAGGACTGCATACGGGATTGAGTCTTACCGTTACATTCAATCCTGCAGCAGAGAATACCGGATATAAGATTCAGAGAATCGATATGGATGGTATGCCTATTATTGATGCCATAGCAGAAAATGTGATTGACACCCAGCGAGGAACAGTTTTGGGCAAAGGTGACATCCGTGTATCAACTGTTGAACATGGACTTGCTGCTTTATATGCATTAGGCATTGACAACTGTCTTATCCAGGTAAATGGTCCTGAGTTCCCTATTCTTGATGGAAGTGCAATCAAGTATATCGAGAAAATAAATGAGGTTGGTATTGAAGAACTCAATGCGCCAAAAGATTGGTATGTCATAAGAAAGAAAATAGAGGTTAAGGATGAGGAGACAGGTTCTTGCATTACTATCCTGCCAGACAATGAATTCAGCCTTACAACCATGTGCTCTTTCGAGTCAAAGTTTATCAGTAGTCAGTTTGCTACACTTGACAAGATAGAAAATTTTGTAAAGGAGATAGCTCCAGCCCGTACCTTTGTATTCGTACGTGACATTGTTCCTTTGCTTAAGGCAAACCTTATCAAGGGTGGCGACTTTGACAATGCAATCGTGATTTACGAACGACAGATGTCACAGGAACAGCTTGACGAACTGGCAGACAACCTTGGCGTTGACCACAGAGACGCAAATGAATTGGGTTATATCCAAAACAAGCCTCTTGTTTGGGATAATGAATGTACACGTCATAAACTGCTTGACATTATTGGTGATATGGCTTTGATTGGCAAACCTATCAAGGGGCGCATCATTGCCACACGTCCAGGTCATTCTATCAACAATAAGTTTGCCCGTCAAATGCGTAAGGAGATACGTAAATATGAAGTTCAGGCTCCTATATACGACCCAAATGAAACTCCAGTAATGGATATTAATCGTATTCGTGAACTTCTTCCACATCGCTATCCTATGCAACTGGTTGACAAGGTTATTGAACTGGGAGCTACAAGTATCGTTGGCGTTAAGAACATCACAAGCAACGAACCATTCTTCCAAGGTCATTTCCCGCAAGAACCTGTAATGCCAGGTGTACTTCAGATAGAGGCAATGGCACAGTGTGGCGGTCTGTTGGTTCTCAACACACTTGAAGAACCAGAGAAATGGTCAACTTATTTCATGAAGATAGATAATGTGAAGTTCCGCCAGAAGGTTGTTCCAGGTGATACATTGCTGTTTAAAGTTGACCTTTTAGCACCTGTACGACATGGAATTTCATCTATGAAGGGATATGTTTTTGTAGGCGACCACATCGTTTCTGAGGCTTCGTTTACAGCACAGATAGTTAAGAACAAATAGAATTTTCAAGTTATGAATCAGATTAGTCCATTAGCTTATGTAGATCCGGAAGCAAAGTTAGGAGACAACAATATCATCGGTCCTTTTTGCTTTATAGATAAGAATACAGTTATTGGTAACAACAATAAACTATATAACAGCGTAACAATCCATACAGGTGCACGCATCGGTGACAACAATGAGTTTTTTCCAGGTGCAAGCATAAGTACCAAGCCACAGGATTTGAAGTTTGTTGGTGAAGAATCTCTTTGTGAAATTGGCAACAATAATAGTATCCGTGAGAATGTTACTATAAGTAGAGGTACAGCAAGCACAGGAACTACATTAGTAGGTTCAAACAATCTTCTTATGGAAACTGTACATATTGCACATGACTGTATTATAGGTAATGGTATTATTGTTGGTAATGCAACGAAATTTGCTGGTGAGGTGGTTGTTGAAGACAATGCTATCATCAGTTCTACTGTTCTTGTTCATCAGTTCTGTCGTATTGCTGGCTACGTAATGATTCAAGGAGGTGCAGCCTTCAGTCAGGACATTCCTCCATACATCATTGCAGGTAAGGTTCCGACAAAGTATTGTGGAATAAACATCATTGGTCTTCGCCGTCGTGGTTTCAGCAATGAGACAATAGAACAGATACACGATGCATACCGTACAATATATGCAAACGGCATCATTAAAGACGGTATTCAGGAAGCTCGTGCAAAATATCCTGATGTAAAAGAAGTAGAATATATTTGTTCTTTTATTGAAAATTCTAAGCGCGGAATCATTCGCTAAGATGAATACGCTTATCGTAATAACAGGTCCAACAGCAGTGGGCAAAACAGCCCTCTGCATGGACTTGGCTAAACATTACGGAATACCTATTATTAATGCCGATTCTCGACAGATATTTAAAGATTTGAAAATCGGTACAGCATCACCAACAAGTGAGCAATTATCCTTAGTAAAGCACTATCTCGTTGGTAAATTAAGTATTACAGATTATTATAGTGCATCTATGTTTGAACAGGATGTGCTTGAAATACTTGACCAACAGTTTTCTTCTTCATCACAAAAGAATATAGCACTGCTTACTGGCGGCAGCATGATGTATATTGATGCTGTGTGTAATGGCATTGATGATATTCCTACTATTGGTGACGAAATTCGTGATACACTGAAACAGCGATTGGAAACAGAAGGTTTGGAACGATTGTGTGAAGAACTGCGATTGCTTGACCCTGAGTACTATGACTTTGTTGACAAGAAAAATACACGTCGTGTTATTCATGGATTGGAAATATGCTACCAAACAGGCAATACATACACGTCATATAGAAAAAAAGAAAATAAGGAAAGACCTTTTAATATCATAAAAATAGCATTGAATCGCCCAAGAGAAATTCTTTATAATCGTATAAACCAACGCGTTGACGATATGATAAGAGATGGTTTGGTAAACGAGGTTAAGTCTCTCTATAACTATAAGAACCACAATTCCTTGAATACTGTTGGTTATAAAGAAATCTTTGATTATCTTGATGGGAAATATTCACTTGATGAAGCCATAGAGCGTATTAAGGGAAATACAAGAAAATATGCACGCAAACAACTGACTTGGTTTAAGCGCGACAAGAAAGTAGTATGGTTTGATGCTGACGACAGGGATGGTATTATGGACTACATATCACAACAGCTTGCCTGTAGGTAATTTATGTCAATATCTAAGATACTTATAGATACCATTTAGAAATATATAAATATGGAATTGGATTTGAATAATAAAGAGTGGCTGTCGGCACTCAAGATTATCAACGCCACCCGCTGTTCTTTGTTCTTGACAGGAAAAGCAGGAACAGGCAAATCTACTTTCTTGAGATATGTTTCAAAGACAACTAAGAAAAAGCATGTAATATTGGCACCCACTGGAATAGCGGCTATAAATGCCGGGGGAAGTACATTGCATAGTTTCTTCCGGATTCCTTTTCATCCGCTTTTACCAAACGATAATCAATATAGTACTAAGAACATACGTAAGACATTGAAATACAGTTCAAACCATGTAAAGCTTATACGTGAACTTGAACTTATCATCATCGATGAAATCAGTATGGTTAGGGCCGATATCATTGATTTTATAGATAAGGTGTTACGTACATATTGCCGAAATAGTCGTGAGCCATTTGGAGGTAAACAGCTTCTTCTTGTAGGAGATATTTTTCAGTTGGAACCTGTACTTAAGGAAGACGACAGAAGACTATTGCAACCTTTCTACGTTTCGTCCTATTTCTTTTCTGCAAAGATATTTCAAGAAATGCAACTAGTAAGTATTGAGTTGCGCAAAGTCTATCGTCAGACAGACAGTAAGTTTATCGGTATTCTTGACAGGATAAGATGTAACAATGCCAATGATGCTGATTTGCAAACACTTAACACCCGTGTAAACGCAACAACAAGGAAGAAAGATAGTAATCTTGTTATTACTCTTGCGTCAAGAAGAGATACTGTTGACTATATTAACGACCAACAACTTGCCCAGCTTGACGGCAATTCTTCTGTTTTTAACGGTACAATAAGAGGTGATTTCCCAGAGACATCGCTTCCCACTCCCATGGAACTTGAAATAAAACCAGGTGCTCAGGTTATATTCATCAAGAATGATAAGGAAAAGAGATGGGTAAATGGCACTTTGGGCGTTGTGAGTGGCATTGATGAGGAAGAAGGTATTATAAGCGTTGTTGTAGAAGACGGTAATGAATATGATGTAGAACGGGTGGCATGGGAGAACATACGCTATAAGTTTAATGAAAAGGAACAGAAGATTGAAGAAGAACTTCTTGGCGTTTATACCCAATTTCCTCTCCGATTAGCCTGGGCGATAACCATACACAAGAGTCAGGGATTGACTTTTCGACATGTTAATATAGACTTCACTGGTGGTGTGTTTGCAGGTGGACAAACTTATGTTGCATTAAGTCGATGCACATCACTTGAAGGTATCTGTCTTAAAGAACCCATCCGCCATTCCGATATATTTGTAAAATCAGAAGTAGTTCGTTTTGCGAGTCTCTATAATAATAATAGCATAATGCAAAAAGCAATTAGTGAAAGCAAGGCTGACAAAGAATATCGTGAGGCGGTTGAAGCATTCGACAGATGCGACTTTGATACATTCATCAACAATTTCTTTCTTGCGATACATAGTAGGTATGACATAGAAAAGCCTAATGCAAAACGATTCATTCGTCGCAAACTAAATAAAATAGTCACACAACAGGCTGAAATTGACCGCTTAAAGAGCGAAATAGAAAAACGTGACGAATTCTTGAAAAGACTTGCAGCAGAATACACCCTCATGGGAAAAGAATGTGAGCATGAGGATATGGCCGATGCTGCCATAGCTAACTATACAAAAGCGTTGGAACTCTATCCAGATGCACTCGATGCAAGACGTAGATTGGAAAAACTATTAAAAAAGAAATCACATTGACATGAAAAACATCTGTATAGTAACAGGGGCAAGACCTAATTTTATTAAGGTTGCACCGCTTATTAAGGCTATCAACAAATTGCAACTAGAAGGTCAAAATGTTGAATTCAAACTTGTTTATGCCGGCAAAATCGATGATTCAACATTGGAACAATCACTCTTTGATGATTTGCAGATTCCACCACCCCATGTTTATTTAGGCATTGATTGTGAGAGTCTTAATGAACTGACAGGCAGGATAATGTTTGAGTTAGACAACTATCTAAATGCCAATCCAATGGACATGGTTATTGTTGTAGATGATTTGACTTCGACAATGGCTGCTGCTATTGTAACCAAAAAACGTGGATTGCCACTTGCTCATATAGTTGCAGGCACACGTTCTTTTGACATAAACATGCCAAAGGAAATAAACCGACTCGTTATTGACAGTTTGAGCGACTACCTATTTACTGCAGGTGCCAATACAAGTGGTATAGCAATGAGAGGTGGGCAAGAATCAGCAGACGTTTATCTTGTTGGTAATATTCTAATGGATACGCTTAGAAGCAACTATAACAGATTAAAACGACCTGAAGTTGCTAATAGGCTGGCTTTGGATAAGGATAATTATCTGTTATTCACAATCAATCGCAAGGTTCTTATCAATGACCATGAAAAACTTAGTTCCATAATTGAAGCAATGTGTAACTCGGTCAATGAAATGAAGATAATAGCGCCTCTAAGAGAACCTGCTTCTTCCAGGATAAAAAGTCTATCAGAGAAATATTCCCACTTGCATATCGTTGACCCATTGCCATATCTCGAGTTTGCTTATATCGCTGCAAATGCCAAATGTATTGTAACAGACTCTGGTAACGTTGCAGAGGAAGCGACATTCAACTCCGTACCTTGTATAACAATAAACAACTATACAGAACACATAGAAACGGTGACTCATGGAAGTAATGTGCTTATAGGAGAAGATATGGACAAACTGAAGAAGTATATTAACGAGGCAGTTTGCGGTATATGGAAGAGATGTACTCTACCTGACAGATGGGACGGTAGAACTGGAGAAAGAATTATCAAGATACTATTACAAATGAACAATGGCAAGAACTAACCTCTTGCCATTAATCTTTTTACTACTTCACCACCGATAATCAATCCCGCAGCAGCCGGAACGAAAGCATTGCTTGCTGGTGTGGGATGAGTATTCTCATCAGTCAATGTTTCATTACCTAAACGTTGAGGTTGTTCTTCACTATATAAAACATCAAGCGACGTTATTCCTATCTTGCGTAGTTTTTTTCTTAAGACTCTCGCCAATGGGTCGATGTTTGTTTTGCTCAAATCAGTTATTCTAAAAGCTAAAGGATTCATCTTGTTTGCTGTACCCATACTGCATATTATAGGTATGGAAAAAGATTTACATCGCTTAATCAGTTCTATTTTTGCGGCAACAGTATCAATACAATCAATAACATAATCATATCCTGTCAAATCAATTTCATCTGCATTGTCGGGTAAATAGAACATTTTATGCTTTATGACATTACAATCAGGATTAATATCAAGTATGCGTTTTTCTAAAGCATCTACCTTATATTCACCAATAGTGCTATGTAATGCTATTATCTGCCTGTTGATGTTTGTCATATTAACCTTGTCATTGTCAATGATACATATACTACCAACACCACTTCTTGCAAGAACTTCAACAACATAACCACCGACACCGCCAACACCAAACACAGCAACCTTGCTTTGTCTAATGTTTGCAACTGCATTTTCGCCGATTAAAAGTTCCAATCTTGAATACTGATTCTCCATGAACGACATAAATTAAAAAAACCTAGAACTTAATGTTCCAGGTTTAATTCTTGTAGTGGATAGGGGAATCGAACCCCTATGCCAAGATTGAGAATCTTGTATCCTAACCATTAGATGAATCCACCATTCTTTTTATAGTTCCCTCAGCGGAAGCTGGGGGATTCGAACCCCCGGTACGGTTACCCGCACGGCAGTTTAGCAAACTGCTGGTTTCAGCCACTCACCCAAACTTCCTTACCGGTGTTCTTTAACCATTGCACTTTCTCTCAAATGCGATGCAAAGGTAGTGCTTATTTTTCAATCTTGCAAGTTTTTCGCTTCTTTTTTTCAAAAAAAAGTTGATTTTTTATCAATTAAGGGGCAAAACACATTGCTTTGCCCCATTAAAAACTATTTGCAAGGTATATTTTTTAGTATTTCTTTGAGATGATCCCATACCATCTGAACTGTAGGGATAAGCAGACGCTCTTCTGGAGTATGTACAAATCTTAAGGTCGGACCGAAAGAAACCATATCAAGATTAGGATATCTTTCAGAGAAAAGGCCACACTCAAGACCGGCATGAATGCCCTTAACAATTGGTTGCTTGCCGAAGAGTGATACATATGTATCTGTAACCAACTTTGTCAACTGGCTATCTGCTCGCATTTTCCATGCTGGATAACCATCACTATGTTTAACTTCAGCGCCTGCCAATTCAAAACAAGCGCGTATGGTATTGCACATATTCTCAAGATTAGACATAACGTTACTGCGCTGACTTGCTACAACTGTAATCTTGTCTTCGTTTGTTATGATACTGGCAATATTGCTTGATGTCTCAACCATATATGCCAATGCTTCATCTTGACACATTGAGTAAATGCCGTTGTCAACAGCCTGCAATGCACGGATAAAATTATTAGCAACTGATGCAGGGATTAATTTCTCTGAATCAGCACTTCCCATATTAAACTCCATGTTTGTATCGCTTACATGGAATTCTTCTTCAACGTCTGCTACAAAGACATTCCAGTCAACACGAATCATTTCCTTGTCCTTTGAAGGAACGGCAATAATAAATTCGCCATCTCGTGGTATTGCATTGTGCATCTTTCCTGAATTGAATTTAGCAAGACGCAAGTCGGTCTTCTGCATTTCCTTATAAAGGAATCTTGCTAAAATCTTAATGGCATTAGCCCGCTTTTTCTCTATATCATCACCTGAATGACCACCGACAAGTCCCTTTATGCTTCCTCGTATAAAGAAAAATCCTTCTGGTGCATCTTCACGTTCGAAAGTGAATACTCCAGTAGTTGTCCTTCCTCCTGCACATGAAACAAAAATCTGTCCCTCGTCCTCAGAATCAAGGTTGATAAGCATGTCACCAGTCATGAAATCTGATTCCATGCCAAGCGCACCAGTAAGTCCAGTTTCTTCGTCTCGTGTAAATACACATTCTATTGGTCCATGCTCAATGTCGTCACTTGCCAATACAGCTAATTGTATAGCACAACCGATTCCGTCATCTGCACCTAATGTCGTACCTTCTGCTGTTAGCCATTCACCATCAATATATGTCTTTATAGGGTCATTGTCAAAATCGAATTCTACATCAACCAACTTGTCACAAACCATATCCATGTGACTCTGCAGGATAATTGTTTTACGATTTTCCATGCCTGCAGTAGCAGGTTTACAGATTATAACATTGCCGGTCTTGTCACATTTTGTTTCAAGTCCATGCTCTCTACCCCATTCCATCAAATAAGCAATCATCTTTTCTTCACGCTTTGAAGGGCGGGGAATCTCATTAATACGTGCAAATTGTTCAAATACGCACTCAGGTTTTAAAATACTTTTATTCATTATTTACTCTTTTTTTGACTAGTTATAGTCAATAATTAATTTATTTGCATTAACTTTGCACGCAAAGATACAAAATATGGTTGAGATTCTACTATTCACATCGTTAATAATTGCTATTAGCATGGCTTTTTTATGTGTGAAAGTATTATTCAAACGCAATGGAAGTTTCTCGTCTCAACATATACATGACAGTGAGGCAATGAAAGAAAGAGGTATTCATTGCGTAATGGAACAAGACCGTGAGATGAGAAATTCACTCTGTGGCAATAAGACGAATGACAAATGTGCTGCATGTGGATTGCTAAGTAAATGCAAAGAAAATAATTAACAATAATAAATAAAAACGTAGAAAAAATGAAAACAAACTTTATCGCTGCCATCGCTATGTCTGCATTGGTGTCTTTTACTTCATGTAATAACTCTGCCCCAAAGGTTGATGAAAGTCCAGTAGCAGAAAGTTCATCAAATGGCATCAAGGTGGCATTTGTAGAAGTTGATTCACTCATGACTCAGTATAAGTTCTGCCAGGAGTATGCACTTGTATTGGAGAAAAGAAGCAATAATGCACGCAACACCTTGAACAACAAGGGACAGCAATTGCAAAAAGCTGTAACAAACTTCCAGCAGAAACTTCAAAACAATGGTTTCACTAGTAGAGAGGAGGCTGAAAGGCAACAGGCAAACCTTCAGCGCCAGGAGCAAGATTTGCAGCAGCTTCAGGCACGTTTGGCATCTGAACTTGAAGAAGAGACTATCAAGTACAACAACGCTTTGCGCGATTCTTTGCAGAACTTCTTGGAGATTTATAATCAGGACAAGAAATATGATATTATCCTCAGTAAAGCAGGTGATAATATCCTGTATGCCAACAAGCAGTATAACATTACTAAAGACGTTATCAATGGTCTGAACAAGTTGTACAAGAGTACTTTCAACGAAGAAGATAAGGCTAAGAAAGATAAGAAATAATTTTGGGGGAAGTTCCAATTATATTATAAAGGATGGCTTGAGTCATCCTTTTTTTATTTCTATATCCTATAAATACATGATTGAATCACATTCTATAAGAATGAAACAGTTGAAAGTCTTGTATATAGAGAGTAAATTCCAAGTAATAGATTATCTTGTTTTTATTCTCCAAAAGATAGTTTATCTAACAAAGAGCGCAATCTTGCAGCTTCACTCTTTCTTATTGACAATTTTATTTCGCAGGTATTGTCAAAGGTTTGGGAAACAATACGTGGCTGCAAATCCTTTACAATTCGCATGACATCGTTCATCATGACATAAGGATAATTGTAAACGATTTCTTCCTCAATCAGCCTTTCCTCAATATTTGCATTGGCTATAGCATCGGCAGCAGCCGTGCGATATGCAACAATCAGTCCGCCTGTACCCAGATTAACTCCGCCATAATAGCGTATAACCACTACAAGAATATTTGTAAGTTCGGCAGAATTTATCTGCCCGAGTATGGGTTTGCCAGCAGTGCTGCTTGGTTCACCGTCGTCATTGGCACGAAATTCGATGCGCTCATGTCCAAGCATGTAAGCCCAACAGACATGGCGCGCATCGTAATATTTCTTTCTGTACATAGCAACAATCTCCTTAACTTCATCGACCGTTTCAACGTGATGTGCAAAGGCATAAAACTTTGAACGCTTCTCTGTATAGTAGCCTTCAGAAGTATCGGAAATCGTTAGATATGTATCAGTCATTTAGCTCAGTTTATGTATAACAAGTCCTGAACGGAGTTTCGGTTCAAACCATGTAGCCTTTGGAGGCATGATATTACCACTATCGGCAATATCCATAATCTGCTGCATTGACACTGGATAGAGAGCAAGAGCCATGCGCATTTCTCCACTATCCACACGACGCTTCAACTCGCCTAGTCCTCTCAGACCACCAACAAAGTCTATGCGCTTGCTGCTACGCAGGTCTTTAATGTCGAGAAGTTCATCGAGAATCAAACGACTGGAGATGTCAACATCAAGAACACCGATTGGGTCATTGTTGTCGTATGTGCCTTCCTTTGCCTCAAGACTATACCAATGTTCATCAAGATACATTGAGAACTCATGCAGTTTTGCAGGCTTATAAATATCTGTTCCCTTGTCTGTTACAATGAAATTCTTCTCCAAAGCCTTTAATAGTTCTTCTGAAGTCATGCCGTTGATGTCCTTAACCACACGGTTGTAGTCTAGAATGGTCAACTGAGATGCCTGGAAGCAAACAGCCATGAAGTAGTTATACTCTTCTGTTCCATTGTGATTTGGGTTTTGCTTCTGCTTTTCTGCACCAACAAGTGCTGCTGCAGCTGAGCGATGATGACCGTCAGCGATATAGAGACTTGGCATTTTTGCAAACTCCTCTGTTACAGTTGCTATGTCTGCTTCATCGGCAATGACCCAGAACTGATGGCGGAATCCGTCGATAGGAGCAATGAAATCATACTCAGGCTCAGTTGCTGCATAGCGCATGATAAGCTTGTCAAGCACTTCATTGTCAGGATAAGCAAAGAACACAGGTTCGATATTGGCATTGTTCACACGCACATGCTTCATTCGGTCTTCCTCCTTATCACGGCGAGTCAGCTCATGTTTCTTGATATTGCCCTTCATATAGTCATCAACGTAAGCACCGACTACCAATCCGTATTGTGTTTTGCCGTTCATTGTCTGAGCATAGATATAGTAATGCTCATCCTGGTCCTGAACAAGCCATCCCTTGTCTTGGAACATCTGGAAGTTTTCTGCTGCCTTTTCGTAAACTTTCGGGTCATACTCGCTTGTACCAGGTTCAAAACAAATCTCTGGTTTGATGATTCGATAGAGGCTCTTCTCATTATCGCCAGCCTCTGCCCTTGCCTCTTCAGAGTTCAGAACATCGTAAGGACGAGACTCAACCTGTTCTACCAAATCCTTTGGAGGACGAATACCTTTAAATGGTTTTATGATTGCCATAACTTATTAAAGTCGTAAAATTTAAAGTTGGATAATTAAATGATATATTATTGGATACAAACAATTACATATTTGCCTTAAGCTTATCGATAATCTCTTGATATTCAGCATCAGAAAGATATACCTTGCCTGGGTTCATCTGGAATGTACCACCGTAATCAGGACCATCTACATACTTTGGAGCAAGATGGAAGTGCAGGTGAGATAACTTATCGCTATAAGCACCATAGTTAATCTTCTCAGGATTAAATGCCTTCTGCATGGCGCGAGTTACCTGTGCAACATCTGCCATAAAGTCATTGCGCTCCTCGTCAGTCAGTTCATTGAGGTCGTTCACGTGGTCTTTATAAGCCACAAGGCAACGTCCGTAGTATGTCTGCTCTTTGAATACGAAAGCACGTGAAACACGAAGTTGTGCAAACTCTATCATCAAATCATGGAGTGTCTGATTGTTTGTGCAATATAAGCACTGTTTTGGGTCACTTTGCATAGTTGTATGTTTTTAATGTTATTAATTTATATTTTGCAAATATACTGAAAAGTAATGAGATGTCAAAACATTTGCATCATGTATTTAAAATACACCCCGATACTTCAATAATAATAAGTATCGGGGTGACATAAAATCTTTTTACCTTTCTATCTATAAATATTACCTTGAATCTTTACTTGTTCACCTGGAACTTGGTATCGCCTGTTGCAAAATAAGCGTTTATCTGCTTAGCTGCAGCAATACCGGCATTGATATTCGCCTCTGCTGTCTGTGCTCCCATCTTCTTTGGTGTGCTGAAATAGCGACCTTCAAGTTTAGAGAACTCATCATGTGCGTCTGGCATGATATCTGTGAGATACTTAATATCAGTGCGCTCGTTCATCAACTGTATAAGTTCAGGTTCGTTGATAACCTCCTTGCGGGCAGTGTTCACAACAATACCACCCTTCTTCATGCTTCCAACAAGAGCGGCATTGATGCTTTGCTTTGTTTCTGCAGTTGCAGGAATATGCAATGAAACGATGTCACACTCTGCAAACAGTTCTGCCTGACTATCAGCAGCTTTTACACCGGCAGCCTCAATAGCCTCTTTTGGACAATATGCGTCGTATGCATATACCTCCATACCGAAGCCCTTAGCAATGCGTGCAACATTGCGACCTACGTTACCGAATGCAAGAATACCAAGCTTCTTGCCCATCAGTTCTGTACCTGCCTTGCCATTAAAGAAGTTACGAACACCGAATACCAGCATACCGAAAACGAGTTCTGCAACAGCATTGGCATTCTGGCCTGGTGTGTTCTCTGCAACGACATTGTGTGCTGTAGCAGCAGCAAGGTCAATATTATCGTAACCGGCACCTGCACGTACAACAATCTTCAACTGCTTTGCAGCGTCAAGAACCTCAGCATCAACCTTGTCTGAACGGATAATCAGTGCATCAGCATCTTTAACTGCATCGAGCAACTGTGCCTTTTCTGTATATTTCTCAAGCAAAGCCAGTTCGTGACCAGCAGCTTCTACTTCTTGCTTTATGCCTTCAACTGCAGCTGCAGCGAAAGGTTTTTCTGTAGCAACTAATACTTTCATAAATCTGTTAGATGAAATTATGAATCTATCGTCTTATTTGTTTTCAAACTCCTTCATGCAAGCAACAAGAGCCTCTACGCCTTCTATTGTCTGAGCATTGTAGCAGCTAGCACGGAAACCGCCTACAGAGCGATGGCCCTTGATACCTACCATACCCTTGCTTGTTGCAAACTCCATGAATGGCTTCTCAAGTTCAGCATATTCTTCGTTCATTACGAAACAGATGTTCATCAGTGAACGATCTTCAACAGCTGTAGTTCCACGGAACATCTTGTTGCGGTCAATCTCATTATAGAGAATCTCAGCACGCTGCTGTGCCAACTTGTCCATTGCCTCTACACCACCGTTCTTCTTTATCCAACGGAGGTTCTCCAATGCGCAGTAGATAGGCACTACTGGAGGAGTGTTGAACATAGAACCCTTGTCAACATGTGTGCGATAGTCGAGCATTGTTGGTATCTGACGTGGAGCCTTGCCAAGTGCATCGTCCTTAACGATAACGATAGTTACACCTGCCATAGCAAGGTTCTTCTGTGCACCAGCATAGATTGCATCATACTTAGATACATCAATTGGACGACTGAAGATGTCAGAAGACATGTCGGCAATGAGGCGAACAGGAACATCGAGGTCCTTGCGCACCTCTGTACCATAGATAGTATTGTTTGTTGTAAAGTGCAGATAATCTACGTCTGTAGGACAAGTCCAATCCTTTGGAATGAATGTATAGTTGGCATCAGCAGATGATGCAACCTCAACAACCTCACCAAAGAGCTTTGCTTCCTTCATAGCCTTCTTTGCCCAAACACCTGTGTTCAGGTATGCAGCCTTGTTGATAAGGAAGTTATATGGAATCATGCAGAACTCAAGCGATGCACCACCTCCAAGGAATATTACGGAATAACCCTCTGGAATCTGTAAAAGTTCCTTGATGAGAGCTACTGCTTCATCTACTACTGGCTGGAAATCTTTTGCACGATGACTGATTTCCATAAGAGAAAGGCCTGAGCCATTGAAGTCTAAACACTGCTTAGCGGTGTTCTCAATAACTTCGCGAGGAAGCATTGATGGACCTGCATTAAAGTTGTACTTCTTCATTTTAATGTTTAAATTTGGTATTTTAATTAAATTTTCTACTTAGTTTAATAATTCGCGTGCAAAGTTACACTTTTTATTCTATATGGCAAATTATTTTAGCAATAATATAGCAAAAAGTAAAAAATAATGTCTATTTGACAATTTCGACTATTGTTTTTATACCTTTTATCTTCTCTCCACGAGTCAATTTAAGCACTTGGCTTACTTTTTGTCGCGTCACTGCTGCATAAGTATATCTGTCCTTAACATCAATTCGCCCTATTTCGTTTAGTTCCAGACCACCTTTCTTGCAAAGATAGCCAACAATGTCGCCTTTGCTTATCTTGTCTTTCTTGCCTTTACCTATATATATAGTGGCCATTTTGGGCATAGCAGGTTGTGGAAGATTGTCAGGAATATCGAATGTTTCGACATCGCCCTCCACAAATTCAGGTATATATTCGTCAGGACCTAAGAGGAAGAAAGCCCTACCCTCTGATTCCCATCTTGCCGTTCGACCCACTCTATGTATATATCCGTCTTCGCTTTGTGGCAGATGATAGTGGACGATATTGTCAATGTCAGGAATATCAAGACCACGAGAAGCCAAGTCTGTTGACACGAATATGTTCGATGAACCGTTGCTGAACTTATATAAAGCATCCTCACGCTGTTTCTGCTCCATTCCGCCATGGAAATGGCTTGCACTGAAACCACTTCGGCGCAGATAGTCGGCAGTTCGTTCTACGCTGTCTCTATAATTTAGGAATACTATAGAACTGCTGTCACCAAATGAACGCAACAATTGATTCAGTGTGTCGAGTTTGTCTTTACTTGGACTGTTTACTTCATATATTCTGATGCGCTCAGTCACTTGTTCCTCTTCAATCAGATAGTCAAGCTTCTCAGCTCTTGCCAGATGAACAAAGTCCGGTATCTGTTCTGCATCAGTTGCAGAAAGTAGAATCCTTCGGCGAACACCAGGCAGTTTCTTCATCAGTCGTGCCATTTCGTCGTGGAAACCCATTTCCAGACATTTGTCAAACTCATCTATAACGACATATCTAATGCCATAAGGTGATATGTTCTCCTTGTCAATATGGTCGTTCAGTCGTCCTGGAGTTCCGAATATAACTTGTGGCTTAACCTGTTTCAGAGTCTTGTGTTCTTCCATTGTCGGTCTGCCTCCGTAACATCCGCATGAGCGTAATCCCGAACCCATGTTCTTCAAAACGGTGTCCGATTGCAAGGCAAGTTCTCTGCCAGGTACTATAACAAGCACCTGAACATTGTCGCTCTGTGCGTCTGCCAACTGTGATACAGGCAAAAGATATGCAAGAGTCTTGCCGCTGCCTGTAGGCGAAAGAATAATTACATCATTGCCTGTATGCAATATAGCATCGAAAGCATCATTCTGCATATCATTCAACTCATTGATATGCAACTTTGTCAAAATTCTTGAAATGTTGTCCATTAGGGAAAATCATTTATACAAGTTCAACAATTCCACTTGGTAGTTTTCTTTTAAGAACCTCAAGTTTTATATCTTTGCCAACAATTATTCCATAGCTACGCAATATACTTTCCACTGTTTTTCTTGCCAGTTCCGGATGGTTGTTTTCTTCACTAAGGTGGCAGAGCCATACCATACGAAGATTCTCCGACATGTTTTCAGCAATTGCAACGGCACAATTCTTATTACTCAAATGCCCATTAGCGCTTAATATTCGTGACTTAAGGTATTGTGGATACGGACCACTTAAGACCATTTCTTCATCGTGGTTTGCCTCAAGAACAAGATAATTGGCTTGAGATATGTTTTCGCGTATTTCGTCAGTGATAGAACCTGCATCTGTAATTATACAGAAAACAATATCCTTATACTCTATGCGATATCCAACATTATCAGAACTATCATGTGGCACCTCGAAAGGTGTTACAAGAAACTCGCCTATCTGATAGGTTTTACCTTTTTCTATATAATGAATATGCTCTGCAGGAATCTTCTTTGAAACACAATAGTTACGCTTTATACCATCGTGAACATATTTGGTTGTATATACAGGCAGATTATAATCATTACTCATATAACCAACAGATTTGATATGGTCTGCATGGTCATGTGTAATAAGAATATTGTGCACACTGGCAAGTGTTACACCATATTCCTTAAAATGTTTTTTAAGCAATCTTATACCTAACCCACTATCTATAAGTAATGCATCCGTTGCGGTAGCAAGATAGTAACAGTTTCCGCTGCTCCCGCTACCAAAGGATATAAATTTCAACATTTTGGTTTATATTTTGTGCAAAAGTAACAAAAAAAGACGTTATATCCAAAACTATTATTCAACTTTTGCAGAATAATGGATGAATATATTGAGTAAAAAAGAAAAGTAATCAGAAAGGCATGCCGACTGCGAAATGGAAAGCAAAGTCACGGCTAAACCTTGGTCTTGTAATTGGATAATGAGCGGAACCTACATAAGCAGGGTCGATGGCTTTCATACCCATATCAAAGCGCAATATGAAGAAATCAAAGTTTAGCCTGAATCCCAATCCGTAACTAACGGCTAATTGTTCATAGAATTCTGTAATATCAAACTGCCCGCCAGGTTGGTCTTTATAATCACGGAATGTCCAAATGTTACCCGCATCAACAAACAAGGCACCGTCTAACTTCCAGAATAAATATGTTCTGTATTCAATGTTCAAATCCAATTTAATATCACCTGTTTGGTTGATAAAATCAATATTGCCATTTTTACCTACATATCTACCCGGACCTAATGACCTTACACTCCATCCTCTTACGCTATTTGCTCCTCCTGAGAAATAACGTTTTTCAAAGGGAAGGATTGAACTATTGCCATAAGGATATGCTATGCCAAGACCTGCATGGAAAACCAATGTGTTGGTATTGTCAAACTTGAAATATTTAGTAAAGTCGATATCTCCTTTTACATATTGTGCAAAAGCAATATTAAACACTTTATATTGTCCTTGGTCGTTCTTCTTAAAGTCTGCGACATTAGACAATGCCCCTAACAGATTGCCTGCCGTCTCTACATTTGCCTTTATGGCATAGAGGCCATTGTTGTAGTTATACCTGAAACCAAACTTCATAATCAGGAGGTCTTCATAGTTATAACGTAAAATAGCATTTCTGTTAGTGTTGTCATCAAGATAATCTTCGCGGAATTTTGTAGATATCCAAGGCATGAAGACGTAATTGATATCCAACAAGTCTATCTGGTACTTGTCGTGATGTGCCGCATCATTCCATTTGTATCGCCATGCAGCAGAAAGAACGCGCCTGTGATATTCGGGGCGATTCTGTAAGTCATACATCAAAGCAATCTCAGAGGTTGCATTGATTCTTCTTCTGAAACTTTGCGAGAGGAAAGGCGCAATGAAACGTGGGAACATAAGACTAGTTTCCACTGTATATTCTTCAAAATTATCGTTATTGTACCCTTCAAGACCTCTAATTGCCTCAAAAGCGCCGCGCAGTTCTATGCTGAATAGTTCAGAACCTCTAAACAGATTTCTATTCTGATACATGAGAGATGCCGCCGCGCCAAGGTCGCCTGCGGTATTTGTACCTTCTGGTTGGAAACTAATTGTGTTTGGCTTGTTGGTACTAATCTGTATGTTACAGTCAAGCAACATGCTGTCTGGGCGTTCAACAAAACCAATGTTAGTGTATTTAATAGCTTGAAGGCGTCCTAACCTGTTGTATGTCCTTCCTAATCGAGAAGCAGAATAATAATCGCCTGATTCTATAAAAGTATTGTTTCTCAATACCTTATTACGCAAGTTAATAGGAGCTGACGGGGCTTCGCCATTAAAATAATTTATATTCCCTATTCTATAACGACTATGCAAAGTGTCAGCATTTGTTCTTGTGCGATATTCTCTTAGAACAAGTGTCAAATCAATGCCACGCGAACCAGATATAGTGTCGGCTAAATATGAGATATAGTCTTTGTTAAACTTATAATAACCATTATTTACAAGAAACTCCGTTATACGTTTTCTCTCATTGTCAAGCAGCGAAGCATTAAATTGCATGTTCTGATGCAAGAGTCTTTTACTTTCATCGGTTATTTCCGTAAACCTTGCCAACAACGAATCTTGAATATCATACTTTATACTCTGAATGAAATATCTTTCTCCGGGATATAATACATAAGATATATCAACTTTCTTCTTTCGTTTATATTGCTTGTTAAGTTTGACATAAGCACCAAGATAACCTTTGTTTTGTAGTTCTGAACAAAGACTTTTGCTTGATTCTTCTGATTGAATAGAATCAAAAACAACGGGTTCTTCACCCATAGCACGCAATGTGCGGTTTATCCATTTGGTTGTATCTCTACCTGATAAAGAATATATACCGAGAGGTATCTTTGCCGCAGAAAACCATTTGGAATTTTCCTTTTGACGAACATATGACTTAAGCATGCCTGGGTCAATATCCGTATATCTGTCATCAACCTGTACGTTGACACTATTAAGCAGATAAGAACCGTCAGATACATATTTTGTACCTGAACATGACATTAGTATAAGCGAACTAATAAATATATATATGTATGTTTTTATCTGCATTAATTCTTATTAATTTGCAAAGTTAAAACATTATTCGTAACTTTGCTGATGTTTTATTGAATATTTTTCAAATAAATTGTTTTTATGATTAGTAAAAATCAAATTAAATTTATTCGTTCACTGGAATTAAAAAAGAATCGCAAGCGCGAGTCCTTATTCGTTGCTGAAGGTCCCAAGGTTATAGAAGAACTACTGAAACTAAAAACACCACATACAATCATTGCAACAAAAGAATGGATTGACAACAACCCCAAAATTTCAAATGTAATTGAAGTAAGCGAAAGGGAGTTGGAGTCTGCCAGCCTCCTTAAAACTCCTCAGCAGGTCCTGGCATTGTTTGCCATAGAAACAACAGAACAGGATTTGAATATAGACAATAACAAACTATATCTTGCCCTTGACGGAATACAGGACCCTGGTAATCTTGGAACAATAATAAGAATTGCCGACTGGTTTGGAATTGATACTATTTACTGCAGCAACGAAACAGTGGATGTATATAACCCCAAAGTAATACAAGCAACAATGGGAAGTATAGCAAGAGTAAAAGTCATATATACAGATTTGTACAATATGATATCCAACCTGTCTGACGAAATGCCTGTTTACGGAACTTTCCTTGATGGTTCAGATATATACAAAAATGAGTTGAGGCCAAACGGAATAATTGTTATGGGAAATGAAGGAAAAGGTATAACAAAAGAATTGAAGTCGTTAATTACCAATAAATTACTAATACCATCTTTTAGCATTGGCGATACTGCCGAAAGTCTAAATGTAGCCATTGCAACCGCAATAACATGTTCAGAATTTAAAAGAAGATAAAACTTAATTATATATATCACTTTTAAGTGCTAAATGCACCATTTAGACCTCGTAAACGGCACGTTTATGAATGATAAACGCATGGTTTATGAAATCGAAAGACACGAAGCGGAAAAGATAAAATTAGTTAAATAATCAATAAGATTAATTATACATACTATATAATATATTAACTTTGCATCGAATGGTTCACTAACAAGTGATTAAATGGGAAAGATGTGTGATTCATCTACTGTCCCGCAGCTGTAATTCACCCTTATCGGTCCAAACAACAAGTCACTGAATTTATATTCGGGAAGACGTTTGAAACCGGGTGATAAGTCAGAAGACCTGCCAGAGAAAACTTATTTTGCAACATTCCTCGTGGGATAGGATGCTGCTATTATTTAAATCATTCATCTAAATGAAAAAGACGTTGATGACGGCATGTTTATCTGCCTTATCATCTTTGGTATTTGCCAATAGCGGTAGTATCTTGTTTGAAGATTCTACCATGATGATACGTGAGGTTGTGGTAAATTCAAAGCAAAATCACAAGACTACGCCAAATCAGCATCTTACATCATCACAATTAGACAAAATAAGCAACAACAGCATTGCTGATGCACTAAAGTTCTTTTCTGGTATTCAAATAAAAGACTATGGTGGCGTAGGAGGTATGAAGACTGTCAATATAAGAAGCCTCGGTTGTCAGCATCTTGGAATTTCCTACGACGGGATATTGCTTGGCAATGCTCAGAATGGACAGATAGACATTGGGCAGTTTTCTTTAGATAATGTAGAAGAAGTCGCATTATATAACGGTCAAAAAAGCAGCATTTTTATGCCAGCGAGTGATTTCGGCAATGCAGGAACTGTCATTATTCGAACAAGACGTCCTGTGTTTTCTGAAAACAAATCATTTAATCTTCGATTCAAGACAAAAGCTGCATCCTATGACACCTATCGTCTATCTGCCTTATATGAACAACGTTGGTCTAAATCTTTAAGTTCATCATTAAGTGCTGAGGCCATTAAATCAACAGGAAAATACAAGTTCCGTTATCATAACTCTTCATACGATACCACTGCCATCAGGAAAAACGGCGACATTAAGTCAATACGTGTAGAAGCCAACTTGTTTTATAAATCAGACAAGGGAACAGAAGGTGGTATGAAGATATACACATATCATTCAGAAAGGGGAATACCTGGTGCAATAGCAAGCAACGTATGGAGTCGCGGTGAGCGTCAATGGGACAATAATACATTTCTTCAGGCATATATCCAGAAACGATTTGGAACAAAGTTTAGCACACGACTGATGTCAAAATATGCCTATTACAACACTCATTATGTGAACAATGACACAACGCGAATGTTGATTGACAATAGATATAAGCAGCAAGAGTTTTATGTCTCATCATCAAACATTTACGAACTTGCCTCAAACTGGAATGTTTCTGTGTGTTACGACTTTAAATGGAATAAGCTAAATGCCGACACTTACGGATTTGTTTACCCGGTAAGATATAGTAATCTGATATCTTTTGCATCTTCATTGCAATTTGATAACTTTAAAATCCAAGGAAGTCTGTTGGCCACTTTTATCAACGACAAGACAAAGACAGGCAAGTCATCTGATGCAGTATCTGCATTGAGCCCTGCTATATTTGTAAATTGGCAACCAAAACAGAATGGTCCATTGTCTTTGAGGACTTTCATAAAGAAGAGTTTTAGAATGCCCACATTCAACGACCTCTATTATGTTGATGTAGGTAATGCAAAACTAAATCCAGAGACGGCTATCCAATACAATATCGGAGTTGCGTTTGACAAACATTGGGATAGTAATCTCTTCTCATCATTGAGGATTCAGGCAGATGCCTACTACAACGATGTGAAAGACAAAATAATATCATACCCTAAGGGAACACAGTTCAGATGGACCATGATGAATCTTGGGAAAGTAAGCATACATGGCATCGACTTGTCTGCAGAGACCGAACTTTCATTGGCTAAAGAACTGACTCTCAACGCAAGACTGCAATACACATGGCAGAAGGCAATAGACAAGACAGACTCGGAATCATCATATTATAAAGACCAGTTGCCCTATACTCCAGAACATAGCGGAAGTGCTATTATTGTACTATCATACCGAAATACAGAGTTTTGTTACAGCACTATATATTCAGGGAAAAGATACTTCCAACAGGAGAACCTGCCACGAAATGAGATGGAGGCTTGGCAAACAAGTGACATTTCTTTGTCGCATATTTTTAAAATTAACAGGAACATATTGCGCATAAAGGCAGAGGTAAACAATGTCTTTAATAAAGATTATGATGTTGTAAAGAATTTTCCTATGCCATTGCGCAACTATTCAATCGGTATTATTTATGAATTATAAATTAATTAAGATATGAAAAAGACTTATTTGTTATTAATGTTTACTGCATTATTCATGGCATGCAGCAGTGATGATTCATCAGAGGAAGTTCAAATTCCAGAAAACGACATTGAAACTAATGATGATATAAACGGTATTTATATCATGTGCGAAGGTAATTGGGGAAGCAACAATGCAGCCATCGACTACCTCAACTTCAAGACTTCCGAATATACACAGAATATCTTTTCAAAGGTCAACTCTGATGTTATAATGGGGCTCGGTGATACAAGTAGTGACATGCAGGTTAACGGTGACCAGTTATGGGTTGTGGTTAATGGTTCCAATAAGGTAGAGGTTCTTTCAAAAGAGACTTGCAAACGTATAAAGAAGATAGACATACCTAACTGCAGATATGTTACCTTCCACAATAACCACGCATACGTCAGTTCATATGTAGGTCCTATGGGAACAGACAATATACAGTTGGGAACAGTATTCAAAATTGACCTAAACACATTAGAGAAGGTTGATTCTCTGGTTGTAAGTTATCAGCCCGAGGAGATGGCTGTTGTCGATGATGTTCTTTATGTTGCATGTAGCGGAGGGTATCGCTACCCTATCTATGACCGTGTAGTTTCAACAATCAACCTAAAAGATTTCAAACGAGGAAACGACATTGATGTTGAATTAAATCTTCATAGAGTGAGAAAAGACTCCCATGACAATCTATGGATTACAAGCCGTGGAAATTATGAAGATGTCAGTCCTGCCCTATTTTGTTACAACAAGGATAAGTCTGGCAACATGACATTAACAAAAAAGATAGACATCGCCGTTTCTGACATGTGTATCGTTGGTGACTCATTATATTATTTCGGTGTGGAATGGAGCAATGAGACTATGAGCAACAATGTTTCCTATGGCATTATCAATACAGAAACGCTTGAGAAAGTAGAAACCACTATTTTCAGCAATGATGCATTCAAGCAGGTTGAAGTGCCCTACGGAATAATAGTATCTCCTGATAGTCGTGACATTTTCATTACAGATGCAAAGAATTACGTATCATCAGGAAAGTTATATCATTTTGATGCTAATGGCACATTAAAAAACAGCGTTTGGACAAGTGATATACCTAGTAAAATGATTTTTAACTGAAAATGAAGACATTTGCATCCATAATTGTTATACTTTCAGCATTCATTTGTATCCTGACTTCTTGTGGTGGCGGCAATCAACAGTCTTCACAAGTGGTCGGTGATACTATAAAACTAAAATATGCCGAACTGCTTACCATTGTGAAATACAAGGGATATGCAAGTGTTGAAATAACAAATCCATGGAACAAAAAGGAAAAGCTTCATAAATACATCTTAAAGGAAAAGCATCAAAGTGCGGAGAATCTGCCTGAAGGAACAATCATAGACATCCCACTTACTCACAGCATACCGTTTACTTCTGTTCATACAAGTCTTCTTGTTGCACTCGACAAACATGAAAGCATTGCAGGTGTGGCAGATCGCAAATATATCAAAATCCCATATATACAGAATCAATACGCTAAAGGAATCATTTCTGATGTCGGCAGTGCTTACAGTCCTGACATAGAAAAAATTATAACACTCTCTCCTGATGCGTTATTGATATCACCATTTGAGAACAACGGAGGTTATGGAAGAGTATCAGAACTTGGAATACCTATCATTGAATGTGCCGATTATATGGAGACATCTGCTTTAGGAAGAGCAGAATGGATGAAGTTTTACGGCATGCTATATGGTGCATCCGGCAAGGCTGATTCTTTGTTTGCGGTTGTTGACAGTTCTTACAACAGAATCAAGAATGTTGCCAGTGAATGTATTGAAAGACGCTCTGTTATAATGGACAAGAAAACAGGTTCTGTATGGTATGTGCCAGGAGGTAAAAGTACGATAGGAATGCTGCTCTCCGATGCAAATGCCATTTATCCATTCTCATACGACACAAACAGTGGGAGTCTGTCGTTGCCCTTTGAAACAGTTCTTGAAAAAGCCGGTCAATCTGACGTATGGCTTTTCAGATATGACAGCAGTGAACCTATTACATATAAAAAACTGCTATCTGAATTTCATGGATATTCTGAAATACGTGCATTCAAAGAGCAGAATTGTTATGGATGCAATGTAGAAACAAGTTTGTTCTACGAAGAATCGCCGTTCCGACCTGATTATCATCTTAACGATATTGTTAAGATTTTATATCCAGAAATTGAG
Source organism: Prevotella sp. (assembly GCA_045602085.1). Classification (GTDB taxonomy): domain Bacteria; phylum Bacteroidota; class Bacteroidia; order Bacteroidales; family Bacteroidaceae; genus Prevotella. The sequence continues at coordinate 131,784 of JAZSAV010000009.1, read as the reverse complement.
GGATTGGATAGTATTAGATATTACAAACAGGTGAAAACAGATTAATGATGAAACACTTAGCACTGGTATTTCTAATCATAGTATTATTCTTCCTAAATATTATTCTCGGTTCTGTTGACATACCGTTGAGTAGTATTCTAAAAATATTGTGCGGAGACGAATCACAGAAATCCAGTTGGCAATTTATAATACTTCAATCACGTTTGCCACAAGCAATAACGGCAACACTTGCTGGCGGTTCGCTTGCTATTAGTGGCCTTATGCTACAAACTGCATTCCGCAATCCTCTTGCAGATCCATCAATCTTCGGAATCAGTAGCGGTGCTGGTCTTGGCGTTGCCATCGTGATGCTGTTTTTAGGCGGAAGCATCACTACCGGGGTTATAACAATAACAGGATATGCAGCCATTTTCCTATCCGCTTTTGTAGGGGCGATGATTGTTATGGCTATTATTTTTTGCTTTTCCCTATATGTGCGGTCAAGTGTTATGTTGCTCATTATCGGCATCATGATTGGCTATCTGTCATCATCAGCAATCTCTCTACTAAACTTCTTTTCGACAGAAGAAGGAGTTAAGACATATTTTATATGGGGATTAGGTGATTTCGGAAGTATAACACTTCAACAGATACCATTTTTCGCAACAGTTTGTCTTATAGGACTATTGGCATCTTTATTACTCATCAAACCTTTGAATATCTTACTCCTTGGTGAACGCTATGCCGAGAATCTTGGTATTAGCATAAAAGTAATTAGAAATCTTTTATTAGTCATAACAGGACTTCTAACCGCAATTGTTACGGCATTCTGTGGACCCATATCTTTTATCGGACTAATTGTTCCGCACATAGCAAGAATGATAATCAAATCGGATGACCATCGGATTATCATCCCTACAACAATTCTAATCGGTTCCGCAGTCGCTTTATTCTGTAATCTCATGTGCATAATTCCAGGAAGTCATGGTGTAATACCACTAAATGCCATTACTCCTCTTATTGGAGCTCCAGTGATTATATACATCATCATGCGCAGACCTTAATGTTATGATAATATAAAATATTATCAATTAATTCTTTAATTATCATTTAAAATATTAACTTTGCACAAACTAATTATTAATTCTACTAAAAATGAAGAAACTTACTTTATTTCTATTCTTGTTAGCTATGCATGTTGGTGCATGGGCTAATGAATCTCGTATTGTTGAAAGCCTCAATTTCGGTTGGCAATTTCATGCAGGAGATATTGTTGACGGCGAATCCCTTTCATTAGACGATAGCGGTTGGCAAACAATTAATGTTCCTCATGATTTCCAAATTCATCAGCCTTGGGTTGCACCGTCAAAAGATGAGAAAGCAGATAACAGTGACATCGGAGCCAATGTGCGTAGCCGTCTGTCTTCACGTGCTTTCAAGGAGATGGGTATCGCATGGTATCGCAAGACAATTACGCCAGATGCCTCATGGAAAGGCAAGCGCATTATCATAGATTTTGAAGGTATAATGCTTGTAGGCGATGTATATATCAACGGCAAATATGCAGGTGGTACAGACTATGGTTATCTGGGATTTGAGATTGATGCTACAAAGTTGCTTAAGTTTGGCGAAAAGAATGTAATCGCAGTGAAAGCAAACACAATGAATCCAGACAACTCACGCTGGTACACTGGTGGCGGTTTGTTCCGTGATGTAAATGTAATCGTTACTGATGCACAACAACATTTCACCAGACATCCTTTGTATATAACTACCCCATTAGTTGGAACAGACAAGTCTGTCGTAAAAATTCAGGCAGAATTAGGTTGTTATCTAAGAACAAACAAGTTAAACATCAATACAACAATTATTGCACAGAATGGTGATACAGTTTACAATAAGACCAAGGAGATTCCTTTCAACCGCGGACAGAAGGTTAACGAACATAAAATAGACAGTATCACTATTGAAAAACCTATATTATGGAGTTGTGAAAATCCACACCTCTACAAGGCTGTTGTAACTATGTATCGTCCTGACGGTACAATCGCCGACCAGGTTAGTAGCAATTTCGGAATCCGTTCAATCGAGTATTCTCCAGAATTCGGTTTCAAACTGAATGGGAAAAAAGTCATCTTTAAGGGCATTGCCAATCATCACACCCTCGGTGCCTTGGGTGCTGCTGTTTATCCAAGAGCAATTGAAAAGCGCATACAACTTCTTAAGGAGTTTGGATTCAACCATATCCGCACGTCTCATAATCCATATAGCAAATCATTCCTTGACCTTTGTGACAAGTATGGCATGTTGGTAGTTGATGAGCTTTATGACAAGTGGCTTACTAAGTTTGCCGGTGGTCGTAAAGAATGGGTTGAACTATGGCAGCATGATGTACCTGAGTTCATTCGTCAGGACCGTAACCACCCTTCTGTAGTGATGTGGAGCCTAGGCAATGAGCTGCAGACATATTGGGCATTGCCATACGCTGACTGGGGAGTTACTCCGTATCGTCTGCAGAAGCAGCTTCTTTTACGCTATGACAATACACGACCAGTTACAGTGGCCATGCATCCAAGAGGACGTCACCAAACAACAGATTCATTGCCGGCACCGCTGGTACATGAGACAGATATTGCAGCATACAACTATCGCTACATGTATTTCCCAGGCGACAGCAAGCGTTTCCCAAATATGATTTTCTATCAGAGCGAGGCTAACACTTCAAACATGGGTCCTAACTATTATGAAATGAATCTTGACAAGGTTGTTGGACTTGCTTATTGGGGTATGATAGACTATTTGGGAGAGTCTCACGGTTGGCCAGCTAAGGGTTGGGCACAAGGTGTGTTCGACATTTCACTCGAACCCAAACCAATGGCATATTTCCTCAGAAGTATATTTAATGAAAATGAACCTATAGTACATATTGGAATCATTGACAGTGACCAGAACACAATATGGAATGATGTACAGGTTGGCGTGCAACGCATGTCTGACCACTGGAACCGTATTGAAGGCAGCAAGATGTCGCTCTATACATATACAAATGCCGATGAGGTTGAATTAAAGATTAACGGCAAGTCAATAGGTACGAAGAAAAACGACAGAAAGAATCCTCGTGTTCGCAACCGTATCAAGTGGGATAATGTAAACTATCAGAAAGGTCATATTGAGGCTATTGCTCGTAGCAACGGAAGGATTGTTGCACGCCATAAGATAGAGACTGTCGGTGATGCTGTTAAGTTGACTGCAACAACAGACAATCCGAACTGGAAAGCAGACGGCATGGACTTGCAACATGTTAGAGTTGTTGCAGTTGACAAAAAAGGACGTCGTGTTCAAGGTGCCAACAACCTTTTGAAGTTTACTGTTGAAGGACCTGCAGAGATTGTTGGTGTAATCAATGGAAACATCACCAGTGATGAACTTACCGTGGGTAATACACGTAGTCTCTTCAACGGAACAGCGACTGTAATACTGCGTTCAACTAAAGAAGCAGGAAAGGTTGTGCTGACAACAACCACCGACGGATTGAAACAGAACAAGATGGTATTAAAAACAATGTAATACCCTTTGATAAAAAACGATAGAGGGAGCACGATGACATTTGTGCTCCCTTTTTATTTATATTAATCTGAATAAAGAACTCACTTATCAGTAATTTTTTATAACTTTGCATTATGGTATTCTATTTTTCAGGCACAGGCAACACGGAGTGGGTTGCACGACAGATTGCAAAAGCAACAAATGATAAGATTTACAGAATCACAGACGAGTTGAAAGGTTCGTGTACATATCATCCCGAAAAGGATGAGCGTATAGGCTTCTGCTTCCCTATCCACGGTTGGCAACCTCCACATATTGTAAGGGAATTTGTCAGCAAACTTAAAATCGAAACTAATGGGAGTTGTTACATATATGCCTTATGCACCTGTGGCGACACCGTTGGCAATGCAATAAAAATGTTTAGTAACGATTTGCAAAGAAAGCAGTTGCATCTAAACAGTGCTTTTTCGTTTATTATGCCGGAATCATACGTTTGTCTTCCGTTCATGTACACAGATACCATTGAACGTGAACAAGAAAAGATAGCGACGGCAGCAAAGTCAATAAAGAATATATCTGAGTTTATCATAAACCGAAGCGAAAAAGAAATACTACATAAAGGCAAAACCCCTTGGTTGTATTCAAGTGTAATAGGTGCCTACTTTAATAGTCGCATGATTACCGATAAACCATTTACCGTCGATGCTGAACTATGTATTAAATGTGGAAAATGTAAATTGAAATGTCCTACCGGCAACATCACTATGAATGAAGAAGGCTTGCCAGTATGGGATCATGATAACTGTACTTGTTGTTTAGCTTGCTATCACCACTGTCCAAACCATGCCATTAACTATGGTAAAATAACAAGAAAACGTGGTCAATATTATTTTAACATGAGAGGCGAAATCGAGAATGATTAACTATGGTCATGATTATCAATATCATGAAAATTTGGATTCCATAACTATTCTTTTATTCATTCTCTGCCCCACAATGTGGACAACGCCCTTTTGAAGATAAAGGACTGTCGCAATTACCGCATATAAATCGAGGTATCTGTTGACGCCTATAAGCCCAAATAGCATAGCAAATATATGCCACAAGTAATGGATAACCTATATAATAAAGTGTAAGTACACTAAACAGAATATAATTGACAGCACATACAGCGCACAAACCACAGAGGTAGAAAATGGCTTCTGAAAAGGACAGACGACGATAGATGTCATCAAGAACTGCACCTAATACAATAATGATTGCCCAGACACATGCAACAAAAATTCCAAGATGTAATGGCAAATCGAATGGGTTTAGTGTGGGATGATAGTAATAATGACGCCATGATTCGCTTGCAAATAACTGTATTGAGGCATAAAGTGTTGCAGATGATGCCACAAGCACTGCAAGAAGCGAGGGATAAAAAGAAGGAATATCATGCAAATGAACTATATATGCTTGCTTTCGTCTAAGAAAACGAATGCCGTATATAGCACAAACAACTATTGCAAAAGACAGGAAAATAAGAAGGTGAACATCTGAAAAGATATCAATGAATCGTGAAATGGGTTGGGCTGGCGATACGCTTTCTAATAGTTTTCTTTCACGAAGCCATCCTTGTGTAAATTGGTCTCTTGCAACCTTCACCCATATTGAATCGATTGAATCAAGTGAAAGAGTCATAATGTCTGCAACAACAACATAGTCACCAGACAAGACACATACCGTATCAAAAGGCAACTCATCTGGTTGCTGGCATTGTAAGTGCAGAGAATCTGCAGTAACGATGAAATTATAATTTTGTGTATAATGATGCGTAGTAAAAAAAGAAACAGAATCACTATCATTTATATCGGTAGTGTCCCAGGCGTCAGATGTCTGCATTCCATGACTATAACATGACATTAACGTCATAATTATTAGACAATGTACAAGACTCAATGTCATTTTGCACATTATCTTTAGCCATGGAAAAGGATAACAAAATGTCTGACTTCTAAATTTTCTCATTAAGATAATTACATTTCTTATCTTTATATTTTTTATTTCACTTTTCTGGTATAATGTTCATCTGACATCTATTGCAATCGAAATGCAATTTGAAACGGCGACCATCAGGTAATGCGAGAAATAATGGTTCTTGCCATTCTGGAGGAGTTCCGCCATTGCGAACACAATGCCCCAAAGAATAGCGAAGACAGTGACGACACTGCATGAGAACAAAATCCGTATCTTGTTCCAGTTCAAAAGCTGGTGGAGTCTTCAAATGTCCCATAGATGAATAAAGTGCTCTGCTGTGGCTATTTGCTATATTCGTCTGACGATGACAGACAACAGTATCAATAGGCATCTTACCCGATTCTGTAGAAATGCCATTGGCACTCACCTCCTCTACAAGTCGTTTTTCAGATATGGCCAGATCCAATGCGTCAACCACTTCTCTACGCATCTTTGACAAAAGGCTGCTTGGAATAAAATAGGAAAAACCTGATGGCATGGAAAAATTAATACACTCATATACCGTTGTGCCAAGTTTGCATAATTGATTACATATATTGTCTTGTTGAGGTGTTTGCGCCTCCTGATATTCATAATCAATCATAGTTGTAACAGAAACAACCCCTGGTACAGTTGCACTCAGTTGATATCCATTTGAAATTGTTTCAAGTTCAAGTTTAATTCCAATACGGCGCTCTGCACTATTCTTTGACAAAAGTCGGTCAAAGTTGTTATCACTATTACGGTATAATGACATTCCTTGTCTAACTGACGGCATCTTTTGTGGGAATAACCTGTTGCCTATCACCTTGTTTACTCTAAAACCTTCAAGTTGACGATTATCATTAAAGAAACACATTCCATCTCCATTTGCAAAGGCACATACTCCTGAAACTACAATGGAATCACGAGTGATACTCTTCACTCGACCAACATATTCGCCAATGGCATTTGGAGTATCAGGGGAAAATATGTCAGGTTTGCGTCCTTTTAGGAAATATGTAGTATAACCACGATTGAAAGTCTTATTGAGATTGGGCTTGAATGTATAGCTACACCGTCCTAATGATGCACGTCTATACTTGTCTGAATGACTTGAAATAAATTCATCGAGACGTTGACTATAAGCAGCCGTCACATTCTTGACATAATTTACATCTTTCAGACGTCCCTCAATCTTAAACGATGTTACTCCTGCATCAATTAGTTCACCTAAATGTTCAAGTTGGCATAAGTCTTTAAGTGAAAGAAGATGTCGGTTTTGTTCCAATACTTTACCTTTAACGTCAACAAGGTCAAAAGCCAAACGGCAAAATTGAGCACATTCTCCTCGATTAGCAGAACGATGAAAACAATATTGTGATGCATAGCACAGACCACTATACCCTACACATAGTGCTCCATGTACGAATGCCTCAAGAGGCATATCTGGAACAGAATTATGAATCTTGGATATTTCATCAATGGACAACTCGCGTGCAAGTACTGCCCTACTGAATCCACATTCCCTAAGCCATTTAACCTTTTCTGCAGTGCGATTGTCAGTTTGTGTACTGGCATGAAGTCCCATGCCACGTGCCATGTCAGCAACTGCCAAATCTTGAACAATAATGGCATCAACACCTATTTCACGCAACTGACCAAGAAGTATTTTCATGTCATCTAATTCGTGGTCATAGACTATGGTATTAACAGTTACAAATACCTTAGCAGCGAAACGATGGGCATAAATACACAATTGCCTTATGTCATCAAGAGAATTTCCCGCTGTAGCCCTTGCGCCGAAGCGAGGAGCACCTATATAAACAGCATCTGCACCATGGTCAATGGCAGCTATACCGCATTCCAAATTGCGGGCTGGTGAAAGCAGTTCTAGATATATCACTGTATTTTGCTTATATCGTATGGAGTTTCTTGATAAACATAATAGTTAATCCAGTTGCTGAAAAGCAAATTTGCATGAGCGCGCCATGTTATAAACGGCGGATTATCTGGATTGTTATCTGTGTAATAATTCTCCGGCAAATCAACATCATCACGAATATCCTTGTCTCTACGATATTCCTTGTCAAGGGTATTTGGAGAATATTCCATGTGACCGGTAATGAAAAATTCCCTACCGCCTCTTGCCATAACGATACTTACTCCTGCAGCATCGGAATCTGCGATTATTGTAAGTGCAGGATTACTCAATATGTCTTCGCTATGTAATTCTGTATGACGACTATGAGGCATATAAAACATATCGTCAAAACCACGGAAAATAGGCAATTGGGGAAGCAACGGTTTCTGAAGAAATACTCCGAACTTCTTCTTCGCTAATGGATATTTCGGGATGCCATAGTGATAATACAATCCTGCCTGTGCTGCCCAGCAAATGTATAAAGTTGAAGTAACATGAGTTTTTGCCCAAGCGAAAATCCTCATTATCTCATCCCAATAAGTAACTTCCTCATACTCGAGGTTTTCTACTGGAGCACCTGTTATTATCATTCCGTCGAATTTCTCATCCGACATCTCTTCAAAGTCGCGATAAAACATCATCATGTGTTCTATCGGTGTGTTTTTGGGTGTGTGACTTTTCAGTTTCATAAAACTAACATCAATCTGCAACGGAGTGTTTGATAGCAGTCTCACAAGGTCTGTTTCCGTGGTAATCTTTAAGGGCATGAGATTAAGGATTACTATCTTAAGCGGGCGTATGTCTTGTGACACCGCTCTACTATTATCCATCACAAAGATGTTTTCTTTCTTCAGCAGTTCTATTGCCGGCAACTTGTCTGGCAGTCGTAAGGGCATATCTCCTAATAAGTTTATTTGTTAAATTATAAATATTTGTGCTATTCTGATACTCTCATAATGCAAACAGATATATTGTCAAATCCACCTGCGTCAAGTGCACATTTGCAAAGCATGTCGGCATCAACGGCAGGACAATCGAGCATCGAGGCTATCTGTCCGTCATCAATCATATCAGTGAGACCATCTGAACATAGCATATATGTATCTCCTTCGAGCAAATCATCGGTAATGTCGCATGAATCAATGAACGAGGTTGTGCATCCCGCACCAATGCAATTTGTAACTACATTTGAATGCTTTTGCTGACCAGTCAAGATGTTTAGCGAATGGTCTTTTGACAGCTGCGTCAATTTGCCATCACGATATCTGTATAGTCGGCTGTCACCACAGTTTAACCAACTGAAACGTCCTTCATAATAGACCAGTGCTACTAGTGTTGTACCCATATTGGCATGTTTGGAATCTGCAGCACCCATTGACTCTATAATAGAATTTATTGATTCAAGCCAGTTGACCATTGCTTCATTAAAATCACCTTTTGACAATTGGCATGGCAGGTCTTTTATATAGAAATGCAGATTTTTTAGAGTCACCTCACTAGCCACCTCACCTGCCAAGTGCCCTCCCATTCCATCAGCCAAGGCAATAACAAAACGTTTGTCAACGTCTGTATCGATAGCAGTTGTAACAGATGTGTTGCGAATAAAGGTATCAGCCAAGAGAATCATATCCTCATTGTTATTCCTTATATTTCCCAACTGGCTTGTTGCCGATATATTGATTATACTCATTACTTGATATTTACCTCGAGGTTTATGTTCGCAATTGTTACAATGTCACCATTCTTCAGGGTCATCGGTTCATCTGGTTTTAGTAACCTTTGATTAAGTTTGGTTCCATTAGATGAATTCTTGTCTATTATGCACCATCCTGATACTTTATTGTATTCCAACTGTGCATGAACACCAGATACATACATGTTCTGTTCAAAGAATTGCTTGTATGGTCCCTGGCGACGTCCAATAACTGCTCCTATTATTCCTGAAAGACAGATATTAAGAGAGGTGTTGATAAGTGTAAGCGCAGGCATCCCATTAGTCGAATTGTTCAATGATATACTCATACGACTACGCGTCGTCTCTACACCATAAGCTGATTGCTGTGAAATGACATCTGTAAGCGACGTATTATTTGAAAGATGTTTAATCTCATCTGCCTTTACCATCATGCCACCGCAATAGGTGCATCGGCGACCAAGTCCAACCCTGGCGCAGCTACTGCAATATACAAGAGCATGACCACACTGGTCACAATAGCGTGAGTCATCATCTATTTCTTCCTTGCAATTTGGGCATATTATCATAAAATCACCTTTTTAATTTATTATATCTTCAGGAAGTATAATCCTATAAGTATCAGGAGTTATCTTCATTGGGTCCATAGATGCTACTCTGATTGATAATTGTTGAATTGTATAGTCCAGAAGATTTCTCATTTCACGAGCATTTCCAAACTGACTGTCCTTGACAACAAGCATCCTGCAGATATGGTCCATGAGTTTTTGTTCGGCTGCCGGTGAAAGTACAAACTGTTCTTGTGCTGCCATCTTCTTGAATATTTCCAATAGTTCGTCTTCGTTATAGTCATCTATATGAAGGCGATGTGTGAACCTACTGGCAAGACCTGGATTAGACTGAAGGAACAACTCCATTTGGTCCTTGTATCCTGCTGCTATTACAACGAACTTTCCGCGGTCGTCTTCCATTCGTTTTATCAGAGTGTCTATAGCTTCCTTGCCATAGGTGTCATTTTCTCCATAGAGAGTATAGGCTTCATCAATAAACAGTATTCCACCTATTGCCTTATCACACATCTTGTTAACAATCTTAGGAGTTTCTCCCATATATTTGCCGACAAGTGTTGCACGGCTAACCTCTACGATTTTCTTAGATGGCAATATCTCCATACTCTGTAGAAGTTCACCCATCTTTCGTGCAAGAGATGTTTTTCCCGTTCCAGGATTTCCTGTTAAAATAAAGTTCATTACCATTTGTTGCACACGTCCGACACCCTGTGCAGAGCGCTGACGCATAAACATACTTTGAACAGCAAGACGACGTACAAGATTCTTCACCTTACGCATACCAACAAATTCCTCAAGTTCATTGAGTACCGTATCGAGCGACTTTACTGATTCTTCTTGGGTATGTGGCAAATCCTCTGGAAGAATATTATACATGTCGCCCTCAGTGAAATTAGGGTTTGATATAAGACTTACCAGACGCTGACTCTGTCGTTCTACAGTCATGTCAAAGATTCGGCGGGCTTCACGGGCATTACCGAAATTCTTGTCACGTCTAAGATACAATTGTTCAAACAAACGATGTACTTCCTGGCTTGTATTTTCATCTATCTTGAAATTCTTTGCATGAGCCAACCGTATAAATATTTCTGTCAGTTCATCTGGAGAGTAGTCATCAAAATGAATTGTCTGGGTGAAACGACTCTTAAGACCAGGATTGGAATCAATAAAATCATGCATCTGGTTAGTGTATCCAGCCACTATACATATAAACTTTCCCCGGTCATCTTCAAGACGTTTGAGAAGTGTATCTATTGCTTCAGAACCAAACGAATCTGCATCACTCGATTTTAGGGTATATGCTTCGTCTATAAAAAGTACACCTCCGATAGCAGAGTCTATGAGTTGATTGGTCTTGATGGCAGTCTGACCACTGAAACCAGCAACTAATTTGCTTCTATCAGCTTCTACAAGATGTCCTCTTGATAGAATTCCGAGATTACGGAAAACTTCTGCCATAACTCTGGCTATTGTTGTTTTTCCTGTTCCTGGATTACCCGTAAATACATAATGCTTTCCTTGGAATGTCTTGGTCTCTCCACGCTTTATCTGCAGGTTAAGGAAAGAAGCAAGGTTTGTGATTTCCTTCTTAACAGATGACATGCCCACATATCCATCAAGTTTCTCAAGGCATAATGTATAGTCAATAACCTGAGGAACCTCGTATGGAATATCAACAGACTCAATGGTCATGAGCTGTTCATTGGTCATGTATTGAACATTTGACTTTTCCAGTCGCTCAGCCTGTTTCTTGCATATCTTGTCAAAAAGAGACCTTACAGTACGTCCATTGGCAAAATCACTGTCTCTATTGTCATAGAGTTCTGTGATAATCTTTTTGGTCAATACAACAGCTTCATCAGAGAATATATACTTCTTCTCAGATGCAAAGATTTCCATTATGCTGAATAGTTCTTCAGGACTATAATCTTCAATATTTAAGAAATAGTTGAAACGACTTCTGAAACCAGGATTGACACGGAACAGATTATCCATTTCTATGCGATAACCAGCCACAACGACAACAAACTTGCCGCGGTCATCTTCCATCCTATTCATCAGTTTTTCTAAAGCCTGTGCACCTTGATGGTCGCGTTCACCTGTACTATTTATTGGAGCAAGGGTATATGCCTCGTCAACAAAGAGAATTCCTCCTTGAGCTTTATCACATAGTCTATCAACAAGCTTAGGTGTCTCACCTTGGTATGGACTAACCATCTGACTACGGTCAACCTCTATTACATGACCACTATCAAGATAGCCAATTGAAGATAGTATCTCGCCCAATTTTCTTGCAACAGTAGTCTTGCCTGTACCTGGATTGCCAGTCAGAACAATATGCATACCCATCTTCTGCTGGTCGCCAAGTCCTCTCTCTGCTCTTGCAATATTGTTCTTTACAGAATAGGCTATTTCCCGTATGGCTCGTTTCACCTCACTCTTGCCAACCATGCTGTCAACTTCGGCAAGAATGTCAGTCAGACTCTTTTCTTCTGGCATATAGCCACGTATGTCGCATTCTTCAATCTGCTTGACATCTGTTCCGCGACTTATGAATGAAGTAAAGATATCTTCGGCAATCTTCACTGCTTCGTGGGCATATCCGAATGTTTCATCCTTGGTCTTTAACAGATACTTGAAGTATTTCTTAAGTCTGATTTCAGCTTCTTCTGAATAGTTGGCAACTCCATATTTATTATGAAGGGTTTGACGACAAATCTGATAAAGTTCCTGCGAATTAGGTTCTGGCAGATGAAACTTATATTTAAAGCGATTGGCTACAGCCGGATTGTTAGACAGATAGTAATCAAAACCTTTGGGTAAACCGGAAAGAACCACTATCGGGTCGTCGTTCCAGTGGTCCATCTCTACAAACAACTTATCTAACGGAGAAACTTGATTGGAAAAGCGGTCGGAAAGCAGCTTTTGTACATTGTCAAAGAACAGTATGCCGCCTCTGGCCTTCTTTATATTCTCTTCCCACTTGTCAACAAAACGACTGTAATCAACAGCGTCAATAAGTGTTAGTTTCGGTTTCTCAATAATCTTATGCTGATAGAAATAGTCACGTATTATTTCTGCAAGCATCGTCTTGCCGGTTCCTGTCTCTCCCACAACAATGGCATTGATGCTCAAACGAACATTTGCAACGTCTTTCCTTGAGTTGAGGAATTTATATGTATCAACAACAGTTTTCATCTGTTGCTTTACCTCATTCTGTCCGACAATCTGCTCAAGTAGATTGTCGTGTGAAAGCACATTGCCGCACCATTTGCAGAATCGGGCTATTGACCTGTTTCCTTTATTACAATGCTTGCAATTCATTATTTATGAATCAATATTATTCAATATCTGACTTAATTTGTTCTACTATCGTCTCTGGTTCCATATTCCAATTGTCAAAATCAGGATTAGGAATATTTGCCAAACTTGGACTGAACAAGACCATCTCGACTACAAGAATAAAAAACATCAAACTCCATAGTGCATAATGTATGACACTCTCTCCGGCAAAAGAACGTAACTGATTCTGAATATCATCATACATGCCGAATTTTGACCCCTTAAACTTATATGATTTTGTCTTGAATGTATAGTATAGAGGTTCTATCAATGTTGACTTTATATCGTCATCAAGTATATCGGCAAAAAACTTCTTGTCGTCAGTACCTTCGCTTTTCAAATCCGTTAAATAACAAATAACTCCATATATCAACGATAGTATAATAACCGCAGGTATGAACATCTGAGGCATACCGGAATTGACAGCCTTAAGTATTGTTATCGGAATAAATGAAGAGAAAAGACCTAAAACTCCAAAGAGCAGACACATGAAATATCCATACCCTCTGAAATAATAGCGTACGGCCATAATCAGTGCCGTTACACCTCCAATTGGCAAACCAATAGTCAGCGAAGAGTGTGAAAGCAAGAAGTCACGGCCTGTAATACCAAATAACATCAAGAAAAAAATCCACAAAGCTAGAAGTCCGTAGAATACAATACGCCATATAAGTTTCTTCAGCTTCACGTTATGATAACCTTGCTTTAATTCCTTACGGCGTGTTGTCATTTCGGTCTTTGCCGTTTCGTAACGTTTATAATACGTCTGCATAGGGTCTATATTTCCCAATGCAAGTATCCACTCTTCTAATTTACGTTCATAACTGAACTTTTCTGTGAACTCTTGTTCTGGGTCTTCATGATAGAAAATTGAAAGCCATTGGGCAAAGCAACTGGTACGGAGTTCTGTCCTTACACTTGAACGGTGTTTTGACTCTATGTTTCTTCCATCCGTTATGACTTGTCCGTCTTGTAATCTGTAAACAGGTTTTACCCCAAGTATGCAACAGAATCTATATGCAGCAGTGCGAAGGTCATAAGCTGAAATGCGCTCGCGGTTTTCTTCACTCTTTAGATTAAAACATCTGGATGCTTCATCAAGATAAGTAAACCAGCCATGAAGTTGTGCAAAATATGCAAAACGACCATTCGGATCTGAATAATCGGCTATCACCTCCGAAAATTCCTTATCATTTAATGTCTGCCATTCGCATAACTGCTCAGAAAGCAACTCGCTAACCTTATAAGGCGTATCAGCATCCTTTAAGTCAAATGCAGCATTACGGTCAATGTTGTAAAGTACTTTATAAGCCAACTGCTTTGAATATTCTTGACCTTCGGTCATAATTCTCAAAGACTCACAAGCCATATTGTCCTCATGACTATACATCCAAGAGAGCAATCGTCCGTCAGTCAGTATGCGCCAGTCATCTTCAGTTACATCACAACTGCCGTAACTTCTCACAATTTCCTTAATTGTTGATGAAGGATATTTTGCGAGCAGCGGTATGTCGGGGTCTATCTCATATACAAGTTTCATTACAGATGTGCGGTCAATAGTTGTACATTCTGTATCAAAATAACCGCGCAAACGTTCCATGTTGCACTTCGTATGTGTTTCCAGATAGAGCCAAAGACGGTCATGCGGATTTCTGAGCAAGACCGAATACTCATCTGCATAGCTCAATATGGAAATAGCAATGCTATGAACATTGTCACATGAGTTGCCTCTGACATCCTTATAAGGATATGACGACTCCATTGTATATACAGCTGTCATCAAACCAGCCAACTGATCTGCAGGATATCTGTTTGTAACAATATCCTTTATGGCGGTACTGAGTTTCACATTACCGCATTGTTCCAGCCAACTGCTTATCCTGCCACCATATAAGTATCCACAAGCAATACGTTCATTGTCTATAAGCAATGGAATAAGCTCATGTACATTGTCAGCAACTATATTACGTTCAGGGTCTATGACAAAGCTTTTGTATCTTAATAACGGAGACGATAGGTCTATGTTGGGCGATTCGCCAAGGAACCACTGCTCTACCTGTTCATATCCCCATCTGTTATCAGGATTAACCACTGTCAATCCTTGGATAAGCATTTTTACACGCTCAGGCAGTTCGTTAAGTCCTGGCAGGCGTCCCTCACTCTTGCGACGCATCATGTGGCGTTCATTAGCTGTAAGTGGGTTGTCACCCATCCAAAGAGTCATGAGAGTAATTCCAAGAGAATAATAGTCGGCAGCAGGAGATATTTCTACTTCACCATCAATCACATCGACATACATTTCCGGTGCAGCATATACAGGTGTACGTGCCTGTGTCGTTCTAATCTTGCTTCCATCCATAACAGACGAGATACCGAAGTCACCCAATACTATTTCCTTCTTGCTGTCGTCTCTGAAGAAGAAATTGCTTGGTTTGATGTCCTTATGGAGGATATCGTTGTTATGACAAAAAGCTAAGGCCGCAGCACATTGCAATGCTATTCGTCGGAATGTGTCGATATTATTGTTGTGTCTATAATCTGCCAGAGTACCGCCTTTGAGGTATTCCATCAGTTCATAGTCACGGTTCTTGCCATCAATATAGGTCTTTCCAAAATCATATATATGAACTATCATTTCAAAGTTCATGTTGGCAATGATTTTAAGCAGTTTCCTATTTATGGTAAAATTGGGATAATAAACCTTTAATACATATTCCCTGCTTTCACCTGCAACTAAAAAGACCTGAGCTTCACCCGAATTATCGCTCAGACATTTAATTCTACGATATAATTTTCCTTTCAATATGAAGTCATCCGAATTGACATCCATATTGTTATCTCGTTCGGCAGAGCGTATTGTCCTCTCGGTAGAGTTGATATCACCGAGGGTCTTCATCTCGCCATAACCTCCCATTCCAACTTTTATAGTCTTGTCCATAAGGTCAATTATCGTCTTTTACATGTCCTGTAGCACCTTTGCCCAATACAACCCATTTGCCGCCAAGATGTGGTTTTGCACAACCACACGGACTGCTATGCATGGCATTCTTATAATTGCACATCCATGCTAGGCGCACACCTGCAGGTTTTGTAGCCATTGCGTAGTTTCTTGCCTTTACAGGAGAGACAGCTTGGACGATGGCCAGCCTTTCAAGAAGTTCTGTTACATGTGCTATAGCAGCATTCTTTTCACTATTTAATGCGTCAACAGGCATTCGTTTAGAAACTCTTTTAGAGAGTTCGGGCATTTGCATGCCACAATCATCGCTGAGTAGCTTAAATACTCGTTCTCTTAGTTTTTCATTAATTTGTTCCTTAACGATATCCCTGTCCGAATTATATGGCAGGCACATGTCAAGGCGTTCAAGTTCTTCAACAGCTTCTATAAGCTCTATGTAGTCAGGATTTCTTTTAATTTCCTCACTCATTGTCTTTGCCTCGTCAGTCAATGGAGTTCCACAAATCTTGCAGAAAGCGAAATCATTCATCGTATGGCACACAGGACACACGATGCCGCCACGTGGACTTCCACATTCTGGGCAATAGGGTTCTGTTCCGTTCAACTTGACTCCACAGTAAGAACAAACATCGTTTTTAATATATCGGTGGCATGACTCGCAGAAATCGGCATCTGCATCAATCTTAACACCGCAAAACGGACAACAAAGGCCATCCAATGTCGTTTCTTCCGGTGTTTCTGATGTCAATTCCATAACAGCATGCATATTGGTTTGATTCTCTTCATTTCCTGCCATAGGAGTACGAATAGTTTTCTCGCCGTTTTCGATGCTTGTTTTACTATTTTCAATATCCATAAATCAAACTTTTAAATGCAAAGATAAATAAATTATTTCATATACTATTATATTGTCATCGTTTATTTTCGACTATAATATAATTAATGGGAATAAAAAAACGGATTACTATGAAATTCATCATGTAATCCGTTTCATGTATATTAGAGATTCAAACTCTGTTTTATTGCTTCTACCTTTTGTTTCGCATTGTTTGTGCATCTCTCATAACAACCTGCACATTTCATGCTACTGTCCTTTATTTCGATGTAGAACTTGATTTTCGGCTCGGTTCCAGAAGGACGAACACTTATCTTAGTACCATCTTCACAGAACCACTGAAGAACATTGCTTGTATCAGGCATGTCAAGTTTAGACTTACTTCCATCTGCCTCTGTCTTTTCAAGCGACTGGTAGTCCTTCCATACCACAACCTTGCTTCCTCCTATTTCCTGTGGAGGATTATTTCTGAAGTCGGTCATCATCTGCTTTATCTCATCAGCACCGCTCTTTCCCGGCTTAACCACGTTGATAGTTGTCTCCATAGAGAAACCATACTCTGTGTAAATATCCATCAAGAGGTCATACAATGTCTTTCCATTGTCCTTAGCCCATGCTGCAATCTCGCAGATAAGACAGATGGAAGCTGGTGAATCCTTGTCTCGAACTTTATCAAATGGCAGGAATCCGAAACTTTCCTCACCTCCACCGATATATTTCTTCACGCCCTCGTTTTCACGGATTCTATAGGCAATCCACTTGAATCCAGTGTATTCGTCATACAGCTCCACATTGTTCTTCTTAGCAATATCGGCAATAAGTTCAGATGTAACGATTGTCTTAACCATAAACTCATTACCCTTAAGCTGTCCGAGTTTCTTCTTGTTTGTTATGATATACCAAGAGAACATCATGGCTGTCTGATTGCCATTAAGAATCTCCCACTCGCCCTTGTCGTTTCTACAAACGATGGCAAGACGGTCTGCATCTGGGTCACTAGCTATAACAAGATCGGCATTCAGCTTTGTGCCGAGGTTCATTCCCATTGTCATGGCTTCTGAGTTCTCTGGATTTGGCGAAACTACCGTAGGGAAGTTACCGTCAATAACCATCTGTTCTGCCACTACATGAATATTCTGGAATCCCCATGTACGGAGAGCAGCTGGAATGATTACGCGACCTGTACCGTGCAATGGTGAATAAACGATGTTGAGGTCTTTCTGTCTGTTAATTACATCCTGGTCAACCATTGCCTCCTTGACAGCTGTAAGATAGTCAACATCCATCTCGCCTCCGATGATTTCAATAAGGTCTTTGTTAGGAGTAAACTTAACGTCTTCGATAGAAACCTTGTTCACCTCATCGATAATTCCCTTGTCATGTGGAGAAAGCACCTGCGCTCCATCCTCCCAATAAGCCTTATAGCCGTTATATTCCTTTGGATTATGTGAAGCGGTTACATTAACACCTGCCTGTGCACCCAACTGACGGATGGCAAACGATATTTCAGGTGTTGGTCGCAAGCTCTCAAAAAGATAGACCTTGATTCCGTTGGCTGAGAAGATGTTTGCTACTGTCTCAGCGAAAAGTCTTCCGTTGTTACGGCAGTCATGACCAACTACAACAGAGAGGTCTGTGCGTCCAGGGAAAGCATTGAGAATATAGTTTGCGAAACCCTGTGTAGCCATGCCGACGATATATATGTTCATTCGGTTTGTTCCTACACCCATGATACCACGGAGTCCGCCTGTACCAAACTCAAGGTCCTTATAGAAAGCATCAATAAGTTCTGTCTTGTCTTCGTTTTCCAACATTGCCTTTACGGCATTTCTTGTCTCTTCATCAAAAGAAGGAGACAACCACTTCTGTGCTCTTTCTTCACATTGAGCAACCAACTGTGCTTTATTTTCCATTTTTGTCAAATATTATAGAGGTTAATTATTTTCGCAAAGGTAATAAAAATATCTGAAAACCATAGTTTCGGAATCCATATTTTTTTCAAAATTCTTTCTTCCATTGAAATCCATGAATCTCAAGACATAAATGTTACTTTTGTCTGTTGTTTATTTTGTGTTTAGCAGTTTGTCAATTTCATCGAATTGCTTACCCATGTTGAGATTTAGATAAATCTTATACAATGCCGCCCCCCACCTGTTTTTCTCCTTAGGTCTAAGCTTTCGATACTTTTCTAGATATGGCAATGCCTTGGAATATAGTTCAAGAAGTGCTTTCTTCTCAATCTTTGCACCACTCTCTTCTTCCATGATGAGCGACTTGTTCATGTAAGACATACCGGCATTATAATACGAATCGGGCAACGTATCGTTAAGTTCTATCATCTTCTCGCTTACCTTTACGCAATCATCATATCGTCCCATGTTGAGCAACATTGACGATTTTGTAAAGAGAAACAACATGTCGTCTGGTGCCACTTTCAGTCCTTTGTCTGCAAGTTCGAGCACATGCTTAAGATTATCTTTTGATACATAATAGTCTGTAAGATGTGGGAAGAAATACTTTGACATCGGATATTTTTCAAATCCCTCTTCAAGCACTTCTGTATATTTTGGGTTGTCTCCAAGTTTCTTATATGCTTCGGCCACATATTGCATAACAAGTTCATTCTGCGAAGAATCGTTCATTGCCATTGACGAATGACGCAGAATCTTCTCAGGGTCGTTCATCATATATGCGCTATAAGTAGCCCAATATGCTGCATTTGACAACAGTGTATCGTTGTCGGCATATTGTTTGTTTGCAAACATCGGATGTACTACAGTATTCAGATAGAGGTCGTATAATGTGAAAGCATCAGCATACTTGGCCTTATGCAAATAATATGAACCTCCGTAATAGAGGTTTGGTCTGAATACGTCAAGTTCTGCAGCATGCTTTTTTCTGTATTTCGGTTTTACCTTTCCCTTTTTGTCGGGCATAGCATCAACGGTATCAAGTGCCATGAGTATCTCAAACATACGGCGCGTCTGCTGATACATTGATGCCGTGTCGTACTTCTGTTTCAAGTACAACTTCTCATTTCCGGCATAGTATTGCTTCAATACAGCTTCATACCATGTCAGATAAATTTTATGGTTTGTTTTGTTTGCGGGGTCTTTGGCAAGCAACTCTTTCATCAGTTGCTCCACCTTGTCCAGATTGTTGCCGCTCTTAATATAAGACCGTGCTTGACTTAACTCTTTCTTCTGAGCCATCAAGCACGGTGTTATCAATAGTAAGAGAAGCATTAACGTTGTAAGCTTCTTCATTAAATAAGGTTATTCTGAATTTTATTATTGCAAAAGTTTCTCCATTTCGTCAGACTTTGCCTTCTCGCCGAGAGCGTAGTAAATCTGATAGAGAGGATATGCCCAGTTCACAGAACTGCGTGTTGGGTCAAGTTCCTTTGCCTTCTCAAGATATACCTTGGCTTCAGCGAGGATTGCCTTAACCTTTTCTGCATTTGCATTTGTCAGTCCGCCAGTATTCTTGTCAGCCAACTTGTCTTTCAGTTCGATAGCCTTAGAGTTCAGACAAACACCAGTGTTGAATACAACCTGAACAAAGTTAGGGTCAATCTCTGATGCCTTCTGATAAGCAGCAACAGCCTCGTCCCACTTGCGTGCGTTCATAAGAGCCTCACCCTTGAGGGCCCATGGCATCTTGTTGTTAGGGTTTATGCTGATTTCCTCCTCGAGCCAAGCAAGTGTCTGTGCCTGGTCGCCAGACTTTGTATAATACTCCATTAGAAGGTTGAAGTAACGCTGCTCGTTAGGGTCTTCCTTGTGGAATTTCTTCAGGATGTTTAGGTATTCAAGAGAGTCTGCCTTTGTCTTTGCTCCGTCCTTGGCAGCAAAGATTACGATTTCAGATGCCTCCTTTGCCTTTGCTGAATCTTCAGCAGCCATCAGAGCATACTTTGTAGCAGTCTTGTAGTCCTTGTTCTGATAAGAAGCAAGACCTATGAAATAGCAAACCTCTGAACGATACTGGTCAGCACCAAGGTCCATGCCTGTGAAGAGTGTGCTCTCAGCACCGTCTATATAAAGACGCCAGTCCTTAACAGCCTCTGCAAGGTTCTTCTTGTTGTACTCAGCAAGACCGATGTTAATAAGGTGTGGACGCATCATTGCCCAAGTCTTCTGGTTCTCTGAACGGAAACGAATCTTTACCTTACCCTTGGCATTTGGCTGCTGGTCGTATTCGTCACACTTCAGAGCAGCCTCAAATGAAGCTACAAGTGCGCGGTTCATGCCTACTGTATCATAAGGTGTGTTTGATTTCTTAAGCTGGTTTTCTGTCATAATCTGCTGATTAGCCATGTAAATGGCATAGTTCATCTTGCTGACAGAGTTCCAAGCCTTAGCCTTGTCTGTTGTCTGGTCAGAAGTAAGAGCAGGAGTTATCATATTGATAGCCTCTGCGTGCTGTCCCTTTGCACTGAGTTTTTCAGCCTGCTTAACCAGGTCGTCCTGGGCGTAAGAGGTGGTAGCTACGGCTGCCATAACTGCCATCATAAATAACTTTTTCATTTTCTTATAAATTTTAGTTTGACATTAAATTCTTTTTATTCAGCATCATCGATTGCAAAGTCAACTGCCGGTGTAGAGTCTTCAGGCAGTTCTACCGTTTGTTCTGTCACATTGTCAGTGACTTCTTCTTCCTCGTTCACTTCCTCATCGTTTGATGTCATCACCTTGCATACGCTTGCAATAGTATCGTTCTTCTTGGTGAGGTTTATGAGGCGGACACCTTGTGTTGCACGTCCCATTACTCTTACCTCAGCCACTTTCAGACGGATAAGAATACCGCTCTTGTTGATAATCATGAGGTCGTTCTCGTCTGTCACTACCTTAATAGCAACAAGCTTGCCAGTTTTGTCTGTTACATTAAGCGTCTTCACACCCTTGGCTCCGCGCTTAGTCTTGCGATAGTCTTCTATGTCTGAACGCTTTCCATAACCGTTCTCACTCACAACCATAATTGTTTCGGTCTCTGGGTCGTTTACACAAACCATGCCTACCACCTCGTCATCGCCTCCATCAAGTGTCATGCCGCGAACTCCGGTAGCAACCCTGCCCATTGTGCGTACATCCTGTTCGTTGAAGCGGATGGCACGTCCATTGCGGTTGGCGAGTATTATCTCGTTGTTGCCGTTGGTGAGTCTTACTCCGATAACGCGGTCGTCGTCGAGAATGTTAATGGCTATGACACCGTTAGTTCTTGGACGACTATACTCTCTCAGGCAGGTCTTCTTTATGATACCGTTCTTTGTCGCGAACATAACATAGTGGTTCTGTAAGAATTCCTCATCGTTGAAGTTCTTCACTCTAAGCACAGCGTTTATAGCATCATCAGGCTCTATGTTGAGAAGGTTCTGTATGGCTCTTCCCTTAGAGTTCTTGTCGCCCTCAGGTATCTCATAGCACTTCTGCCAGTAGCAGCGCCCCTTCTGCGTGAAGAAGAGCAGCGTGTTGTGCATAGTTGCCGGATAGATATATTCTGTGAAGTCGTTGTCGCGATGGCGCGCTGCCTTTGAACCCACTCCGCCACGGCTCTGCTCATGGAACTCTGACAGTGGTGTGCGCTTGATGTATCCGAGATGTGAAATAGTTATTACCACTGGGTCGTCTGGATAGAAGTCTTCTGCATTGAACTCATGGTCAAACGGAACAATTTCTGTCTTGCGCTCGTCGCCGAACTTCTCCTTTACTTCCTGCAGTTCCTGTTTCATTACCTCCTTGCAACGCTCAGGATTGTTCAGAATCTCTTCAAGGTCTTTTATCAGCGCCATCAGTTCGTTGTATTCGTTGTGCAACTGTTCTACACGCAGACCAGTGAGTTGTGAGAGACGCATGTCAACGATGGCTCTTGACTGTAGTTCATCGAGGTTGAAGCGTTCCTCCAGGTTGCGCTGTGCATCGCTTGGCGACTTAGAATTTCTTATAATCTTTACAACCTCGTCAATGTTGTTGACAGCGATAATCAGTCCTTCGAGTATATGTGCACGGTCACGTGCTTCCTTCAGTTCAAAATTAGTTCTTCTTATAGTAACTTCATGGCGATGGTCAATGAAGTACCTTATGCACTCGCGTAGGTTGAGCAGCTTCGGACGCATCTTGCCTTGTGTACCAGGAATAGGCACGAGCGCGATGTTGTTGACTGGGAATGAACTCTGAAGAGCTGTCATCTTAAAGAGCTTGTTCAAGAGAACATTGGCGTTGGCGTCACGTTTAACGTCAACAACGATTCTCATACCCTGACGGCCAGACTCATCATTAACATTTGAAACTCCCTCAATGCGATGCTCGTTAACCAAATCGGCAATATTCTTTACAAGGTCGGCCTTGTTCACGCCATAAGGAATCTCCGTAACCACAATCTTGTCGTGTGTGTCACCGCTTTCAATCTCTGCCTTTGCACGCATGATGATGCGTCCGCGACCTGTTTCATAGGCTTCCTTAACGCCCTGCAGACCATAAATATATGCACCTGTCGGGAAGTCGGGAGCCGGGATGTATTTCATCAGTCCTTCAACATCAATGTCAGGATTGTCGATAAAGGCGCAGCAACCGTCAATAACCTCGTCAATATTATGAGTTGGCATATTGGTTGCCATACCTACAGCAATACCGTTACCGCCGTTAACCAGCAGGTTCGGAATCTTGGTAGGCATAACACTTGGTTCAAAGAGCGTATCGTCAAAGTTCCTGTTCATGTCAACAGTATCCTTCTTGATATCGTTCATCACATATTCGCCCATCTTTGACAAGCGGCACTCAGTGTATCGCATTGCCGCAGGTGAGTCACCGTCAACAGAACCAAAGTTACCCTGTCCGTCAACAAGCGTGTATCTCATGTTCCATGGCTGTCCCATGCGCACAAGTGCACCATAAACCGAACTGTCACCGTGCGGGTGGTACTTACCGAGCACCTCACCTACTACGCGGGCACATTTCTTATGTGGCTGGTCACTTGTATTGCCTATTCCCATCATACCGTAGAGAATACGGCGATGAACGGGCTTAAATCCATCGCGCACGTCAGGCAAGGCACGTGCAACGATTACCGACATCGAATAGTCAATGTACGAGGTTTTCATTTCTTCCTCGATATTGATTTTAATTATTCTGTCGTTGTCAAATGTTTGGTCCATTTCTTAATTAATATTTCTTGAAAATCTTTTAATATTCCAACTATCATGTTTTTGGGGAATTTTGCGTTTAAGGCACTTTTTAGCGCTTCTGCTGGGTTTTCCCCATATTTCATGCAAAATTAATTAAAAAATTCATAACAGCAAAATAATTAAGTTTTTTTGTGTGTTAACAATCCAGCTTTCAATTCTTCAATTTTTCAATCTTTCAATCCTTCAATTCTTCAATTCTTCAATTTTTCAATTCTTAAATTCTTCAATTTTAAATTCTGTCTTTATGTCCAAATCAAAGTTTTTTTGCCAACAACCCACTGCTGGCACATCTTTTGCAATACGAAATTTTGACATCATTCAGATGCAACATTTTTATAAATGAACCTATATATTTACAAAATAGATTATGAGCAACCAGTTTTCACCAAGAGTATCAGAAATTCTCGCATACAGCCGTGAGGAGGCATCAAGACTGTCAAGCAGTTCGGTAGGACCAGAACACCTGTTGCTCGGCATGATGCGACTGAAAGACAGTCCAATAACCAGTATCATGGACCGGCTAAACATCGACCACAAGCAGGTGAAGCTAAGTCTTGAAAACAAGGTGAGGTTAGACGACCTTACCAACTATTCTATGATGCAAGACCTGGTACTCAACGACATGGCAAGCAACATTCTCAAACTGGCTGTGCTCGAGGCACGCTTAATGCGCGAACAGAAGGTAAACGAACAGCATCTGCTGCTGGCCATACTGCACGACAGGACAAACAACGGAGCTAAAGAAATACTCGAAATGAACAATATAAATTATGACGACGCAAAGGCAATGCTTTTGCATAAACCAACGGAAACGCACTCTGCACTGGGACTGCCTGATGAGGACGAGGACGAAACAGAAATGACAGAACCGACATCTAGCAACAGGGCAAGTGCCACTACCGCACAGACACAGCAAAAGACAAAGACACCGGTTATCGACAACTTCGGCACCGACCTCACCTTGGCCGCTTCTGAAGGCAAGCTCGACCCTGTAGTGGGACGCGAGCGGGAAATACAAAGGGTAATAGAAATTCTTGGACGAAGAAAGAAAAACAACCCCATACTCATTGGCGAACCGGGTGTCGGCAAGAGTGCAATAGTCGAAGGACTGGCACAGATGATTGTAAACCGACGGACATCGCCAATGCTCTTCGGCAAGCGCATCGTTAGTCTCGACCTCACCGCCATCGTGGCAGGAACGAAATACAGAGGACAGTTCGAGGAGCGCATAAGGGCTCTTATTAAGGAGATAGAACAGAATCCTAATGTTATTGTCTTCATCGATGAGATTCACACTCTCGTCGGCGCAGGTTCCACTCCTGGTTCGATGGATGCGGCAAACATTCTCAAACCGGCTCTTGCAAGAGGAACAATACAGTGCATCGGTGCTACTACGCTCGACGAATACCGCAACTCGATAGAAAAAGACGGTGCTCTTGAACGCAGGTTCCAGAAGATACTTGTTGAACCGACCACTGCCGATGAGACGCTGCAGATTCTGCTTAACATAAAGGAACGCTATGAGCATCACCACCATGTCAAATATACCGACGAAGCTCTGAAGGCATGTGTCAGACTGACAGAACGCTATGTCAGTGACAGGCAGTTTCCCGACAAGGCCATCGACGCTCTCGATGAGGTGGGTTCAAAAATGCACCTCGGCGGCAATAGTATGCCTCCGGAAATCAATGAGAAGGAACTGGAACTGGAACATGTCAAGAACCGCAAGCAGGCGGCTGTGCGCAACCAAAATTTCGAACTGGCGGCAAGCTATCGCGACAAACAGACGAGAATAGAGGCTGAGATTCAGGAACTGAACCGAAAATGGGCAGAGGGTGAAAGCGGAGAACAACCTACCATCACGGAAAAGGAGGTGGCGGATGTTGTATCGATGATGACCGGTGTGCCTGTTCAACGAATGGCAGAGGAGGAAGGTATCAGACTGAAGGGTATGGCTGCACAACTGAAAACTGCCGTCATTGCGCAAGACAGAGCCATAGAGAAGATGGTGAAGGCAATACAGCGCAACCGCGTAGGACTGAAAGATGCCAATCATCCCATCGGAGCATTCATGTTCCTCGGACCTACTGGCGTCGGAAAAACATACCTTGCAAAGAAGCTCGCCGAGTTCATGTTCGGTTCGGCAGATGCACTCATCCGTGTTGACATGAGCGAATATACAGAATCCTTCAACGTGTCAAGACTAATCGGTGCGCCTCCGGGATATGTGGGTTATGAAGAGGGCGGACAGCTTACTGAAAAGGTGCGTCGCCATCCCTACTCTATCGTTCTGCTCGACGAGTTGGAAAAGGCACACGGCAACGTGTTTAACCTCCTGCTGCAAGTCCTCGACGAGGGACGACTGACCGACGGCAACGGTCGCTTTGTCGATTTCCGTAACACCGTGATAATAATGACCTCAAATGCCGGCACTCGTCAGCTAAAGGATTTCGGTCGTGGCGTTGGTTTCAACAGCGGCCAGGTTGGCATTGCCATGAACGAGCAAGACAAGGAGCATGCCCGTAGCATCGTGCAGAAAGCATTGTCTAAGCAGTTCTCGCCAGAGTTCCTAAACCGTCTCGATGAGATTATCACCTTCGACCAGCTCGACCTTGAGGCCATAAAGAATATTGTTGACATTGAACTGCGAGGACTTTATAAGCGCATTGAGTCAATAGGTTATGCACTTGAGGTTAGCGACGAGGCAAAGCAGTTTGTAGCCGAAAAAGGATACGACGTACAATTCGGCGCCCGACCGCTGAAGCGTGCCATCCAGACCTACATAGAGGACGAGGTAAGCGAACTGATTATCAACGGCGACGTAAATGTCGGCGACACCATCAAGATAAGCAAAGAGGGCGACAGACTGGTTGCAAGCGTTTAGCGCAGGCGACAAAGAGTCAGAATATAATGCAGAGACGTGCCACACTATGAGGTGCGTCTTTTTTTTGACGTAAGTACAGAGGAGAAAGACAGGAGTTAAAGGAGTGTAGGAGTGAAGACGTATGCTTTTGTAAAAATCTTCAATTTTTCATTCCTTAATTGTAGGCACATGGTGATTGCCTTGTAGGGGCAGATCAGCGTATCTGCCCGCAATAATAGTTTTGACATAAATACATATATCCTCAACGTTCATCGCTCAATAGGACAGAAAGACATAAATCCCAAAAAGATTGTAAGACAAAAAGACAAAAGTGCATAAGATTATAATCTTTAAACATATTCCACCACCGAGTTCTGAAGTTAAATAAAAAAAATCCCATCCTCCTACTCTATTCGGAAGATGGGGAATTGTATGATAACTTCAATTTTTCAACCTTTCAATTCTTAAATTTTTATCTTTATCGCTTTATTGCCAACTTTAACTATAACAACACTACCAGATTGTGCTTCAGTATTAATTGTTGCCGTGTTAAAGGTAGTCTTTGCTTCACCAAGCTTTGTGCCTGATATATCAAATACCTCTACCATTGTGCCATCATCTGCACCTGTTACGATTATAGTTCCATTGTTTGCCTGTACTTCCACAGGTAGAACCTGTACGTTTGAAATGCCGGTTTCTTCGTCTGTCAATGCTCTAATTGATTTAAAATTACTCCACGGATTTGTTGTTTGGTAAACACTGATTGATTTCTCAGGCACACAAAGTTCTATTTCATAGTTGCTGAAAGTATTGTCGTTAGCAAAAGGAGGAGTCTCTGCAAGTACTTTAACGCTTTCAAGAGCATCGCAACCGTAGAAAGCAAAATCGCCAATGCTTGTAACGCTATTTGGGATGGTTACTGAGGTTAGGCTGATGCATTCGTCGAAAGCAGCCTCGCCAATGCTTGTAACGCTGTTAGGGATGGTTACTGAGGTTAGGCTGCTGCATTCATTGAAAGTATAATTGCTTATGCTTGTAACGCTATTTGGGATGGTTACAGAGGTTAGGCTGAAGCAATAAGAAAAAGCATTACCGCCAATGCTTGTAACGCTATTTGGGATGGTTACAGAGGTTAGGCTGCTGCAATTATAGAAAGCATAACGGCCAATGCTTGTAACGCTATTTGGGATGGTTACAGAGGTTAGGCTGCTGCAACCTGAGAAAGCATAATTGCCAATAGTGGTTACGCCATCAGGGATTACAAGTTCTGTTATTTCCTTACCATTCATATATAAATGCTTAGCATATGATAAAGGATTTGAATCAGAATCAACAAACTTTATATTATACCATGCTGATATATCTGAAATATGTACTGAGGTTAGGCTGCTGCAATTATCGAAAGCAGAACTGCCAATGCTTGTAACGCTATTTGGGATGGTTACTGAGGTTAGGCTGCTGCAATTATAGAAAGCATAATCGCCAATAGTGGTTACGCCATCAGGGATTACAAGTTCTGTTATTTCCTTACCATTCATATATAAATGCTTAGCATAATATAAGGGATTTGACCCTACACCAAATAAGAAGGGATTTGACTCTACACAACCAAACTTTATATTACACCATGCTGATATATCTGAAATATGTACTGAGGTTAGGCTGCTGCATTCATTGAAAGCCTCCTCGCCTATGCTTGTAACGCCATCGCCGATGGTTATTGAGGTTAGGCTGCTGCAACATTCGAAAGCACGATTGCCTATGCTTCTAACGCTGTTAGGGATGGTTACTGAGGTTAGGCTGCTGCATTCATTGAAAGCCTCCTCGCCTATGCTTGTAACGCCATCACCGATGGTTACTGAGGTTAGGCTGTTGCAACCTTCGAAAGCACGATTGCCTATGCTTGTAACGCTGTTAGGGATGATTACTGAGGTTAGGCTGCTGCATTCATAGAAAGCACGAATGCCTATGCTTGTAACGCCATCACCTATGGTTACTGAGGTTAGGCTGTGGCAATAATAGAAAGCATGATCGCCAATGCTTGTAACGCTATTTGGGATGGTTACTGAGGTTAGGTTGCGGCAATTTTCGAAAGCAGAACTGCCAATGCTTGTAACGCCATCACCGATGGTTACTGAGGTTAGGCTGCGGCAATATCTGAAAGCATCACAGCCAATGCTTGTAACGGAATAGGTTTTACTATCGTAAGTTACAGTTTCAGGGATAACTACACTACCTGTATATTCATTAGAATATTCAGAGTAAGAACTGCCTTGATAAGTAACCGCCACCGTCAGTTTCTCACTATCTGTAATTCTGTAATAAATGCCATCCACTTCAAAATCGTGGGCACTTGCGGAAATGGCGCACAAAAGTATAGCTAATGTGACTAACAATGATTTTAGTTTCTTCATGATTTTGTCTATATTTAATTTGTTAATGTTTGCTCGAAAATACAAAATAAAAAACGTGGACAATTTACATCGTCTACGCTTTCTAAGGTATTGGGGAAAACCTAACAATCTTAAACGAGTAAAAAGCCCACGCCATAAGGCGCGAACTAATCTACTTCAGTTCTTGATTGCTTCTTCAAATTCCCCAATTATTAGAAAGCAAGAATCAAAAGTTGACAGTTCTGTCTATAATATGTCCTTTAATTAAAAGTCTGTTTGTTTATGCCATGGGCAAATTGGTTTTGTTTGTTTGACATTGATATTTCCCCTTCTTTAAGGAGTTCTGCTTGCAAAGATAAAATATTTTAGCGAGGAGACAAAATATTGAGAAAAAATGTTTTGTAAAATTTTCATTTACAAGATGGTTTTATGATAATCTTCACTGTGTTGTTACATAGTTTTGTAAGACGGAATTATAGCACCTTCTAAAGTGTGACAGTGTGACGGCTGTGAAGGCACTTTGCAAACTATTATAAGTTAATAAAATGTCATTGCATTTTATAAATGCGTATAGCGCCTACACGCGCGTAAAGGGTTTAAAAACACTGTCACAGCCGTCACACTTTCACGCCTTAAACTATAAAAGCACCATTACATACAAAAACTGCACCACTTTCGAGTCAAAACCGCACCACTTTCGATTCAAAAACGCACCACTTTTAGGGTGAAAGTGGCTAGTTGCTAATCACCACCACACGCTCCGTAGATTCGCTAACACGATAGCGGTTGTCTGTCCTAAGACCTACAAGCCAAAGAATACTACCGCTTGAATCGACAACAACCAACTGGCGTTGCTTTTCAAAAAGATTCATCTTCCGGTCGGTCATAAAGTCGCTAACAAGCTTTGAACCCTTCATGCCAAAAGGCACAAAGCGGTCGCCCTCCACCACCCTGCGAACAGTGAGAGGAAAAACAATGCCACTGGCATCGAGAGTGGCAACATTAGGTTGACGAGAAACAGCGAAGCTACTGTCTATATCCGCTACGTCAACCCTCCATCGCATGCCGTTGACAACATAAACGCCGCTTTCAGGAAAACGCATAGGTTTGAAGTTGTCCGTAGTCTCCGCAACCACTATCTGACCGCGATTGAACAGCAAGGTGTGTGTGGCAGACGAAAAGACCTTACCTGTGGGAACATCAAGTGATGCTCCGATCTGCTCTATCAGCGAAGGAGCAAAGCCATAAGGCGAAAGAAGATGAAAAAGCACTGATTCGGGCGATGCCTCAGAACGAAGAAGCGGGATGTCGATATACAACACACCAGACTCGCTATGACTAACCCTTTGGGCTGCTTCGCCAATGGCATGGTCAAACACCTTCACCGCTTCACCGATGCGTTCTGCCGTTGACTGTATGCTCTGGCTGACACTCGGATTTATTTCCCTAAGCAGTGGCAACACGTTGAGACGTATCTTGTTGCGCACCACATCGTCAACAAGATTAGTGCTGTCGGTGACATAGTTCTGCGCAATATCATGCAAGTAGTTCTCAATATCCGAGCGCGACAGGCACAGCAACGGACGAATAATGTTTCCATTACGCGGCTTGATACCCGTTAGTCCGTGAATGCCAGTGCCGCGCAAAAGGTTTATGAGCAGCGTCTCAACACTATCATCACGGTGATGAGCCACACAGATGGCATCGGCAGCAATATCGTTGGCAAGGTTGCGGAAGTAGCTGTAGCGAAGGTTGCGTGCCGCCATCTCAATGCTCTGACCATGTAGTTTGGCATAGCCCAAGGTATCGAAATGAACGAGATGCAGCTGTACGCCAAGTTTGTCGCATAGGTTAACGACAAACCGCTCGTCACGATTAGATTCCTCGCCACGAAGATGGAAGTTGCAATGAGCAGCCTCGACGCTATACCCCAAGGCAAGGAGAATGTGCAACAAGGCAACGCTGTCGGCACCGCCACTCAACGCCACCAGATACCTGCCATTCTTGTCAAGCAGACCATGGCGCCCGATGTAACCCTCTACGCTCTCTACAATGCCCATCACAAACGTTCTACTCTACATAGAGCACAAGACCTTTAAGATACTCGCCCTCAGGATGATATATGTTTATTGGATGGTCGGCTGGCTGATGCAGCTGATGAAGTATGCGAACCTTTCTTCCAGCCTGTGCAGCTGCGGTGAAAACAGCGTTTCGGAAATTGTCTTTCGTCACCACCTGACTGCATGAGAAGGTGAACAGGATACCGCCCGACTTCATCTTTTCAAAAGCCTTTACATTGAGTCGTGTATATCCTTTCAGAGCATTGCGAAGTGCAGCACGATGCTTTGCAAAGGCTGGCGGGTCGAGAATGATTAGGTCGTAATCGCCTCCCGCCTTGTCGAGATACTTGAAAGCATCCTCACAGAAAGCTTCATGACGCATGTCGCCGGGGAAATTGAGTTCTACGTTGCGACGAGTCAGTTCGATAGCCTTAGCACTACTGTCAACCGAGTGTACGAGCTGTGCGCCGCCACGCATGGCATAGAACGAGAAACCGCCCGTGTAGCAGAACATGTTGAGCACCCTCTTGTCCTTGGCATAGCGTTCAAGCAGAGAACGGTTTTCGCGCTGGTCAACAAAGAATCCCGTCTTCTGTCCCTTTAGCCAATCGACATGAAATTTCAATCCGTTTTCAACAGCTGTATCAACCTCGCTACCGCCATAGAGGAACCCGTTTTCCTGACCTAATCCTGCCTTGAAAGGCAAGGTTGTCTCACTTTTATAATAAACGTTCTCAACCCTTTCTCCCATCACCGTTACAAGTGCCTGGGCAATCTCCTTGCGATAGACATGCATACCCACACTATGCGCCTGCATCACGGCCGTCTTGTCGTAAACGTCAATAACGAGTCCTGGCAGATTGTCGCCCTCGCCATGAACAAGACGATATGTGGTATTATCAGGACAATCGGCAATGCCAAGACTGATGCGCATCATGAGAGCCGACTGAAGGCGCGACTGCCAAAAAGCATCGTCGATGGCAACATCGCGGAACGAGAGAACACGTACAGCAATGGAACCAATCTGATAGTGACCAACAGCAATGAAATCGCCCTTCGACGTTATTACACGCACAATATCGCCTTCCTCTATACCATCATCGGCATGGTCGATGGCACCGGAGAACACCCAAGGATGAAAGCGCAAAAGACTTTCTTCCTTACCCTTTCTGAGATAAATCTTTTTGTATGTCATTCTCTTCATCAATTACAAGTTCATAATCGCCCGTTGTCTTCAATCGCTCAATCTCTTCATAGAGTTTGATACATGCCCAGGCATCAGTGGCAGCATAAAGTTTCTGATTATCGGTGAACACGTCAGCCTCCCAGTTGGTAAGCCTCTGTCCCTTGCTTATCTTCATGCCAAAAATGTTTGCATAGACCTTCTGCAGACTCAAGTCCTTGATACCAATTTGGCCGACACAGTCCTGCAGGTCGATAAAGCGACCTGGCTTGAAGTCGCCAAGCGCATGAAGCATGTGCAGGTCGTCATGCCATGATAGTCCGATTTTAGGAACAGCAGTGTCCTCAAGCAGTCTTACGATGTCGGCATTGAGACCTAAATGGTTGAGTCTGAACAGGAAACAAATATCCTTTGTGGCCACCTGAAGCAAAGAAACCTTATGGTTGGAACCCTTACGGAAAGACGGTCTCGTCTCTGTATCA
Source organism: Prevotella sp. (assembly GCA_045602085.1). Lineage (GTDB taxonomy): Bacteria > Bacteroidota > Bacteroidia > Bacteroidales > Bacteroidaceae > Prevotella. Next base: position 98,796 of record JAZSAV010000009.1, on the reverse strand, counting down.
ACACCCAAAATAGGTTGCGAAAGCAGAAAGTCAACAGCACGTCTGGCTTCGCCCTCAGAAACAACAACAATTATACGACCCTCAAAGACGGCACGCTTCAGTGAGGCAATGCTATTCTTATCGTATCTTTCATAGATTTGCTTTTTCATTGCAATATAAACATTTCGAACTGCAAAATTACAAAAAAATATTTTGTTCTGCCTTCAAATTGTATTATCTTTGCAAAATATTTGATAATTAACTCAAGATGGCTAAAAAGAAAAAAGATAAGACCCCTATACCGCCAAAGAAATCGTTCAGCGAAATCATTGGTCTGGAAAAATTCCTTAATCTGTTCAGACACGAGAAGATAAACTTTGTAGTAGGCATCCTGTTGCTTGTCGTGGCATGCTTTATGTTCTTCTCGTTCGTATCATTCTTCACTTCTGGCAGTGCCGATGTAAGTTGCATCGAGTCACCAAAAACTGGTGAGATGGCCAACACTAATGGCGAGTTCAGCAACTATTGCGGTTCGCTGGGTGCCTACTGTGCATATTTCTTTGTAAAGCAGTGTTTCGGTTTTGCAGCCTTTTGCATTCCGCTGATGCTCGTTGTACTGGCTTTCAAGCTGATGCAGATATACAACATAAAGTTTGGCAAATGGTTCCTTTTGTCAATGCTTTTCATGATTTGGGCATCAATAGCCATGTCTAAAATCCTTACCACCCTTCTCGGCGACAGTTTCTTCAACCCAGGCGGCGACCATGGAATGTATGTGTGCAGAAGCATAGAAAATGTTGTGGGCGAACCAGGACTGATTGGCATTCTTGCCATCTTCGCCATTGCCTTCCTGACATATCTGAGCAACAAGACAATAATCTACATACGCAAGTTCTTCTATCTGCCGCAGAAACTGAAGCGCAAGCCTGAACCAGATACCGACACAGTGGAAAACGAAGAGATTGAAGAACTAATACAGACACCAGAGGAGACTCAACCCGTAGAAGAAGTAGAGGAAGAAGCCAATGAAGAAACAGCGGAAGAGATTACTTTCGATGACGATTTAATCAATAACAACAATGATGTTCCAGAGGAAGACGACTTCATCAATATCGATGTGGAACAGGAAGAGATACAGGAAGAAGAGATTGACAACGAGGAACAAGACGATGATGACAGTCTTGATATGGACATAGATACCGGCAACGACGAGGAAAAGGCTTCTGGCAATAACGTAACGCCAGAAATGGATGAGATGCTGCCTTACGACCCTAAGCGAGACTTGGAGAACTACCGTTACCCAACATTGGACTTGCTGAAGAAATATGACAACGACAGCAGACCGGTGATTGACATGGAGGAGCAGACTGCCAACAAAGACCGAATTGTTAATGTGCTGCGCAACTTCGGTGTGGAGATAAGCAGTATCAAGGCAACCGTAGGTCCTACTATCACCCTCTACGAGATAACACCGGCTCCAGGCGTAAGAATTTCAAAGATTCGCAACCTTGAAGACGACATTGCCTTGTCGCTCTCTGCACTGGGCATCCGTATTATAGCACCAATACCGGGCAAGGGAACTATAGGTATTGAGGTACCTAACGCCAAGCCAAGCATCGTTTCTATGGAGTCGATTCTCAACTCTAAGAAATTCCAGGAAACGACAATGGACCTCCCTTGTGCCATTGGCAAAACCATCACCAACGAGGTATATATGTTTGACCTGGCCAAAGCCCCTCACCTGCTTGTTGCGGGCGCTACCGGACAAGGAAAGTCAGTGGGGCTTAACGCCATCATCACCTCACTGCTCTATAAGAAGCATCCGGCAGAACTGAAGATTGTGCTCGTTGACCCGAAGAAGGTGGAGTTCAGCGTATATGCCAATATAGACAAACACTTCCTTGCCAAGGTGCCTGACGAAGATGCAGACCCAATCATAACTGATGTAACCAAGGTGGTGCGCACGCTTAATTCATTGTGCAAGGAGATGGACACACGCTACGACCTTCTGAAGAGTGCACAGGTGCGCAATCTCAAGGAGTACAACAAGAAGTTCATCGAGCGCAGACTAAACCCTGAGAAAGGTCATCGCTACCTCCCTTATATCGTAGTAATCATCGACGAGTTCGGCGACCTGATCATGACAGCCGGCAAGGAGGTGGAATTGCCTATCGCACGTATTGCACAATTGGCACGTGCCGTCGGCATTCACATGATTATAGCAACACAGCGACCAACAACGAACATCATCACCGGTACTATAAAGGCCAACTTCCCAAGTCGTATTGCATTCCGTGTAGGTGCGATGATTGACTCACGCACAATTCTCGACAAGCCAGGAGCACAGCAACTGGTGGGAAGAGGCGACATGCTTTATCTCAACGGAGGCGAACCGGTTCGTGTTCAGTGTGCATTCGTTGATACACCTGAGGTAGAACGCATTAACGGCTTCATTGCCAACCAACAAGGTTATCCGTTTACTTTCGAACTGCCAGAGCCAGACATGGCCGACGGTGAAGGAAGCAGTGCTGCCGATGTTGACATGAAGAATCTTGACGCACTCTTTGAAGATGCCGCCCGCCTTATTGTGGCAAGCCAGTCGGGTTCTACCAGTCTCATTCAACGCAAGTTCTCTATAGGTTTCAATCGTGCAGGTCGTCTGATGGACCAGTTGGAAAAAGCTGGCATCGTAGGCATAGCCCAAGGCAGCAAGCCTCGTGAGGTACTGATACAGGACGAGAACAGTCTGAACAATCTTTTAATGGCATTAAGACAATGAAAAAAATATTTACAATAGCACTGGCAATAATATCGTGCACCCTACTCTGCGCCCAGACACCCAAGAGCGTTTTGGACAAGACTGCCGAGGTGCTGGCAGCCCAAGGCGGCATAACTGCCGATTTCGCGATAAGCAATTCTCAGTCGTCACAGACAACAGGCACCATATCCGTAAAGGGAAGGATGTTCTATATCCAAACCTCAATGGCCAACGTGTGGTTTGACGGGAAGACACAGTGGACTTATGTGAAGGAGAATGACGAAGTGAACGTGACCAACCCTACGGAGAGCGAGTTGCAGGCCATAAACCCCTACAACTTCATAAACATCTACCGCAAGGGCTACAAATATACAATGAACACAAAAGCCAACTCATATATTGTAAGGCTGAAAGCCATCGATAAGAGCAACCCTATAGGTGAAATGCTCATAACGGTGAGCAAGAAGTCGTATGTACCCACAAGCATAATGATGTGCAAGAACTCCAAATGGAGCACTATTTCAATAAGCAACTTCAAGAAAACCAACCACAACAACTCAATCTTCAAGTTCAATAAGTCTGCCTACCCATCGGCCGAAGTGATAGACTTAAGATAAAAGACATTTACTCATACAACCATGAACTTTAAGCTATTCAAACTTCTCCGCAGGAATATCAAGCTGAGCGAGAAACGCAATCCTATGTTCGAACAGAACCGAGTTGCCAAGATTTTCATTTATCTTGCATTCGGTTTTATGTGCATTTACTTCATGGCACTTGGCACGATACTTGGATGGAGCGCACGCCATGGCGACGAGACGATTATCTTTGCCATAATGTCTATGTTTATCCTGCCTTTGGATTTCCTTATGCGTTTCGGTACTCAACAGACACCTACGATGCTGCTCAAGCCATATATTCTGCTACCGATAAAGAAAGTGGATATCATTGATTGCTTCCTTGTATCTTCACTCATAAGCAGCAACAACTTCATCTGGCTTGCCTTCATTCTTCCGTTTCTCTTTATTTGTGCCTGTGGCGCTGCTGGCGTGATGACATCACTGGCCATTCTTGCCATTCTCATGGTGCATATTCTGATTAACAGTCAGTGGTATCTCTTTGTGCGTACACTCGTTAACCGCCACTTGTTATGGTGGATTATCCCTGTAATAGTCTATGGCCTGTTCTATCTGCCGTTCATACTCGACTTTGAAAAGAACATCGACACTTTTGAAGAACTGTGCAACGACTATGCCATAACGTTTACTACGTTTGCCGTAAGCATGGTGCTGCTCCTGTTGCTGTTCCTCATTAACCGCAAGATGCAACTAAAGTTTGCCAGTGAGGAGATTGCCAAGAAAGAGAAAACCGAACTGAAGAAGGTATGGCATCTTAGTTTCCTTGAACGCTTCGGTCAGGCTGGCGAATATCTGAAGCTTGAGGTTAAGAGCACTATACGCAACAAGGCGATAAAACAGCGTTTCATACAGGGACTTGTCATCATCGCTATACTCAGTGCCCTACTCGCCTACACCGATATATATACGGGCCGCTTTGCCGTGAACATCTGGTGTCTGTATTGCTTTGTGTTCTTCGGTGCAGTAAACCTTGTAAAGATAATGGGACCAGAGGGCAATTACATCGACCTGCTATTCGTACATAAGGAGAATATCCTTACGTTGCTGAGAGCCAAGTACTACTTTTATTGTGCCATACTGATTATCCCCACACTTATCCTGTTGCCTACCATTTTCACAGGCAAGTTCTCATTGCTCATGATACTGGCGTATATCTTCATTACGTCAGGTCTTGAATACTTCATACTGTTCCAGTTGGCAGTTTACAACAAGCAGTCACTGCCACTAAATACAAAGATAACGGGCAAAGGCAATTTTGAGAACTCGTTGCAACTTGTAATAGAACTCATAGTTTTTTTCGTTCCCGTTGCCTTGGCAATGATACTGACAGCCATCTTCGGCGATACCATTGGCTATTCTATTCTGATTGCTATAGGTTTGCTGTTCACCGTGACCCACCAGCTGTGGCTACGCAACATATACAAGCGCATGATGGAGCGACGCTATCAGAACCTTAACGGTTTCCACGAGACACGTTAGAATAATGATTATATATAATTTGCCCTCGCCATGCACTACGAAGGAATAATAATTGCTGTAAGTACATTTTTAATAATAGGACTTTTCCATCCTATAGTAATCAAGACCGAATACTACACCGGCACCCGCTTCTGGTGGTTGTTCCTTATATGTGGTCTTGCCTGTCTTGTAGCAGCATTGTTCATATCCGACATCATGACCAGTTCGCTTCTCGGTGTTACCGGAGCTTCGGCACTATGGTCGATAGGCGAGTTGTTTGAACAGCGCAAGAGGGTGCTCAAGGGATGGTTTCCAAAGAATCCTAAGCGACTGAAAGATTACGAATAGTTATGAAAACGATACTACTCCTCGTAGGCAAAACCGTAGAGAAGCATTATGTGACAGGCATAGACGACTATTGCGGTCGCATAAAGCACTACATGCCTTTTGATATTGTAACGATTCCGGAACTTAAAAACACGAAGCATCTCACGGAGGAACAACAGAAGCAGATGGAAGGCGAACAGATTTTGCGCCAGTTGCAACCAAGTGACGTGGTTGTGCTTCTCGATGAGCATGGACGAGAGTTTCGCAGCATAGAACTGGCACGCTGGCTTGAACAGAAAACGCAATCTGCCAAGCGACTGGTGTTCGTTATTGGTGGACCATACGGATTCTCACAGGATGTTTATTCGCGTGCCAACGAAAAAATCAGTCTTTCCAAACTTACGTTCTCACATCAGATGGTTCGTCTCGTGTTTACTGAACAGCTTTACCGTGCTTGCACAATCATCAAAGGCGAACCTTATCATCATGAGTGACTAGGCTTCACCAACTCATTAACCGAGATAATGGATGTAAAAATGATTGAAAACGAACTGCGACAACTTGCAACCGATGAAAAGCGCATTGTGCTACAGCGATTCTTCAAGACCGCTCCTGGGCAATATGGCGAAGGAGACAGGTTTCTTGGTGTCACCGTACCGCTAACTCGTATCGTTGCAAAGAAACATTCAGCAATGCCTCTGAACGAGATAATAGAGTTGCTCCAGTCAGAATGGCATGAGGTGAGACTCTGTGCACTGCTCATGATGTGTAAACGGTTCAAGAAGGGTGATAGTGCTACACGAAAAGATATATTCAACTACTATATAGAAAACACTGAAAGGATAAACAACTGGGACCTTGTAGATCTCTCTGCACCGACTATTGTGGGCGGTTATCTCATGGATAAGCCAAGAGACTTGCTCTACCGCATGACAGAAAGCGAACTGCTTTGGGACAACCGCATAGCCATTGTGGCAACACTGACATTCATAAAGCACAAAGACAGTGACGACACATACCGACTGGCACTGAAGATGATGAACCACAAGCATGACCTAATGCACAAGGCCATAGGCTGGATGCTAAGAGAGTCGGGAAAGAGGGATGACGACCGACGTCTATTTAACTTCGTCGATGAATATCGGAAACGCATGCCACGGACAATGCTGCGATATGCAATAGAGAAATTCACGGATGAAGAAAGAAAATATTTAATGAGAAAATAATTTGCAATGAACATATTCAAATCAATTATATCACGGGAATTGAACCTGACCGAAAGAGCTGTTGAGAATACTCTTCAGTTACTTGATGAGGGTGCTACCATTCCGTTCATCAGCCGTTACAGAAAGGAGCGGACAGGAGGACTGGATGAAGTTAAGGTTGCAGAAATAGCAGACCAATATGAACGTCTGAAAGAAATAGCCAAGCGCAAGGAGACTGTAAAGAAAACCATAGACGAACAAGGCAAGCTGACTGACGAGCTGTCAAGACGCATTGACAACTGTTGGGACTCTACACAACTGGAAGATATCTATCTGCCTTTCAAACCAAAGCGCAGGACAAAGGCACAGGTGGCACGAGAACAAGGTCTTGAACCTCTCGCCACAACCATCATTTTGCAGCGCGAACAAAACATCGAGGCTGTGGCAAAACGATTTGTCAAAGGTGATGTGAAGGACGTATCAAGTGCGATAAAAGGAGCGCAGGACATCATTGCCGAGACCATTAGCGAGGATGAACATTCACGCAAGCAAACACGTAGTCAATTCCGCCGTGAGGCTGTTATTGTGTCAAAGGTAGTAAAGGCAAAAGCCGATTCTGATGAGGCGGCAAAATATTCCGACTACTTTGACTGGCAAGAACCACTCAGAAACTGTACATCACATCGTCTTCTGGCAATGCGAAGAGGCGAGAACGAAGGTTTCTTGCGCATAAGCATCACTATCAACGATGATGAATGTATAGACAAGCTAAAGCGTCAACATGTTAGAGGAAACGGACCGTGTTGCAGGTTGGTTGCAGAAGCAACGGAAGATGCCTATAAAAGACTGCTTAAGCCTTCTATAGAAACAGAGTTTTCTTCCATCAGCAAGGCAAAAGCCGAAGAAGAGGCAATCAGAGTGTTTGCCGAGAACCTGCGTCAGTTGCTTCTCTCACCTCCACTCGGACAGAAAAGAGTAATGGCCATCGACCCTGGTTTCAGAACCGGTTGCAAGGTTGTGTGCCTCGATGCACAAGGAACTCTGCTGCACAATGAGGCAATATTCCCCCACCCTCCTGTATCTAAGACTCAGGAGGCGGCAGCACAACTTGCATCTATGATACATAAATATAAGGTAGAGGCCATTGCAATAGGCAACGGTACTGCAAGCCGTGAGACAAAGGCGTTTATAGAGCGGCATGTTGCTACAGACGGCATCACTATTTTCACAGTAAGCGAAGACGGAGCTTCTATCTACTCTGCATCAAAAACAGCACGAGACGAATTTCCTCAACATGATGTAACGGTGAGGGGAGCTGTATCTATAGGCAGACGACTGATGGACCCATTGGCTGAGCTCGTGAAGATAGACCCAAAAAGCATAGGTGTGGGACAGTATCAGCACGATGTGGACCAGTCAAAACTAAAGAAAAGTCTTGACATGACGGTTGAAAGTTGTGTTAATGCTGTGGGAGTCAATCTAAATACAGCCAGTATTCATCTGTTGACCTACATAAGCGGACTTGGACCTTCGTTGGCAAAGAATATCGTTGACTATAGAACAGATAACGGTGCTTTCACTTCGCGTGCACAACTAAAAAAGGTTCCCCGACTCGGACCATCAGCCTTTGAGCAATGCGCCGGATTCTTACGCATTCCAGGAGCAAAGAATCCACTGGACAATAGTGCCGTGCACCCTGAAAGATACAAGATTGTGGAACAGATGGCAAAGGACTGCAACTGCACTGTTGCGGAATTGATTGCCGATAAGGCAAAAAGGCAAAAGGTTGACATAAAAAGATACATTAGCGAGGAGGTGGGACTGCCAACGCTAACCGACATTATGAACGAGATGGAGAAACCCGGACTTGACCCTCGTGAACAGATTGAGGTTTTCGAATTTGACAGTAGCGTGAACAGCATGGACGACCTTATATCTGGTATGATTCTTCCTGGTATTGTAACCAACATTACCAACTTCGGCGCCTTTGTTGATATCGGTGTGCATCAGGACGGTCTTGTTCATATCTCACAACTTGCCAACAGATATGTCAGTGACCCAACACAAGTGGTAAAACTTCATCAGCACGTCAAGGTGAAGGTGATAGAGATAGACAAGAAACGCAACCGAATATCTCTGTCAATGAAATTTTAAGCGAAGAATAACAATAGAACTGATTATATGTATAAATAATATTGAACAATGAAGAAATTAACTAAACTATTACTGGCCATTGTCATTGCCATTGGCATGACTCATTATGCAAAAGCAGAAAACTATCCCTACCGAAGCGATGTGCTATGGCTCACAGTTCCCAACAACAGCAACTGGCTTTATAAGTTGGGCGAGAAGGCTACCGTAGAAATAGGGTTTTATAAGTACGGCATTCCGCGCGACGCCGTTGTCAACTACGCCATAGGACCGGACATGAGACCTGCTGAGACCAAAGGCAGCGTTAAACTGAAGAACGGCAAGGGATCCATCAACCTCGGAACAATGAAGAAACCGGGATTCAAGGACTGTGTGCTTACAACATCTGTAGATGGAAAGACATACACCCACCACGTTAAGGTGGGCTTCGCTCCTGAGCTGTTGAAACCTTATACAAAGAATCCTGACGACTTCGATGATTTCTGGACAAAGAACATCAACGACATACAGAAACTCCCTCTCTCTTTTACAAAAGAAAAGGTTGAGAAATACTGCACTGACGAGTTTGATTGTTATCTTGTGAAACTCCGCGTTGACAAGCAAGGTCATCATGTATATGCATATCTCACAATGCCTAAGAAACCTGGCAAGTACCCAGCAGTACTATGCCCTCCTGGAGCCGGTATCAAAACCATTAAGGAACCGATGAAGCGCACTTACTATGTAAAGAACGGGTTCATCAGAATGGAAATGGAGATTCATGGACTTAATCCCGAAATTAGTACCGCCGACTTTTCAGATATAAGCAAAGCGTTCAACACCACAAATAATGCCTACTTGGAAAACGGTCTTGACAATCGTGACAACTACTACATGAAGCATGTATATCAGGCATGCGTGCGTTGTATTGACTACCTTGTGTCGCTCGATGAATGGGATGGCAAGAACGTTATCGTTCAAGGCGGCAGCCAAGGCGGTGCACTGGCTATCGTGACCGCAGGACTTGACAAGAGAGTGACACAGTGTGTAGCCAACCACCCGGCACTTAGTGACATGGCCGGATATTTGGGTGAGCAATGCGGTGGTTATCCGCACTTCAACCGCTCTAACCAAATGCTAACGCCCGAAAAAGTAAAGACAATGCAATACTACGACGTGGTAAACTTTGCACGCAGAGTAAAGGCAGAGACATATATAACATGGGGTTACAACGACAACGTATGTCCACCGACAACAAGTTATATCGTATATAATCTAATCAATGCACCCAAGGAAGCACTCATAACACCAATCAATGAGCATTGGACGAGCGATGACACAGAGTACGGCCAAATGTTATGGATAAAGAAGAGGTTGAAGTAATTTACTCAACCATATAAAAACAAATAAAAGGACTGACATGTAAAAAGAAGGACTGACGAAAAAACGTCAGTCCTTTGCTAAAAATTCATCCATCACCTTAATGCCCTTTTCCGTACAGACACCACGCAAAAAAACAAAGATGATACCTTTCAATATTTCTTCCATGCTATAAGTAACATAGAGACGGTTGGTCATGATTATCTTATGCAGTTTATCAAACATGATGCTTATCAGGTTATAGTTTACATCTTTTCGGAAATAACCCTCATCCATGCCCCTTGTCATGAAATTCTCCATCTGACTTTGGTTCTTCAGTCTTTCTTTTTCGAAATGTTCCAAAACCTTAGGATAACGGACAATGTCATCATAGAATAGCGGATTCGTTTTTTGATACTCCTCAACCTTCCGGCAGAATACGTTCAATATGATGTCCATAACGTTGCACTGCTTCATGGCCATCTCCCTGAGTTCCTCTGCCCTGAGTTTCATGTGTTTCTTCAAACCTTCAAGCAGCAAATCCTCTTTGTTGGCATAAAGTTCATAAAGGGTACGCTTTGAAATCTGCAACGCACAGGCTATATCATCCATCTTCACAGCCTTAATGCCCTGATTAGTAAACATAAATATTGCCATATCAAGAACTTTCTCCTTCATGGCAATCTTATAGGCCGTAGAATTCTTTATTTCTTGCATAAATAATCTTTTATGTTGCAAAGATACTAAAATATCAAAAAAAAATCCAATTTTTCATCAGTTTTTATTAACTTTGCGCATCAATTTATTTAAGGTTAAAAAGATAAAGATAACAACATAACACTTAACACACCATGGTAAAAATTTCTAAAGAGGCCGCACTCCAATATCACGAGAGCGGACGTCCGGGTAAAATTGAAGTTAAACCGACAAAAGCATACCGCACGCAGACCGACCTTTCGTTGGCCTATTCTCCAGGTGTTGCATATCCATGTCTTGAGATTCAGCAGAATCCTGATGATGCATACAAGTACACAGACAAGGGAAATCTCGTTGCCGTCATTTCTAACGGAACAGCAGTACTTGGTCTTGGTGATATTGGCGCAGTGTCAGGCAAGCCTGTAATGGAAGGTAAAGGACTCTTGTTCAAAATCTATGGCGGTATCGATGTATTCGACATCGAAGTAGATGAAAAAGACCCTGAAAAATTCTGTGAGGCAGTAGAAAAGATAGCACCTACATTCGGCGGTATCAACCTCGAAGATATCAAGGCACCAGAATGTTTCTACATTGAAGAACGACTGAAGAAGAGTCTCGACATTCCTGTAATGCACGACGACCAGCACGGTACGGCTATCATCTCGGCTGCAGGACTGAAAAACGCTCTTGAGGTAAATGGAAAGGATATCAAGAAAGTAAAGATTGTTGTCAACGGTGCTGGAGCGGCTGCCATCAGTTGTACAAAACTATACATGGCACTGGGAGCACAGCGCGAGAACATCGTAATGCTCGACTCTAAGGGCGTCATTACAAGCGACCGTCCAAACCTGAACGAGCAGAAACGCTTCTTTGCCACCGACCGTCGCGATGTTCACACACTTGAGGAGGCTGTTAAGGATGCAGACGTTTTCGTTGGTCTGTCTAAAGGCAACGTCTTGTCACAAGACATGATTCGTTCAATGGCAAAAGACCCTATTGTTTTTGCCTTGGCCAATCCTATTCCGGAAATCAGTTATGAAGATGCCATGGCTAGTCGCCCTGACGTACTTATGTCAACAGGTCGTTCTGACTATCCTAACCAGATAAACAACGTTATTGGATTCCCTTACATCTTCCGTGGAGCACTCGACGTACATGCTACGGCCATAAATGAGGAGATGAAACTGGCGGCAGTTCATGCGATTGCCGACCTAGCCAAGCAGCCTGTTCCAGACGTAGTAAATGACGTATATAAGGTTAATAACCTGACCTTTGGTCCTGACTATTTCATCCCGAAACCTGTTGACCCACGACTTATCACCGAAGTTTCGGCTGCTGTTGCCAAGGCTGCCATGGAAAGCGGTGTTGCACGCAAGCATATTACAGACTGGAATGCTTATAAGAACCAGCTTCGCCAATTGTTAGGTCAGGAAACAAAACTGACACAAAAGCTTTATGATACAGCCCGCAACCATCCACAACGTGTAGTATTTGCTGAGGCTGTTCACCCAACAATGCTCAAGGCTGCCGTACAGGCAAAGGCCGAAGGAATATGCCATCCGATACTACTGGGTAATGATGAGACCATAGAGAAACTGGCAAAGAGCCTTGACCTTAATCTTGATGGAATAGAGATTGTCAACCTCCGTCATCCACGTGAACAGGAGCGCCGCGAACGCTATGCGCAGATTCTAACGCAAAAGCGTCAACGTGACGGTTATACTTTCCAGGAAGCAAACGACAAGATGTTCGAGCGCAACTACTTTGGAATGATGATGGTTGAGACTGGGGATGCCGACGCATTCATCACTGGACTTTACACAAAATACTCTAACACAATCAAGGTGGCAAATGAGGTTATCGGCATACGTCCTGAGTACAAACACTTTGGTACAATGCACATTATAAACTCTGCCAAGGGTACTTTATTTATCAGCGACACACTCATTAACCAAGATCCACAGGCTGAAGAGCTGGTAGATATAGCTAAGTTGTCTGCCACAGCTGTACGTTTCTTTAACGAGACACCAAACATCGCAATGATTTCACACTCTAACTTCGGTTCCGACACAAGTGCCGGTTCACAGAAAGTACGTGATGCAGTAAGGATTTTACAGGAAACCTGTCCGGAGCTTGCAATTGAAGGAGAGATGCAGATAGGTTTTGCACTCGATAAGGAAATGCGAGACGAGATGTATCCATTCAATCGTCTGAAAGGTGTTGAGGCAAACACGCTCATTTTCCCTAACCTAACCTCGGCAAGGTCATCATACAAGATGCTTCAGATGCTCGATGCAGACGTAGAAATCATCGGTCCGGTACAGATGGGTCTAAACAAAGCTATCCACTTTACCGACTTTGGTTCAAGCGTGCGTGACGTTGTAAATATCACCGCAGTTGCAGTTATTGACGCTTATGTTGACAAACTGAAGAGAAAACTTAGCTAAGACATAAAAAGACAGAGCTGATTAATAGATTCAAATAAGTATTCGTTAACAGATTCTTATAAAAGAATGAGGGAGCAAAACGCTCCCTCATTTTTATGATATAAATCAAACAACCATCATTAATGCAAAGCATATACACCTAAATATTGGGCAACTCCCTCGGCGCACCTTTCGCCATCAATAGCTGCGCTAACGATACCACCGGCAAAACCAGCCCCTTCACCACAAGGAAAGAGTCCGCAGGCAGATGTTGACTGTAATGTTTGAGCGTCTCGCATTATACGGACAGGTGCTGAGGTACGCGTCTCAACAGCAATCATCGTTGCTTCGTTGGTGAGAAAACCATGACTCATCTTACCGAAATTCTTAAATGCTTGTTGCAAACGATTTACAACAGCCTTGGGCATCCAGAAATGAAGTGGTGATGAAATCAGTCCTGGTGCATAACTTGAACGTGGCAGGTCATAACTAAGACGACCATTTACAAAATCTGACATACGTTGTGCCGGTGCTGTCTGTCGCATGTTACCCTGTTGCCAACAGTTGCGCTCCAATTCTTCTTGGAAGTACATCATCTTAAGTGGGCCATCACCCTCAACATCTTCAAGATGCGTTTCTACAACCATACCACTATTTGACCACTGACCTCCACGGTGACTGGGACTCATGCCATTGACTACAATCTGTTGAGGACCGGTTGCAGCAGGAACCACAAAACCGCCTGGGCACATACAGAAAGAATAGACTCCACGACCATCAACTTGATTGACGAAAGAATATTCTGCTGCTGGAAGATAATCACCTCTACCATGCTTTGAGTGATACTGTATTTGGTCTATAAGCTCAGCAGGATGTTCCAATCTGACACCAACGGCAATTCCCTTTGCCTCTATGTCAATCTTTGCCTCGTTAAGATAACGATAGACGTCACGCGATGAATGACCTGTTGCCAAAATTACGGGCCCCATAAATTCCTTATCGTCAGCAAGACAACCAACAACACAACCTCCTCTGATAATAAGTTGGGTCATCTTTGTTTGGTGATGCACCTCTCCTCCACATTGCAATATCGTGTTGCGCATGTTCTCAATGACTCTTGGCAGTTTGTCTGTACCAATATGCGGATGAGCATCTACAAGAATGTCAGTACTGGCCCCATGCTGACAGAAGATGCCGAGAATACGGTCAACGGAACCACGCTTCTTGCTACGCGTATATAGTTTACCGTCACTATAAGCACCGGCACCACCCTCTCCGAAACTATAATTACTTTCAGAATCGACTGTATGAGTCTTGGTTATCTGGGCGAGGTCAATTTTTCTGTCTCGAACATTCTTTCCGCGTTCAAGAACTATTGGACAAAGTCCAAGTTCTATTAGACGCAACGATGCAAAGAGTCCAGCAGGACCTTCTCCTACAACTATCACATGTTGCTCCTTCGACACATCTTGATATTGTATTGGTTCATATTCTGGAGCAGCTGGCTGTTCGTTTATATAAACCCTTACTTTGAGGTTAACGAAGATGGTTCTTTGTCTTGCGTCAATACTACGTTTCAGGATTCGTATTGCAGAAATACTTTTCAGGGATATGCCTTTTTCTTCAGCAATAAATTTCTTTATTTCGTTATTGCCGGCTGCTATCCTTGGGAGCACTCTTATCTGATATTCGCTAATCATGTCTTTCTTTAATTCAATTAATCAAGTGCAAAAGTACTAAATTAATTTTAGTTTTTTCTGTATCGGACGTGTTTTCTTCCGCACCTCATATAGGCGGGTTATATACGTTGTGAAAATTTACAACATTTTCGTTGGTAATGACGATAATTCTTAGTAATTTTGCATTTTAAAACAAGAATCTGAAAGACAACCCCGCTCGTTAAGGGGACAATATAAAATTAATAAATTTATGAAAGTATTAAAATTTGGCGGAACATCCGTAGGTTCCGTAGAAAGCATTCTCTGCTTAAAGAAAATTGTCGAGAGTGAAAAACAGCAGGTAGTAGTTGTTGTAAGCGCATTAGGCGGTGTCACAGACAAGTTGATAGAGACCTCTCGCCTTGCCGTTATTGGTGACGATGCCTACATCAAGGAATTTGAAGCGATTGTAGAGCGACATCACAACATGGTTGAAAATGTGATAGACGACAACGATAAGAGAACCTGCCTCTTGGAAATTATTGACGGTCTGTTGGCAGAACTACGTTCAATATACCACGGTGTATATCTCATACGTGACCTCAGCGAAAAGACACAAGCTGCTATAGTCAGCTATGGTGAACGACTGAGCAGTAACATCGTGGCAACGCTTATAGATGGCGCGAAGTGGTATGACGCGAGAGAGTTCATAAAGACAGAACGAAAGCACAAGAAACACGTGCTTGACAGCGACCTGACATACAGACTGGTCAAGGATACTTTTGCCCAACTGCCTAAGACTTCATTAGTACCGGGCTTCATCAGCACTGACAAATATTCTGGCGAAGTAACCAATCTCGGAAGAGGCGGAAGTGACTACACGGCTTCAATCATTGCAGCGGCACTTGATGCTGAAGTACTGGAGATTTGGACCGATGTTAACGGTTTTATGACTGCCGATCCAAGGGTTATTCCAACAGCATATACCATTAACGAACTCAGTTATATTGAGGCTATGGAACTTTGCAACTTCGGTGCTAAAGTAATTTATCCGCCAACAATATATCCAGTTTGTGTAAAAAATATTCCTATAAGAGTTAAGAATACGTTCAACCCTGAGAACCCAGGAACAATAATCAAGGACAAGATTGACAACGACAGAAAACCAATCAAGGGTATTTCAAGTATCAACGGAACTACTCTAATCACTGTTACAGGTCTTTCAATGGTGGGTGTTATCGGTGTTAACCGCCGTATTTTCACCGCTCTTGCCGACAATGGCATAAGCGTGTTTATGGTATCACAGGCATCATCAGAAAACTCAACATCTATAGGTGTTAGGGATGAGGATGCAGACAGTGCTGTTGATGTGCTCAATAATGAGTTTGCCAAGGAGATAGAAACGGGTGCCATGTATCCGATGCATGCAGAAAGTGGTCTTGCCACCATAGCCATCGTTGGCGAAAACATGAAACACACACCTGGAATTGCCGGCAAATTGTTCGGTACATTAGGACGAAGCGGTATCAGCGTTATCGCTTGTGCACAAGGAGCTTCAGAAACAAATATCTCTTTTGTTGTCGAAGCAAAACTGCTACGAAAGTCACTAAACGTGCTGCACGACTCGTTCTTCCTTTCTGAATATAAGGTACTTAACTTGTTCATCTGCGGTATCGGTACAGTAGGCGGGAATCTTATTGAGCAAATCAATTCTCAGTATAATGAACTGATGGAGAGCCGACGACTGAAACTCAATGTAGTAGGCATTGCCAGCAGTAGTGCTGCCATATTCAACCGTGAAGGTATTGACCTTAACAACTATCGTGAAGAACTTGCGAAATCGGCACTTTCCGACATCAACAAACTGCATGATGAGGTTATTGGAATGAACATCTTCAACAGTGTCTTTGTAGATTGTACTGCAAGCAATGAGGTTGCAGGATTATACCAATCATTCCTTGAGCATAATATTTCAGTTGTGGCAGCAAACAAAGTTGCCGCTTCAAGCGATTACGAAAGTTATCTGAAACTCAAGGAAACAGCATTGCGCAGAGGTGTCAAGTTCTTGTTTGAAACAAACGTAGGTGCTGGTCTTCCTATTATCGGAACCATTAACGACCTTAAAAACTCAGGCGACAAGATACTGAAGATAGAAGCTGTACTTAGCGGTACACTCAACTTTATCTTCAATGAAATATCATCAACGGTGCCATTCTCTGAGACTGTTAAGCGCGCCAAGGAACAAGGATATAGCGAACCTGATCCACGCATCGACCTCAGCGGCAAGGATGTTGTTAGAAAACTGGTTATCCTGACACGTGAAGCTGGTTATAAAGTAGAACAGGATGACGTAGAAAAACACCTCTTTGTACCCGACGAATTCTTTGATGGCAGCATTGAAGACTTTTGGAAGAACCTTCCTTCACTTGATGAAGACTTCGAAAAGAAGCGTCAGAAACTGGAAGCGGAAAACAAGCGATGGAGATTTGTTGCAAAGATGGACCACGGACAGACAAGCGTAAGCCTACAAGAGGTTGGAATGAGTCATCCATTCTATGGTCTTGAGGGCAGCAATAACATCGTTCTGCTAACAACTGAGAGATATAAGGAATACCCAATGCTCATTCAGGGCTATGGAGCTGGTGCAGGCGTAACGGCTGCCGGAGTATTTGCCAACATCATGTCGATAGCAAACATCTGATGAAACACATTATTATATTAGGTGACGGAATGGCCGACCACAAGGTAGAAAGTCTTGACAACAAGACACTACTGCAATACGGACGGCCTGAATACATGAACCGATTGGCCAAAGAAGGACGTTGCGGCATTCTAAAGACCATACCCGAAGGTTTCCCGCCTGGAAGCGAGGTTGCAAACACAGCCATCATGGGGTATGACCTTGACAAGGTGTACGAAGGTAGAGGACCGCTCGAAGCTGCTTCTATTGGTTATGAAATGAGTAATGACGATTTTGCAATTCGTTGCAATATCATTACTATAGAAAACGAAAGGATTGTTACACACAACGGCGGTAATCTTGAAACAGAAGAAGCTGCAGTGCTTATAGATTATCTCAATGAGCACCTGAGCAACGACAGGGTTAAGTTCATCACAGGCATACAATACCGACATCTGCTTGTGATAAAAGGAGGCAACAAGAATATCATCTGTAATCCTCCACATGACCATCCTGGAGAATTATGGAAACCACTACTTGTAAATGCAGGTACAGATGAAATAAGCAACGACAGCAACAGATTGTCTGCAAAGGAAACGGCTGATATAATCAACGACCTTATAATTAAGTCACAGGAATTGCTGGCAAAGCATCCAATAAATATCGAGAGAGCAAAACATGGCAAGCGACAGGCCAATTCCATCTGGACATGGAGCGGTGGCTATCGCCCGTCGATGATGACTCTTACAGAACAGTACCCGCAAATAAAAAGCGGTGCTGTTATCTCTGCCGTTGACCTTATTAGAGGCATCGGTCATTATGCCGGACTTGACATTATAGAGGTTGAAGGTGCCACAGGACTTGCCAACACCAACTATGAAGGTAAGGCAAAAGCAGCAATCGAAGCACTTAAAGAAAAGGACTTTGTGTTTGTTCACGTTGAAGCGACTGACGAAGCCGGCCATGACGGCGATATAGATTTGAAGTTGAAAGCCATCGACTATTTGGACAAACGACTAATAAAACCTGTTGTTGATGCTATCGGACAGATGGATGAGGATGTATGCGTGGCTATACTGCCCGACCACCCCACTCCAGTGGAAAAACGCATACATGTCAACGAACCTGTTCCATTCATCATCTGGCACAAAGGTATTAAACCAGACGATGTGGAATGCTACGACGAGGAAAGTTGCAAACAGGGATGCTACGGCATACTTGAACCAACGGAATTTATTAAGGAATTCATGAATATCAATTAATCAAGACATCAAACTTTAATTATGAAATATTACAGTACAAACGGGAAGGCACCAATGGCAGAACTTCAAAAGGCTGTCGTTAAGGGTTTGGCAGAAGACAGAGGATTGTATATGCCTGAGCGCATAAAGACCTTACCAAAAGAATTTTTCGATAAAATTGACAGTCTCTCTTTCCAAGAGATTGCATATACAGTGGCTGACGCTTTCTTCGGCGAAGATGTTGAAGCCGAGGCACTAAAGAAGATTGTATATGACACACTGGCATTCGACTGCCCTATAGTTAAGGTTGAAGAAAATATCTATAGTCTTGAACTCTTCCATGGTCCTACCCTTGCCTTCAAGGATGTAGGTGCAAGATTCATGGCGCGACTGCTGCAGTATTTCATCCGCCAGGAAAGCAACGAACAAGTGAATGTTCTTGTTGCAACATCTGGAGATACAGGAAGTGCAGTGGCCAACGGATTCCTGGGTGTTGACGGAATCCATGTTTATGTGCTATATCCAAAAGGAAAGGTGAGCAAGATTCAGGAGTGCCAATTCACTACATTAGGAAAGAACATTACAGCCATTGAGGTGGACGGTGTGTTTGACGATTGTCAGTCGTTGGTAAAGTCAGCCTTTATGGATGAAGAACTCAATAAGCACATGAAATTAACTTCTGCCAACTCCATCAACGTAGCCCGATTCCTGCCCCAGTCTTTCTACTACTTCTACGCTTATGCACAGGCTGTGAAGAAGATGAAGGAAGAAGGAAAGAATCAAGATGTGGTGATGTGTGTGCCAAGTGGCAACTTCGGAAACATCTGTTCCGCACTTTTTGGACAGAAGATGGGATTGCCTATCAAACGATTCATAGCAGCCAACAATGCCAATGACATTTTCTACAACTATCTGCAGACAGGCAAGTATGAGCCAAAGGCAAGCAAACAAACCATCGCCAATGCCATGGACGTTGGCGACCCAAGCAACTTCGCACGCATCTACGACCTCTATGAAGGAAATCATAGTGAGGTGTGCAAGCATATTAGCGGTGCAACATATACCGATGAGGAGATTGCCGATACCATGCGCAAATGCTTTAAAGGTACTGGCTATACCCTTGACCCGCACGGAGCATGTGGATATCAGGCTCTGAAAGATGGACTAAAAGATAATGAGATTGGCATATTCTGCGAAACTGCTCACCCTGCAAAATTCAAAGAAACGGTAGAAGGAATCATTTCTTCTGAAGTTGCAATACCAGAACGCCTTGCCGAGTTTATGAAAGGCACGAAGCAGAGTGTTGAAATGAGTAAGGAATTTGCAGACTTCAAGTCATATCTTCTCAAACAATAGAAGCAAACAAAATATAAAGGAGGAATTGCAATTCCTCCTTTTTTGTATCGGCATGCTCAATAAAGCAAAAACTTAGATTCTTTCAACCGCCTTCACCCCTTTTACATTCCGCAACTTACGCATAAGGGTTTCCAAACGTGAAGTATCATCAAGCATCACAACAAGATTGCCACTAAACAGACCGTCATTACTATCAATCGAGATACTCCTTAATACCAAACGCTCATCTTTCGAAATAATGCTCGTAAGATTGTTTACTATGCCAAGATCATCGTTTCCTACAACTCTCAGTGTTATTGAATATTGAGAAGAACCCTTACCGCTCCATCTTGCCTTTACAATCCTATAACCGAATCGCTTGCGCAGTTCTGGTGCATTAGGACAGTCCTCACGATGGATACGTATGCCACCGCTGACAGTAACAAAACCGAATACATCATCGCCGTATATAGGACGACAACAATGAGCAAGTTGATAGTCGAGCCCTTTGAGATTGCGGTCTATTACCAAAACATCATCGCTGTTAAATGATTTCTGAGCAACAGCCGCTTGCGGATTAAACTCATATTCTCCGGCACTACGAACAGGAACGTCGGTATTTGGATTCTGCTCACGGTTTTTCAGTTCTACATAACGTTCGATTATAGTATTGACATCAAGTCCACCATCAACAATATGCTTATAAAAGTCGCTAACTTCTTTATATCCAAGTTTAGGTATAAGGCGCGCAAGAAGCGACTCTTCTAATTCTATCTTACGGTTCTTGAACTTCCTGCTAAGCATCTCCTTGGCAAAGAGTCCGTCTTTTACCTGCGTTTCCTTCAAAGCAAGACGGATCTTCGACTTTGCACGAGATGTGAATACGATGTTCAACCAATCTCGTTTCGGTTTTTGTGTGGCAGAAGTCATTATCTCCACCTGGTCGCCACTGTTTAGTTTCTCGCGAATGGAAACAGCCTTGTTGTTAATCTTGGCTCCTGTACAGCTGTTGCCAATCTTGGAATGTATGTGATAAGCAAAATCAAGTACGGTGGCACCCTTTGGAAACTTCAACAGGTCGCCCTTTGGCGTAAAGACATACACCTCGTCTTCGTATAGGTCCATCTTGAACTGGTCCATTGCCTGCATGCCATCAGATGACTCTAAGATTGAACGAATGCCGTTAAGCCAGTCGTCGAGCGAGCTTTCGCTTTTCACGCCTTTATAACGCCAGTGGGCAGCGACACCTCGCTCAGCTATCTCATCCATGCGCTCCGTACGGATCTGTACTTCCACCCATTTCTGTTCTGGTCCTAATACGGTAATGTGAAGACTCTCGTACCCGTTTGATTTCGGGACACTCAGCCAGTCGCGCAGACGTTTTGGGTTTGGCTGGTACATGTCGGTAACAATGGAATAAGCTTGCCAGCATTGCATCTTCTCCTTATCTACAGGAGCATCTATAATAACACGAATGGCAAAGAGGTCGTAAATGCCTTCAAAGGCACATTTCTGCTTCTTCATCTTCTGCCAAATGCTGTGAATGCTCTTGGTTCGTCCCTTTATATGGAACTTTAGACCAGCCTGAGAAAGTTTCTCGCTAACAGGTGCAATGAAGTTTTCAATATACTCGTCACGTGCCTTCTTTGTTGCATTGAGCTTCTCCTTTATGTGATAGTAGGCATCATGTTCAAGATATTTGAGCGAGAGGTCTTCCAACTCACTCTTCAATTTGTATAGTCCAAGTTTGTGAGCCAGTGGTGCATAAAGATATGCTGCCTCTTCCACCTCTTTCATCGATACAGGCTTGCCGTCTATCTGACGCATCATAGCCACCCTGTCGGCAATCATGATAAGAATGACACGCATGTCTTCTGCAAAGGAAAGAAGAAGGTTGCGGAAATTCTCACTCTCAACAACAGGATTCTTACTATATAGTTCGCTAATTCTTTTTAGTCCATGAAGAATACGCGCAACCGACTCACCATACTTCTCCCGAACCTCGTCAATGGATATCAAGCCATCTTCAAAGTCCTTACGCAGGCGAATGGCAGTTATCGAGTCATCGCCAAGTCCTATTTCCTCTCTGATTATCTGTTCTATCATATGCAAAGAATCAATATAGAAGTCAAATATTTTAAACCTATCAGCATTATAATCGGATAGTTTTATATGCAAAAGTACAAAAAACATTGGATTTAATCTTGTTTTAAAGAAAAAGTTATTATTTTTGTTGAATATTTTACTAATTATAAATTTCATACAAGAAATGATGAACGAGAAAGACCTAAAACAGATTAATGAAAAAGGTATCAGCCAGGAACAGATAGAGATTCAGCTGAACCAATTCAAGACAGGTTTCCCATTCTTGAAACTTGAAGCTGCAGCAGCCGTTGGCAAGGGTATTGTTGCACCTGATGAAGAAGAGCGCAAATACTACTGCAACCTATGGGACAGCTACAAGGCTTCCGGACACCAGATTGTCAAGTTTGTTCCTGCCAGTGGTGCAGCAAGCAGAATGTTCAAAGACATGTTTGCTTTTACCGATGCCGACTACGATGTTCCTACTACTGCTTTCGAAAAGAAATACTTTGAAAGCATTGAGAAGTTTGCATTCTACGATATTCTGAACGATACCTGCAAACAACTCTACGGCAAGACCATTGAGGTTCTAACAGAGGAAGGCGGTTACAAACTCATTGCAAAGGCTATGCTTTCTGCAGAAGGCATGAACTACGGACAGTTGCCAAAAGGCATGCTGCTCTTCCACAACTATGCCGAAGGTGCACGCACACCAATGGAAGAACATTTGGTTGAAGGAGCATTGTATGCTGCCAGCAACGGCAAGGCAAGGGTACACTTCACAGTTAGCCACGAACACATGGAGATGTTCAAGCAGCGCGTCGCAGAGAAGGCAGGCATCTATGCATCTAAATACGGCATTAGCTTTGACATAACTTTCTCTGAACAAAAGCCTTCAACAGATACCATCGCAGCCAATGCCGACAACACACCTTTCCGCAATGACGACGGTTCACTGTTGTTCCGTCCGGGAGGCCACGGTGCTCTGATTGAGAACCTTAACGAGATAGACGCTGATATCATCTTTATAAAGAATATCGACAATGTGGTTCCTGACCATCTTAAGTGCGACACAGTAGAATACAAACAAGTACTGGCTGGTATGCTGGTTGACTTGCAGAGCAAGGCTTTCGACTATCTTAGATTGCTTGAAACTGGAAGCTACAGCCATGAGCAATTAGAAGAAATCATCCGTTTCGTACAACAAGACCTTTGTTGCAGGAAGCACGACATAAAGCATCTTGAGGATGCAGAACTTGTAATCTATCTGAAGAACAAACTTAATCGTCCGATGCGCATCTGCGGCGTTGTCAAGAATGTTGGCGAACCAGGCGGCGGTCCATTCCTTACCTACAACCAGGACGGAACAGTGAGTCTGCAGATTCTTGAGAGTTCACAGATTGACACGGCAAACGAGGAATACATGAAGATGTTCAAGGAAGGAACTCACTTCAACCCCGTTGACCTTGTCTGTGCAGTACGCGACTATAAGGGCAACCCATTCTGTCTGCCTAATTTCGTTGACAAGTCAACAGGTTTCATCAGCAGCAAGAGCAAGAGCGGAAGAGAACTGAAAGCGTTGGAGTTGCCAGGACTTTGGAACGGTGCGATGAGCGATTGGAATACAGTTTTCGTTGAGGTACCTCTTACTACATTCAATCCAGTTAAGACAGTCAACGACTTGCTGCGCGAACAGCACCAATAACAGACTTCAATATTACATAATATTTGGGGAGCGGGTATATCAGAAAATGATGTACCCCTCTTTTTTGCAAGACAGATATATCGTTTAGAACTCATAAGTGATTCTTGGGATAGATGAAGAAACACGTTTCCGCATAGTCTATCATGGCAGCGGTGCAGACTTTGAGCAGTTTGACCACAGCCATCTTATTGAAGATGTAAATAAAAACAGGACTTATTTCTGAAATAAGTAAAGATTCTCAGCAAGTATAGAAATAAACTGTAAAGTAGTTCTGGTAATGAAGTAAAAAAGTGTCTTGTAGAATCAGGAAAAGACAGTAGTGCACTTAGCTATCGTAAATGCACCACTTAGCAATCGTAAATGCACCGTTTAGCTATCGTAAATGCACCACTTATGAAATAACGCATATAAAAAAGAACAAAATAAAAAGAGACTGCCTAAAAGACAGTCTCTATATTCTTACGATTCTAAAACCTTTTTACTCAAAAGAAATTAGAAACCATAGATTTCCTTAAGTTTGTTTCCAAGAGCCTCACCACGAAGGTTTACAGCCACTACCTTACCCTCGCCATCGCAAAGCAACGATTGCGGAATAGAACGGATGCCATATACTGAAGCGGCAACAGTCTTCCACCCCTGCAGGTCGCTGAGATGAACCCAGTTGAGTTCCTTCTCCTTGATAGCTTTTCTCCAAGCCTCGTCCTTACTGTCGAAAGAAAGACCAACAATATTAAAGCCCTTTGACTTGTACTTGTCGAAAGCAGCCTTGAGATGAGGAACCTCACCCATGCAAGGACCACACCATGATGCCCAGAAGTCAATAAGCACGTAGTTGCCCTTGCCTACAAACTCGCTGAGTTTTCTGTCTTTGCCTTCAAGGTCCTTTTCGGTCAAGTCCTTGAACTTTGTACCGATAACCTCTCTTGCCTTTTTCTCTGAATCATAATAAGATGCTATCTGTCTGTAAAGAGGATTAGTTGCCGAAGATTCCTTTAAGGCAGCAACAGCCTCACCCAGTTGGTCGAATGAAAGAACATCGGCATGCTGGTAAAGCAGGAATACTCCCAGTGCATTAGTGCTATTATCCTTAATCTGGTTAGAAAGGTAAGCGGCAGCTTCGGTCTTCTGATTGTTGCTCTTGAAAGCTTCGAGACTGCTTGTTATCTCGTTAACCTTATCGTTAAGAGGAGTGCCATAAGCCTTATCGGCTACCATATCAAGTTCTATCTTCTGCCCGTCAACAAAAACCACAGAGAACATACGAGTGTTGTTATCGCCACTGAACCACAACATGGATTCCTTGGCTATTTCAGAAGAATATGAGAACTTGCCATCGACAACCTTCAAGGTGTCAAGCAGTTGTCTTGTCGAAGGATTAAATACCTGAACCTGTGTTGCTTCAGGTGCTATCTTTCCATTTAGCACAAAACTAATCTTATCCTGTGCATGCAACATCAATACGGCCAAAAGGCCCAAAATAGTCAAATTAAATCTTTTCATCTTTTATAATATTATTTATTGCGCTTTTTTATAATCCTTAATGCCTTGTCACGAATCTGACGCACTCGCTCACGCTTCAATCCCAAAGCATTGGCTGCCTCGACCATTGTAAGTTTGTCACAACCAATACCATATAACATCTGAATGACACTACGCTCTCTTTCATTAAGATAACCGATGGCATTGCTTAGCCTGTCGCTTATAGAATTATGATTGATGAGAGAATCGGCAGCCGGAGAATCTTCATTTGGCAGTACGTTCAGAAGGTTAACGTTGTCACGACCACCAAGAGGAGCATCAACAGAGAACATCACAGTATTCTTGCTCAGACATTCTTCTATATTTCTGCGTATGAAAGGCAATGCATAGCCAACAAAACGCCCTTCAGACTTTCGTGCATCATATTTGTATGCAGCCTGCAAAAGTGCGATATTGCCTTCTGAAACAAGGTCGTCAAAATCTACACCCTGATTTTGGTATTGACGGGCAATGGAAATGACAAATTTAAGATTAGAGGTAACAAGTTTGTCGGCTGCTTTCCTATCACCATTCATAATCCTTAAAGACAACTCCTTCTCTTCTTCCAAGGTAAGAGGATTCTTGTCGATAATATCATCTATATATCTTTCAAATGACTTGCGTTCCATGTGAATTAATTAATACAAAACAAAAGTAATAAATATAATTATATAATCAATTATGTTTTAAAGATTTTTAAATATTTGCTTGGGATTTAAAATTGAAGTAACTTTGCATTCTATTAATAAAATGATTAAAAATGGAAGAAGTTTTTGAACTGATAAATGAGATGTCACCGTTTCTGCTACTTGGATTCTTGCTGGCAGGAATAATGCACGCTTTTATACCTAAAAGCATATATAGAAACTTTCTTGGCAAGAAGTCAATAAAGTCGGTAATCAACGCTGCTGTCTTGGGCGTTCCACTCCCCTTGTGCTCATGCGGAACCATTCCTACTGCAATGTCGCTTAGAAAAGACGGTGCGTCAAAAGGGGCAACCATAGCTTTTTTAGTATCAACTCCGCAAACGGGTATTGACTCCATTATTGCAACCTACTCGCTCATTGGACTGCCATTCGCTCTACTTAGACCCATAGCAGCCTTCTTCACAGCTTTGGTTGGCGGCATATTGGTAAACAGATTCTGCGACGACGATTTTGAGTGTACCGAAGAAGCAGGAAAAGCAGCAGAGGAAAAGAAATTGTCGTTCAAGGAAAAAATTGTATCTGCCCTACACTATGCATTTGTTGAAATGATACAGGACATCGGCAAATGGCTGATTGTGGGATTGTTGTTCGCCGGTTTGATAACCATATTCGTTCCTGAATCGTTTTTCGCTACATTTGCCGACAATTCGCTTTTAAGCATGCTGTTTGTCTTGCTGCTATCGTTACCGATGTACATCTGTGCCACAGGTTCCATACCCATCGCCGTAGCGCTCATGCTTAAGGGTTTGTCACCAGGAACAGCCTTGGTATTGCTAATGGCCGGTCCTGCTATAAATGCGGCATCTGTATTGGTGGTTAACAAGGTGATGGGAAGAAAGACATTGGTTATCTACCTGCTGTCAATAGTTGGCGGTGCCATGTTTTTTGGACTCCTTACCGATTATTTCCTCCCAACGGAATGGTTTACGGAGTCTATTGACAAGATTAAGACATGCCATGGGGAACATACATCTTATTTTAACATCCTGTGTACAATATTAATGATTATCTTGCTGGTGAACGCAATGATAAAAAGACACAACCATAAATGTTGTCACCATGGTTCTGGCAATGAATGTGATTGTCATAACGAGCAGAATGCAAGCAACTTGGTCATCACCATTGAAGGCATGCAGTGCAACCACTGCAAGAAGAATGTAGAAAATGCCATCAGACAAGTCAATCCTGAAGTTGACATAGATATAGATTTGACCACAGGGAAGACAATAATAAGCGGTAGTGCTGACATTGAAAAAACAAAGAAGGCAATTGAAGATTTGGGATTTAAAATCAAATAAGATGTTTAGAATTGAGTAATTTTGTTATTACGATTATTCTTTGTAACTTTGCATCCGCAAATTTTATGACACATATTTAATAGAAGTTTTTAGAGAATGATTACGGTTACAAATCTTGCTATCCAATTCGGCAAAAAGGTTCTTTACAAGGATGTGAACCTCAAATTTACTAATGGTAATATCTATGGCGTTATCGGTGCCAACGGTGCCGGAAAGTCAACTCTGCTCAGAGCTATTTGCGGAGAACTTGAGCCTAACAAGGGAACAGTAGATCTGGGTCCAGGCGAACGTCTGTCTGTATTGGAGCAGGACCACTTCAAATATGATGAATTTACGGTGATGGACACCGTACTTATGGGACACGGTCCATTATGGGCAAACATGAAAGAGCGTGAGGCTCTGTATGCAAAGGAAGAGATGACAGAAGAAGACGGCAACCGTGCCGCAGAACTGGAAATGTCTTTTGCAGAGATGAATGGCTGGGAGGCAGAAAGTGAGGCTGCACAACTGTTGCAAAATCTTGGAGTTAAAGAAACAGAACACTACAAGATGATGAGCGAGATATCTAACAACGAGAAGGTGCGCGTAATGCTTGCAAAGGCTTTGTTCGGCCATCCGGACAACCTGTTGCTCGATGAGCCTACCAACGACCTTGACCTTGACACCGTACAGTGGCTTGAGGAGTATCTCAGTAACCTTGAGCAATGCGTGCTCGTTGTATCACACGACCGCCACTTCCTTGATGCAGTATCTACACAGACGGTTGACATTGACTTTGGAAAGGTGACATTGTTCTCAGGTAACTACTCTTTCTGGTATGAGTCTTCACAGCTTGCATTACGTCAGGCACAGAACCAGAAGATGAAGGCCGAGGAAAAGCGCAAGCAATTGGAAGAGTTCATTCGCCGCTTCTCTGCCAATGTGGCAAAGAGCAAGCAGACAACTTCGCGCAAGAAGATGCTCGAGAAGCTCAACGTTGAACAGATTACACCATCTACACGTAAGTATCCTGGCATCATATTCTCTATGGAGCGTGAACCTGGAACACAGATTCTTGAGGTTGAAGGCCTGAAGGCTGTTGATGCTGACGGAACAGTACTTTTCGACAACGTTAACTTCACTATAGAAAAAGGCCAGAAGACGGTATTCCTTAGCCGCAATCCAAAGGCTATGACTGCCTTGTTTGAGATAATTAACGGCAACCGTCAGGCTGATGCAGGCGAATACAAATGGGGCGTGACCATCACTACAGCCTATCTGCCGCTCGATAATACCGAGTTCTTCAACAGTGAAATGAATCTTGTTGACTGGCTTAGCCAATACGGAAAGGGCAACGAGGTGTTGATGAAGAGTTTCCTAGGCCGTATGCTCTTTAAGGATGAGGATGTGTTGAAGAAGGTTAACGTTCTTTCCGGAGGCGAGAAGATGCGCTGTATGATTGCAAGAATGCAGCTCAAGAACGCCAACTGTCTTATTCTTGACACCCCAACCAACCACCTTGACTTGGAGAGTATTCAGGCATTCAACAACAATCTGATAAATTTCAAGGGCAATATTATCTTTGCCAGCCATGACCATGAGTTCATCAACACCGTGGCCGACCGTATTATAGAACTAACTCCTAAGGGTACAATCGACAAGTTGACGACTTATGATGAATATATCTACGATGAAACCATAAAGGAACAGAAAGCGAAGATGTATTCTTAATGCTTAAATCATAATGCTTAATGCATAAATCCCAATTCCAAACACTTATGGCACGGTATTTGCATGATAAGCAGTAACAAACATTAATTGGATCATGGAAGAAAAAGAAATAAAAGACGAAGAACAACTCAGCACTGAGGAGTTGGAAACTGACAATAAGGCAGAGACTAATGAAACTGCTAATGAGGAAACAACAGAGGAACAGCAACCAGAGGAAGAGAAAGACCCACTGGAACTGGCCAACGAACAAATTGAAGAACTGAAAGACAAATATCTTCGTTCTGTAGCTGAATTTGACAACTATCGCAAGCGCACTCTAAAGGAGAAAGCAGAACTGATACTCAATGGAGGCGAGAAGGCCATCACAGCCATTCTGCCAATTCTTGATGACATGGAGCGTGCAATAGCTAACGGACAGAAGACAGACGACCCTGCTGTATTGAGAGAGGGTATGGAACTGATTTTCACGAAGTTCAATAAAACACTTGAAAGTCTTGGTGTAAGTAAGATAGAAACCGAAGATGCTGATTTTGACACAGACATTCATGAAGCCATAGCAATGGTACCAGGAATGGGTGACGACAAGAAAGGCAAGGTGCTTGACTGTGTGCAGACTGGATATAAATTGAACGTGAAGGTTATCAGACATGCCAAAGTGGCTGTGGGGCAATAATAATGCTTAATGCTTAATGTTGAATGCTTAATGCATAATTCATTCAGAACTCTTAATTCACATATTAAATGGCAAAGAGAGACTATTACGAAGTGCTTGGCGTAAGCAAAGATGCTTCAGAAGACGAAATAAAGAAGGCATACCGCAAGATTGCCATCAAGTACCACCCTGACCGCAATCCTGGCAACAAAGAAGCCGAGGAGAAGTTCAAGGAGGCAGCAGAGGCTTACGATGTGCTTCACGACGCACAGAAACGTCAGCAATACGACCAGTTTGGATTCAATGGTCCAGGTGCCGGTGGTTTTGGCGGATTCAGTGGTGCCAGCATGAACATGGATGATATCTTCTCAATGTTCGGTGACATCTTTGGTGGCCGTGCAGGTGGCTTCGGAGGCTTCGGTGGTGGCGGGCAACGTCGTCCTCAGCAGCACAGGGGAGGTGACTTGCGTTTAAAGGTGAAACTATCACTAAGCGAAATATCTACTGGCGTTACAAAGAAATTCAAGGTTAGAAAAGACATCACATGTACTCATTGCCATGGCACTGGAGCTGAAGTAGGAAGCACTACAGAAACATGTCCTACATGTCATGGTTCAGGTGTTATAACGCACACGACACAAAGCATCTTTGGCATGATGCAGACACAGGGGGTATGCCCTACTTGTAACGGAGAAGGCAAGGTTATCAAGAACAAATGTAAGCATTGTGGCGGGACAGGCGTTGAAAAGGGCGAAGAGGTTGTAGAGATAAATATCCCAGCTGGTGTTGCAGAAGGAATGGTTGTAAACGTTCCAGGCAAAGGAAATGCAGGTCAGCGCAACGGCATCAACGGAGACATACAAGTATTTATCGAAGAGGAAGACAACGACACTTTCGTTCGCGACGGCAACGACTTGATATACAACCTGTTGTTAGACTTCCCTACAGCAGCACTTGGAGATGATGTCGAGATTCCGACAATAGAAGGAACTAAGTTAAAGGTAAAACTCGAACCAGGAACACAACCAGGTAAGACATTGCGACTAAGGGGAAAAGGATTGCCTGCCGTTCAAGGTTATGGACATGGCAAGGGCGACTTGATTGTACAGATAAGTGTTTACGTTCCCAAAACGCTTACCAAGGAGGAAAAGGAATGTATTGTAAAACTAAAAGGCAGCGACAACTTCAAAGGCGACAATGCTACAAAACGTACAATATTTCAAAGGTTTGTAAACTTCTTTAATTAGACAACATATAAGTGCTTGAAGGTTTTATACTTTTCGGCACTTTTTTCTTTACAAGATATTCATTATGACCTACAAAGAGACAACTGAATTTTTATTCAACCAGGTTCCGATGTTTGAGAAACAAGGCGTAACGGGGTATAAAGAAGGATTAGGCACAACATTATTGTTTGACGAACATCTGAATCATCCTCATAAATCATACAAGACAATTCATGTGGGAGGCACAAATGGCAAAGGGTCTTGTTCGCACACAATAGCCGCCATTTTACAGTTATTGGGTTACAAAGTAGGACTATATACTTCGCCACATCTTGTTGACTTCAAGGAGCGCATAAAAGTAAACGGGAAACCTATAGAAGAAGATTATGTTGTCGATTTCATAGAGAAAGAGCGCGAGTTCTTCACCCCACTCCACCCTTCATTCTTTGAAATAACGACTGCTATGGCTTTCAACTATTTCAGAGAAAAGGATGTTGATATAACGGTTGTTGAAGTTGGTCTGGGTGGAAGATTGGATTGTACAAATATAATCGAACCAATACTGTCGGTCATTACTAATATCAGTTTTGACCATACCCAACTATTGGGCGATTCACTTAGCTCTATAGCAAAGGAGAAAGCTGGTATTATAAAGGAAAACATACCAGTTGTAATAGGAGAAGCGAACGAGATAACCAGAAATGTATTTTCGAAAATAGCAAAAACACAAAATTCAAGAATCACATTCGCCGAAGACGAGCATGAAGTGCTTGATTGCAAGAAGGCCAACAATTATTTCGTCTATAAAACAAAAAGTTGGGATGAAATAAAGGGAGAGCTAACTGGTGACTATCAAAAGAAAAACACGAACACCATTCTGGTTGCAATGAATGAAATAACGAAAGTCTTGAACTTGAACAAAGACAACGACTTAAAACAAATAGTAAACACCGCTTTCTCAAATGTAATAAGATTGACAGGATTGATGGGAAGATGGCAGGTAATACAAAATGACCCAATGGTTATATGCGATACTGGACATAACACCGGCGGATGGCAATACATAAGCAATCAGCTCAAAAACCTACAATGCAAAAACCTGCATATCATATTCGGCATGGTTGAGGACAAAGATTTTCAAACAATAATTACCATGTTGCCGCATGATGCAACTTATTACTTCGCCAAGACAGACAGCAAACGAAGTCTTGACAGCAAGAGAATATACGATATAGCAGTAGGAAACGGACTAAAAGGCAATTGTTTTGAAAGCGTAGAAGATGCATATAATTCTGTTAAGAACCATATAGACAAAGATGATATTGTATTTGTTGGTGGCAGTACTTATATAGTTTCTGACTTCCTTAATTATTGCATTTAGTTGTTTTTAACATTTAACAAATTGTTTTTTTCATTATTTCATTTGTTAATTTCGTTTTTTTTCGGTTACTTTGCAAGTATAATGTAACTAAAAACATCAAGAATATGACAAACACAACCGAAAACGTGACATTATGTGGTCTGAACCGCAAAGACTTTCAGACCACGGTACAAGGCAAAAAAACAGATTTATATATTCTTAAGAATCGTAAAGGATACGAAGTTGCTATAACAAACTATGGTGGTGCAATTTGTGCCATTATGGTTCCTGACAAAGACGGCAATGTAGCCAATGTCATACAAGGTCATGACAACATACAGGATGTTATAAACAGTCCGGAACCATTCCTCTCTACCCTGATAGGAAGATATGGCAATCGCATTTGCCGCGGACAGTTTACACTTAATGGAAAAGAATACCAGTTGGCTATCAACAACGGACCTAACGCCCTTCATGGTGGACCGACAGGTTTCCACACACGCGTTTGGGATGCACGACAGATGGGTCCACGCACTTTGGCTCTGAATTATGTTTCATCATATGGTGAAGAAGGATTTACTGGTGAGTTCAGAGTTACTGTCGAGTTTACATTTACCGATGCCAATGAACTGGTAATCGAATATATGGCAAGTACAAACAAGAAAACTGTAATGAACTTGACCCACCATGGTTATTTCAGTCTTGCAGGTGTTGCCAACCCTACCCCTACAATCGACAATCTTGAGTGCGAGATTAATGCTAACTACTATTTGCCAATAGACGATACTTGCATTCCTACTGGCGAGATAAGATTTGTAGAAGGTACGCCATTCGATTTCCGTACTGTCAAGGCTGTAGGTCAAGACATTGACGCAGACAACGAGCAGATAAAGAATGGTAATGGATACGACCATTGCTTCGTGCTCAATAAGAAAGAAGAAGGTGAACTAAGCTTTGCTGCAAAGATTAAGGACCCAGTCAGCGGAAGAACAATGGAGGTATATACAACAGAACCAGGAGTTCAGGTATATAGTGACAACTGGGCAGATGGATACAAAGGATATCATGGTGCTACATTCGGACGTCGTTCAGCTATCTGTTTCGAATGCCAGCACTTCCCAGACACACCTAACCACCCATATTTCCCTTCTTCTGTACTTAACCCAGGCGAGCAGTACAAGCAGAAGACAATCTATAAATTCGGTGTAGAATAACCCTTTTATAGGGCGGACCTTTTGTTCCGCCCTTTCTGATTTAAATAAAGAACTAAAAATTAAATTACTATGGATATTGAATTTGTAAGAAGTCGCTTTATTAAGCATTTTGACGGAAAGGAAGGAAACATCTATGCATCACCAGGACGCATAAACCTTATTGGGGAACATACAGACTATAATGGAGGTTTTGTTTTCCCAGGTGCAGTTGACAAAGGTATCATGTGCGAAATTCGTCCAAATGGCACTAACACTATCATGTGCTACTCTATTGACCTTAAGGACCGTGTAGAATTCAAGGTTGATGACCCACAAGGACCACGTACAAGTTGGGCACGATACATTTATGGCGTTGTTCAGGAAATGAAGAAACTTGGCGTTGACGTTAAAGGTTTTAATACAGCTTTTGCAGGTGATGTTCCTCTTGGAGCTGGCATGTCTTCATCGGCAGCACTTGAGAGTTGCTATGCATTTGCTCTTAACGACTTGTTTGGAGATAACAAAGTAAGCAAATGGAATCTTGTTCTTGCAGGACAAGCAACAGAGCACAATTACTGTGGTGTAAAGTGCGGTATTATGGACCAGTTTGCTTCTGTCTTCGGTAAGGAAGGTTGCCTTATGCGCCTTGACTGCCGCAGTCGTGAGTTTGAATATTTCCCATTCAAGCCAGAGGGCTACAAATTAGTACTCCTTGATTCTGTAGTTAAGCACGAACTTTCTGGTTCGCCATATAACGACCGCCGCAACTCTTGTGAGAATGTGGTAAAGCATATTGCGGAGAAACATCCTGAAGCAACATTTGAAACTCTTCGTGATTGTACATGGGAACAATTGGAAGAAGTTAAAGATGCTGTCGGAGAAGAAGACTACAAGCGTGCAAAATTCGTTCTTGGCGAGAAAGACCGTGTATTGGCTGTCTGTGACGCATTGAACAATGGCGACTATGAAACTGTAGGCCAGAAGATGTATGAAACACATTATGGTCTTTCTAAAGAATATGAAGTGTCTTGTGAAGAACTTGACTACCTCAATGACCTAGCCAAGGAAAATGGAGTAACAGGAAGTCGTATTATGGGAGGTGGATTTGGCGGATGCACAATCAACTTGGTAAAAGAAGAACTCTACGATAACTTCATTAAGAATGCCAAGGAGAAATTTGCAGCCAAGTTCGGACACGAACCAAAGGTTTACAATGTTGTCATCAGCGATGGTTCAAGAAAAATCTGTTAAGAAATAGAAATACATACAGTTACAAAAGAAGGGCTTCGAGCTCTTCTTTTTTTGTTAATTTGAATGAGAATATTAATGAAAAGAGCAAGTCATCATCAACATATCGCTCATTAGCCACTCTTTATTGGAAAATCTAATAGATTTTTATGGTTATTTCAAAAAATAATTGTAAATTTACACCCAAAATAAGATAATCCTTAAATACAATAACTAAAAATTTAAAAAATGAGAAAGTTTAAAGTATCCTTTTTAGGGTTGGGCTTTGCTGCGGCTTTTTTAGCGGCATGCTCAGGAGGTCAGCAGATTGATACTACTGTTTCTGGTCTAAATCCTGCAAAATTTGATTCTACAATCAATGGTAAGCAGACAGCCTTGTACACACTGAAAAATGCAAATGGTATGGAAGTTTGCATCACAAACTATGGTGCACGCGTTGTGTCATTGGTTGTTCCTGACAAAGATGGCAAGCCAACTGATGTTGTACTCGGTTTTGACAACCTGGCACAGTATGCAGACACTGTAAATTCACCAAGCGATTACGGTTCTTCTGTAGGTCGCTACGCTAACCGTATCAACGACGGTAAGATTACTGTTGACGGTGTTGAGTATCAGCTAAGACAGAATGATACAGGCAATGGTGCTAAGCATTGTTTGCACGGAGGCGGCAACTCAGGTTGGATGCACAAAGTTTACGATGCAGAGCAGATTGGAGATTCAATACTGAAGCTTTCACTTGTTTCTCCTGACGGTGACAATGGGTTCCCTGGCGAAGTTAAGGTTACAACAACCTACAAGGTGACTGCAGACAATATGCTTGACATCGTTTTCGAAGGCGAGACAGACAAGGAGACAATCATCAACATGACTAATCATAACTACTACAATCTCAATGGCGACCTGTCTAAGGTTGGTACAGACATGATTCTTTATGTAAACGCAGACAACTTTACTCCATCTGATTCATCATACATGACAACAGGTGAGATTGTTTCTGTAGAAGGTACTCCAATGGATTTCCGTACACCTCATGCTATTGCAGACAGCATCAACTCTGACTACTATCAAGTTAAGAATGCAACTGGTTACGACCACAACTGGTGTCTGAACACATATAAAGAGGGCAAGGGAGATGACACTGAGGTTTGCGCATCACTCTACTCTCCAAAAACAGGCATCTTCATGGAAATGTACACAAACGAACCAGGCGTTCAGGTATATACAGCAAACTTCCAGGGTGTTGGTCGCGATGCTGAAATCCTTCGTAAGCATGGTGTTAAGTATCCAAAGCACGTAAGTGTTTGTCTGGAGAGCCAGAAATATCCAGACTCACCTAACAAGCCAGAATGGGTTCAGCCAACTTTGAAACCAGGTGAGAAGTACTACAGCCGTGCTGCTTACAAGTTCTCTGTCAAGTAATTAACATCCAAAATTAAAAATAACAAAAACAAAAAAATGGAAACAATTAAACAAGCATTAGCACTCAATGGCTTTGAAACGATTGACTATATCGTTTTTGTGGCCTACATTGTTATTCTCGTAGGTTTGGGAATGTTCCTTTCCCGTAAAAAGGACGGTAAAGAACAATCATCAACCGACTACTTCCTCGCCGGTAATACTCTTACATGGTGGGCTGTCGGAGCATCTCTAATTGCAGCTAACATTTCTGCAGAACAGTTTATCGGTATGTCTGGTTCTGCCTACGTTTCTGGTATTGCAATGGCTGCTTATGAGCTTATGGCTGCTGCAACACTTATCGTTGTTGGTAAGTTCCTGTTGCCACTTATGATTAAGAAGCAGGTATATACCATTCCGCAGTTCCTTAGCGACCGCTACAACTGGGGTGTAGGTCTTGCATTCTCAATCTTCTGGTTGTTCCTCTATGTGTTCATCAACCTCACATCAGTAGCATGGCTCGGAGCCTTGGCTATTAAGCAGATTCTTGGTTTGCCAACAATCGCAGGCGTTATTCTAGGCATGCAGGTTGATATGACATTGCTCACAATCATTCTTTTCTTCTTTATTATAGCCGGTGTATATTCTATCTATGGTGGTCTTGCATCAGTTGCTTGGACAGACGTTATGCAGGTTACATTCCTCGTAGGTGGTGGTCTTATAACAGCATACGCAGCTCTCGACGAAATCGCTACTAATCTTGACATTAGCGGTGGTGCTCTTGGTGCATTGAGTGAGATTTATACTAACCTGATAGAGAATCCTGACGACAAACACTTTAACCTTGTGGTTACACGTAACGAAGACTTGTACCCTATGATTAC
Source organism: Prevotella sp. (assembly GCA_045602085.1). Lineage (GTDB taxonomy): Bacteria > Bacteroidota > Bacteroidia > Bacteroidales > Bacteroidaceae > Prevotella. The sequence goes on along the minus strand of JAZSAV010000009.1, from coordinate 61,928 downwards.
CGACGACCCATATTTTGACATTCCAGGTATCGTGGTTATTGTTGGTGCTCTCTGGCTTACAAACCTTGGCTACTGGGGTTTCAACCAGTACATCATTCAGAAGGGTCTTGCTGCGAAATCACTTGCAGAGGCTAAGAAGGGTATGATTTTCGCTGCCTTCCTTAAGATTTTGATCCCATTCATCGTTTGTATCCCAGGTGTTTGTGCATATTATATCATGACATCTCCTGAGTGTGCAGACCTTAAGGCAAGTCTTCATGGTTCACTCGACCGTCCAGACGATGCTTATCCATTCCTCATCCGCAACTTCACCCCTGCATTTGTTAAGGGTCTTTCATTTGCCGCTCTTGCAGCAGCTGTAATTTCTTCACTTGCTTCTATGTTCAACTCAACTTCTACTATCTTTACTATGGATATCTATAAGAAGTTCTTTAACAAGAATGCATCTGAGAAGAAGTTGGTTAACGTTGGTCGTATGACATCTTTGGCAGCTCTTGTACTTGCTCTCGTTGCTGTTTACCCAATCATGGGTGGTGCAGATCAGGCATTCCAGGTTATTCAGGAGTATTCAGGTTTCGTATATCCAGGTATTGTAGTTATCTTCGGTCTTGGTCTGTTGTGGAAACGCGCTTCTGGTACTGCTGCCGTTGTTGCTGCTATCGGTACATTCGTATTCTCAATCCTTTTCAAGTTCCTGTTGCCAGATGTTCCATTCCTGTTGCGTATGGGTTACGTATTCTTCTGCCTCGTAGTATTATTCTTCTCAATTTCTATGATGAGTAAGAAGACCGTTAAGGCTGATGAACTCGATGAGCATACAATCAAGACTCAGATGAAGTGGGCTACAATCCTCTTTGCATCAAGCGTTCTCTGCTTTGCAATCGGCATCATCTCACTCTTCAACGACACAATGATGGCATACGGATTTGAGGCAATATTCTTCCTCGCTCTCATGTTTTTGGTTCTTGCTGCATATCTGCGTTCAAATGCTAAGGATACAGTACAGGATCCAAAGTCAATTGGTGTTGATATTGCAATCTTCCGCACAGACAAGGCATTCAACATCGGTGCAATTGGTGTTGTTGTGATTTTGATAATCCTTTACTGGGCATTGTGGTAATCTATTATTATACGGGTTGTTTCGGCAACCCGTATATACTTTGATATAAATAATGAGCATATTTTACAATGAGCATAGCAAGGTCTTCGTATCTGTTGACTGTATAGTATTTGGCTTTGATGAAGGTCAGTTAAAGGTTCTTGTTGGTCGTCGTCGTATGAATCCTGGTTGTGGCCAATGGTCATTATATGGCGGTTTTGTCAGAGACAACGAAAGTATTGACGATGCTGCAACGAGAGTTCTTTTCGAACTTACCGGAATCCGTAATCTATACATGCGTCAGGTAGGTGCCTTCGGAAGTGTTGACCGCGACCCTGGAGAACGAGTAGTTTCCATTGCTTATTATGCTCTGATAAATGTCAATGACTACGATAAGAAATTGCAGGAACAATATGCTGCTGAATGGGTGAGCATCGACAATGTGCCTCAGTTATATTCTGACCACAATGAAATGCTCAGAAAGGCCCGCAAGATGATGCAAATGAAGATATCAAGTGAGCCGATTAGTTTCAAACTCCTTCCCAACTTGTTTACATTAACTCAGTTACAACGTCTGTATGAAGCTGTTTGCGGGGAGGAAGTTGACAAACGAAATTTCAGGAAGCGCATAAAGGAAATGGATTTCATCGAGAAGACAGAACTGATAGACAAGTCTGGTTCAAAAAGAGGTGCTTACCTATATAGATTCAACAAAAAAGCTTATAAGGAAGACCCTAATTTTAAACTATAATCATAAAGTATTATGTTAGAAGAATTAAAGGAGAAAGTATTTCAAGCAAACCTTGATTTGGTAAAGCAAGGATTGGTTATATTTACATGGGGAAATGTTTCAGGTATTGACCGTGAAAAAGGTTTGGTTGTCATCAAACCAAGCGGAGTCAGCTATGATGACATGAAAGCCTCTGACATGGTTGTAGTCAGCCTTGAGACAGGCGAGGTTGTAGAAGGTGAATTAAACCCATCTTCAGATACTCCGACACACCTTATATTATATAAGGCATTCCCGAACATACAGGGTGTAGTACATACCCACTCAACCTATGCAACAGCATGGGCACAGGCAGGTAAGGATATCCCAAATATCGGAACTACACATGCCGACTATTTCTACAAGGAAATACCTTGTACTGCAGATATGACCAAAGAAGAGGTAGAGGGAGAATACGAACTTGAGACAGGCAATGTTATTGTAAAGCGTTTTGAGGGAATGAATCCTGACCACACACCTGGCGTATTGGTAAAGAATCATGGTCCATTCAGTTGGGGTACAAGTCCTGCCAATGCAGTTTATAACGCAAAAGTTATGGAACAATGTGCAAAGATGGCATATATATCTTTCACACTCAACCCTGAGACTACTATGAACCCATTGCTTATCGAAAAGCACTATATGCGTAAGCATGGACCAAACGCATATTACGGACAGAAAAAGAAGTAACAATAAAAACAAATAAACTATTTAATATTATGGTAAAAGCATTTGAAAACTTAGAGGTATGGTTTATCACTGGTGCACAGCTTCTTTATGGAGGCGACGCAGTGGTACAGGTTGACGGACATTCAAAGGAGATGGTTGATGGACTGAACAATTCAGGACGTCTGCCTATCAAGGTAGTATATAAGGGAACTGCAAACAGTTCAAAGGAAGTTGTGGACCTCTTCTCTGCAGCAAACAACGATAAGAAGTGCGTAGGTGTAATCACATGGATGCACACTTTCTCTCCTGCAAAGATGTGGATACACGGTCTGCAGATTCTTCACAAGCCATTGCTCCACCTGCACACACAGTACAATGCTGAGATTCCATGGAATGACATCGATATGGACTTCATGAATCTTAACCAGAGTGCACACGGCGACCGTGAGTATGGTCATATCATTTCTCGCATGCGTATCCGTCGTAAGCTTGTTTGCGGTTACTGGAAAGATGAGTCAACACAAGACCACATCGCAGTATGGGAGCGTGTATGTGCTGCATGGGCAGATTCACAGGATATGCTCATCCTCCGCTTTGGCGACCAGATGAACAATGTAGCTGTTACCGACGGTGACAAGGTTGCTGCCGAACAGGTTCTCGGTTATCATGTTGACTATTGTCCATTCAGCGAGGTTCTCAGCTATTTCGATAAGATTAAGGATGAAGAGGTTGATGCACTTGTTGCTGAATACTTCCAGCTCTACGACCACGATGCTGCTTTGGAGGAGAAGGGAACAGAGGCATACAAGAAGGTATGGAATGCAGCAAAGGCTGAACTTTCTTTGCGTGCTATCTTAAAGGCTAAGGGTGCTAAGGCATTTACAACCAACTTCGACGACCTTGGCGATGCAAACATCGACGAGACTGGTCATGGTTTCGACCAGATTCCAGGTCTTGCTTCTCAGCGCTTGATGGCTGAAGGTTATGGTTTCGGTGGTGAAGGCGACTGGAAGACAGCTGCAATGGTTCGTACAATATGGGTTATGACACAGGGTATGCCTGGTGGTTGCTCTTTCCTCGAGGACTATACACTCAACTTTAACGGTCAGCAGAGTTCTATTCTCCAGTCACACATGCTTGAGGTAAGTCCGCTGATTGCCACAAGCAAGCCACGTCTTGAACTCCACCACTTAGGTATCGGTTATCGCAAGACCCTCACAGCTCGTTTGGTATTCACATCTAAGACTGGCCATGGTATTGCTGCTACAATCGTTGATATGGGCAACCGTTTCCGTATGATTGTGAATGATGTTGATTGCATCGAACCAAAGCCACTGCCAAAACTGCCAGTAGCAAGCGCTTTGTGGATTCCACAGCCAAACTTCGAGGTAGGTGCAGGTTGCTGGATTTACGCAGGTGGTACACATCATAGCGGTTTCTCTTATGACCTTACAGATGAGTACTGGCAAGACTTTGCTGAAATCGCAGGAATCGAGTGTGTTATTATCAACAATAATACAACAGTCGATGAGTTCCGTAAGGAATTGCGTTTCAACGAAATCTATTATATGCTGAACAAGTCTTTAATGTAATATAGTTATGATTCACAATTTACATTCACAGCGTACATTAAGTTGTGCCTGCGGATTGTAAGTTGTGAATTGTTGCTTTTAAACTTATTTACCTATGGCAAATATAAATGCAAAGACAACTATAGAATCGGGCAAGGCCATTCTCGGTATTGAATTCGGTTCAACACGTATCAAGGCAGTATTGATAGACCAAGACAACAAGCCTATAGCACAAGGTAGTCATGAGTGGGAGAACCAACTCGTTGACGGTCTTTGGACATATAGCGTAGAAGCTATTTGGTATGGTCTTCAAGACTGTTATGCAGACCTTCGCTCAAATGTAAAGAAGGAATACGACATAGAGATAGAGACATTGGCCGGAATAGGTATCAGCGCCATGATGCATGGTTATATGGCTTTCAACGACAAAGATGAAATCCTTGTTCCGTTCCGCACCTGGAGAAACACAAACACTGGCAAGGCTGCTGCAGAGTTGTCAGAACTGTTTGTTTATAACATTCCTCTTCGCTGGAGTATTTCCCACCTTTACCAGTGCATACTTGAGGATAATGAGCATGTAAAGGACATTAAGTTCCTTACAACCCTTGCAGGCTTCATCCATTGGCAGATTACAGGCAAGAAGGTTTTGGGCATCGGCGATGCATCAGGTATGCTTCCTATCGACCCTGAAACAAAGAATTATTCTGCTGAGATGGTTGACAAGTTCAACAAACTCATTGCTCCGAAACAATACGATTGGACACTTCTTGACATCCTTCCACAGGTATTGGTTGCAGGAGAGAATGCTGGTTTCTTAACTGAAGAAGGTGCAAAGCGCCTCGACGTTTCTGGTCATCTGAAGGCAGGTGCTCCAGTATGTCCTCCAGAAGGTGATGCTGGTACTGGTATGGTTGCCACTAATGCTGTCAAGCAGCGCACAGGAAACGTTTCTGCCGGTACTTCATCATTCTCTATGATAGTATTGGAGAAAGACTTGTCAAAGCCTTACGAAATGATTGACATGGTTACAACACCAGACGGAAGTCTTGTTGCCATGGTACATTGCAACAACTGTACCTCCGACCTTAATGCATGGGTTGGTTTGTTCAAGGAGTATCAGGAACTTCTCGGTATTCCTGTTGACATGAACGAAGTTTATGGCAAACTCTATAACAATGCATTGAACGGTGATACTGATTGTGGCGGATTGATTTCCTATAACTATATTTCTGGAGAACCGCTCACAGGTCTTGCAGAGGGACGTCCGTTGTTTGTTCGTTCAGCTAACGACAAGTTCAATCTTGCCAACTTCATACGCACACACCTTTATGCATCAGTAGGCGTATTGAAGCTTGGCAACGACATCCTTTTCAACGACGAGAAGGTACGTGTTGACAGGATAACTGGTCATGGCGGTCTCTTCAAGACTAAGGGTGTTGGCCAGAGAATCCTTGCTGCTGCCATCAACTCACCTATTTCAGTTATGGAAACAGCTGGTGAAGGCGGTGCATGGGGTATTGCACTACTCGCATCATATCTTGTAAACAACACCAACCAGCAGAGTCTTGCCGATTATCTCGACGAGGTAGTATTTGCAGGCGATGCAGGTGTAGAGATTAAGCCTACAAAAGAAGACGTTGCCGGTTTCAATAAGTATATTGAGAACTATAAGGCATGTCTTGCCATCGAAGAGGCTGCTGTTAAGGCAAAGAACTAATAATTATATCGGATAATTGGGGATTCGTCCCCTCTTATCCGTATTATCACTAAATATTACTCACAAAACTAAGTATGAAGAAAATACTATATTCAATAGCAATATCATTGTTCACCTTGCCATCAATGGCGCAGGAAATGACAATGACAATACATGCCGATCAGGGTAAGCAGAAGATTCACAAAGAGGTGTACGGTCAGTTTGCCGAGCATCTCGGTTCATGTATCTATGGTGGTCTTTGGGTTGGAGAGAATTCTCAGATTCCAAACATCAACGGATACCGTAAGGATGTTTTCGAGGCATTGAAGAATCTTCAGATACCAGTTCTTCGTTGGCCAGGCGGTTGCTTTGCTGACGAGTATCATTGGATGGACGGAATCGGTCCACGCGAAAAACGCCCGAAGATGCAGAACAACAACTGGGGCGGAACTATAGAAGACAATTCTTTTGGAACACACGAGTTCCTCAACCTTTGCGAAATGCTGGGTTGCGAACCATATATTAGCGGCAACGTAGGTAGCGGTACTGTTGAAGAATTGGCCAAGTGGGTTGAGTATATGACCAGCGATGGCGATACTCCGATGGCAAAACTTCGTCGTCAGAATGGCCGCGACAAGGCTTGGAAGGTTAAGTTCCTTGGCGTAGGTAACGAGAGCTGGGGTTGCGGTGGTGACATGCGTCCGGAATATTATGCCGACCTCTATCGCCGTTATGCCGTATATTGCCGCAATTACGACGGAAACAATCTTTATAAGATAGCAAGTGGTGCAAGTGATTATGACTACAACTGGACAAAGGTATTGATGAACAACGTCGGTCATCGCATGCACGGACTTTCACTCCATTACTACACCGTGACAGGTTGGACAGGCAGCAAGGGTTCTGCAACCAACTTCGACAAGGATCAATACTACTGGACAATCGGCAAGTGCCTTGAGATAGAAGATGTTATCAAAAAGCACAAGAAAATCATGGATGACAAAGACCCAAAGAAGCGCATCGGTCTTTTGGTTGACGAATGGGGAACATGGTGGGACGAAGAGCCAGGCACAATCCGTGGCCATCTCTACCAGCAGAACGCCCTTCGCGACGCTTTCGTTGCAGCCCTCTCTCTCAATGTATTCCATCGCCACACCGACCGTGTACGCATGGCAAACATCGCACAGATAGTCAACGTGCTTCAGTCTATGATTCTTACCGATCAGAAGGGAACAGGTCACATGGTACTGACACCTACATATCATGTGTTCGACATGTACAAAGGTTTCCAAGAGGCAACATATCTTCCTATGGATGTAACTGTTGACAGCATGAAGGTACGCGACAATCGCATAGTTCCATTGGTAAATACCTCTGCAGCAAAACAGACAGACGGTTCAATCATCATTTCTCTGTCAAATATCGATGTTGACAAGGCACATGAGATGACTATCAACCTCAACGGATACAAAGCCAAGGAAGTTACAGGTAGAATACTTACAAGTAATGAAGTTACTGACTACAACGATTTTGAGAATCCTAACAAGGTTAGTCCTGTTGAGTTCAAGGGCGCAAAACTAAAGAAGAATGTTCTTACAGTCAAGTTGCCTGCCAAGTCAATCGTTGTTCTTAATGTAAAGTAGAATGAACAGAAGAAAAACATTTATCCTTTTGTGCCTTGCCTTCATCTTTATGCAGGCAAATGCACAAAAGGTTTTGAAATCAACTCCTGAATATGCAGGCTATCTCTTTGCCTATTTTGAGGGTAAGGGCGATAAGATGCTTCAGGAGCAGTTGCGTTTTGCCATTAGCGAAGACGCCCAATCATGGTATGCCTTAAATGACAACCGCCCAATAATTCCTTCCGACAAGATTAGTGAGAGTGGCGGAATCCGCGACCCTCATATCCTTCGTGGTGAAGACGGCAATTTCTATCTTGTTGCCACCGATATGTTCACCCATAAGTATGGTTGGAAAGAGAATCCTGGCATCGTTCTTTTAAAGTCAAAAGACCTTATCAACTGGTCACATGCCAAGATTAACCTTTCAAAAGACTATCCAGAAAATTTCGGTGATGCCTACTGGGTTTGGGCACCACAGACCATATATGATAATAAGGCGGGCAAGTACATGATTTACTTCACCCTCCAGCGTAGCGACAGAAAGAGTCTTATCACTTATTATGCATACGCAAATGCCGACTTTACCGGATTTGAAAGTGAGCCGAAGGTGTTTTTCTCAGCCAAGTATGGTTGCATTGATAACGACATTATATATAAGGATGGAACATATCACATGTTCTACAAGGGCAATACCAAGGACAAGAACGGCAAGGAGATAAAGAACGGCATTCAGAAAGCTACAAGCAAGACCCTTCTTGGCAAATGGAAAGAGACTCACAAGTATTTCGACTACTATTCATCTAAAGGTGTGGCTGTTGAAGGTTCAAGCGTTTTCAAGCTTAATGGCAAGAACGAGTATGTACTTATGTACGACCTTTACACAAAGGGACGCTTTGAATACGAGACATCAAAGGATTTAAAGAAGTTCTCTGGCAATCCAAAAGAATTCAAGCGCGACTTCAATCCACGTCACGGTTCGGTAATCTCTCTAACAGCAGAAGAACTTAGTCGCGTACAGGAAAGATGGGGATATGTACTTAAGCATGATATCGTTAGCACAGGCAATCCACTCTTCCGCCATAAGTTTACAGCCGATCCTTCAGTTTTGGTTAAGGGCGATGCCCTTTGGCTATTTGCCGGCGAAGACTTCGAGGGTAACCAGCGTGGTTACCACATGGAAAACTGGCTCGTGTTCTCTACCACCGACATGAAGCATTGGACAGAATATCCTGCACCTCTTCGTGCCGTAGATTTCAAGTGGGCAAGTCGCAACGCCTATGCAGGTCATGTTACTGAGCGCAACGGCAAGTACTACTGGTATGTAAGTACAAACACCACAGGTATCGGTGTGGCAGTTGCCGACCGCCCTGAAGGACCATATAAGGATGCTATCGGTAAACCGCTGCTCACCAATAAGGACTGCTTTGCTTCTAAGCACAGTTGGGCATGTATAGACCCAGCTGTATTTATCGATGACGACGGTCAGGCATATCTCTTCTGGGGCAACACGCAATGCTATTATGTGAAACTCAAGGAGAACATGATTGAAACCGAAGGCGAGGTGAAGCAAATAGATTTCGCACCTAATCATCCGTTCACAGAAGCACCGTGGATTCACAAGCATAACGGCAAGTACTATCTCACTTACGCCTCTGAATGGCCTGAGAAGATAGCGTACGCCATTTCTGATAAGATTACAGGACCATACGAGTGCAAGGGTGTTATTTCTGAAATTGCCGGCAACAGCAATACCACTCACCCAGCCATCGTCAACTTCAAAGGCAAATGGCTGTTCTTCTCACACAACGGCGGTTTGCATAGCGGCACAAGCTATAGTCGTTCTGTAATAGCTGAGGAAATGGAACATGCAGAAGACGGCACTATCAAGAAGATTCACCCAACAACACAGGGTGTTCAGTTTAAGGAATGGAGTGGAAACCCAATCCTTCCCGGATTCCATGCCGACCCTGAAGTTCTCTATTCTGAGAAGACCGGCCGTTACTATATCTACTCTACCACCGACGGACATCCGGGATGGGGAGGATGGTATTTCACCTGTTATTCATCTGACAACCTTGTTGACTGGCGCTATGAAGGCATCAACCTTGATTTGTGCAAGCAGACAAAGTGGGCTTATGGAAATGCTTGGGCACCATGTATCATCGAAAAGAAGATAAATGGCGAATATAAGTATTTCTTCTATTATAGTGGCGACGACGGCAAGCGCAAGTCCATCGGAGTGGCTATAGCCGACAATCCTACAGGGCCTTTCGTTGACTTCGGCAAACCAATAATCAACAAGTTGCCTGCTGGTCAGAAGCATGGTCAGCAGATTGACGTTGACGTATTCCACGACCCTGATACAGGCATCGACTACCTCTACTGGGGCAATGGCTATATGGCTGGTGCTCGTCTTAATCCAGACATGACCAGTATTGATGAGTCAACAACTGTATTGATGACGCCTAAGGGTGGTTCGCTGAAAGACTATGCTTATCGCGAGGCTCCATATGTATTCAAGCGTAACGGCATATACTACTTCCATTGGAGTGTTGACGATACTGGTTCGCCAAACTATCATGTAGCCTATGGCACCAGCAAGTCACCACTTGGACCTATCGAGGTGGCAGAGCAACCTGTGATACTCATACAGCAGCCTGGTGCTGAAATTTATGGACCTGCTCACAACAGTGTACTTCAAATTCCTGGCACTGACGAGTGGTACTTTGTTTATCATCGTATAAACAAGAACTTCATCAATAGAGACAAGGGACCAGGATGGCATCGTGAGGTATGTATTGACAAGATGGAGTTTGATGAAGATGGTAAGATAAAGCCAACTATCCCAACACAAAAAGGAGTAAAAGCAATTAAATAATATTCATATATTTAAATTAAAACTATTATGAACGACAAGAATCTTATGATTAAGGCAGCGGATAATATCCGTATCCTTGCTGCCTCAATGGTAGAAAAAGCAAACTCAGGTCACCCAGGTGGTGCTATGGGTGGTGCTGATTTCATTAATGTTCTCTTCTCAGAGTTCTTGGTTTATGACCCAGAGAATCCTAACTGGGCAGGTCGCGACCGTTTCTATCTCGACCCAGGCCACATGTCACCTATGCTCTACTCTGCTCTCGCTCTTCAGGGCAAGTTCACACTCGACGAGCTTAAGGAGTTCCGCCAGTGGGGTTCACCAACACCTGGTCACCCAGAGCGCGACCTTGAGCGTGGCATCGAGAATACATCAGGTCCTCTTGGTCAGGGCCACACATTCGCAGCCGGTGCAGCCGTAGCAGAGAAGTTCCTTGAGGCACGCCTTGGCAAGACAGCCATGCAGCATAAGATTTATGCTTACATCTCTGACGGTGGCGTTGAGGAGGAAATCTCACAGGCAACTGGTCGTATCGCAGGTATCCTCGGACTTAACAACCTCATCATGTTCTACGACTCTAACGACATCCAGCTCTCAACAGAGACAAGTGTTGTTATGAAGGAAGACACAGAGGCTAAGTACAAGGCATGGGGCTGGAACGTTATCAACATAAACGGTAACGATGCAGACGAAATTCGCGAGGCTCTGAAGGCAGCTCAGAAGGAAGAGAAGCGTCCTACACTTATCATCGGTAAGACAATCATGGGTAAGGGTGCTCTCCGTGCCGACGGCACAAGCTATGAGGCATGCATCAACACTCACGGTGCTCCTCTTGGCGGCGATGCTTATATCAACACAATCAAGAACCTTGGCGGTAACCCAGAATCACCATTCGAAATCTTCCCAGAAGTTCAGAAGCTCTATGCAGACCGTAAGGAAGAACTGAAGCAGATTGTTGCTGCTCGTTATGCAGAAGAGGCTGAGTGGGCAAAGGCTAACCCAGAGAAGGCTGCCCTGATGAAGGAATGGTTCAGCGGCAACGCACCAAAGGTTGATTGGACAGCTTGCGTACAAAAAGAAAATTCAGCTACTCGTGCAGCTTCTGCAGCTTGTCTGAGCGTTCTAGCAGAGCAGGTACCTAACATGATTTGCGGTTCTGCCGACCTTTCTAACTCTGACAAGACAGACGGCTTCTTGAAGAAGACAACCTCTATGCAGGCCGATGACTTCAGCGGTGCTTTCTTCCAGGCAGGTGTTGCTGAGCTTACCATGGCATGTATGTGCATCGGTATGTATCTCCACGGTGGTGTTATCCCTGCTTGCGGTACATTCTTCGTATTCTCTGACTACATGAAGCCAGCAGCTCGTATGGCAGCTCTTATGGAAGTCCCAATTAAGTTCATCTGGACACACGACGCATTCCGCGTAGGTGAGGACGGCCCAACCCACGAGCCAGTTGAGCAGGAGGCACAGATTCGCTTGATGGAGAAACTGAAGAACCACCACGGCAAGGATTCTATCCGCGTATTCCGTCCAGCTGATGCTGACGAGACAACCGTTTGCTGGGCAATGGCAATGGAGAACATGGAGACACCAACAGCTCTTATCCTTTCACGCCAGAACATCACCAAGCTTCCTGCCGGTAATGACTACGAGCAGGCACGCAAGGGTGCATACGTTGTTGCAGGCAGCGACGAGCAGTTCGACGTTATCCTCCTCGCCAGCGGTTCTGAGGTTTCAACACTCGTTAGCGGTGCAGAACTTCTCCGTAAGGACGGCGTAAAGGTTCGTATCGTAAGCGTACCATCTGAGGGCCTCTTCCGCAACCAGAGCAAGGAGTATCAGGAGAGCATCCTTCCTGCAGGCAGCAAGATATTCGGTCTTACAGCAGGTCTGCCTGTAACACTCGAAGGTCTTGTAGGTGCCAACGGTAAGGTTTGGGGTATGCCAAGCTTCGGTTTCTCTGCTCCTTACAAGGTTCTCGACGAGAAGCTCGGTTACACAGGCGAGAATGTTTACAATCAAGTTAAATCAATGTTATAAAAATTCTACTGACTATGGAAATCAAGAAAATTGGTGTTGCTTGCGACCATGCAGGCTATCCGCTTAAGAAGTTCGTTCTCCAGTACTTAGAGGAGAAGGGTTATGAGTATAAGGACTATGGCACATGGAGCGACCAGAGTGTAGATTATCCTGACTTCGGTCATGCTTTGGCTGAGGGCATCGAGAGTGGTGAGGTTTATCCTGGCATCGGTATCTGTGGTAGCGGTCAGGGCATCGCCATCACTCTGAACAAGCATCAGGGTGTTCGTGCCGGTCTTGCTTGGTGCACAGAGATTGCACATCTCATCCGCCAGCACAACGATGCTAACGTACTGGTTATGCCAGGTCGTTTCATCGATAACAACACAGCACGTGCTATCATGGACGAGTTCTTCAAGACTACATTCGAGGCTGGTCGTCATCAGCGTCGCGTTGAGAAGATTGCTGTTAAGTAATCTAAGAGTGTATAATATGAAAAGAGCTGGATTCCGAAAGGGTCCAGCTTTTTTTGAGGTTATGAGGTTATGAGGTTTTGAGGATTTGAGGATTTAGGTTATGCTCCCTCTCCAAGGAGAGGGCGGGGGGAGAGGCTTTTTAAGGAGAGGACGGGGAAGAGACTCTTCAATTCCAATAATAATTCCAATAGGTATTTGAAAACTCTTTGTTAGCCTTTCTCTTGTAGAACAAGTCGCGGTATGATGAGTTGTGAACATTATCAAACAACCGATACCTCTCTTCAACCACAGAGTCGTTATAGTCATAGAGTCCTTTCGCATTAGCCACAACAAGCGCTTCTCTATAATGCATGGGCAGAGGCATTGAGTCTGTCTGCTCATAATAACGCGGAAGGAGTTCAGCAAATCCCTTGAGGTTACGCTCAAGCAACGCTCCTGTCAAGAGATAGTCACCAAAAGCCTTTGTGCCAAGATTCGAATTTTCCATTACCTTTATATAAACGTCAGCATTATCATATACCTTGCCCACAGGTATCGCACCCAGATGACGGTAAACGCTGTCTTTGGGGAAAAACACAAAACTTAGACTATCCGTAGGGAATATGGCTTTTCTGTAGCCTTCAAGCGGAAAAGTGAACATCCTGTCACCCAACATCCCTTCATGCGACAACGAGTATGCGCGAAGCATTGTGAGGGTCTTGTCGGTAGCTTGCGACTCCCACCCTACCACAGCAGCCTTTTCATAATCACCTTCAAACATCAGGCGCTCCATCCTCAGCCTGTAATGGAAAATATCGTTGTCAATGCCCATGCCCACAGCAGCCATAAACATCATCACCATTAGCAGAAGGTTTGTCCATATCAAACGGAACATGCCCACCGTTTGCTTATGCAACTGAAAAGAAATGTATAATTCCTTTACAGCATAAATAACCACACCCCACAACACAAGTGCTAAAGGCAGCACCCAAAGCCAATAACCGTGATAAGGATTAAGGTTTGTCAGTTCCATATCATAACTGGTCATCGCACCCAATAGCAAGAACGAAGGGAAATATGCCAAAGCACTTATTGCCATGTGCCGCTTTAGAAAAAAACTAATTCCCACCTGCAACAAGTAAAGAACCAGCGTTATAATCATTGCCCCTATCAGCGGATGGTAATGGGTAACACCCTCACTCAGCAAGTGCTGCGTGGACATCAACACATCACTCTGATAGAAATAGACATAACAAAAGGTAATTACACAGAAGACGATGGCAAATACCGTATTTGTTACGATATTGCCATTCGCCAAGTTATAATCTCTGTGATAAGTAGTCATCAATTCTTTTTCAAAACTACCGCACTACGTGCAGGAATATACAGTTTAAGCCACTCCTTGTGGTCCTTTATATATAGAGGGTCGTAGTTTGTAAAGTGCGTTATCGTATCGTCTGCCAAACCGTTTCCGCCAAATTCCTTGGCGTCGGTATTCAGCACCACTTCGTAAGAACCTGTTGGCACGAGGAATCCGTAGTCGGTAAACGAACGTGTAGGCGAGAAGTTGAACACAAACAGCAGGTCGCCGCGTGTGTATGCCAGCACTTGGTCGCCGTCGTTGTGCCAAATCTCCTGCACAGGCTTCGATTGTATGCCTCTGATGCTCTTCAGCACCTTTATCATCTCGCGGTCGAAGTCGCCCAGATAGTGGTAGCAGAGTTCTTTGTTGTCAACCAGATTCCACTGTCTGCGTGCATACTTATGGCCCCATCCGTTTCCTTCGCGTGGGAAGTCAATCCACTCAGGATGCCCGAACTCGTTGCCCATGAAGTTGAGATAACCGCCGTTGATGGTCGATGCCGTCACCAGACGAATCATCTTGTGCAGCGCAATGCCTCTGTGAGCCACATCGTTCTCGTCGCCCTTCTTGAAGTGCCAGTACATGTCGGCATCTATCAGTCGGAAGATGATAGTCTTGTCGCCCACCAGCGCCTGGTCGTGACTCTCGCAGTAAGAGATGGTCTTCTCGTCTGCACGACGGTTCTTCACCTCCCAGAATATAGAACTTGGTTTCCAGTCCTCGTCCTTCAGTTCCTTGATGGTCTTAATCCAGTAGTCAGGTACGTTCATAGCCATGCGATAGTCGAAGCCGTAGCCGCCGTCTTCAAACTTAGCAGCCAATCCCGGCATTCCGCTCACCTCCTCGGCAATGGTTATCGCCTGAGGATTAACCTCGTGAATGAGTTTGTTGGCCAGCGTCAGATAGCAGATGGCATTGTCGTCCTGATGACCGTTGAAGTAGTCGCCATAGCCGCAGAATGCCTCACCCAAGCCGTGACTATAATAAAGCATGGATGTTACGCCGTCGAAGCGGAAACCGTCGAAGCGATACTCCTCCAGCCAATAGCGGCAGTTTGACAACAGGAAGTGCATCACCTGGTCCTTGCCGTAGTCGAAGCAGAGCGAATCCCATGCCGGATGCTCGTGTCTTCCGCCAGGATAGAAATACTGGTTAGGGTCTCCGCAGAGGTTGCCCAGTCCTTCCATCTCGTTCTTCACAGCATGCGAGTGAACGATGTCCATGATAACCGCAATACCGTTCTTATGTGCGGTGTCTATGAGTTCCTTCAGTTCGTCAGGCGTACCAAAACGACTTGACGGTGCGAAGAAAGAACTAACATGATAGCCGAAAGAACCGTAGTAAGGATGCTCCTGAATGGCCATTACCTGAATGCAGTTGTAGCCGCCTTCTATTACTCTCGGCAGCACGTTTTCCTGAAACTCGCGGTATGTGCCCACTTTCTCGGCATCCTGTCCCATGCCCACGTGGCACTCATAGATGAGCAGCGGCGACTTTGACGGTTTGAAGCTCTTCTTCTTGAAGGCATAAGGCTTGGCCGGATGCCATACCTGAGCAGAGAATATCTTTGTCTGCTCGTCCTGCACCACGCGTCTGCACCATGCCGGTATTCTCTCGCCTTCCCCGCCTTCCCATTTCACCTTCATCTTGTAGAGGTCGCCATGGTTCAGGGCCTTGTCGGCTAGCTTCAGTTCCCAGTTGTCTGTACCCTTAACTCTCTTGAGCTTGTACTTCTCGTTCTCCTGCCAGTTGTTGAAATCACCTATAAGATATATTTCCGTAGCATTTGGTGCCCACTCACGGAACACCCATCCGCGTACTGTCCTGTGAAGTCCGAAATACAAATGTCCGCTGGCAAACTCCGTCAGCGTCTTCCTTCCGTTGCTTGTCAGCTGCTTTATCTTGTTCAGCGCATGATCGTGTCTGCCACGAATGGCATCCTCGTATGGTTCGAGCCACGAATCATTCTTTACCAGTCCTATGTGCTCAACCTTTGGTGCGGCAACCTTTTTCTTCTTTGTTGCCACAGGTTTTTCTTCTGTCTTTTTCATGCCTTAATCTTAAAGATTGCCTTCTTAATCTCCGGTTCTACAGAGATACATGGAGCATGACCGTCCTGCGGGAAGAATATTGCGAACATTCCCGGCTGGCATGTCACGTAGCTCTCTGCGAGCAGGTCGCCAAACTTTGTTATATCCTTCTCTACGTTATACTCAGCCTCTGGCAGGTTTACGGCAGCTGTATAGCCGTAAGTCTCTGCACCTGAGAGAGGTATCTGAATGTCAATCATCACGTTGTGTGTTTCCAGCACCGCTGCATCAGGAGTCTTTCCCTTAGCTACGGCGATGTTCAGAAACAGGTCTTCACCCTTTATTGGATACTTGCCCGGCTCCATTGCGCTCAGGTCGTTGTTCTTTACAAATTCCACTACGTCTTTGAACAATGGGTTCAGAGACTCATAACTGCTCAGTTTTTCAAGTGTGTCAATTACCATAACTGTTTCAAAAATTAAGAGTTAATACAAATATTTTTTATGTTTAATCTTTTCTTCCTTTGTTATACGTTCCTTGTGCAGTAACCTTTCCGTTGCGGTCTTTCTCAACGTAAGGTCCGTGGCGCATGTCGTCAACATAATGTCCCTCAAAGCGGTTGCCGTCCTTGTCTTCTTCTATGGCAGGACCGTTGCGCTTTCCTTTTTTAAAGTTGCCCTTAAACTTAGACCCGTCGGCATAGCGTGCTATTCCCTGTCCGTCAATCATTCCGTTGGCAAACTGTCCTTCATACTCGTCGCCCGACTTCGTCTTCAGCTTTCCGGTGCCGTTGGGCATGTCTGCCTTCCACTGTCCCGTATATGTATCGCCGAAGTTCCACGTCAGCGTGCCCTGCCCATCCTTGTAGCCGCTTTTGAACTGTCCTGTATAAACATCGCCGTTGGCATATTTAAAGATGCCCGTGCCCGTGCGCTCGCCGTTGGCGTAGTCGCCCTCATAGACGTCGCCGTTGGCAAATCTATAGATGCCCTTGCCATGCTGCAAGTCGTTGACCCACTGACCTGTATATACCGAGCCGTCGGCATACTTGAACGTGCCCTGCCCAATCTTCTTGTTGTCTTTCCACAAACCGATATACGAAGAACCGTCTGGCCAGCAGAATGTGCCATGACCGTTCTTCATGTCGTTGTCCCACTTGCCTTTATAGAAAGCTCCGCCGTTAAAGACATAGGTTCCCTGCCCCACTCGCTTGTCCTGCTTCCAATAGCCTTCATACTTGTCGCCGTTGTAGTAGTACATCGTGCCTTGTCCCTCCTGGAAATCCCTGAACCAAAGACCGTCATAGCGGTTGTTGTTCAAGAAATAGAACACACCCTTACCGTGCTGTTGGTCCTGAAACCACTGGCCCTCGTAGCGCTCGCCGTCAGAAAAGGTATAGACACCAAATCCCTGACGCTTGCCTCTCACGTATTCGCCCTCATAACAGTCACCGTTCTTATATGTCGCTTTACCCTTGCCATGCGGCTTTCCCATTGACATCTCTCCGTTATACGAACCGCCGTCCTTGGTCTTGCAACTGCCCAAGGTAATCTTCTGCCCATAACAAAGCATGCAACCTACGGTAAAACAAAAAGTCAGTATATAGAATTTAATATTATTCATTTATTTCGAATTTATCACACAAAATTAGTAAAAATCAAGAACATAACAAAAAAGATTAGATTTTTTAACTGAATATCACGATATATTTATAACTTTGCATGGAAAAGGATGAGGGATTGAAGCCCCCTCCTAACCTCCCCCTTGGGGGAGGAAAGAGATTAAAGATTAAGGAACGATGAGAGATGAGCGATGAGAGATGAACGAATGCTTGAAGCTAATGTCTTTTAACTTCTCAGCGAAGCGATAACTTCCCTCTAACTTTCTCTAACTCCTGCAAAACAAATAACTTGTCAACTCGTTTACTTGTCAACTTGTCAACTAAAAAAAACATATGAAATTCATAGGAATAATCCCCGCACGATACGCATCCACCCGTTTCCCGGGAAAACCGCTGGTAAAGTTGGGTGGAAAATTCATGATTGAGAGAGTTTACGAACAAGTGGCAGCCGTGCTCGATGACACCTGCGTGGCCACCGACGACCAGCGCATCTTCGACGCCGTAAAGGCTTTCGGAGGCAATGTGGTGATGACATCGCCCGACCATAAGAGCGGCACCGACCGCATAGAGGAGGCTGTGACGAAGATTGAGGGCTGCTACGACGTAGTGGTGAACATTCAGGGCGACGAGCCGTTCATCCAGCGCTCGCAGATAGAAACCGTATGCCGCTGCTTCGACGACCCTTCCACTCAGATAGCCACACTAGGCAAGCCCTTCGGCAACGACATCGAGAGCATCGCCAACCCCAACTCCCCCAAGATAGTGGTCGACAACAACGGCTATGCCATGTACTTCAGCCGCAGCGTCATCCCCTACATCCGCGGCCGTGAGCAGGCGGAGTGGCCACAGGCATATCCTTTCCTCAAGCACATCGGCCTCTATGCCTACCGCCGCAACGTGCTCAGCGAGATAACCCAGTTACCACAGAGTCCTCTGGAGATTGCCGAGAGCCTCGAACAGCTCCGCTGGCTTCAGAACGGCTACCGCATAAAGGTGGGACTGACAGACGTGGAGACCATCGGCATCGACACACCGGAGGATTTGGCACGTGCAGAACAGTTCTTGGCTAATTTACAATAATTTGGGTGGGATTTTTTAACGACAACGAATTTAACTAATTAAACGAATTTTACTTTAATGAGGAATTTGTAACAGCAAAGCGAACAAAATAAATAATTCGTAAAATTACTCGTCCCTCGTAGGTCTTCGACAAATCTCGTTGTTTAAATAAAAAAATAATTACCGAAATTCGTTGTTTAAATATTTTATAATGAGCAGTTTCAGTTTCAAGCAATTCACCGTCCACCAAGACCTGTGCGCAATGAAGGTCGGCACTGACGGCACACTTCTGGGAGCCTGGGCAAACGTGCCGCAAGCAGCCACGCCCAGAGTGCTCGACGTAGGCACAGGCACAGGACTAATAGCACTGATGATTGCCCAACGCTACCCGCAAGCCACAGTCAAAGGCATAGACATCGACGAGGGAGCAGTAATGCAGGCAAGACAGAACGTCAGCCTCTCGCCCTTCGCCCAGCTCATCGCCATAGAGCACACGCCTCTGCAGGAGCACGCCTCAGAGCATGCCTACGACGCCATAGTGTGCAACCCGCCGTTCTTCACCGACTCCCTGCTGTGCCCCGACTCTCAGCGCACCACGGCACGCCACACCACCCTGCTCAACTTCACCGGCCTCATGACCCACTGCCACCGTCTGCTCTCCCCCGACGGCGAGCTCTCCGTGGTCATACCCTTCGACTACAAAGACAGGCTCGACACCGAGGCCCTGTTAGCGGGATTCTTCAACAGGCGCATAGTAGAGGTGAAGACCGCCCCCCACAAACCTGTCAAGCGCTACCTGCTCTCCTACACCAAGCGGCCTGCCACTATCGAACGCCACACCATCGTCATCGGCAGCGATGAGTACAAGCGGCTTACTTGCGATTTTTACCTGAAACACTAATTTCGCTAATTAATTTTTAAGCAAACGAGATTTGTCGAAGACCCACGAAGGACGTGTAATTAAACTATTTTTTTAAAGACAACGAATTACACTAATTAAACTAATTTGTTTTTAATAAAATTACCCAAAAAATTCGTTTAATTAGTTTAATTCGTTGTATAAATAATCAAAAATAAATTCGTGTAAATCAGCGAAATTCGTGGTTAACAACCGGTGCTGTTGAAACCGCTAAACGTTGCAGTTGCAATCGCTAAACGTTACGTTTATCACTAATATTTAGCGCAATTATAAAGCACGCGAATTCGCGAACACACCTCACTTCCGCAGTGTTTATTGCAGAAGCGAGAGATTCCGCGGTGCGGACGGATTTGCGGACGGTGTGGACAATCTTAGGAGGAGGTTTATCCCTCATCCATATTATGCTTGCTCTTCAGTTCTCCCCTCCCTCGGAGGGGCAGGGGGAGGCTCCATTAAAACCCCTTCGTAACAATATTTTTAAAACGCTTAAATACATCATGGTGCCTGTATGCCCACCTCGTGCCGGATGGAATATGTAAAATGCATTTATCGAAATTAACCTTTTCAAAAATATCCCAACCTACCATTAATCTGTTCACATCATTGTAATGTAAATAAATATGTTCTAAAGAGGAGCAGTGTGAAAAAGCCCAATTCCCAATTACAGTAACACTATTAGGAATATCTATGCTTTGAAGGGAGGAGCAGCTAGAAAAAGCCGAATCACCAATTTTAGTAAGAATATCAGGAATATCTATACTTTGAAGGGAGGAGCAACCCGAAAAAGCATAATCCCCTATTTTAGTAACACTATCAGGAATATCTATGCTTTGAAGGGAGGAACAGTCCCAAAAAGCACTAGACCCAATTACAGTAACACTATCAGGAATATCTATGCTTTGAAGGGAGATGCAACCATAAAAAGTTTCATCCCCAATTACAGTAACACTATCAGGAATATCTATGCTTTGAAGGGAGGAACAACCCCAAAAAGTCTCACCTCCAATTTCAGTAACACTATTATGGATATTTATGCTTTGAAGGGAGGAACAACTCTTAAAAGCCTTACCCCTAATTTTTGTAACACTATCAGGGACATCTACGCTTTGAAGGGTGGAGCATCCCCCAAAAGCCGATCCACCGATTTTAGTTACACTATTAGGAATAACATATTCTTTAACATCATTATTTTGGGGGAAACGGAGTATTACCTTTAAATCCTTATCAAACAACACTCCATCAACAGATGCAAAGTGCTTGTTATCCTTTGAAACATCTATGCTTTGCAGGGAGGAGCAGTCCCGAAAAGCCTCATCCCCAATTTCAGTAACGCTATTAGGAATATCTATGCTTTGAAGGGAGGAACAGCCAAAAAAAGCCCAATCCCCAATTTTAGTAACACTATTAGGAATATCTATACTTTGAAGGGAGGAGCAGCCAGAAAAAGCCCCATCCCCAATTTCTATAACACTATCAGGGATATCTATACTTTGAAGGGAGGAGCAGCCCGAAAAAGCCCCATCCCCAATTTCTATAACACTATTAGGGATATCAATGCTTTGAAGGGAGGAACAACTCTCAAAAGCCTTACCACTAATTTTTGTAACACTATTAGGGATATCTATGTTTTGAAGGGAAGAACAGCCACAAAAAGCCCAATTCCCAATTCCAGTAACACCATCTGGGATATCTATGCTTTGAAGGGAGATGCAGCCATGAAAAGTTAATTCCCTAATATAAGTAACACTATTAGGGATATCTATTCTTTGCAGGGAGGTGCAACCATGAAAAGCCGATTCCCCTATGTAAGCAACACTATTAGGGATATCTATTTTCTGCAGAAAGGAACAGCTCCAAAAAGCACAATAACCAATTCCAGTAATACCATCAGGGATGGTTATGCTCTTTACAGACCTGTCGTTTACACCAATAACGGTTTTTCCATCTTCACTGAGTTTTAAAATATCACTATTAGCCATGTTATAATAGTTTTATTGCTTACAAAGGTAGTATTTATTTTATAATTCTGTGGAATGCAGAGCATTTTTGAGCAAAAATGAAGTAATCCCCCACAGCCGTTTACAAATTTTAACGCGATTTTTGTGAACTTTTCGCAAAAATGCTGATTTTGTAATGCAGGGAATTATCAGGGAGTTACGTTAAAATGATGCGGAGTTCACTTGTTCGCGAATTCGCAGTTCGCGGATTAGGGGACTAAGGCGATAATATATTATATATAAAATTACAAAGTTTTTAAAAGAAAATTGCAAAAAAATTTGGAGAAATAAAATAAAGTGCGTACCTTTGCACCCGCAAATGAGAAATGCGCTTGTAGCTCAGTTGGTAGAGCACCTGACTCTTAATCAGGGTGTCCAGAGTTCGAGCCTCTGCAGGCGTACTTCTTAAGCACGATGAGGGATGAGGGTTTAACGACAAAGAAAACAAGCAACTTGTCAACTAAAAAACTCTTTAACTCGTTAACTTTTAAAAACGATGCGCTTGTAGCTCAGTTGGTAGAGCACCTGACTCTTAATCAGGGTGTCCAGAGTTCGAGCCTCTGCAGGCGTACAAAAAGATGGCAGAAATGTCATCTTTTTTGTTTTATATTATTTTAATAAAATAATAATTGCTGCGCTTCACCAATTCAATTTTATTGTGTACCTTTGCAGTTCAAAACTTTTCAAAGAAAATAATGGATAATAAGAATAACGACAAGGCATTCTCTATGATTGCCGATATTGATGGCGATTTCTCTGATTTGTCAAACCTCGAGATGCCAGAAACGCTGCCCATACTTCCTGTCAGAAACCTGGTACTGTTCCCTGGAGTGGTATCACCAATACTGATTGGCAGAGAGAGCAGCATGAAGCTTATCAAGAAGGCCGACAAGGACAACCTTATAATAGGCATCGTATGCCAGATAGACCCTGAGATTGACAGTCCTACGATGGAAGACCTCTACCCTGTTGGCGTTTATGCCAAGGTGGTAAAGATACTGACGCTGCCAAACGGCAACATAACTGCCATAGTACAAGGACTCGGAAGGCTTATGCTGCACTCTATCATCAGCAACAGGCCTTATCTCGTGGGACACGCAATAACTGCCTACGAAGATCAGCCAAAAAAGAGAGACAAGGAGTTTGATATGGCCATGGACGGCCTTCGCCAGATAACGAACGACTACATCAAGCTGAACGACGACATACCGGAAGAGGCTACGTTTGCCATCAAGAACGTGAGCAACAACGTGATGGCGCTCAACTTCATCTGCACCAATTTCGTGCTCTCTATAAAAGACAAGATGCAACTGCTGGAGGTGGACAGCATAAAAGACCGTCTGTTTGAAGCCATGAAGGTGATGAACCGCGAACTATCGCTGCAGACGCTGAAGCAGGACATCAAAAACAAGACGCGCGACGACATTGACGAGCAGCAGAAGAACTACTTCCTGCAGCAGCAGATAAAGAACCTGCAGGCAGAGATAGGCAACGGCGAGAGCATTCCAGAGAAGCGAGAGCTGATGGAAAAGGCAAGGAGAAAGAACTGGTCATGGGAAGTTGAGAAGATTTTCTATAAAGAGCTTGACAAGATTGACCAGATGAACCCGCAGAGTCCTGAGTTCAACATTCAGCTCACATACCTGCAGACGCTCGTGGCGCTGCCATGGAACGAATATACCGAGGACGACATGAACCTGAACCGTGCGCAGAAGGTGCTCGACAAAGACCACTACGGCATGGAGAAGGTGAAGGAGCGCATACTGGAATACATAGCTGTGCTAAGCCTGAGAGGCGACCTCAAATCGCCAATACTCTGCCTTTACGGTCCTCCGGGAGTGGGAAAGACAAGTCTCGGAAGAAGCATCGCCGAGGCCATGAAGCGCAAGTACGTGCGCGTGTCGCTGGGCGGACTTCACGACGAGGCCGAGATTCGCGGTCATCGCCGCACATACATCGGTGCCATGCCCGGACGCATCATCAAGAGCATACAGAAGGCTGGTTCGGCAAACCCTGTGTTCATTCTCGACGAAATAGACAAGGTGACGCAGAACACCGTTAACGGCGACCCTGCATCGGCGCTGCTCGAGGTGCTCGACCCTGAGCAGAACACGGCATTCCACGACAACTACCTCGACATAGACTTCGACCTGTCGAAGGTGCTGTTCATAGCTACGGCCAACGACCTGAACACCATTCCGCGCCCGCTGCTCGACCGCATGGAGATAATAGAGGTGAGCGGCTACATCACGGAGGAGAAGATAGAGATTGCCAAGCGACATCTCATTCCGAAGGAGAAGGACAACACGGGTCTTGCCGATGAGAAGAAACTGAACTTCAACAAGGCTGCCATAGAAAAGGTGATTGAGCAATATACACGCGAGAGCGGCGTGAGACAGTTGGAGAAGCAGTTGAACAAGGCATTCCGCAAACTGGCGCTAAAGAAGGCGAAGGAACTGGTTCTGCCTTACGCAAAGATTACTCCTACGGAACTGGAAGACCTGCTGGGCAAACCGCCGTTCTATCGCGACATCTACCAGGGCAACGCATACGCAGGCGTGGTGACAGGACTGGCATGGACAAGCGTGGGCGGAGAGATTCTGTTCATAGAGACAAGCCTGAGCAAGGGCAAGGGCTCGAAGCTGACGCTGACGGGTAACCTGGGCGACGTGATGAAGGAGTCGGCTGTGCTGGCATTGGAGTATGTGAAGGCGCACGCCGAGACATTGCACATCGACTACCGCATCTTTGACAACTGGAACATACACATACACGTGCCGGAAGGTGCAACGCCAAAGGACGGTCCTTCGGCAGGCATCACCATAGCCACCTCGATAGCATCGGCACTTACCCAGCGTAAGGTGCGCAAGAACGTGGCGATGACGGGCGAGATAACGCTGCGCGGCAAGGTGCTCCCAGTCGGCGGCATCAAGGAGAAGATACTGGCAGCCAAGCGTGCCGGCATAACAGACATCATAATGTGCGAGAGCAACCAGAAGGACATCAACGAGATACCAGAGGTTTATCTTCGCGGCGTAAACTTCCACTATGTGGAGAATGTGCAGGATGTTTGGAAAATAGCTTTGACAGACGAGATTGTGGAGAACCCGCTGAAGTTTGAGATTGAGGAGCAGGCTATAGACGGTTCTAAGCAGCCCTAGGTTTTCCTAGGCTGTTCTAAGCTTTCCTAGGTTCTCCTAGGCATTCCTAAAAAAGAAAAAAATGAAATTCGAATTACAACATAAAGACCCAGCCTCGAACGCAAGGACAGGCTTGATAACCACCGACCACGGACAGATAAAGACTCCGATATTCATGCCGGTGGGAACATGCGGAAGCGTGAAGGGCGTGCATTTCTCGGAACTGAAAGAACAGGTGGGGGCACAGATTATTCTGGGCAACACCTATCACTTGTATCTGCGACCGGGACTTGACATTCTGAAGCGTGCGGGAGGACTGCATAAGTTTGGCGGATGGGATAGACCTATACTCACCGACTCTGGAGGTTTTCAGGTATTCTCGCTTGCAGGCATAAGAAAACTGAGGGAGGAAGGGTGCGAGTTCCGCTCACACATAGACGGTTCGAAGCACATCTTCACACCCGAAAACGTGATGGACACGCAGCGCATAATAGGTGCCGACATCATAATGGCATTTGACGAGTGCCCGCCTGGAAAGAGCGACTACAACTATGCAAAGAACAGTCTTATGCTTACCCAGCGTTGGCTCGACCGCTGCATCAAGCGATTAGACGAGACAGAACCGCTATACGGACACCACCAGAGCCTCTTCCCCATCGTTCAGGGATGCACATACAAAGACCTGAGAACGGAAGCGGCAAAGTTTGTGGCCGACAAGGGTGCCGACGGAAATGCCATAGGAGGACTGGCCGTGGGCGAACCGGCAGAGGTGATGTACGAGATGATTGAGGTGGTGAACGAGATTCTGCCAGAGGACAAGCCGAGATACCTCATGGGCGTGGGCACGCCGCAGAACATACTCGAAGCCATAGAGCGCGGAGTGGATATGTTTGACTGCGTGATGCCTACAAGAAACGGGCGCAACGCCATGCTCTTCACCTACGAAGGCACGATGAACATGAGGAACAAGAAGTGGGAAGACGACTTCTCGCCGATAGACCCTGAGGGCTGCGGCGTTGACCTCGTATATACCAAGGCATTCCTCCACCATCTGTTCAAGGCACAGGAACTGCTGGCCATGCAGATAGCAAGCATCCATAACCTGCATTTCTACCTACGTCTGGTGACAGATGCACGAATGCACATCGAACAGGGCGACTTCGCACAATGGAAGCGAAGTGTGATTGACAACTTAGGACGCAGACGCTAAATGAAATATAGCAAGACTAAGAAATACTTCAAGTTGTTGTGCATGCTAAGGTGGCTGCGCAAGAATACCAAGTGGTTGGCAAAGGCACTCAACTTTATCAATCCCTTTTCGTATGTAAAGAAGATTGACGGATATATCATAGGAAAGTTCATAGGAACGTATTTCTACTCTATCCTACTCATCATCTCCATCTCTATCGTGTTCGACGTAAACGAAAACCTGGCAAAGTTCACGACCAACAACGCCCCGCTGAGGGCCATCGTTTTTGACTACTATGCCAACTTCGTGCCCTACTTTGCCAATCTGTTCAGTCCGCTGTTCGTCTTCATCGCCGTAATCTTCTTCACGTCGAAGCTGGCAGGCAACTCAGAGGTGATAGCCATGCTGGCCAGCGGCATGAGCTTCAAGCGACTGATGAGGCCCTACATGATTTCGGCAGCCTTCATTGCCGGGCTTAACTTCTATCTTGGAGCGTATGTCATACCCAAGGGCACGGTGATTCGCCATAACTTCGAGTCGCTCTACAAAAGCAGCAAGAAGAAAATCACATCGGCAAGCAACGTGCAGCTGCAGGTGGGCAAGGGCGTGGTGGCGTATATCTCACAGTATGACGACAAGCACAAGACCGGCTACGGTTTCTTTCTCGACAAGTTTGAAGACAAGAAACTGGTGAGCCACATGACGGCAAACATAATAAAGTATGACACCATCTCCGATTCAAGGTACCACTGGAAAGCCATCAACTACAAGATACGCACGCTGAAAGGCGCGAGGGAGCATATAGAGTCGGGACTCGAGATGGACACCGTGATAATGATGGAACCCATGGACCTCATCTTCAGCAAGGGACAGCAGGAGACATTCACCTCGCCCGAACTGAAACGTTACATACAGAAGCAACAGGAAAGAGGTTCGGGCAACGTGGTGCAATACGAGGTCGAATACCACAAGCGCATAGCGACGTGTTTCGCATCGTTTATCCTCACCATAATAGGAGCAAGTCTTTCGGCAAGAAAGCGAAAGGGCGGAATGGGACTCTACCTGGGCATAGGACTGGCACTGAGCTTTGCCTACATACTGCTGCAGACAATCAGTTCTACATTTGCCATCAACGCCGACACGCCACCGATACTGGCGGCATGGATTCCGAACATACTGTATTTCTTCATAGCATATTTCTGTTATAAAAAAGCACCAAACTAAAGAAAAAAGATGAAATTTGAGGAAACATACCTTAATGACAACATACTCGATGCTCTTTATGACATGAGATTTGACGAATGCACGCCCATTCAGGAGAAGTGCATACCGGAGATTCTTGACTATAACGATATAATAGGCGTGGCACAGACGGGCACAGGAAAGACTGCTGCCTATCTGCTGCCGATATTGTCGCTGCTCGACGACGGCGGCTACCCCAAGGACGCCATCAACTGCATCATCATGTCGCCCACACGAGAACTGGCTCAGCAGATAGACCAGGCGATGCAGGGCTTTGGCTATTATCTTGACGACGTGAGCAGCGTGGCTGTTTATGGAGGCAACGACGGCAACAGATACGACCAGGAGATGAAGAGTCTGAGAATGGGTGCCGACGTGGTGATTGCCACGCCAGGACGACTGCTCAGTCACATAAGAACGGGCAACGTAGATTTGAGCAGGGTGAGCTTCTTCGTGTTGGACGAAGCTGACAGGATGCTCGACATGGGTTTCTCCGACGACATCATGCAGATAGAGAAACTGCTGCCAAAAGACCGTCAGACGATAATGTTCTCGGCAACGATGCCCGACAAGATTCAGCAACTGGCAAAGACCATTCTGAACAATCCGGTGGAAGTAAAGATTGCCGTGAGCAAGCCGGCGGAGAAGATTAGGCAGGCAGCATACGTATGCTACGAGAACCAGAAGATTCAGCTGACCAAGCATCTGGCACAAAGCGGACAACTGGACAGAAGCATCATATTCTGCGGGAAGAAAGACAAGGTGAAGGACATCGCACGAGAGCTAAAAAGACTGAAAATAAATTGTCTTGAGATGCACAGCGACCTTACACAGGCAGAGCGCGACGAGGTGATGTACAAGTTCAAGGCAGGACATATAGACGTGCTGGTGGCCACCGACATTGTGGCCAGAGGCATCGACATCGACAACATAAGAACGGTGGTCAACTTCGACGTGCCTCATGATGCAGAAGATTATGTGCACCGCATAGGACGTACAGCAAGAGCCGAGAGAGACGGCAACGGCATTACCTTTGTCTCGCCAAATGACATGAACAGTTTCTTTGCCATTGAAGGTTTTCTGGAAAAGGAAGTGGCAAAGATACAGTTGCCCGAGGAACTGGGCGAAGGGCCGGCATATGTAAAGACCGAGAAACCCAAAAGGAACAAAAGGTACAGAAAACCGGCAAAGGGCAAGGGCAACAGTCGCCCAAAGAGAAGCAAGGGAAAACCGAAACAGAACAAATAACGCATGCGAAGGGCTTGCTGCAATAATTATCAAAATACTACGTTATATTTTTAGTTATGAGAAATAAGTATCTGATTAAAAAAGGAATAGTAACAATAATTATTGTTATGTCCAGCATTATAACATACGCCCAATCATTCACCTTGAGCGGAACAGTTGTCGATGAAGACAACAATCCTATAGAACTGGCCACCGTTTCTTGTGCAGAGCAAGGAAAGGTGGCAATGAGCAATCTGAAGGGAGAATTTGAGATAAAGCTTAACTCGGCCGACTCTGTGGTGGTGAAGTTCTCGATGGTGGGCTACAACTCCAGAAAGCGCACTTTCAAGAATCCTAAAGGCAAGCTGAAGGTGAGCATCACCCTGCCCTCCTTGGCTGCCTTGGGAGAGATTGTGGTTACGGAAAAGAGAAGACAGACAACGGGAACGGAACGACTCGACATCAAGAACATAAAAGGCACGCCAACAACATCGGGCAATGCCGTTGAGGAACTTATTCAACAGCTGGCAGGTGTTTCGACCCACAACGAACTGTCAAGTCAGTACAACGTGAGAGGCGGTTCGTTTGACGAGAATGCCGTATATATAAACAATGTGGAGATATACCGCCCGTTGCTTATACGCAGCGGACAGCAAGAAGGTCTGAGCATCATCAACGCCGACATGGTGGAGTCGATTGGTTTCTCTACCGGAGGATTTGAAGCGAAATACGGTGACAAGATGTCGAGCGTGCTGGACATACAATACCGACGACCGACAAAATTTGAAGCCAACGCACAGGCATCGCTGCTCGGTGCCAACGCTTTCATAGGCTTCGGCAACAAGAAATTCTCCATGAGTCATGGCATCAGATACAAGACAAACAAATATCTGCTGGGGTCGTTGGAAACAAAGGGAGAGTATCGTCCGAACTTTCTTGACTATCAGACGTATATGACGTATTCTCCAAATGAAAGGTGGAACTTTGAATTTATAGGATACATTTCGGAAAACCATTATAACTTCAAGCCTGAAAACCGAGAGACTTCTTTCGGAACCATGGAAGACGTAAAGTCGTTTAAGGTTTATTTTGACGGACAGGAGAAGGATATCTTCAGGACCTTGTTCGGCACCTTCAGCATCAAACGCAAGTTCGGCCAGAACACCAGCGTGGCATTGATAGGGTCGGCATTTCACACAAAGGAACAGGAGACCTATGACATACAAGGACAATACTGGCTTGACGACACCCAGACGCAAGAGCAGTTGGGCGTGGGCACATACATGGAGCATGCGCGCAACTACCTTTCGGCCGACGTGCAGAGTTATAAACTCATAGGCACACACAAAACAAAGAACCATAATTTTGAAATGGGACTTACCTACAAGCAGGAAAGGATAAAGGAAAACTCAAGGGAGTATGAGATGAGAGACTCCAGCGGCTACTCCATACCCCACTCGCCCACACGACTGGACCTGATATACAACATGACATCACAAAACAGGATAAAGACCAACCGCATTGAAGGATATTTCATGGACACCTACAGATTCGGAAGCGGCAAGGAGAAAGAGACACGATATACGCTAAACTACGGAGTGAGGTTCAGCAACTGGTCGTACAACAAGGAAACGACCGTATCACCAAGAGTGTCGCTGGCCATCATACCTGCGTTCAACCAGAACATGACATTCCGCTTTGCCACAGGACTTTATTATCAGGCTCCGTTCTACAAGGAACTGAAGGATACCGTGACCACAAACAGGAACACAACGGTGAACCTGAACAAGAAGATAAAGAGTCAGAAGTCGATACATTTCGTAGCGGCATTCGACTACAAGTTCAAGATGAACCAACAGCCTTACAAGTTTACGGCAGAGGCATACTACAAGGCACTAAGCAACCTTATACCATATAACATAAACAATGTGAAGGTGACATACTACGGCGAGAACATGTCAAGCGGATATGCAGCAGGACTGGATCTCAAGCTGTATGGCGAATTCGTGCCAGGAACAGACTCGTGGGTAACGTTCTCGCTGATGAGCACCCGACAGAAGCTTAACGGGCAATGGATACCGATGCCAACCGACCAGCGCTGGGGAATAAACCTGCACTTTACCGACTACTTCCCCGGAACGGAGAAGTGGAAGATGACGCTGAAACTGGCATTTGCCGACGGTCTGCCTTTCGGTGCTCCGCATAGAGGAATAGAATATCAGGACTTCAGGGCACCTGCATACAAGCGTGCCGATGTGGGCATGAGCTATAGGGCATACGACAACGAAGACAAGAAGAAGAACTCAATATTCAAGAACATCTGGCTGGGTGTTGACTGCCTTAATCTGTTCGGCATAAGCAACGTCAACTCCTACTATTGGGTAACAGACGTGACCAACCAGCAATATGCAGTTCCTAACTATCTCACAGGAAGACAAATCAACGCAAAGGTGTTATTGGAATTTTAACATGCACACAAACAGATTAATGTGCACTTTATGCATTTTTTAACAAATTAAGTGGTCTTCCAAGGAAGAATGTAAGGTTAAATTATTACCTTTGCATAGTCTAAAAAACGAGACAAGAAACTAACAATTCAAATAAAGAATAAAACAACTATTATGAAAATTTCTCACATTGAACATCTGGGCATCGCTGTCCAGAGCATCGAAGAGGCACTCCCTTACTTCGAGAATGTATTAGGACTGAAGTGCTACAACATCGAAGAAGTGGCTGACCAGAAGGTAAAGACAGCTTTCCTTAAGTGTGGTGAAGTAAAAATCGAACTCCTTGAGCCAACATCACCAGAGAGCACCATACAGAAATGGATAGACAAGGGCAACCGTGGTGTTCATCATGTTGCTTTTGCCGTAGAAGACGGTGTGGCAAACGCATTAGCAGAATGTGACAGCAAAGGTATCAAGCTAATTGACCAGGCTCCACGCAAGGGAGCAGAGAACCTCAACATCGCTTTCCTGCATCCGAAATCAACAGCGGGCGTACTTACTGAACTTTGCGAACATTAATTAAACATCATAAATAAAGAAATGAGCAAGCAATTAGAAAAAATCAAGCAGCTTATCGCCAATCGTGAAAAGGCACGCATGGGCGGAGGTGAAAAGGCCATTGAGAAACAGCATGAGCGTGGCAAATATACAGCACGCGAAAGAATAGCAATGCTTCTCGATGAGGGCAGCTTTGAAGAATATGATATGTTCCTCACACACCGTTGTACAAATTTCGGTATGGAGAAGAAACATTACCTTGGTGACGGTGTAGTAACCGGTAGCGGTACCATCGACGGACGTCTGGTATTCGTATTCGCACAGGACTTCACCGTAAACGCTGGTTCTTTGTCAGAGACAATGAGTCAGAAGATTTGCAAGGTAATGGATATGGCTATGAAGATGGGTGCACCAGTTATCGGTATCAACGATTCTGGCGGTGCTCGTATTCAGGAAGGCATTAACGCCTTGGCAGGTTATGCTGAAATTTTTGAGCGCAACATCCTTGCTTCAGGTGTTATTCCACAGATTTCAGGTATCTTCGGTCCTTGTGCAGGTGGTGCCGTTTACTCTCCTGCCCTCACCGACTTTACCTTGATGATGGAGAACACATCATTCATGTTCCTTACAGGTCCGAAGGTGGTAAAGACCGTTACCGGAGAGGATATCGACCAGGAGCATCTTGGCGGTGCCAGTGTACACTCAACAAAGAGCGGTGTGACACATTTCACAGCTTCTACTGAGGAAGAGGCAATACAGATGCTCAAGACTTTGTTGAGCTATATTCCATCCAACAACATGGAGACAGCTCCTCGCAAGGCATGCAACGACCCTATAGACCGTCTTGAGGATGCTCTCAATGAGATTATCCCTGAGAATCCAAACGAGGCATACGACATGTACAAGGTTATCGGTTCTATCGTTGACGATGGCGAGTTCCTCGAAGTACAGCCTAAGTTTGCAAAAAATATCATCGTAGGTTTTGCCCGCTTCAACGGTCAGAGCGTAGGTATCGTTGCCAACCAGCCTTCATGCTATGCCGGTGTGCTCGACGTAAACGCAAGCCGCAAGGGTGCACGTTTCGTTCGCTTTTGCGATGCTTTCAATATTCCTATCGTTTCACTTGTTGACGTACCGGGATTCTTGCCAGGTACAGGTCAGGAATACAACGCAGTTATCCTTCACGGAGCAAAGCTACTCTACGCTTACGGCGAGGCAACTGTTCCAAAGATAACAGTAACATTGCGTAAGTCTTACGGCGGTAGTCATATCGTTATGGGTTGCAAGCAGTTGCATACCGACCTCAACTACGCATGGCCTTCAGCAGAGATTGCAGTTATGGGTGCCAGTGGTGCCGCATCTGTATTGTATGCTAAGGAAGCCAAGGCTAAGAAGGAAGCTGGCGAAGACGTTAACGCATTCATCGCCGAGAAGGAGAACGAATACAACGAACTGTTCGCTAATCCATATCAGGCAGCCAAGTATGGCTATATAGATGACGTTATCGAGCCACGTAACACACGTTTCCGCATCTGCCGCGGTTTGGCACAGCTTGCTACCAAGCGTGATGCATTACCTGCAAAGAAGCATGGTAATATTCCAATGTAATCTATAATAAGATATGAACGAGAATAAAGAGATATATGTAGCCATTGCTATGGCTTTGCATGAATTCAAAGGAAACAACATGCATGATAACGAGTCGGGAATGATTACGATCAAGAATCGTGACACTCAATGGAACGGACATGCTTTATCAATGACCATACATCCCTAAATTATCAGATTATGAAGCAATACAAGTATATAATCAATGGCAACCAATATGAAGTAACCATTGGCGATGTTGTAGAGAACATTGCAACTGTTGAGGTTAACGGAGAGACGTATAAGGTGGAGATGGAAAAGGAAGAAGAACCAGCAAAGCCTGCGCCTATGCCTGTTATACAACCTGCAGCAAAGAAAGCAGATGTTTCTACAAAGACTATTGTAAAGGCACCGCTTCCAGGTGTTATACGCGAGGTAAAAGTTAACGTTGGTGACAAGGTTAAGGACAGTCAGACTGTTGTAATCTTAGAGGCAATGAAGATGGCCAACAACATTGATACCGAAGCAGCCGGAACAGTTGTGGAGGTATGCGTACAACCAGGACAACCTGTAATGGAAGGCGATTCACTTGTTATTATCGAATAAGTCTGGTATTGACAAAAAAAGAAAGAGGGATTATCAAAATCCCTCTTTTTTATATGCTAAAACAAAGAATAAAGTCATTTTCGGCAAACTGAGAATCCATTTACTATTTTACAAACGGAATTACTTGTTACCATATTTAGCGAACCCTCAAAACATCACCAACCTGAATCTCGAAATCAGCAGGCAGATTGTTCATCTTATAGAGGCGATCTACCTTAATACCATACAACTGACTGATGATATACATTGACTCACCAGCCTTGACAACATGCGGACGGTTCTTGAATTCTTTAGGTGCTTTGTTCTTCTTCTTGTTAAGATAGACAATATCGCCTGCAGCCAACTTATAGCCACGAGGCCGTTCATTATATTTCAATAATCTGTGGGCAGATACGCCAACTTCTTTGGCAACAGATTCCCATGTATCTCCTGTACGCGCCTTAAGATAATATATCTTGTTGAACTTGTATATGACATGAGGAACATCTTTATTTACAACCTTTACGACAGGTGTGCTTGCTACGCTTATTGTCTTGACAAAAACCTCTTTCTTCTTCTCTTTGTCATACTGGTCTAATTCATACAGTTCGATAATCTGAATGAGTTTGGAAGCATAATTACTTGCCGTGGCATAGCCGGCAGACTTCAATCCACGCGCCCACCCCTTATAATCGGTTATCTTCAACTTGAATAGTTTGCTGTAGCGACTGCCTGAGCGCAAAAACTTGGAGTGGTCTTCATAACTCTCCAAAGCACTGTTATACGATCTGAAGCAATCGTCTTTCCTGTCATCATCATGATACATGCGTTTGCCATTCCAGTTATGGCACTTTATGCCAAAGTGGTTGTTTGCCTTACGTGCCAAGCGACTCTGACCTGCACCCGACTCAAGCAGTCCCTGAGCAAGGGTGATTGAAGCAGGTATCTTATATTTGTGCATCTGCTCTATTGCAACCGACTTATATTGCTGGATATAATTCTCGTATGCCTGATTCTTGCGCATCTGCGCGCTTGCCGTCACAAAAGAAGACAACAAAAAAGAAAATATAAATACAAACTTATTATTCATGATTAATCAAAATAACTATGTTCTCATTTCTTATGCAAAAATACTCAAAACAATTTACATATTCCATCTTTTTTATTAATTTTGCAATATTAATACTATTATTATGGAAGATATTGTCATTAAATCGGTAATAAAGGTCTGCAAACGTGAAGAACTAAGCGAGAACGAAAGAAAACTGATTGACTCTGCCATTGAGTCAACAAACAATTCCTATTCGCCATACTCACATTTCTCTGTGGGAGCTGCGGTTTTGCTCGACGACGGCAATATTATTCCTGGATGCAATCAAGAGAATGCCGCTTTCGGCGTTACCATTTGTGCGGAAAGAAGTGCCTTGTTTGCTGCAGGAGCGATGCATCCCGACAAGAAAGTTGTGGCGATCTCCATTACGGCACGAGACGAGAACGGCAACCTGCTCGAGCAACCAGTAACTCCATGTGGCAGTTGCCGACAAGCTCTGATTGAAGCCGAAACAAGGTACGGAGGAAAGATAACCATTTTGCTCTACGGAACAAATGCCATCTACCGCATAGACGGCATTGCTCAGTTGATGCCGCTATCCTTCTCTAAATACTCATAACATCCTATGTCTGGAGTATCTTCCTTGCGATAGATTCCGTCACGGTCGTAAAGGAAAGAGATTGAAGGGATAGCTTTATATCTGGCAGTAGATAATGAGTCAAGATGGAAATCATATACCAAGTTGTCTTCGTCTATATTAACGAAGTGCATCTTTCCTTGAACGGAGTCCTCTGCCGTCTCCCATACCACATTGATGAATCGCAAAGAGTCTTTTACAACGGGTGTCCTCAAAAGACAGTTCTGGAAATGATAATTGAAGGCTACGGTAGAGTCGTTGGTTTCTCCCATTATAACGTCATCGGCATA
This sequence comes from Prevotella sp., assembly GCA_045602085.1. Classification (GTDB taxonomy): domain Bacteria; phylum Bacteroidota; class Bacteroidia; order Bacteroidales; family Bacteroidaceae; genus Prevotella. Next base: position 26,208 of record JAZSAV010000009.1, on the reverse strand, counting down.
ACCTGTAACAAGTGAGTTGTAGCATTCAAACAGATGCAGCGGGTAATTGTACTTTCCGTCAAAATTGGCAAATCTTAGTGCCATTCCCCTGTTAGCACTAAACGGATAGAACTGCGCTAATGTAGTATAGACCATATAGACATTTCCTCCATAAACGGCAAGGCAATCGCCTAACGTATTAGTTATCTGACAATTCAGAATACTGATGTTTGAGTTGAACGCCTGAACACCAGGTCCCTTGCAGTTATGTATGGTTACATTTTCCAACGACAGACGCATCTTTGGAGATTCGTTGGCTACAGAATCACAGATAATGCCATAATAACCGCTATGGATATCGGCATTTCTAAATTCATTCTCGAATGAAGAGGAATGGATGCGGATACCTTTCCACTGACCACTAACCCTATCGTAAGGGAGATAAGGAAACATACGGTCGGTACGGTCGCCACGCATAATAACTTCACCATCGTTATTTTGATTGACCAACAGACGGCCAAAGACATCTATTCCGGCATCGGCACCGAAGTAAAGGGTTGTGGGATGGTTGACCGTAAGCGTAGCCAGCGAGTCAACAACAATGCCCTTGCGAATGACGATAGGCTTGCTGCTTTCGATAATCATATCGCTCTTGACCACAAGACTATCCATAAGTTGCGCATCCCATGAGAAAGCACGCAAATTAACCTTCTGCTCTACCCCACTTTCAAGCAAGAAAAGCAGGTTGTCTTCTACAAGAACAGGCTCATCCTTTCCATTGTTGGCACTGGTCAATTCTACGAAAACACGTATGCTATCACCCTTTCTAACTTCGACATTATTCACAAGACTACCCAAAGAATTGTCAAGATAGAATCCGTCCACGTTGACTCTAAAACCTGTCTGGTTGCCCCTTTGCAGTCGTGCCTGATTAATGCGAATGCCATCCCCCGAATTGTTGTACACCCAGAATGAATAAGTTGGAGTTGGCACCGTACTGAACACGGTATCCATATTGATTGTATCTTCAGAAAAAGTGAAGATATTTGACGGACTTACACCAAAAGAGTCGTTGTCTTCGCATGATGCAAAAACCACGGAAACCGCCAATATAGTATAAAAAAATAGTCGTTTCATCATAATAGATAAAACGACCATTTAATGTTTTTATTGTGGATATCTGTTATTCTTTCCACTTTGCCCCTTCTCTGAGCACAAATTCGATATTCTTATTTGATGGAACGGTAGGCTTTGTCCACTCGCCACTGAACACCTGTATAGTGGTCTTCTTGCCCTCAGGTGCCTTGCCAACGGCTTCCTGAACGTCAAAGTACTGACCTATACCGTTGCGTGCAACTGACATGTCGTAGTGAACGACGTGCTTTTTCAGCTCTGGTACCTGTTCGCCAATGGCATCTGCAAGCAAAGAAGCCACAACATGCGCACCATATATATTATAGTGTGTGTTGTCTTGACGCCCCTTCGGTACACTTGGTTCCTCACCCGGCAAGAACCACATGTGCAACTTACGTGATTCCTTAGGTCCCAAACCTTGCTCAAGGTTATGAGTAATGCGGTTGGCATCTACGAAAGGCACGCACATCTCCTGTGCTACATGAGCAGGAGAGAACAGGTATGCACCATGAGTATCTACAAGAGTGTCTCCCTCAATCGGTTCTGCCTTGGCACCAGTGGTGTTTCTCAGCGCTTCGTCGTCATCGTTCTTAGGAGTAATCTTATAGAAATTGCGACGCACTACGGCATTGAAAAGAACTGGTTTGCCACCCTTTTCACGTGTTTCGCGAACAAACTTGCGAAGATAATCGTCGAATGTTGTTCCCGGAACGGTATGACGATCTTGCTTAGGTTTCTCGTCGTTATGACCGAACTGTATGAAAACATAATCACCTGGCTTTATCTGGTCGAGAATCCTCTGCCATCTACCCTCGTTGACGAAACTGCGAGACGAGCGACCGTTCTGCGCATGGTTGTCAACTCGTATGCCTTCGTCGTAATAGCATTGGAGTGCCATACCCCAACCGCGCTCCTTAGCGCCGTTCTTTATGCTCTTGTTGGCCATAGTAGAATCACCAATCATGAAGATGGTTATCACACGGTCTTGCTTGAAAGCTGAAAGAACGAAAAAGGCTATCAAGGCATAAATAATATACTTGCTTTTTCTCATAAGAATATCATTTAACGATTTCAATAAGTTCTTCAGCAGAAACCATCTTCTGCTCACCTGTAACCATGTTCTTCAGCATCACCTTGCCATCGGCAATCTCTGTTTCGCCAGCCATGGCAACAAATGCTATCTGCTTTGCATTGGCATATGTCATCTGCTTCTTCATCTTGACAGCATCTGGATACATCTCTACCTGAATGCCTGCCTGACGCGCCTTGCTTACTATTGGCAAGCAATAAGCAGTTTCCTTGTCGCCGAAGTTCACAAAGAGCAGTTTAGTACTTGTTACCGCATCCTTTGGATAGAGGTCAAGGGTGTTGAGAACATCGAATATGCGGTCGGCTCCAAAAGAGATGCCCACTCCGCTGATGCCCGGCATGCCGAAAATACCAGTAAGGTTGTCATAACGTCCACCTCCGGTTATACTACCCATCGGTGTGTCAAGAGCCTTGACCTCGAAAATGGCACCGGTATAATAGTTAAGTCCTCGTGCAAGAGTAAGATCCAACTGAATCTCATTATTAAGACCTACCACCTTCAACGTGTCAAGAATGAAGCGTATTTCTTCTACGCCCTTCAAGCCAATCTCACTATCGGCAAGTACGTTCTTGATGGTGTCAAGCTTCTCTTCGTTAGTGCCAGAAAGCGAAATTATCGGTTGAAGTTTCTCTATAGCATCTGCACTCAAACCGTTATCTGCCAACTCCTTGTTAACGTTATCAAGGCCTATCTTATCAAGTTTGTCTATAGCAACGGTAATGTCAACAATCTTGTCGGCAGCACCTATAACCTCAGCTATACCGGTAAGTATCTTTCGGTTGTTTATCTTTATCTGAACCCTGATGCCGAAACGCGTAAATACGGTATCTACAATCTGCATCAGCTCCACCTCGTTGAGCAGAGAATCGCTTCCCACAACATCGGCATCACATTGATAAAACTCGCGGTATCTGCCTCTTTGAGGACGGTCGGCACGCCAAACAGGTTGTATCTGATAGCGCTTGAACGGCATCTGCAACTCGTCGCGATGCATCACAACGTATCGGGCGAAAGGAACAGTGAGGTCGTAGCGCAATCCTTTCTCGCAAAGCTTTGCTGCCATGCGGAGCGAATTCTTCTCAGCCAGTTCTTCGTCTGATATCTTACTCAGATAATCGCCGCTGTTCAATACCTTGAAAAGCAGCTTGTCGCCCTCCTCACCATATTTTCCCATCAGCGTCTGAAGGGTTTCCATGGCAGGTGTTTCTATCTGCTGAAAGCCGTAGAGGGCATAGACAGAACGGATAGTGTCGAATATATAGTTACGCTTTGCCATCTCTACCGGAGAGAAGTCGCGCGTACCCTTTGGAATACTTGGTTTTTGAGCCATTGCTAATTACTTTCTTACAATTGTCTGGTCGCGATCAGGACCGATTGAGATGATACAGATAGGTGTTTCAAGCTGTTCTTCAAGGAACTTAATGTAGTCGCTGAACTCCTTAGGGAACTGCTCTTCGCTTGTGAAACCTGTCATGTCGGTCTTCCAACCTGGCAACTCAACATAAACAGGTTCGATACCTTCTTCGATGCTATATGGGAAATAGTCGATTTGCTTGCCATGCTGCTTATAGGCAACACATGCCTTGATCGTCTCGAAGGTGTCGAGGACGTCGCTCTTCATCATGATAAGCTTGGTAACGCCGTTAATCATGATAGAATACTTCAAGGCTACGAGATCTATCCAACCGCAACGGCGCTCACGACCGGTTACTGCACCGAACTCATGACCCAACTGACGGATTGTGGCACCTGTCTCGTCAAAGAGTTCTGTCGGGAATGGACCTGCACCAACACGTGTGCAATATGCCTTCATGATACCATAAACATCGCCAATACGGTTAGGACCGATGCCAAGACCGGTACATGCACCAGCGCAGATGGTATTTGAAGATGTTACAAATGGATATGAACCGAAGTCAACATCGAGCAATGTACCCTGAGCACCCTCGCAAAGAACGCTCTTGCCGCTCTTGAGAATGTTGTTTATCTCATGCTCAGAATCGACGATTGGGAACTGGCGGAGATACTCAATACCCTCGAGCCACTTCTTTTCTACCTCAGCGATGTCATAGTCAAAGTTCATTGACTTTAGAATAGCCTCATGACGCGCTTTGCAAGCAGCATATTTCTGCTCGAAGTTCTCAAAGATATCACCTACACGAAGACCAACACGAGAGATTTTGTCGGTATATGTAGGACCGATACCCTTACCAGTTGTTCCCACCTTGCTCTTGCCCTTGGCTGCCTCGTAGGCGGCATCAAGCACACGATGTGTAGGCATGATGAGGTGAGCCTTCTTTGAAATGTGCAGGCGACTCTTCAAGTCATGGCCGCTGGCTTCGAGAGACTTTGCCTCTTCCATAAACAAATCCGGAGCAAGAACAACACCGTTGCCGATGATATTCACCTTGCCACCCTGAAAAATACCTGAAGGTATGCTGCGTAACACATACTTCTGTCCTTCAAACTCAAGTGTATGACCAGCGTTAGGACCTCCCTGAAAGCGGGCTACTACATCATACTTAGGTGTCAACACGTCAACAACCTTACCCTTACCTTCATCGCCCCACTGCAAACCAAGCAGGACATCTACCTTACCTTTGTTCATTTTGTTTTATGATTTAATGATTTTTGTTTCTTTTCTATACTGTTACGTCTAGTAATCTTTGCCTGACAGGTGCTGCACACACCATAGATGTACAAAGCGAAACCATCTTTACGGAAGCGCTTGAGATGCACATTATTTATGGCATTGCTTATAATCGACGATTTTACCTCAGTAACCTTACCGCAAACGGTACATATCTGATGGCAATGACTATTGTTATCAAAACACGCTTCGTACTTGGTAGAACCCTGAAAACGATGCCTGATAACCAACCGCAACTCCATGAAGAGCTTCAAAGTATTGTAAAGAGTTGCCCTACTAACAGGAAAATGTGATTCGTTTTGCAGTTTTTCGCCCAGTTCGTCTAATGTAAAGTGCCCCTTAATACTATAGATAGCATCAAGTATAGCATAGCGTTCCGGAGTCTTTCTATGGTTGTTATGCTCCAGATAATTTGTCAGTATTTGCTTGGCAGACGTTTTTACACTATCCTTCATTTCTACGAAACTTCCAAAAACAGCACAAAATTACTATATTTTATTTATATATTGCAACTATTATTTAAAAAAGTTCTAAATTTAACTGCTCCAGTGCCTTTTTTATCTGCGTTTCATTTGCATCACTCAAATCAGCAAAATGCTGCGCACTCAGAATGGCTGCCTTTTTCACCATGAATGAATCGCCAGTCAAAGCAAACGTCAGCGACTTGAAATAGCGACTTGATTCTTCATCAGAAAAGCATACGCCTTTCATAAACATGCGTGAAAGGACATTATATCCACATAACTGATAGAGTTCTGCTTCTGACTCTATCCATGACAACGACTTAGATGATGCACAGGCGACATGCTGAAGAAGATTAAACGAAGAGAGTTCTGCAATCTCCTGAGTGGTAACTTCTTGCATCCATTCATCAACCGCCTCAGGAGCCATTTCTTCTGGAGGCATTATCATCGTTGCAAGAATCTTGCACTCTCTTACATTCTCCTTCCATAAGGCATTTGCAAGCTCTCCATTATAACCAATCCCCTTTGCCTTCTCTTTGAGCATCGACAGGGAAGCGCCCCAGTTCAAACTATAGTTGACACCCTTTTCTCGCATAGACGAAGCTGTTACACCGTTCATCATCAGACGGAAGGAGCGCTTAATTTCTTTTACTTTTTCGTTAACATCCATGTTGTAAATAACTAAATGAGTGTTGAATATTCGTTACTATATCGGAGCATCTGGTGTGAATAGCTCTCAGAATAGTTAAGCTCTATATCTGTTATCTCGCCCTGAGCATTCTTAACCGGAAGCATTACTGGATTCAGGAATCCCTTATATGGTGCTATGTTGAGCTTATTGAACCTTTCGAGCACTTCCTTGTGCAACTGCTCGTCGATAGTTACAGCATAGGTCTCCACCAACTGGCGCGCCGCATCATAGTCACCCTCACTCTTTATGCGCTGAATCTCAGCAAGAAGAGTGGCAAAGTGCTTTCTAAGTTGTTTGTAGTCAGAAATCTGTACATAGGTTTTTCCGTCCTTTTTCACCAAAGAAACGCAATCGCCCTGTGCCAAACACCACCGTGCTATAAGCGCCCGGTTGCGCATGTGAGCCTCTTCTATCTGCTGCCCTTCGTTTATTCTTACCAACTGAGTCATCAATCCGTTCAGTATATAGGTGTAGTATTGCGACTTAAAAGCCTCTGCATCGGGCACAAGTCCTAATTCTATCATCTTCTTGTCGGCAATATAGTAAAGGCCAAACAAGTCGGCACGTGCCTCCTCTATGGTGCTGGCATAGGTCTTCAGCGCGTCGAAGTCAACACCATCAAGAAGTTTTCCGCTTCCATGCCCCAAGCACTCGTGCAAATCAGTATGCAAATCGTCACAGACATCAGAGTATTTCATAATGCTTGCCAACGTCTCTTCGTCGATGACAAACTCATCCATCATACCACTACCCTTCGCCACCTTGCTATAGGCCTCCGTCAGGTTGCCAATGGTTACGCTCTTGCTACCATATTCAGCCCTTATCCAATCGGCATTAGGAAGATTTATGCCGATGGCTGTTGATGGATACTCGTCGCCTCCAAGCATGGCGGCACAAACAACATTTGCCACAACACCCTTCACAACCTCCTTCTTGAATCGGGCGTCAACAGGCGAGTGGTCTTCAAACCATTGTGCGTTGTTGCTAATCAGACGAGTACGCTTGGTTGCCTCCAAATCCTTATACTCAACAATGCCTTCCCACGATGCCTTGATTCCCAGCGGGTCGCCATATACCTCAATGAATCCGTTGATGAAATCTATCTTGCCATCGAGTTCTTGCAACCATTCAATAGAATATTCATCAAACGTTTGCAAATTGCCTGTTTTATAATAGCTTATAAGCTTGCTGATAACGACCACCTGTTGCTCGTTTTCCGCAACTTCTCTTGCCTTTTCCAACCAATAGATTATATGCCTTATGGCATTGCCGTACTTGCCGTCAGCATGCCAAACCTCTTCTTGCAAAATGCCGTTTTCCTTTATGAGTTTTGAGTTCAATCCGTATGACGGTTGGGCATTCGACTTGCACGAATCCTTGAGTTTGGAATAGTAGTCTTCCACCTCCTTCCGACTTACATTTTCATAGTAGTTGCAAGCAGAAGCTTCCACAACGTCGATACCATTATCGGTATTGACACGCTTTGACAACACCTCGGCATCAAAGATTACCGGTCGAAGTTCTTCAAAGAGTTGCACAACGGTCTGCCCTGATTCCAAAGGCAACTTCAGAGGAGGCACCTGCCTCATGCAGGCAAGCAAGTAATCGGCAGAGAAACCAGGTACGAACTTATCACAACCATAATGATGATAGATGCCATTGGAAAACCACACGCGCTTTAGATAAACCTCGAGCGCCTTGAAGTCATCCGTTTGACGGTCGATAGTCATATCGGTGAATATAACCTCAAGCACCTTTCTTATCTTAAGATTGTACTTTCCAAACTGGTCGAAGGTGATATCACGACCATAAAGCGTGGCTTGCGAGAGGTAATAGATGTAGAGCTTTTCCTTCAGAGACAGGTTTTCAAAGCCATTCAGACGATAGCGAAGTATTTGGATGTCAGCAAATCGTTCACCCGAATTGTAGGGGAATGAGCTACTGCCATTTATCATGTCATGAACCGAACCGCTGCTATATTCGCACATTATAGTCTTAAACTCCTTAGGAGTCTTACCCACTACATTCACGAAAGCTGAATAGAACGACTGACGATTTGCAAAACCAACCATCTCGCCCACCTCTTCTATCCTCAAGTGCTGATATTGCATGTCTGAAAGTATGGCTATTGCATCTTTTACTCTTAAGCGGTTGACAAAAGACTTAAAATTCATGCCAAAATGTTCGTTAATTACCGCAGACACGTAACTGATATTCACATCAAGCTCCTTTGCCAAACGGCTCGCCGAATAGTTTTTGTCGCGATACTTCTTCTGAAGCACCACTCTTCTGTTTATGCGCTCCTTCAGTTCCTTAGCCAACAGCTGACTCAACTTATTTCTATAGGTCTGTTTCTTTTCTTCATTCATATTATATATAAAGTATGATGCCTTCATTTTTAAATCCAATGCAAAAATACAAAAAAAAATCATCCTCAACAAATAAGAACCGCTCATAGGACAAGAAAATATAAAGATAGTTGAACACAAATGTAACAAACAGAACCAAATACAGGTTTTGAACACTCCTGCACATAGGTATTTCAAAAAAATTCGTTTCGTGTGCCCACACGAAAAAAAAACTTAAAAAAAAGAAGAAAATGTTTTGGATATTAAAAAATTACTTTGTACATTTGCACTCGTTATCCTGAAAACAATCTTTTTACCTTAAAAGACTAATACCTATTGAAGTATGAAGCGGTTGCCTGTGAGGGTCATCGCTTTATTTTTTTATTCTTACGTTAAATATTATTAAATATCTTTCTGTTTAGCGTTTAAAGATTAGCATATCCGGAATTAATATATTAATTTTGCGCCCGATTTAGTCCGTTGAGGCTCAGAAAAGCGAATGCACGAGGCATGTCCGCCCCACGGAAAAACGTTTTAATTTAATAAATAATGTACGCAATCGTAGAGATTCAAGGACAGCAGTTCAAGGCAGAAGAGGGCAAAAAGCTCTTCGTACACCACATGAAGGATGTAGAAGCCGGCAACACTGTTGAATTTGAAAAGGTACTGCTCGTAGAAAACGGCGACTCAGTACAGGTGGGTGCACCAACCGTTGAAGGTGCAAAGGTAGTATGTGAAGTGGTAACACCTCTTGTTAAGGGTGACAAGGTCATCGTTTTCAAGATGAAGCGCAGAAAGGATTATCGTAAGAAGAACGGTCACCGCGCACAGTTCACTGAAATTGTAATCAAACAAGTAATCGCTTAAAAGTTAGGAGGACTCAAGAATGGCACATAAAAAAGGTGTGGGTAGTTCTAAGAACGGCCGTGAATCAGCTTCACAACGACTTGGTGTTAAGATCTGGGGTGGTCAGAAGTGCATTGCTGGCAACATTATTGTACGTCAGCGCGGTACAAAGCACAATCCAGGCAACAATGTAGGCATCGGTAAGGATGACACATTGTTCGCACTCACTGACGGTATCGTTAACTTCAGAAAGACTCGTGGCAACAAGAGTATCGTATCTGTAATACCTGAAGCAGAGGCTTAATTCAAAAGAGAACAAAACAAAATAATTTATTCCAAACAAACAACAGTGCCCCCATTTCTCCTTAGGAGTTTTGGGGGTTCTGCCTTTTATAGACTTCAAGTTCGAAGTCCACATAGCACACTTATCTTACCGCCACTTCCTCAACACCTAAAGCCCTTTCTCTAAAAAGATGTACCGTTTAGGTAAGCTAAATGTACCGTTTAAGTATAGTAAACGTGCCGTTTATCATCGCTAAATGCCGCATTTAGATATGACAGGCTTATCTTCACACAGAAATGTCTAAACGTAAAAAACTGCCACCCCAAACTAATTTTAGCATTTATTCCAACCACCACAGAATAAATAAGTCAATCAAAGCCATAATATTTTGCCGTTAAGAAAAATTATAGTACCTTTGCATTATAATTGAAAATTATAAAAACCAGATATTATTATGCTTACACTGAAGCTCATCACAGAGGAAACAGAACGCGTATTGCGCGGATTGGAGAAGAAACACTTTAATGGCGCCAAAGAAGCCATTGACAACGTACTGGCAATAGACAAGCGACGCAGAGAGACACAGCAGTTGTCTGACAAGACAAAGCAGGAAGCGAAACAGCTTGCAGCACAGATAGGAATGCTCATGAAGCAGGGCAAGAAAGAAGAGGCAGAAGAGGCAAAGGCAAAGGTGGCTACTCTGAAGCAGACAGACAAGGAACTGCAGGAAGCACTCGACAGTGCCGAGAAGGAACTCACCACCCTACTCTGCACCATTCCTAACATTGCCAACGATGACGTTCCAGAGGGCAAGACTGCCGAGGACAACGTGGTTGTTAAAGAAGGCGGCGTGATACCAGAGTTGGGCGACGATGCTCAATGCCACTGGGATATCTGCAAGAAGTACAACCTGATTGACTTCGACATGGGTGTTAAGATAACTGGTGCCGGATTCCCAATCTATATCGGCAAGATGGCTCGCCTTCAGCGCGCACTCGAAGCTTTCTTCCTCGATGAGGCACGCAAGAGCGGATATTTGGAAGTGCAGCCGCCATACGTGGTGAACGAAGCTTCTGGTTACGGAACTGGTCAGTTGCCCGACAAAGAGGGACAGATGTACCACTGCACAGCAGACAATCTCTACCTGATACCAACAGCAGAGGTACCTGTGACAAACATCTTCCGCGATGTAATTCTCGATGAGAGCGAACTGCCTATCAAGCGCACGGCATATTCTGCATGCTTCCGTCGTGAGGCTGGCAGCTACGGCAAGGACGTAAGAGGATTGAACCGCCTGCACCAGTTCGACAAGGTTGAAATAGTACGCATCGACAAGCCAAGCCACTCATACGAGAGCCTTAAGGAAATGCTCGTACACGTAGAGGGCCTGTTGCAGAAGCTCGAACTGCCTTACCGCATACTTAAGCTTTGCGGTGGCGACATGAGCTTTACATCGTCTATCTGCTACGACTTCGAGGTATATAGTGCAGCACAGAAGCGCTGGCTTGAGGTTTCTTCAGTATCAAACTTCGAGAGCTATCAGTCAAACCGTCTGAAGTGCCGTTACCGCCGTCAGGAGGACAAGAAGATTGAACTCTGCCACACACTAAACGGTTCGGCTTTGGCTTTGCCTCGCATCGTGGCGTCAATCATTGAGAATAATCAAACTGCCGAGGGCGTGCGCGTGCCAAAGTGCCTTGTGCCTTACTGCGGTTTCGAAATACTCGACGACAACAACTTTTAAAACTAAACGACAATAAATTTCAAGAATCATTATGAACAAAATCGTTCGCAAAGAACAATTCTCCGACAAGGTTTTCCTTTTCGAGATTGAAGCGCCGCTGATTGCCAGAAGCAGAAAGCCGGGCAACTTCATCATCGTCCGCATCGGACAGAAGGGTGAGCGCATGCCACTCACAATTGCTGATGCCGATACCGACAAGGGCACGATAACAATAGTAGTGCAGAAGGTAGGACTTTCTTCCATCAAACTGTGCGACATGAACGTTGGCGACTACATCACAGACGTGGTGGGTCCTTTGGGAAACCCTACACACATCGAGAAGTTCGGTACCGTGATATGTGCCGGCGGAGGTGTGGGCGTGGCTCCGATGCTTCCTATCATTAAGGCTCTGAAAGAGGCAGGCAACCGCGTATTGGCTGTACTTGCCGGTCGTTCTAAGGACCTGATTATCCTTGAAGATGAGGTAAGAAAATATTGCGACGAGATAATAATAATGACCGACGACGGTTCTTATGGCGAGAAAGGCGTCGTAACGGTGGGCATCGAGAAGTTCATCAATCAGGAACACATCGACAAGGCCTACGCCATAGGTCCTCCGATAATGATGAAGTTCAGCTGTCTGCTGACACAGAAATACAACATACCTACAGATGTTTCTCTGAACACTATCATGGTTGACGGAACTGGTATGTGCGGTGCATGCCGACTGACTATAGGCGGCAAGACAAAGTTCGTATGTATCGATGGACCTGAGTTCGACGGAGCACTTGTTGACTGGGACGAGATGTTCAAGCGCATGGGCACATTCAAGAGGGCTGAGCAGGAAGAGCTTGAGCACTTTGAAGACCATTTGGGCGATAAGGAAGAGTCGGTAGTGGTAGAAACAACAGATGTTGTGATGGACAACGACCCAACCAACGATACCATCGAGGTGCTGACCGACCGCAACGCTGAGTGGCGTAAGGAATTGCGATCATCTATGAAGGCAAAGGAGCGCACACAGATAAAGCGCGTGGTAATGCCTGAACTTGACCCTGAATATCGTGCAACCACACGTTTGGAGGAAGTGAACACCGGCCTTACCAAGGAAATGGCGATGACTGAAGCCAAGCGTTGTCTCGACTGTGCCAATCCTACTTGCGTAGAAGGTTGCCCGGTGAACATCAACATTCCGTCGTTCATCAAGAACATAGAGAGAGGTCAGTTCCTAGCAGCAGCAAAGGTTCTGAAAAACACCTCTGCCCTACCCGCAGTTTGCGGACGTGTTTGTCCACAGGAGAAGCAATGCGAGAGCAAATGTATGCATCTGAAGATGAATGAGCCAGCCGTAGCCATAGGTTATCTGGAGCGTTTTGCTGCCGACTATGAGCGTCAGAGCGGCAACATATCATTGCCGGAGATTGCACCTGCCAACGGCATAAAGGTGGCTGTTGTGGGTTCAGGTCCTTCTGGCCTTAGCTTTGCCGGCGACATGGTAAAGAAGGGTTATGAGGTGCATGTGTTCGAGGCTCTTCATGAGATTGGCGGTGTGCTGAAATATGGTATTCCTGAATTCCGTTTGCCTAACAAGATAGTTGACGTTGAGATAGAACAGCTCAAGAAGATGGGCGTGAAGTTCACCACTGACTGCATCGTTGGCAAGACCATAAGCGTGGAAGAACTGGAAGCAGAAGGATTCCAAGGTATCTTCGTAGGTTCTGGTGCCGGTTTGCCAAACTTCATGGGCATCACAGGCGAGAACTCAATCAACATCATGTCGTCAAACGAGTATCTGACACGCGTAAACCTCATGGATGCTGCCAACCCGACTACAGACACTCCGATAAACTTCGGAAAGAACGTGTTGGTAGTGGGCGGTGGAAACACGGCCATGGACTCTTGTCGTACGGCCAAGCGTCTGGGCGGCAACGTGACATTGGTTTACCGTCGTTCAGAAGCAGAAATGCCGGCACGTCTTGAAGAGGTTAAGCATGCCAAAGAAGAAGGTATCAACTTCCTCTGCCTGCACAACCCTATCGAATATATTGCCGATGAGAATGGTGCGGTTTGCAAGGCTGTTCTTCAGGTGATGGAACTGGGCGAGCCAGATGCAAGCGGACGCAGAAGTCCTGTAGCTGTTGAGGGCAAGACCGTTACTCTCGACGTTGACCAGGTAATCGTTGCCGTAGGCGTATCTCCTAACCCACTCGTTCCGAACTCTATCGACGGCCTTGAACTGGGCAGAAAGAACACCATTGCTGTTAACGAGGCTATGCAGAGTTCACGCAACGAGGTTTATGCCGGTGGCGATATTGTTCGCGGCGGTGCTACCGTTATCCTTGCCATGGGCGACGGACGCAAGGCGGCTGAGAACATGGACAAACAACTTTCTGGTAAATAATCAGTCAAAATGAACGGATTATATACAATCATTTTGCTCATACTGAGTAACGTGTTTATGACACTTGCTTGGTATGGGCATTTAAAATTACAGCAGACGGGCACATCAAACAACTGGCCGCTGTTGGGCGTGATTGCCTTTTCATGGATAATAGCTTTCTTTGAGTATTGTTGTCAGGTGCCTGCCAACCGAATAGGTTTTGAAGGCAATGGCGGACCTTTCAACCTTGTTCAGCTGAAGGTAATACAGGAGTGCATTTCATTAGGTGTCTTTGCGGTAATAGCCAACATCATGTTTCAAGGTCAATCGTTGCACTGGAACCACATTCTCGCATTCTTCCTTATCATCTGCGCCGTATATCTCGTATTCATGAAGTAATGTCGGAAAGCATAGAAAAACAGAAATTGGAGAAAAGGTTGGCCAAGCAATTCGTGAAAGCTATGGCCACTTATTCTTTGATAGAAGATGGCGACAAGATTCTTGTAGGATTGTCGGGCGGCAAAGACTCATTATGCCTGTTGGAACTTCTTGCAAAGAGGCAACGAATACAATGTCCTGCATTCACGGTAGAGGCCATTCACGTGAGAATGGACAACATCGAGTATGAAAGCGACAGTTCGTATCTTCAGACATTTACCGAAGAACTGGGAGTAAGACTTCACATAGTAAACACAAGCTTCGACACTTCCATCAAGACACGCAAACCGATATGCTTTCTCTGTTCATGGCACAGGCGAAAGGCAATGTTCAACTTTGCACAAGAACATGGTTTCAACAAGATAGCCTTAGGGCATCACATGGACGACATAATAAACACGACGCTGATGAACCAGATGTTTCAAGGCAGTTTCTCAACAATGCCCGTAAAAATCAAGATGCGGAAGATGCCGCTGACCATCATCCGCCCACTTTGTCTTATTGAGGAATCGGAGATAAAGATGCATGCCGAACACCAAGATTACAAAGAGCAGATAAAGAAATGTCCGTTTGAAGAAAGCAGCAAGAGGAAAGACATAAAGGACCTATTTGCATATATCGAGAGAATAAATCCCGAAGCCAGATACTCGATATGGAATGCGCTGGAAACAGAAAACAAACTGATAGAAATGTGATTTATCTAAATCTTTGTTAATACATTAAAGTAATAGAATTCTTTTTACTATCTTTGTTTTCAAATATTTTTTTAGTATGAAAAGACTATCACTCTTTCTTTCAATTATATTATTGTTAGGCGCAGTTTCGGCTAACGCTCAACGACGCGGCAAGAAGAATGCCAAGGCAAAGAAAGCCAAGACAGAAGAAGTTGTTGTTGACCCTAGAATACAGATTATGATTTCGGCAACACAGAAGATTTTATTCATTGACAGTATTGTGGTGGATAAGAAAAACTTCCTTGCCCACTATAATATCTCACCCGAAATAGGAACTATATGCAAGACACGCGACTTTTACAACTCAAAAGATACAACTAATACATATATTCATGTCAACGGTTTTGGCAACAGAGGAATCTTGTCGGCATATAAGGACACGCTCACCTATCTATATGAAACAAACAGGTATGGCGATGAATGGAGCACACCAGAAGAACTGAAAGGTTTGTCTGACACAACTCTCTACAAAAACCTCAATCATCCATTCCTGATGTCAGACGGTAGTACTTTCTACTTTGCGGCACAAGGCAACGAAAGCATCGGAGGATACGACATCTTCGTAACAAGATATGACTCAGAAGGCAACTCGTTTCTGAAAGCAGAAAACATTGGTATGCCTTTTAATTCTGAAGCGAACGATTATATGTATGTCATCGACGAGTACAACAATATAGGCTGGTTTGTAACAGACCGCAACCAGCCAGCCAACAAGGTTTGCATATACTCTTTCATTCCGAACGAGACGAGAACCACATACGGAAGTGACGTGTCGCAAGAGAAGTTAAAGCAACTCGCACGAATCAGTAAGATTTCTGACACATGGACAGATAACCAAATGCGCGTTGATGCATTGGAAAGAATAAGCAATAACTACAACAGAATCAGACAAGCATCAGAAAGCGTAAACAAATTCTCCTTTATCATAAACGACAACATTACATATACAACTGACAAGGATTTCAAGAACAAGGAAAACATCTTGAAATTTAAGGAGTTGCAGACATTGAAAGATAAGTTGGTCACTATTGGAAAGACACTTGAAATTACAAGGAATTTCTATGCATCAGCATCTGCCGAAGAGAAAAGCAATATTCATAACGGTATAGTAACCAACGAAAACGAATATTATGAAATAGAAAAAAGAATAAAGGAACTGGAAAAGGAAATCAGAAACTCTGAAATAAAAGTTTCAAAACAATAAAAAAACAAAGGAGGATATTATGGAAAGGAAATTTGCAGAATCAGAACTGATTATCAATAGCGACGGTAGTGCCTTCCACCTACACCTGAAACCAGAGCAATTGGCAGACAAGGTCATACTAGTAGGTGATCCAGGAAGAGTGAAGACGGTAGCTAAATTCTTCGAAACGATAGAATGTGAAGTTAGCAACAGAGAATTTCACACCATAACAGGAACTTATAAAGGCAAACGCATCAGCATACAAAGTACAGGAATCGGATGTGACAATATCGATATTGTTATAAACGAATTGGATGCTCTTGCAAATATTGATTTCCAAACAAGAAGAGAGAATGCGAACCACCGCCAACTATCAATAGTCCGCATAGGAACGTGTGGCGGTTTGCAACCTTATACTCCAATAGGAACATTCATCTGTTCTGAAATTTCCATTGGTTTCGACGGCCTTCTCAACTTCTATCATGGCAGGGACGAGGTTTGCGACCTACATATGGAAGAAGCATTCAAAAAGCACATGAACTGGCATCAGAGACTTGGAGCGCCATATGTAATACACAACGATGCCAATCTTCTTGAAAAAATCTACCAACCTGAACATGGAATGGTAAAAGGTGTAACTATTGCATGCGGCGGTTTTTACGGACCTCAAGGGAGAGAACTACGCATACCGTTGGCAGACCCTCAACAGAACTCAAAAATAGAATCATTTGAGTATCAAGGAAGAAAGATCACCAACTTTGAAATGGAAAGTTCTGCTGTAGCCGGATTATCAAAACTATTAGGTCATCAAGCACTTACGGTATGTATGGTAATAGCAAACCGAAGAGCAAAAGAGGCAAATACAGGTTACAAGAACCAGATAGAAGACCTTATAAAATTAGTATTGGACAAGATTTAAAACCAGTATTTTGGAAACGACTTTCAGTATTTCAGAACCATTGAATAAAGAACAGGCCTATGACGAGTTCTTGGGCAAGTTTCAGGCATTCATCGAAGGCGAACATGACGAGATAGCCATTTTGGCCAATACGGCAGCAGCACTAAAGGAGGCATTCAATTTCTTTTGGGTTGGTTTCTATATCGTTAGAGACAACCAGTTAGTGTTAGGACCATTCCAGGGAAGTGTTGCCTGCAATAGAATAAACAAGGGTAAGGGCGTGTGCGGAACTGCATGGGAAAAGGTTCAGTCACAAGTGGTACCCGATGTTGAACTATTCCCCGGACACATTGCATGCAGTTCTTTTTCTAAATCCGAAATTGTAGTGCCAATATTAGCTGAGAATAAGGTCGTTGCCGTATTGGATATTGACAGCGACCAACTTAACACTTTCGATGATACAGACAGGATAAAATTGGAAAGACTGACAGACATTCTTTCGTCACATATCTATAATAAGTAATGCAGGGAGATACGATTTGCGCCATTGCTACCGCAACAGGTGGCGCTATAGGAGTAATTAGAGTTTCTGGAGAAGATGCCATCAGCATCACATCAAGGATTTTTTCATCCATTAGAAACATATCGCTTGATGAACTTAAAAGTCATTCACACACCTTTGGCAAAATATTGTCGGAAGACGATGAAATAATCGACGAGGTTATTGTCTCAGTTTTCCGTTCCCCTCATTCATACACAGGAGAAAACTCTACGGAAATCTCATGCCATGGCTCGACATATATACTCCAACAGGTTATACGATTATTAATCAATAACGGTTGCCGCCTAGCAGAACCTGGAGAGTTCACCAAAAGAGCATTCCTTAACGGTAAGATGGACTTGAGTCAAGCAGAGGCTGTTGCCGACCTTATATCAGCATCGACAAAGGCATCGCACGACATTGCCATATCTCAGCTCAAAGGCAACTTCAGCAACGAACTGGCAACACTTCGTGAACAGCTTTTAAACCTTACGTCTTTGCTTGAACTCGAACTTGACTTCTCCGACCATGAAGATTTGGAATTTGCGGATCGGACAGAGCTATTAGCATTGGCAAACAAGGTTAACGACCATATTGGCAATCTCATAAACAGCTTTGAAACAGGACAGGCAATAAAGAACGGCATTCCTATTGCAATAATCGGAGAAACGAATGTGGGCAAATCTACCCTACTCAACCAGCTCCTAAAGGAAGACAGAGCCATTGTATCAGATATCCACGGTACGACACGTGACACTATTGAAGATGTCATTGAGATAAACAACATACAATTCAGGTTTATCGATACCGCAGGAATCCGCCAGACAACGGACGAAATAGAACAGATTGGTATAGAGCGTACCTATCAGGCAATAAGACGTGCACGCGTTGTCCTTTGGTTGATAAACGAATGGCCAAAGGAAGATATTATCGCCGACTTAAGCAAGCATCTTGAGGATAAGAAACTGATTGTTGTATATAACAAATCAGACATTTTAACTGACAATCAACGACTATTGCACAAGCAATACGAAGAAACAATTGTTCAGAAACAACTATTGCCTATCCCCTTCTCAAGCATCGAGATATCAGCAAAGAACGGCACAAACATCGACTCTTTGAGAGATGTTATCCTGAATGTGGCAGACATACCTCAGATAAATGGGGATACAACAATAGTCACCTCCATCCGCCATTATGAATCGTTGTCTAACGCACGTCAGAATTTGAATCGCGTAATCACGGGATTACATGCCAACATAAGCGGTGACTTAATTGCAGAAGACCTCCGTTTGGTATTATCAGATTTAGCAGAAATAACAGGCGGAGTCATAACCCCTCAAGATACCCTCAATTCAATTTTCGAACATTTTTGCATCGGAAAGTAGATTTTGCGTGGGTAAATAGATTATAACACATTGGTTATTAGATTGTTACAACACTCTGTTAGGGTATTTTAACAAATACAATAACTATCTAATTATCAGCTATATGAATAAGATAGTTTCCAACATCTAAAGGCAGAATAATCAAATATGAAGACAAGAACAATTATCACCACACTTTTGATAGCAGTATGCACAAATATAGCATATGCCACAGATTTTGTAACCTTCAAACGCAACTCACTATCCGATATAGAACTGACAGGAACATCGGACACCATTACATACGACCCTCTCGACTGGAAGGGGGTAAGAATGGCGGTGGCGAATCTGCGCAATGATTTTAAAGCCGTCACAGGCAGCGTAAATGCACCTATTGTGGTGGGCACCATAGGGAAGAGCAAACTGGCCAAGAAATATAAGTTGCAATCAAAAGAACTGCAAGGTAAATGGGAGCAGTATTTGATTTTTACGGACAAAGGCAAGCTCGTCATACTGGGCTCCGACAAGCGCGGCACCATCTATGGCATCTATGAACTGTCCAGACAAATAGGAGTCTCACCCTGGTACTGGATGGCTGATGCACCCATACAGAAACATGGACAGCTCTTTGCCAAGAGCGGCATCTATACGGACGGTGAACCTAAAGTGAAATACCGCGGCATATTCATCAACGACGAATGGCCATCATTCGGCACATGGTGCAATAATCAATTTGGAGGAATCAATTCAAAAGCATACGCCCACATCTTTGAACTCATGCTCCGTCTGAAAGCCAACTACTTCTGGCCCGCCATGTGGGACAGCCGTTTCAACGAAGATGACCCACTTTCGCCTCAGTTGGCAGACGACATGGGCATCGTCATGGGTACCAGCCATCATGAGCCGATGATGCGTGCCCACAAGGAGTATGTATATCGTAAAGACAGTATAGGTGCGTGGGATTATGCGACAAACAAGGCCAATCTTGACAGATTCTTTGAAGAAGGGCTGGAGCGCAACAAGGCATACGACAATCTGATCACCATCGGTATGCGTGGTGACGGTGATGTGGCAATGGGAAATGGCAATGATGAGGACAATATGAAGACGCTGAAAGATGTGGTGGATGGTCAGCGCGAGATTATTGAACGTGTGTATAAGAAACCAGCCAGTGAGGTTCCGCAATTGTGGGCCATCTTCACCGAGGTGCAACGCTACTACGATGCTGGTTTCACAGTTCCTGATGATGCCACCCTGCTCTTCTGCGACAACAACTGGGGATACATCCGTCGCACAGGACCAGAGAAGGAACAGGCACGCAAAGGAGGCATGGGCATGTACTACCACATTGACATGAACGGTGGACCCTGGAATGACCGGTGGATAAATACTACGACAGCCGCAAAGATTCGCGAGCAACTGAATCTGGCATACCAGACGGGCATTGACCGTATCTGGATTATCAATGTAGGCGACCTCAAACCAAAGGAAATGCCTATAGACTTCATTATGCATTATGCCTGGAATCCTGACGATTATCCTGCCGACAAGATAGACCAGTACATGGTAGATTGGGCACGAAGCATCTTTGGCGGCGAATATGCAAGAGAAATTGCAGACATCGTTACGGAATATTCAAATATGAATCTGGAGCGCAAGCCAGAGGTGCAGCGAGTAGGTATCTATAGCGTTGAGACTGGTGAGGCACAGCGTATGTTCAACCGTTGGGATGAGTTGGAGAAACGCACCCTCTCACTCAGCAAGAAGATGCCTGCGGAAATGCAGGATGCCTTCTATCAATTGGTAGAATACCCGGCAGTAGCAAGTGCTGGAGTAGCGAAGATATATCTGGCGGCAACTTTGGGTGATTCGATTACAATGCAGACGCTTTTTGAGCGTGACAAGCAAATGACTGATAAATATAACAAGGTCATTGCTGGAGGCAAGTGGGATGGCATGATGCTCGACAAGCACATCGGCTACCGCATGTGGTCGATGCCAAACGAGAACACCTTGCCTCAGGTGGCCAAACCATCGGACAAAACTGGCATAACCGCCAGTGAGACAGCCATCATGGCTCATGACTACACACGCCGAACAGCCACAGATGATGCCCGTTGGGTGTTTTTGCCAGGACTGGGACGTGGCAAGGGCAATATGGGTATTGAACCCGTTACGGCAAAAAGCCGTCCTCTGGGTGATGGTGCAACATTGGAATATGACATCAACTTCTCACAATCAGGCAAGCAGAAACTGGCACTGGGAATCTTGCCCACCAACGATGTCAACCCTGCACGCGGACTCCGTATCGGTGTTCGTGTAGATGATGGCGAGATGCAGACCATTGATGCGCGACAAGGTTATGTGGACACTTTCAATGAATATACAAAAGAGAATATTGCACGTTCGAAGGTGCTGAAACCTCTTCCCCACCCTGCAAGCGACATCTATCTGTCTGGCTCACGTCAGCACATGCGCAGCGAGGTATTTGACAATCTCCGATGGCTCAGCATCGACTTTGACATACCTACAGCAGGCTATCATACCGTTAAAGTTGTGATGATAGACCCGGAAATCGTTGTTGAAAAATTAGTCATTAATCCTGATAATGAACATCCATCCTATCACGGTAAAGAATAAACATTTATGAAGAAACTGTTATTCATAATCTCTATCGCTGTTATAGCGTCTCTGAACATTCTGGCCCAAGGCTATCGTAACCCTGTGCTTCCTGGCTTTCATGCCGACCCAAGCGTGTGTACTGACGGCAAGGGCTTCTACCTTGTCAACAGCACGTTCCAGTATTTCCCAGGAGTACCTGTATTCCATAGCAAGGACTTGATACACTGGGAACAGGTAGGTAATTGCCTCTCACGCAAGTCACAACTTGACCTTTCGGGGCTTTACACACAAAACCAGCCAGAACTGGGGTGGACGAATGCGGGCATCTACGCACCCACCATCCGCTATCACGAGGGCCGTTACTATATGGTGACAACGGTTTTCCCTTCACGTCGCCATTTCTACGTTTGGACAGACGACCCAACTAAAGAATGGTCTGACCCTATCTTCATAGACTTTGCCATCGGTAGTTGCGACCCTACACTCTTCTGGGACGAAGGGAAGTGCTATTTCTTATGGAAGGCTGCAGCAGACGAAACACGCCCTGGAATCAAGCCGGGTGAAATCAACATCTGCGAGATTGACGTTCATACTGGTCAGCGTATAGGCGATGTTCATCACTTGGGAACGGGTCTCGGCGGACGTTATCCTGAAGGTCCACACATATACAAGAAAGACGGCTACTACTATATGATGCTTGCTGAAGGGGGCACGGAACATGGTCACCATGTCAACATCTTGCGAAGCCGTTATCTGTTCGGACCGTATGAATCGAATCCTACTAACCCCATTCTCACGCATTTCAGCATGAAGATGCAGAACAGCATTATTCAAGGGCTCGGACATGCAGACCTCATACAAGCACCCGACTCCTCATGGTGGATGATATGTCTGGGTTATCGCACCAGCGGTTACCTCTTGCATGTGATGGGACGCGAGACCATGCTTGCACCTGTACGTTGGGACAAGAATGCTTGGCCTGTGGTCAATGGTGACGGCACTTTGGCCATCAATATGAAATGTCAGACCTTACCTCAAGTTCCAATGCCCCTTGACCCTGTTCGCGAAGAGTTCAATTTCGTCAAGCGCGATGTACCAGCCGACAGCTACAGCAATATTGGATTACCTTGGGGATGGATGAGTATCGGTAATCCCGATTATTCCCGCTACTCTCTTACTGATCGGGAGGGCTGGTTGCGTCTGCGTCCCACTTCTACACCTCTCGATGCAGCCACGTCGCCAACTTTCGTGGCAAGACGTCAGACTGAGCTACGTTTCAACGCCACCGCACTCATTGACGCATCCCATATGGCAGAAGGCTCTCAGGCAGGAATCACGGCCTATGCAGCACCCCTGAACCATTATGATGTGATAATAGAACGAAAGGACGGAAAACTATTTGCCAGGTCAAACATACGTCTAGGCGAACTCAGCCATTCCGGCCAACCCGTTGAACTGAAAGACACTCAGGCTTACATACGCATCAGTTCCGACAAGGACTATTACTACATGCAAGTTTCCGTCGATGGCAAATCATTCACCACACTCAGCAAGATGGACTACCGCTACCTATCCACTGAGGTGATAGGTGGGTTCACAGGCGTGATGCTTGGCTTGTTTGCCCAGGGTGAAGACGGAGACGGATATGCAGATTTTGATTGGTTTGAATATATAACAGAGTAAAGAAAAGAGCATCATATAGATAAGGGGTTAATTGTTATCTACATGATGTTATTTACGAGTTCCACGATTCCGCGTAACATTTGATTTGTGTGCCGTCCAAAAAAGAATGGAGCAGATAGGATTATATTTGGTGCAGTTTAGTTTATACCCATATTAAATATCCATAACCTAAACTAATCCTTTTATCTTCCGACAATGAAACCTCTTCATCAAACGCGTTACTAAAGAAAGTTAGAAATGACAATGAGCATCACTAAAAGGCACAACAGATTCATTCCTTGCTCGCTTCATTTAGACATGCATTTCACATAATCAGCCACTAAATATCAGAGTAATTTTATACTCTTCAAAATGATAGTATTTAGAAGCATTACGACCAAAATACGCTCACAATGATTGAAATTACAATCATTATGAGATAGCCATCAAAAGAAATAGAATTTTGCGCTGAATGACGCAACAAAGAAGTGCATTATATTGCACAAATACTTGGATACTCAAAAGAAAATATATACTTTTGCATCAAATGTGTAATATATTGCACCATGAAGTACGGAGAATTAATAAAGGAACGAAGAACTGTATTGGGATTGACCCAACAGGATTTGTCAGATTATACGGAGCTTAGCTTGCGTATAATCAAAAGTGTAGAATCCGAGAAAGGAAATCCATCATTGAAGACTTTGGAAAAGATTGCTGGAGTTCTTGGATTGGAGTTGATAATGAGAGTTAAAACCATTAATGAATAATGAGACGAGCATTAGTTTTAGCAAATAAGATAGTTGCGGGCACACTAACCGAAACAGATGACATGCGTTATATTTTCAAATATGACGATGAGTATCTTATCAATCCAGAGATGCGTGCAATATCGTTGGCTTTCCCTAAACGCAAGGAGGAGTATGTTTCTGATGAACTATTCCCATTCTTCTACAACATGCTCTCTGAAGGTGCTAACAAGGCAACTCAGTGCATGACATTGAGAATAGATGAAAAAGATTCATTCGGTTTATTATTAGCAACGGCAAAGTACGATACTATAGGTGCTATAACAATAGAGAAATTATGAGAACGATAGACGTTTGTCCTGGTACACTTGCACCGGGATTCGATACATATAGTCCTTCGTGCCTGCGAAAAGTTTTCGGCGGCAAGAAGGTTAGCCACATCATGGACCTAACGATAAACGATGACACCGGACGTGAGATTGTAGCATCAATAAACAAAATTTCTATCTCTGGAGTACAGGAGAAGATATCAGCCATAATCAAAAAGGGAAAGATTATAATCACCCCTGAAGGAGAATCTGGGCGATATATTATAAAACCTATTCCCGAATATAAGAGTCTTCGCTTTAGGAATAATATCCCAGCAAATGAGCATCTGACCATGCAGATTGCAAGCCAGGTGTATAAAATCAATACAGCCGCGAATGCACTTGCTTTTTTTGCGGATGACAATCGCTTTTACATAACTAAGAGGTTTGACTATAGGGCTGATGGTTCTAAGATTAGGCAAGATGATTTTGCTTCTATAGCAGGCAAAACCGAGCGAAATAGCGGTAGTGACTTCAAATATTCAGGTAGCTATGAGGACATAGCGAAGCTCTTGAAACAAAATGTTTCTGCATGGCAAGTTGAGATGGCTAAGTATTTCATGCTTGTTGTCTTCAATTATCTATTCAGTAATGGCGATGCACACCTGAAAAACTTCTCACTACAAGAGACCGATGGTGGAGACTACGTATTGACTCCTGCATACGATTTGATAAACACCGCCATACATGTCAATGACGGGGACTTTGCATTGCAAGACGGACTGATTCCTGAGTCAGAATACTCGGATGTATATTCGAGAACATTACACCCATGCAAAGACGACTTCATTACTTTTGGAACACGCATAGGAGTTCTGCCTAAAAAGTTGACCTCTATTATTGAACTGTTTGCTACTGAGCAACCAAAGGTTTACGAACTCATCGAGAATTCTTTTCTGGAGGAGAAGGTTAAACGCATGTACAAGCAATCGTACCAGGAACGTTTGCATCGTTTCCAAAGAAGTGATAAATAAAGTAATTTAGTTAGCAATGATTAGCAATAATACGCAAGAAGACTTGAAAATGAGCTTGAAAAGCGCGGTACAACACGTATATCGAAATCGTTGATTTTCAATACGATGAATTTGTGAGTATTTTCCGTGTCATTGCAAAAATGCGAGTTGTACCGATTAAAAGGCTAAAACGCTTTCAATCAATAGTGTAAATGTGTTGCATCGGAAAATAGCATCGTCATCCCCGGCCTGACCGGGGATCTCAGTCAACAGACACAAAGAGATCCGCTCATCGAAAGCTACTTTCATAAGAGCGGATTGTTTTCGTTTCAGATTACCCATTACACAAAACTAAGATAGAGGATTTTGTTAAAGTAGGGAGAAAACTCGGAAAAGTAGGGTAAAAATTGCAAAAGGTAGGGAGAAAAGTATTATATTTGCACAACAAGTAGGGAGAAAGTTCCTAGAAGGTAGGAAGAAACTATAAACGATAATGTTATGGCGAACAATTTAGAACAACTTGTAACAAGATATCGGGAACTGGGTATTGACAACCAGATAGACTACGACAAATTCTATCTCTACTCGTTGATTACCCATTCTACTGCCATTGAGGGATCAACTATCACCGAGTTGGAGAATCAGATAATGTTCGACCACGGCGTGAGCCTCAAAGGAAAGAGCATTGAGGAACAGAGTATGAACCTCGATTTGAAGGTTGCATACGAAAAAGCTATTGAACTTGCGAAACAGCATAAGCCAATCACGATAGATATGCTCATTTCGCTTTCGGCACTTGTGATGAGGAATACAGGCAAGGAGTATAAAACCGCTCTTGGTGACTTCTCTTCAGCTCGCGGTGAATTGCGTCTGCTCAATGTTACAGCAGGTGTTGGCGGTCGTTCATATATGAATTACAGGAAGGTTCCTGCAAAGTTGGCAGAGTTTTGCGAGAAACTTAACTCAGAAAGAGCAAAGGCATCTACGATGTCAGTTGATGAGCTATATCAATTGTCATTTGATGCTCACTATAATCTAGTAACAATTCACCCGTGGGCTGATGGCAATGGGCGCATGGCTCGTTTGGTAATGAATATGTTGCAGT
>JAZSAV010000008.1:0-251785 GCA_045602085.1 Prevotella sp. | reverse complement strand
TTACGCTCAGACAACTATTGCTACAACCTTGGGCGCTGACTGTATCGGTGAGGCATGGGTAGGTGACTATGGTTATGTAATCATCCCTGTTGACGGTGCTCAGCCAGAGGGCTATCTGACAGAAGACGGTAAGAAGCTCTTTGTTAACGCTGTTCAGTATCTGATTGACGGTGTTAAGTTCACAACCGGCATCGACGGTATCAACAGCAATGTAAACGTACTGAACGGTGATGTTTATTCAATCAACGGCATCAAGGTACGCAAGGCTGGCGAGTCTCTGAAGGGTCTTGCCAAGGGCTTGTACATTGTTAACGGAAAGAAGTTTATCGTTAAGTAAGATTTTAGGTTATGAGGTTTTGAGGTTTTAAGGTCTTAAGGTTATGAGGTTTTAAGGCAGCGTAACTTAGAGACATTTAGAACTCAAAATTGAATAACGACAATAGATGAAAACCACCGGCGTTCTTATGGGTTGCCGGTGGTTTTCTTTGTGTTTTATACCATCTACTATAAAAATGATTTTTATTTGCAATTTTGTCTATTTGCAAATACACTTGACAATCAAGGAGTTATAAATAACAGATTTTGACAGATTAAGAAACTGTTATGAACAATAGTAAACTCGCACTCCGCTATTGTGACAACTCAAAAAAGCAGGTGCACCAAAGAAGAATCTTTAGTACACCTGCTTTAATTGTGGAGCTGGAGGGAGTCGAACCCTCGTCCGCACAAGGAAACCATACGCTTTCTACACGCTTATTCCAGCCTTTGGTTTTCGTGCATCAGCAAGACCTGGACCACCAACTGATACCTTATCCCCTAAATTTCACCAGTGCACCGAGGCTTACAATGGCTATTCCCGATTTGCCTGCACCGCTTTGCCAAGAAGATTCGGAACAACATCCCTTGAGCGATGTCTCGTTCTCCCGCCTTGCAGGAGAATTAAGCTAGTAATCTACTATACTTCGATTAAGCAGCGAGAGCGTACTTATTTTCGCCAATTAATTTTTCGACCGAATGGATTATGGAGCCTACAGCCGTCGCTCCGCGTGCTTACGTACCATTTCGTCTCGCCGTCAAATCCAGTCAACCCCATGGTATGTAAAAACGATTTCCACTGAAATCGGTTACAAAGGTAATAATTTTTATTTCAAATACAACCTCTTTATTGTCAAAAATTCTGAAAACGAATTATTGTCGCCTGTTTTCGATGGCCTTCCTTAAGTTATAGAACTTAACGGCATTGATAATCTCGGTGACTCCATAAAGCAGCATGCACCACCCTATCACCGCCATTGTGGCTCCGGCTATCCAGTCGGGCTTGATAATGGCAACTATTCCTGTTAGCAACACCACGCACGGGCAAATCCAGAAGAATACAGGCACGCGAGCAATCCTCGTTGTGGCAATAAGATTGAAAATGAGATTGAGTCCTCCCATAACAAGCATCGCCCCAAGTATGTATGCCATTATATCCACAACCGCCTCTGGGCGCAGCGTGAGAATAAGTCCAAGAATAAGGCTTCCCAACCCCAATACTGGATAATGGGGCAGTTCCGACTTGACATAATCTGTAAGGCTACTGTCTGAAACTGCCGACTTTGCCGCCTGCTTTCTTGCGTAGAAATAAGCGACACAGGAAACGATGCCAGAAAGTAAGAACATGAGTCCTATTGCCACAACAAGCCATCTTGTTATGTCAACAGGATACATTATAACTAACACGCCCATGACTACCGAACATAGGGCACGGAAAATGGAACTCTGAAATAGTCTCATACACTCGTTTTTTAATTGTTCACTGCAAAAATACAAATAAAAGCGGGCATTCAAAGTATTTTCAGTTTTTTTATCTTTTAAATCCATAGGTTTATAATTTAAATTAATATCTTTGCAGAAAGAATAATATATTTTTAACATGAAGAAAGCAAAAGAGGTGCTTGTACGACTGAGTCAGTACAAGGGATTGAAATACATGATTGTTCTTGTTGTCGGCATTGTCATCATCGGATTCATTGGCGACAACTGTATCATGAGTCATATTGAGAACGTTGACAAGATTAACGAACTCAAGCAGGAGATAGTCATGTATCAGGAGAAATACGAGCGCGACCAAGCTCAGCTGCTCGAACTGAACAACAATCCCAAGGCTGTAGAAAAGATTGCCCGTGAGCGTTATTTCATGAAGACTGAAGACGAGGACATCTTCGTGCTCAGTGATGACCAGACCGCAACAGAATAATGACCATGAGAAAGCTGAACAAGACCGAGAATTTCATTTTCATCTCAGGTGCCGTACTGATGCTCCTGGGAAGTGCCGCATACGTTCTGCTCCAGTCATGGGCACCCTACGTATTTACCATCGGAGCCTTGGCCTACGTGCTGATGCAGTTCAAGCAGACATATAGCGGAACAAGTTCTGTCATCCACCGCCTTCGCGGCATGCTTATCATCAGCGACATAGGATTTCTTGCCACCGCATTCCTCATGTTTGCGAACAACAACAATTTTCTGGGCTTAGACCACATGTCTTATATAAGGTATATCCACAACAACTGGGTGGCTGTACTGCTAATTTCCAGTTTTCTGCAACTCTATTCAACCCACAGAATAAGCAGCGAATTGGAAAAAGAGACAAAAAAAAAGTAAAAAGTGGGGCTATAAGTTTAAAAATTGCATAATTTTTTTCATACATCAATATTATCATAGTACATTTGTATCAGATTATGAAACATACAAAACTGTCTATGTACAAATTGAATTACTCATTGACGGCAATCCTTGCCGCCATATCCTGCATGACGTTAGCTTTAACATCCTGTTCCAAGACATATATCGTTGAAGGCCAATCGTCAATCACAGCATTAGACGGCAGCAAGCTATATCTGAAAACAATCGAGGACAACGAACTGAAAAAGATAGACTCTTGCGAAGTAATCCACGGCAAGTTTGAGTTTAACGGCAATCTCGACACCATACGCATTGCCACCCTATACATGGACGATGAGAGCATCATGCCTGTTGTACTTGAAGACGGAGCGATAAAGGTAAATATCGACAACACCGGCCGCAGGGTATCAGGCACACCGATGAACGAGGTTTTGTATGAGTTCCTTGACAAGATTAACCAACTGAACAACAAGCGCAACGAACTCTCCCACCAGCACACTCAGATGCTGCTTGACGGCATGCCTGAACATGATGCCAACCAGGCCATTGCCATCGAAGCCGCAAAGATTTCTGAAGAGGAAGACAAGCTGGTGATGAAATATATCACAGAGAATTTTGACAATGTCGTAGGTCCTGGCATCTTCATGATGCTGACAAGCGGTTTCCCCTACCCTGTGCTTACACCGCAGATTGAACACATCATGAGTCGTAGCACAGAGAAATTCAAGAACGACCCATACGTCAAGGACTACTACCGCACAGCACAGGAAAACGAGACAAAACTTCAGGGGTTAGCACCTGAGAGCATAGACGAACAGTCTGCCGACAGCATTCCAAGTGCGAAATAAACATACACGCCACCGACAAACGATGAAAACACTTATTAAGGGAGGAACAATAATCAACGAGGGGCAACGCTTCTCCGCAAACATTATAATTGAAGACGATTTAATAACAAGCATATCTGAAGACACTCCGTCAGAATCTTCTTTCGACAAGGTAATTGATGCCTCCGACTGCTATGTCATGCCGGGCGTCATTGACGACCATGTGCATTTTCGCGAACCAGGACTTACGGCAAAGGCCGACATCGACAGCGAGAGCAAGGCGGCGGCGGCAGGCGGCATCACGTCTTATTTTGATATGCCCAACACAGTGCCTCAGACAACAACCATTGAAGCACTGGACGAAAAATTCGATATCGCAGCAAAGAATAGCCACGTCAACTACTCTTTTTTCTTTGGCGCAACCAACGACAACGTAGATGACTTTGGCAGACTCGACCCGCACAAGATTCCCGGCATAAAGCTTTTCATGGGTTCTTCAACTGGCAACATGCTTGTTGACGACCGCAAGGTGCTTGACAAACTGTTCAGTTCCACAACAATGCCGGTAATGACTCATTGCGAAGATACTGCCGTAATAAACGGAAACATGGAAGAGATGAAGGCTGCAGGCAATGACGACCCTGACGTGAGTCATCACATGCACATACGCAGTGAGGAGGCATGCTATAACAGTACGAAGCTTGCCGTAAGTCTTGCAAAGGAGCACGGCACGCGACTGCATGTGGCTCATCTTACCACTGAAAGAGAACTGGAACTGTTTGGTGACAGCAGCAATATTACAGCCGAGGCAACAGTAGGACATCTTTATTTCACCTCTGACGACCACGCTTCACTCGGTGCAAAGATAAAGGTTAACCCTGCCATAAAGACTGCAGCCGACCGCGATGCTCTGCGCAAGGCTCTCAGCAGCGGCAAGATAAGCGTAATAGGTACCGACCATGCGCCTCACCTTCTGGAACAGAAGCAAGGAGGCTGTCGCACTGCCACTTCAGGAATGCCGATGATACAGTTCTCGCTCGTCACCATGCTCGAACTGGCAGACGAAGGCGTTGTATCACTTGAGAGACTTGTAGAACTCATGTGTCATGCACCTGCCCGCCTCTTTGAGATACGCCAACGCGGTTTTCTGCGCACTGGTTACAAGGCCGACATCGTAATAGTGCGCCCTGATTGTCAGTGGACCGTAACGGCTGACAAGATATTGAGCAAGTGCGGCTGGAGTCCGATGGAAGGACACACATACCACTGGCAGGTTGAGAAGACCATCTGCAACGGACATGTCGTTTATTCCGACGGCATTGTTGACAATAGCTATATCGGCGAAGCCATAACATTCAGATAAGAAAGATGATTGCAAGAATAATCGTTCCGCTGCTGTTGATGACGCTTCTGCCGTATCTGTATGTCGATCTCCACTATCTGAGGCGCAAGAAGTGCCAATGGTGGAAAAGACTGCTGGTATGGTTGCCGGGTATCGGCATGAGCGTATATAGCATCATGCTTGCAACAGTGAAGGGGTTTGCGCCTTCCAACACATCGGTGATGAACTGGTATCTGTTGCTTCTTGGACTCATCGTCGTACCCATGTTTGTCTTCATGCTCTGCTCCGTCATCGGACTTGGCATTTGTCGTCTTACCAAAAGCAAGCTCAACTTCGGCAATCTCATAGGCCTGCTACTTATTGCAGGCATCTGGTATATTGTCATCTATGGTTCAACAACAGGCTTCAGCAAGGTGGTTGTGCGCCACGAGCAATATGTCTCTGCCGACCTGCCCGAGACTTTCGACGGCTACCGCATAGTGCATATCACCGACTTCCATGTGGGCACATACGACAAGAGCAGGGCCTACATCCTGCAAAGGGCGCTTGACAGCATCAATGCACAGCATGCCGACCTTATAGTATTTACCGGCGACCTGCAGAACCGCGACCCACAGGAACTGTACCCCTACACCAAGCAGCTTTCATCCCTGAAAGCCAAGGACGGCGTTTATTCTGTTATGGGCAATCATGACTATGCCGACTATATAAAGGCAGACGGACTGACAAAGGTTGCCAACCTGCGCGAGACGCAACGCATGGAACGCTCGTTTGGGTGGAACCTCTTGCTCAACAGCAACGACACCATTTGCCGTGGCAGTGAGCATATTGTCATTGCAGGCATGGAGAACGACGGCGACGGCAAGCATTTCACCAGAAAGGGCAACATCAAGGCTACGCTAAAGGGGACATCGGCCGACGATTTCATCATTATGCTGGAGCACGACCCTACGGCATGGCGCCGAAGCATACTCCCTGAATCAACCGCCAACCTGACTCTGAGCGGCCATACCCACGCCACACAGTTCAAGCTGTTCGGATGGTCGCCATCGTCAATGATATACTCCGAATGGGGCGGCATGTTCTATGAAGGCAACCGTGCCATTAACGTAAGCACCGGACTTGGTGCATTTCTCCCCTTCCGCTTCGGTGTTCCGGGCGAAGTTGTAGTCATTACTTTGAAAAAAATAAGAATATGAAATATCTGTATTATATCTATCAGCTGTTTGTGGCATTCCCCATCATCATCATTGTCACAATACTAACATGTATCGGCATAACCACTTGCTGCCTGTTTGGCGGAGGCAACAAGCCTTCCTACTATTTTGGCAAATGGTGGGGATGGATTATCATACGCGCATTCCTGCTTCCTGTAACCGTGGAGGGCAGGGAGAACATATCTGACGGCCAGTCGTATGTGTTCGTTGCCAATCATCAAGGCGCATTCGATATTTTCCTATTGTATGGTTTCCTTGGCCGCAACTTCAAATGGATGATGAAGAGCGGGATAAAGAAGATTCCTTTTGTTGGCTTTGCCTGCAAAATGTCAAAACAGATATTCGTAGGTCGCAACGAGAACACGGTAAAGACCTACAATCTTGCACGCAAGACACTCGCCGGCGGCACGAGCATGGTGGTGTTCCCTGAGGGTTCACGCACCTACGACGGCAAGATGATTCCGTTCAAGAAGGGTGCTTTCGTACTTGCCGACGAACTGCAGTTGCCCATCATACCGATAACCATCAACGGCGTGTTCAAGGTGATGCCACGCACAAAGGACTGGCATTTTGCCAACTGGAGCCCGCTGCGTGTTACCATTCACCAGCCGATCTATCCCGTTGACAAAGGCATGCGCAACATTGTCACCATCACACGCCAGAGTTTCGACTCCGTGCAGAGTGCACTGGAAATTTAGAAAAAGAGGGAGGTTGATGGATATAAAAGAAGATAGAGGGAGATAGACGACAATGCATTTGTCCTTTATCTCCCTCTATTTTTTACTTATCTTCCAGATTTATTCCTTAATTGCAGGATACTTGCGTGTCCAACCGTCCCAGCGCAAGCGAATAACTCCAAAGAAGGCTTCGCCAAAAATGCCGCCACTCATCTTGCTCGTTCCCTCACGGCGGTTAACGAAGATTACTGGTACCTCCTTAATCTTGAAACCAATCTTATAGGCTGTAAACTTCATTTCTATCTGGAAAGCATAGCCCTTGAACTTTATCTTGTCAAGTTCTATGGTTTTCAGCACTCGACGCTTATAGCACTTGAATCCGGCTGTGGTGTCGTGAACCTTGAAACCTGTCACCAACTTGACATACTTAGAGGCAAAGTAGCTCATCAGCACTCTGCCTATAGGCCAGTTGACAACATTCACACCACTTACATAACGAGAACCGATAGCTACATCGTAGCCTTCATCATGACATGCAGCATAAAGGCGCGGCAAATCATTCGGGTCGTGACTGAAATCGGCATCCATCTCAAAGATATAGCCATAATCATGCTCAAGAGCCCATTTGAATCCTGTGATATATGCCGTGCCAAGGCCAAGCTTTCCTGAGCGTTCTATGATAAACAGGCGGTCAGAGAACTCATTGTCAATAAGTCCATGCACTATTTTCCCGGTTCCGTCAGGCGAACCGTCGTCAATGATAAGTATATGAAAACATTTATCGAGCGAAAATATAGCCCTGATAATCTTCTCTATGTTCTCCTTCTCGTTATAAGTAGGAATGATTATTATACTGTCACTGCTGTGCATAATGTGTTTTTTCTTTCGTTATGTTATGCAAAGATAAGGCAATTTGTTTGATGCACAAAAGAAATAATCAAAAAAAATGTTGCTTACGCCACACACTTTTGGCATTTTAAAAACTATTGACTAATTTTGCATAGAGTTAACTATATAAAAATAACGACAGTTAGTGGTTCTACAGGATATTCAACAACTTTACGCACAGTTGCCTCAGGTGGCAGCATTAGGCAAGACACTTGAAGACGACAAGCTACGCACGGTCTTTCTGGAGGGTTTGCAGGCCTCTGCCGCACCCATGCTTTTTGCCTCTCTCGCCACACGCCGCCAGCATTGCATGCTGATGATTATGCAGGATGCCGACGAAGCCGGCTATTTCTATCACGACTTGATACAGATAATGGGCGAGGGCCGGGTTCTATATTTTCCGTCATCCTATCGACGTGCCATAAAATACGGACAGCGCGATGCTGCCAACGAAATACTGCGCACAGAAACGCTGTCTGCCATTTCTTCGTTTCAGCAACAGGAGAACATGTCAAACGACTCGCTATATATAGTGAGTTATCCTGAAGCCGTTGCCGAGCTGGTGGTTTCTCGCAGCAATCTTCAAGAGAAGACCATAACATTGGAATGCGAGCAGAACGTGGATGTAGATTTGTTGCTGAGGCAGTTGCGCGAATACGGATTCAGAGAGGTTGAATATGTTTACGAACCGGGACAGTTTGCCTTGCGTGGCAGCATCCTCGACGTATTCTCGTTCAGTAGCGAATATCCCTATCGTGTAGATTTCTTCGGCGACGACATTGACTCCATCCGCACATTCGAGGTAGAGAACCAGTTGTCAAGGGAGCAGTGCAAGAAGATTGACATCGTGCCAGAGTTGAAAGGCGATGATGCTGACCGCATTCCGCTCCTGTCGTTCCTTTCTGACAGTACCGTCATCTGCATGAAAGACATGGCCTTTGTTCGCGACAGCATTGACCGTACCTATCAGGAAGGTTTATCCGACCAAGCAATAATAGAACGCACCGAAGGAGCCACCGAACTGGAACAGCAGGCAATATTGTCGGAGATGCGCAAAGAGGTTCAACTCATCAACGGTCAGCAGTTCATGCGCGACATGCTCAACTTTCGCCGCATAGAAATAGGACACCGACCGTTGGGAATGCCAAATGCCACCATCAGATTCAACATCACGCCCCAACCGCTGTTCCACAAGAATTTCGACCTCATACAGCAGTCGCTTGAAGAATACATGCAAAAGGGCTACCGCCTATACATCCTGGCAGACAGCAAGAAGCAGAATGAGCGATTGAAGGACATCTTTGAAAGCGAAGAACGCAAATCAACGGTAGTATTTACTCCTGTCGAAAAGACCTTGCATGAGGGTTTTGCCGACAACGACCTGCAGGTGTGCTTCTTTACCGACCATCAGATATTCGACCGTTTCCACAAATATAATCTTCGCAGCGACAAGGCACGCAGCGGCAAGGTGGCACTCACGCTAAAGGAAATAAGTCAGTTTGAACTTGGCGACTATGTCGTACATATAGACCATGGCATCGGTCAGTTTGGAGGCTTACTCCGAATGCCGCAAGGAGATAAGATAATAGAGGTTATAAAGATAACCTATCGCAACGGCGACTCCATCTACGTTTCAATCCATTCTCTCCATAAGGTAGCCAAATACAAGGCACAGGACAATGGGCAACCGCCACGTCTCAGTCATCTTGGTACCGGACAGTGGGAGAATCTGAAGGAGCGTACCAAGAAGAAGATTAAGGACATTGCCCGCGACCTGATAAAGCTGTATGCAGCCAGACGCAACGAGAAGGGCTTTGCTTTCAGTGCCGACTCTTTCATGCAGCATGAATTGGAAGCGAGTTTCCTATATGAGGATACGCCCGATCAGTTGAAAGCCACCAACGACGTGAAAGCCGACATGGAGCGCGACCGTCCGATGGACCGTCTCGTGTGTGGCGATGTGGGATTCGGAAAGACAGAGGTGGCTGTGCGAGCTGCTTTCAAGGCGGCATGCGACTCCAAGCAGGTGGCTGTGCTGGTACCGACAACGGTACTTGCATACCAGCACTACCAGACATTCAAGGGACGCCTGAAGGAATTGCCTGTGAAGGTTGACTATCTGTCAAGGGCACGCAGCGCAAAGCAGACAAAGGAGGTACTGAAAGAACTTGAGGAGGGCAAGATAGACATAATTATAGGCACTCACAAACTGATAGGCAAATCGGTTAAGTTCAAGGACCTGGGCTTGCTTATCATTGACGAGGAACAGAAGTTCGGCGTGTCAACGAAGGAGAAGTTGCGCCAGATGAAAACCAATGTCGATACTCTCACCATGTCGGCGACACCTATACCACGCACATTACAGTTCTCACTGGTAGGAGCACGCGACCTGAGCATAATACAGACACCGCCGCCCAACCGCTACCCTATACAGACAGAGATTCACACTTTCAGTGCCGCCATCATTGCCGATGCCGTAAACTTCGAGATGAGCCGCAACGGCCAGGTGTATTTCGTAAACAACCGTATTAAAGACCTTACACGCATAGCCGAGATAATAAACAAGTACATCCCCGACGCAAGGGTGGCCATTGGTCACGGACAGATGAAGCCGGAAGAACTGGAGCAGATTATCATGGACTTCTCCAATCACGACTATGACGTGCTACTGTCAACAACAATAGTTGAAAACGGCATTGACATTCCTAATGCCAACACCATAATAATAAACGGCGCACATAATTTCGGACTTAGCGACCTTCACCAGATGCGCGGTCGTGTAGGCCGCGGCAACCGCAAGGCTTTTTGCTACCTGCTGGCGCCACCGCTTGCAGCACTTAATCCAGAATCACGACGACGCCTTGAAGCTCTTGAGAATTTCTCCGACCTTGGCAGTGGCATAAACATTGCCATGCAAGACCTCGACATCCGCGGCGCAGGCAATCTGCTTGGTTCTGAGCAGAGCGGATTCATTGCCGACCTTGGCTACGAAACATATCTCAAGATATTGAACGAGGCGGTTGTTGAACTGAAGAACGAGCAAGTGGAAATGGAACCGAGCGGGAATACAGACAAACCGCACGCCTCAAGCACAAGCAACTCACCAGCTCGTCAACTTGTAAACTCGCCTGCCGAATATGTTTCGGAGTGCACCATCGATAGCGATATCGAGATGTATTTCCCTGCCAACTATGTGCCAAACGACAGTGAGCGCATGCTGCTCTACCGAGAACTTGACAGTTTGCAGAGCGATGATGAGGTGGAGCGTTATCGTATCCGACTGCGCGACCGGTTCGGCAGAATACCGAAACAGGCAGAAGAGCTGATGCGGGTTGTTTCCTTGCGCCGCAAAGGAAAGTCGTTGGGGTGCGAGAAGATTATCTTAAAGCAAGGACGCATGGCTCTGTATATGGTAAGCAATGACAACAGTCCTTACTATCAGAGTGAGGCATTCGGCAAACTGCTCAACTATATCGCTACCAATCCACGCCGCTGCAACTTGCGCGACCAGCGCGGCAAGCGTTCAATCGTCGTTACCGAAGTGGCAACGGTGGCTCAGGCGATTGGGGTGTTGGATGAGGTTGTAAGGTTATGAGGGTGTGAGGTTATGAGGGTTGAAGCTGTCGCCTTTACATTATTTATTGCCACGTCATGTTGCATCGCCACGGCCAGAGGCATGTCAGCGGGAGTTGCAGAGAGAATTCTGGCGAAACCTGCCTGTCGCAACTCGTCACACCACTCCACTACTCCACCGACGGCAACCACGGGGATATTGCACGCTCTTGCACGGGCCAACACTCCTGCCGGAGCCTTGCCCATCATAGTCTGACGGTCAAGTTTTCCTTCGCCTGTAACAATCAGTTGGGCATCACCTATCGTTTTGTCAAAGTCAACTGCATCGAGCACCATCTCAACACCTGCCTGCATACGGGCATCCAGTATTGCCATCATGCCAGCTCCCATGCCTCCAGCTGCACCTGCACCAGGATTCTGACTCACATCCCTGCCGCAGTAACGTGCCAATGCTTCTGAATAATTACGCAGCCCTTCGTCAAGAATTCTAATCATGTCTTCATCTGCACCTTTCTGTGCAGCAAACACATAGGCAGCACCGTTTATTCCATAGAGCGAATTCTTAACGTCGCAGGCAACGATAAACTCCACGTTTTTAAGTTCGGCCATCGCCCGCGAACCGTCTATTGCTACTATAAGCGAGAGATTTGCTCCACAACCGATTAATTCACGACCTTCGGCATCCACAAAGCGATAGCCAAGAGCAGTCAGCATGCCTGTACCGCCATCGTTGGTGGCACTTCCGCCTATACACACCAGCAATTTTCTGCAACCGCGCCTTATTGCATCTGCAACAAGCTGGCCGGTGCCATAGGTCGAAGTAGCCAAAGGATTGCGCTCTTCTGCAGAAAGCAAAGTAAGTCCGCTTGCCTGAGCCATCTCTATCACAGCCGTCTTTCCTCCGTCAACAACTGCATAACGGGCAATGATTTTGCGTCCTAAAGGATTACAGACCTCAACGTCAACATATTCTCCGCCCAACGACTCCATCAGTGCCGCCATTGTCCCCTCGCCGCCATCGGCAATGCACACTTTCTGTATCTGTGCATCAGGAGCGACACACAGCAATCCCTTCTCAAAAGCATCTGCCACCTCCTTTGAAGTAAGCGAGCCCTTAAACGAATCGAAAGCTAGAACAATCTTCTTCATATACAAGCAATAAAAAACAAACCGCGAATTACCATGTAACCCGCGGTTCGCTATATCTTAAAATTTCAGTTCACCGATATTCTTCTGTATCTCTTCATCTGAAAGATTGTAGTTCTGCAAGTCACCGTCGATATATCGGTCGTAAGAAGGCATATCGATAAGGCCATGACCGGAAAGACAGAACAGGATGGTTTTCTGCTCACCACTCTCCTTACATTTGTTGGCCTCGCGTATTGCAGCAGCAATGGCATGACAACTCTCTGGCGCCGGGATTATGCCCTCTGTACGGGCGAAGAGCATACCTGCCTCAAACGACTCAAGCTGCGGTATATCCACTCCGCTCATCATCTTGTCCTTGAGCAACTGACTGGCAATAGTGCCCGCTCCATGATAACGCAGACCGCCGGCATGGATATTGGCAGGTTTGAAGTTGTGACCCAGAGTGAACATCGGCAGCAATGGAGTGTAACCAGCCTCATCACCGAAATCATAACAGAACACACCGCGAGTAAGCTTAGGACAGCTTGCCGGTTCGGCAGCAATAAACTCCGTTGTCTTACCGTCAAGGATATTATGACGCATGAAAGGGAATGCAAGACCGCCAAAGTTTGAACCGCCACCAAAGCATGCTATCACCGTGTCAGGATATTCGCCTGCCATCTCCATCTGCTTCTCAGCTTCGAGTCCGATGATTGTCTGATGCAGCGTAACATGACTGAGCACCGAACCAAGAGTATATTTACAGTTTGGAGTGATTGTAGCCAACTCTACCGCCTCTGATATTGCCGTGCCCAACGAACCGGGATGGTTAGGCTGTGCTGTAAGAATATCCTTTCCAGCACGTGTTGACATTGAAGGCGAGCCTGTTACAGCTGCACCGAAGGTACGCATGATAGAACTGCGATAAGGTTTCTGCTGCATGGTTATCTTAACCTGATAAACAGCCGCTTCCAGTCCGAACACCTTTGCTGCATAAGAGAGGGCCGCTCCCCACTGTCCTGCTCCGGTTTCTGTGGTTACATTGGTGGTTCCCTCCTGCTTGCAATAGTAGCACTGTGGCAGAGCAGAGTTTACCTTATGACTTCCCAGTGGTGTAGCACTTTCATTCTTGAAATAGATATGCGCCGGTGTGCCAAGAGCCTCTTCCAGACCGTATGCACGAACAAGCGGAGTGCTGCGGTAATTGCGGTATTTCTCCTGAACCTCTTCGGGTATGTCAATCCATGGATTCACCATGTCAAGTTCCTGTTTGCAGCATTCTGTTGCAAAGATGCGACTCAGGTCTTCAACCGTTACCGGCTGCTTGGTCTTTGGATTAAGCGGGGTCAGTGGTTTGTTAACCATGTCCGCCTGTATGTTATACCATTGTGTGGGTATCTGGTCTTCCTGTAAGATGAATTTCTTTTGCTTTGCCATATTTTAATGATATTATGGTGTTGTATGTTGTTGTGATGTATGATTGAAAGTGCAAATTTAATGATAATAATCGAAATTTGACTTTAATTTAAAAGAAAAAGTGGTACTTTTGCATCATGTTTATCATTTTCACGGTAATAATCTACTTTTTACTGCTATTTGCTCTTAGCCAACTGACAACAAAATCGGGTGGTAACGACGGTTTTTTCCGCGGAGCAAAGCGGTCGCCGTGGTATATGGTAGCATTTGGCATGATTGGCGCCTCTATCTCCGGCGTCACATTCGTATCGGTGCCTGGCATGGTAATGCAGATTGACATGACTTACCTGCAGACCTGTATCGGATTCATTGCTGGTTACTTTGCCGTAGCGTTTATTCTGCTGCCTATCTATTACAGACATAATCTCACTTCCATATATACATTTCTGGGACAGCGCATGGGGGAACGCTCCCATCAGACCGCTTCATGGTTTTTCCTGTTGTCAAAGATGACTGGCGCGGCACTGAGATTCTATGTTCCGTGCTTCATATTGCAGCGGTTTGTACTCCAACCGCTCGGCATTCCTTTTGCAGCAACGGTAATCTACATGGTGCTGCTCATCTGGCTATATACACGCCGTGGGGGTATCAAGACTCTGGTATGGACCGACTCTTTCCAGACCTTCTGCATGCTTGTTGCCTTATTGCTTATAATATATAATGTGGCAGGTTCGTTAGGCATGGGAATAATGGATGCCGCTGAAGCTATAGCCTGCAATGAGCAAAGCAGGATGTTCGTCTTCGACGACTGGTTTACGACACATAATTTCTGGAAACAGTTTGTCAGCGGTATATTCATAGTGATTGTCATGACCGGTCTCGACCAGGATATGATGCAGAAAAACCTTACCTGCAAGTCGCTACGAGATGCCCAGAAAGACATGTGTACCTATGGACTTGCCTTTGTTCCGGTAAATCTGCTGTTCCTCTCGCTCGGCATCTTGCTCACATTGCTTGCAAGTCAAAACGGAGTACCGCTTCCTGCTGACGGCGACCAGTTGCTGCCTATGTTTGCAGCCACCGGCAAGTTGGGACCGATGGTACAGATACTGTTTACAATAGGTATTATAGCGGCGTCATTCAGTTCTGCCGACTCTGCGCTCACTTCCATGACAACATGCTACTGCATTGACATAAGGAAAGATGACGGCAACGAGAAAGCGAGACGCCGAGCGCATATCACGGTGAGCCTTGTATTCGCCGTTTTCATCATACTCATCGATTCGCTTAATTCAACAAGCATCATCGATGCCGTTTATACACTCTGCTCATACACCTACGGTCCGCTGCTTGGAATGTTTGCCTTCAGCATCCTTTGCCGCCGAAAGGTCTGCGACAGGCACGTTCCTTACATAGCATTGGCAGCACCGCTGGCATGCTTCATTGTTAACAAAGCCACAATGTATTTCACTGGATATCAATTCGGTTACGAACTGCTATTGCTCAATGGTTTGATTGTTTTCCTTGTGCTCCTGACCGATTCCACAAAACAGGAATCGCACAAGCAATAAGAAGGAAAAAACGTCATTCGTCATCATCATCAGACGTAATGCCTGTTGCAAATTTTCTGAAGAAACTCAAGTCCGAATCTTCTTGGACATCCATTGCAGCGTCTGGCATTGCCGAGAAACAACAGGCTACCCTACCCCCGCCATGATGCATCCAATCAGGAATTTCAACGACTTCGGCCTTCGGGAAAGTATTGAGAGCCCTTTCTGCAACTGCCAGCACCTCAACATCGTCGAGGCTGAGGGCATCGCCTAAACTACCGTTATCACAGCAATCAAGTCCGTTGTCAATAAACGAAGCAAGTTGTTCGTCAGAAATATTATATCCGTCCATAACTCTTCATTTTTTATAATACCCTATTGCCACAAGTTCATCCTGCAATGTCTTCTTGGCACGATTATAGCGCATGTATATATAACCGGCAAGTTGTTTTTGCGAATATTTCTCCAACTGTTCCTGCGGTATATATTTCTTCGCTTCACTGAAAACCTCAGAAGGTTTGTCGCCGTCAAGTAAAATACGCTTTATCAGCAGTTGGTCAAATGCAGACATCCGCTCCATGATATTAGCAA
The DNA here is from genome assembly GCA_045602085.1 of Prevotella sp. GTDB lineage: Bacteria > Bacteroidota > Bacteroidia > Bacteroidales > Bacteroidaceae > Prevotella. The sequence continues at coordinate 235,909 of JAZSAV010000008.1, read as the reverse complement.
TATCGTCGTAGATGAACCCTTCTGTCTGTAGCACCCGAGGACTGTTCTTCAGCTTCACGCTATCATCATCCAAAAGAAGCAGTTCACGCTCGCGCTTACGCTGGAAGAAGCGTGAAGCAATAATGGTGACATAGGAGTTAAGCGAACAGGTGAATCTGAATATGCGCAGCTTGTGCCAACCGTCAGCAGACAGGAACTCGTAGAACTCGCCAATCAGTTCTTCTGGCATAACATGGTTATTGCCGAAATATGCTCCCACGTAAGAGAGCATAGTCCGGCATCTCACGAAGAAGAAATCATAGATTGTCCGCGGGTCGTTGGCAATCAGTTTCTCCACCAGTTCCTTGTCTGTCATCGCCATTGTCTTGCTATAGCTTTTTTTGCTTCTGCAAATATAAGCATTTTTTAGGACAACCGAATCAAAACCCTCATTTTTTATATCATTTCCCTACTTATGGATTAGAATAAGCGTCCATAATCATTGTTCTTCCTCTTCAAAAGCCTCATCAGCCATTATGCAGTAGCTGACATGACGCTCCATTGCATCAAGCGGTTTTTCCAGTCTTGACTCCCTAACCTTGAACTTGCTGAGTTTTGAAAAGAAGTTCATTCTGGTGCTGGTATCCTTCATATAAGCCTCCTTCATTCCGTCGTCACTGTAAGCGAAGTTGCGTGCGTTCTTTATCGACATTGTTATTGCCACCTCAATGGCATTCTGGTTTGCACCCATGTAGGTAAAGGTCCATCCCTCGCCCTGCAGGTCTTCCACCAGTTTCTTTATTCCCGCTCCGTCATATTCGCGTGACGCATTTTCACAACCATCGGTAATGACTGTTACCACCACAACCGCATCCTCTATGCTGCTAACATGCTTGCGCATCGATGTCATCGTAATGCCCATGGCGTCGAAGAGCGGAGTCATGCAGCATGGCACATAGTCTTGCAGTTCCAAAGGTCTTGCCTCTGCTACCGGTACCTTGTCGAAAATGGCATCTGTAGAGCAACCGCAGAAAGCCACAAGCGAAACAAAATGTTCCTGAGTGTCGGCAAACTTCTCCTGGGCTTTCTTTATTCCTGCCAAGGTCTCGTTAAAACCGTCAATAGCAGCCCTGCGTATGCAGTCCATAGAACCGCTACGGTCGAGGATAATCAAATTAAAAACCTTTACCTTACCAACTGTCTTTGTTCCTGTTTCATTCATAATACATCTATTTTTATTAAGTTAATAATACTCTGCTTGAGCGCATTCGTATTATTATGATGTATCAGAAAACAGGTATCTATCAAGAAAAACAGAAAAAAATCAAAATTAAAGACAGCACATTATATTTCAGTGCTTTGATTGTCATCAGTTGCAGTCGCCAGTTCTTCAACTTCTGTAGTCATATACAGTCTTGCAAGAGTCGCCTTTTTGTCTTCCTCTATCAGAAGCTTTATCTTTTCATTGCACTTCTTGTGGAACTTAACAAGGAAATATATCATTGCCACAAACACAACGAAAATAAGCAACGGTTCTACAGTCACCGAGAACAACAGTCCATCGTAGATGCCATGCACAAGTATCGGAGCCACCAGCACCATGGCCTTTGTCTTGAAATCTGTCTTCAATCCGAAATGGTACAGCGAGAAATAATAGCCCATCAGGATTCCACAGCCCCAATGCATAGGCACTGCCATCAAGGCTCTCACTATTCCTACCGTCATCCAAGAGTCCATATTGCTAAACAGATAGCATACATTCTCAATTCCCGCAAAGCCCAATGCCACGCACGAACTATAAACGATGCCGTCGATATGCTCGTCGAAATGCCTGTTGTTGTTCACCACAACCCAGAACATCAGAAACTTCATCAACTCTTCCGGAATGGCTGCGAGGAAAAACGCCGCACTGAACGAATCTACCAGACTGGTCAGATTTTCCGTATCAGGAACCACCCCAATCTCCAACAGCACATATTCCAATGTTGCTGCCAGCACTGCCGACCAGACGCCCAAAGACAAAGCCTTGAACAGTTGCGAGAATGGTTCGCTCTGCATCGAATCTTTCTTGTATATATACCAAAACAGAACGACAACAGGCAGCAGCGAGACGATGAGGATTAGCAGTGATTCCATAAATTAATTCTATATTTATAATTAGACATCTGCAAAATTAATGAATATTTTGTAATTACATGTATTTTTTTAGGTAAAATCAACTGCCTTTATTTTGTTCTTCAACCGATTTATAGTAACTTTGCGGAAATAAACAACGATATTTATGGAAGAATATATAGTTTCGGCACGAAAGTACAGACCCATGTCGTTTGACACTGTTGTGGGGCAGGCTGCACTAACCACTACACTCAAAAATGCAGTGAAGAGCGGCAAACTGGCTCATGCCTACCTCTTCTGCGGTCCTCGTGGTGTCGGCAAAACCACCTGTGCCCGCATCTTCGCAAAAGCCATCAACTGCCTGTCGCCCACAGCAGAGGGCGAAGCGTGCGGCAACTGCGAGAGCTGTCAGGCCTTTCAAGACCAACGTTCGTTCAATATCTTTGAACTTGACGCCGCTTCAAACAACTCGGTAGAGCACATCAAGACTCTCATGGAACAGACACGTGTTCCACCGCAGGTAGGCAAATACAAGGTGTTCATCATCGACGAGGTGCACATGCTTTCAACATCGGCATTCAATGCTTTCCTTAAAACACTTGAGGAACCGCCGTCACACGTCATTTTCATTCTTGCCACAACCGAAAAGCACAAGATTCTGCCCACCATCCTGTCACGCTGTCAGATTTACGACTTCGACCGCATGACAGTAAACAACACCATTGCCCACCTGAAGAGCGTTGCCGAAAAGGAAGGCATACAGTATGAGGAGGAGGCACTGGCGGTCATTGCCGACAAAGCCGACGGCGGCATGCGCGACGCCTTGTCCATTTTCGATCAGGCAGCAAGCTTCTGCCAAGGCAATATCACATACCAAAAGGTCATTGAAGACCTCAACGTATTAGACAACGACCATTACTTCAAGATTATCGACCTCAGCATCCAGAACAAGGTGAGCGACATCATGGTTCTGCTAAACAAGATAATAAACAAAGGTTTTGATGGAGGACTACTTATTGGCGGACTAGCAAAGCATGTGCGCAACGTGCTAATGGCAAAAGACGAGAGCACTCTGCCGCTTCTTGAGGTAAGCGACCACCAGCGACAGCTATACAAAGAGCAGGCAGCCAAGAGCGATACCAGATTTCTATATCAGGCATTGCGCATAATGAACCAGTGCGACATCAACTACCGCCAGAGCAGCAACAAGCGCCTGCTGGTGGAACTGACGCTCATCGAAGTGGCACAGATAACGCAACCAGAGGACGCGCCTGGTGCGGGGCGTAGCCCCAGAAGATTAAAATCCCTGTTTAAGAATTTGATTCAGCAAACCCAGCCACAACAGAGAACCCCGCAGGTAGTTCCGGCTGAGCAGGCTAATCGTGCGAACACGCCAAAACAACAGACTACTGTAACGGCCGAGGTTGCAAAACCGCAAAATCCAGCTCCTACTGCCACATATAACTCAACTGCACGCCCAGTGCTAAGTGGCACTAAAGTAGGTTTCTCTTGGAACAACCTCAAAGTCATGAACAAGGCTCAGAGCAACAAGATAACAACCGAGCTTGGCATAGAAGAAAAGGATCCGGACAACGTTGAGACAATGGATTTCAACCAGCACGACCTGGAATTCCAATGGTTGTCCATGTGCAACCGTATGCCACAGAAATTCAGTGCTCTCTCCATACGACTAAAGAACATCACACCGCAGATAACAGACTTCCCTAACGTCGAGATTGTTGTTGACAACCAAATATTGTTAGGACAGATTGAAGAGATAAAAGGCAATATCGCAAGTACTCTGAAAAAGCATCTGCGCAACAAAGATATTGTCTTCAATATCAAATTAGTTGAGCACACCGAACCAATAAAGATTCTTACACGCAGAGAACAACTGGAAGAAATGGCAAAACAAAATCCGGCAGTAGAAAAACTCAAGAATCTGCTAAGTCTGGAATTAGCATAAAAAGGAAGTGCCTCGCCCATCGGCGAAGCACTTCAATCGTTCTACCCTCCTTTGTAGGGGTTGGGAGGGAGGTTACTTCAATCCTAAATCAACTGCATCCCCAACTCCTTGCACTCTTTGCGCATATCGTCAGGCCAGATGCTTGCCTGTATTTCTCCGATGTGCGCTTTCTGCAAAAGCACCATGCACAGACGACTCTGACCGATACCGCCACCGATGCACAAAGGCAGTTCGCCGTTCATCAGTTTCTGGTGGAAATAAAGCGACATTCTGTCTTCCTTTCCCGTAAGAGTCAACTGTCGCTGCAACGACTCCTTGTTCACGCGGATACCCATTGACGACAATTCTATCGAGCGTCCAAGCACAGGATACCATATCAGAATATCGCCATTCAATCCCTGACGTCCATTCTCAGCCATCGTTGACCAGTCGTCATAGTCAGGCGCACGACCGTCGTGCTTCTCACCGTTGCTCAGTTCCGCACCTATACCTATTATAAATACAGCACCATACTGCTTGCTGATAGCGTCCTCGCGCTCTTTCGGAGTAAGGTCAGGATACATCTGCAGCAGTTCCTCGCTGTGTATTATTTTTATCTTCTCTGGCAAGAAAGGCTTTATCTGCGGATAAGTCTCACATGTCAGATATTCCGTGCGACGTATAGCTGCATATATGCGCTCCACCACATCACAGAGATAGGCCGATGTGCGCTGCTCATCTGTAATAACAGCCTCCCAGTCCCACTGGTCAACATATAGCGAATGCAGATTGTCCAGTTCTTCATCTGCGCGTATGGCATTCATATCGGTATATATGCCATATCCCGGTTCCACCTCATACTCAGCCAGCGACAGACGCTTCCATTTGGCAAGTGAATGCACAACCTCTGCTCTTGCTTCGCCAAGGTCTTTAATAGGGAATGTCACCGCACGCTCCACTCCGTTCAGGTCGTCGTTGATACCCAGACCCTTCAGCACGAAAAGCGGTGCAGTCACACGGCGCAGTCTCAGTTCTGTAGATATATTTTGTTGGAAGAACTCCTTAATCAGTTTAATGCCCTGCTCCGTCTGCTTCATGTCAAGCAGCGGTTTATAGCCTTCAGGCTTTATCAGTTTGCTCATCTATGTCCTAATTTTTGTTTTTGCGCTGCAAAGGTACATCTTTTCTATTAATTTGCAAACCATCTACATAATATATTTTTCAATTTGTTAGAAAATAAAGACAATTCGTTTCTTTTTGCGAAAGAATAGCAATAATCACAAACCTTATCTTGCGAGCTGATGGGAATAAATATCCCGCAAGCAGACATCCTACAATAAAGAAGAACTGAAAATCGAAAGCAAGCTTTCATTTATCTCAGTTCTTCTTTATTTTTTGTGATCCCGTTGGGATTCAAACCCAAGACCTTCAGAACCGGAATCTGACGCTCTATTCAGCTAAGCTACGGGACCTAAAACCTATTTGCGGATACAAAGGTAATAAATTTTATGAAGACTGCAAAGATGAAGAGCCAAAAAGCGAATAAATGCACCACTGTGGATGCCGCGGAGAGTCGGGATAGAGCATTCGCACATATCCTTCCTTCAAATTTCTTTCTTATATTATTGTTGGTCTGTAGAGACGCCACAATGTGACGTCTCTACATGTTCGTTGAAACAGTCAGAATCCCACCTATAAACGTTATTCTGTATGTAGTCTGAAATCTTTTTCAGTACATCTTGATTTCTTATAATATGGTCATGGAATCTGCTTTGCCATCCAAACTCTATAGCATTCTGTCTTGCATATTTTGTAACAGAAGATTTAAACTGCGATATCAAATGTGATAATCTCCCACAATGATTAGCAATCTTTTGCATTTTGGTGTTAACCGTAGAGACGTCACAATGTGGCGTCTCTACACCGTTATCAGCACAAGGTTGCTCTGTCGTTATCGATATTATTATGTGAACATGATTCGGCATAACCACATAATAAGGCACAACTACATTTCGATGCAGTTGCTCTATTTGCGACAAGCAATGCTGTGCATATTCCCCTATTTCAGAAAACAACATCTCTGCATCTTTAATCTCGCCAAAGAAATGTCTTTTGCCAGCAGTACAAATAGTTATAAAATACAGCCCTTCATTGTAATTACACCAAGTAGCACGTACTGATTTTATTCTGTACTTACCTTGATACAATTATTGACTGCTGTGCTGTACTTCTTTTTCTGCCATATTCACAGTCACTGGATATTTATTGCCACCAGATAGAGACGCCACAATGTGGCGTCTCTACTGGTTCGACGAAGGTTTTGCTTTAGGATATTATTCGCAAAGTTACTAATTCTTTCGCAAATAAACATCAAAAGAACTTATTTTTGATTTCTTTTGTCGTATAAAAAACATCTTGCAGAAGACAATCGTCTTCTAACTTTCATTTGTTTCTCCATTTCAAATCTTTTTACTATCTTTGCGGTCTATAGCACATTGTAATTAAAAACAAGAGAAACATGGAAAGAAACTATACATTCAGCGATATTGGCGAAGACAAATATGTGGTTAGCATAGCCAATCATGCCGAGGTGTTTGAAACGCTAAAGCAGTTCTGCATCGATATGGACATTACAGCCGGCATCATTCATGGTATCGGAGCGGTGAGCGAAGCAACGCTGCGCTTCTTCAACCCCATTACGAAGCAGTATGTTGACAAGACATTCACCGAGCAGATGGAGATAGCCAATCTTACTGGCAACATCTCTACACTTAACGGTGAGACGTATCTGCATCTGCATGTGGTATTGGGACGTGCCGACTATACCGCCCTGGCCGGTCATCTGCTCTCAACAACGATTTGCGGAGCTGGCGAGTTTGTTGTTGAGGAGTATTTCGAAACCATCGAGCGAAAGTTGGATGAGGAGATTGGGTTGAATGTATATGAGTTGGAATAATCTATTTGCGTATGCAAAGGTAATAAATAATTTGAAGAATGATGGCAACACAAATTATCCTAATACTCATATATAGCTTGAATGACTTTAAAAATTGCAGTTCAAACCAAATATAAATATTCCCTGAGCACCAACACCCAGTTCATAGTGCATACCAAATCTTTTTAAATCCAGTTCGCAGCAAAGAAAGGACACATGACTCTCTAACGTCAAATAATCTTTTGTACCGGAAGTGAACAACGGGGTTTCGTATGCTTTGGTTTTTATGCTTGATCTAACCAAACCACCTGCGAGTTTTACATAAAAATTCACATATCTCGTATTAAGCCAATAAACTTTCATTGCCGGCATAGCATAAAGCACATTGCTTTCTTTTACATCCACACGTGGCATGTGAGAATCAGGACCTGTAAAATATGAGATATTGTTATGCCCAAACTGTTTGCCAAAGAGAGCACCCAAAGCAAATGTCTTGTTTATATGGTAGTAATATTCAATGCTCATAGAAGTGCCGCATCCATCCTCCTCATCAACTACATGGCTATTAAACCCGCCTTCACTTATTTCATTATTGTAGTCGCCAAGAGCCTTATTCTCTACTAAAAATGCAGCAAAACCCACCCTCACCTCATGTCTGCTGACATTGTTAAGACTGTCTCGTCTGGCACTTGCTATCCCTAAATTGAGCATAAGAAGGATAACTATAAGAAACAGATGTTTCATAAGATTATATGTTTATTTTATTAATATTGGAAATTTAGAATCATATCAAGAGCGATTTCCTCGTCAAACTTTCGCTCAAATGTCTCGAAATACTCCTCAACAGCAAACTCGCCCTCTCCGCAAATTGTTGTTGAGAGCAGATGACCGGCCAAGGCATGCTAACCACATATTTGTCTTCGCTAATATCACTGAATATATAATTTCTTTCCATGTTTCTCTTGTTTAAAATCGCAATGTACTATAGACCGCAAAGATAGTAAAAAGATTTGAAATGGAGAACTGTATAATCTGAATGTTTATGATTTGGAATAATCTATTCTTTTGACTTTAGACGCAGACGCAAGCCGAACTGCAAGCTGAAGTTAGCCGGTTTGTCCTTGAAATAGTTTTTCACCTTACTGCCGTTGTCAAAATAGTATTTCAGACTAGGTTCTAAATAAATGCCGAACCGCGGAGACAAATTATACTGCATGCCCACTCTACCGCCCAACGACCATTGCAAGCGGTCTTTATCTGAATCTTGCTCTACGCCTTCGGTCTCTACATTAGCAGAAACATTCCAATCGGTCTGTACTCCCGCACCACAATAAACGTCCAGTTTCCGATATTTCCATAAACGCCAGTCGAGGTTCAAAGAAACACCTTGATAGTATAGTTTCTGCTTGCGACACGTCAGTTCCCCATAAGTCCAATAGTCAAACTCAGAATGTTGCCATGTGAACATGATTCCAGCCGACAGAGACAACCTGTCGGTAAATGGATAACTGACCTGCAAACCGAACGAGACAGGGACATGGTGTTTCTGTTCTTCCTTGTAGTCAACAAGATAAATTGGAGATAGGCGCATAGAGCCAGGATTGTAATTCATTAGCACACCATTGCTGCTTGACTGCGTTCCGATGCCATTGTTGGCAAAAAGCGCCACACTGACATGCCGTGTATTCCTTGTCGCCAGCTGGGCAATCTGCCTATCAAGTTCCTGTTCTACCGTCTGTTCCTTCTCCACAAATTTCGGTTGTGGCTCTGATTGTTTGGTTTCGTTTCCAGATTTGTCTGTCACAACAGGTTCCGACAATGGTTTGTATTCATCGGCAACAGGTTCCGCATCCGCACGTTCCACGCTAGACGCTTGCGCTGTTTCAATGGCATTGGTCCTGTTTTGCTTTTTTTCACGAACAGGCTGTTCTTTATTCTGCCTTTTCTCTGTCGGTTCAACTTGAGCAAGCAAGTCTGTTGCACCACCTGATTGTTTCTGTAACGGTTCGGCAACTTTTTCGGGCGACGTCTGCGTAACAACATCATTGCCGTCTGATTGGAATAACCACCAAATGCCTGCACCTGATAATACAGCAAACAGCGAAGCTGCCACTGCCCATCGGCGCCACGAAACAAAACGAGCAGGCACTGGCTCAGCCTGACTCTGCAGCTTAGCCTCGATATCTGCCCACAATCCCTCTGGCGCCTCCATCTGATGATTCGCCAGTTTGTCGTGCAGTTGTCTTGTCCACTCTTCTTGTTTCATATTTTATGTTTATTCAGATAATCGTTCAACATCTTTGCCAACAGCTGTTTTGCCCGGAAATATTGTGATGTAGAGGTGTTCTCCTTGATGCCAAGCAGCTGCGCTATCTCCTTGTGCGAGCGCTGTTCGAAAACGTAGAGGTTGAGCACCATTCGATAGTTGGTTGGCAACCGTCCTATCATCTCCGTCAACACATCTGGCGGCACTCCACCCACATCGGGTTCCTCCTGTTCGTCTGCCTGTTCAGGAATGGCTGTCACATAACTTATTCGTTCATGCGCTCTAAGATAGTCGATGGCCTTATGGGCAACAATCCTTGAAACCCATGCCTTCAGCGACCCTTCTCCACGGTAATTGAACTGAGAGACTGAGGTCAGTATGGTTACAAAGCTGTCCTGCATAACGTCGCGTACAGCATCACGCTCTGGCACATACCTCAGTCCTATGGCCATGGCATGTCCAGAATAACGCTCGTAAAGGCGCCTTGTCGCCCCTCGGTCGCCTTTGCGTATTGCGTCAAGCAGTTGCAGCTCGGTCTCCACCTTATTTTTATTTATATATTATTGTACTGCTCTTTCTGTTGCTATTGAACCTCAGCAACCGTTCTGGCATAGTCGGATTCTCTATGAGTTTCAGATTACTGTCGTAGCATTTCACCGACTTGACAACGAGCAGCAGCGACATTGAAGGATATGCCAACGACATGCTAACCGTCGATACGCCTGACGATGTGTCCAATGTGCGCCACGTTGCCACATCAGCCACAAGTACAAGTCTATTGCCAGTGGTTGTTGTCACCACAGCAGCATAATGCACATAAGCGTTCTCGCCGTCGGGCATCAGTTCAAGATATGCCATATCTTCCGAATAGCCAACTTGACGGAGGCGCGTCTTAACTATTGCCTTCATTGCATTATCGCCTTGACATCCATATAGCGAATCTATTTGCCAAAGCAATCGTTGCTCCTCGTCAGCAATTTCTCCATAGGGTATCAGTGCCGTTATTTTGGCAATGTCTATATTTGGGAATAGAATCTTTGTCAGGGCCTTAAAAGGGAATTCGGCAAAGGAAAGATAAGGTGTTTGGTCAAAGCCCATTAAAACACAAGATGGTGCTGGTGTTGTCAACACAAGCGGTTCGGCTGATACCGTTTCGCCGTCAATAGTCCACACGCCACCGTAATAACCCACATATTCCGGATTGCCAGCATTTCCCGAAGCAGAATCCATCATCACGTCATCATCTGTTTCACCAACAGAACAGGCTGTAATCAAGAAACAGCCTGCAGCCAGTAATGCATATTTAAAAAGTTTTATCATAACATTCTATTTCGCATTTATTTTTCTGATTAGTTGTAACAGTTCTGCACGATAGCCGTGAGGATCAAATTCAAGACCTGCCTCAACCAACTTCTCCGCCATTTCAGAAGTGGCATTACCCTTATATTGAGAATCACGCAAAACCATTCCATGTACAGCGACACCAGCAGCAAAATAGAAATCAGGAGTACGCTCATGCTCACTATTCATCTCCTCGAATCTTATTTCACGCTTTAGAGACAAACTGGAACCATCAAGCGACTTTTTGTATCGAAAATCAAAGGTGGCCAGTGTTTGATTTGGGTTTGCTTGTTCTTTTGATGCTGGAACAATCTCATAGAGAGCCGTAATGGTTTGTCCTGCACCTATCTCGCCTGCATCCTTTGTATCGTCCTCGAAGTCCTCACTACTCATCATGCGATTCTCATAACCTATCAAACGGTAGGCACTGACAAGGGTGCTGTCGAACGTAATCTGGCACTTGGCATCATTGGCAACAGAGACGAAACGCTCACGCTCATGCACAAACACCTTCATAATCTCGTTCTCACAGTCTATGTAGTTATATGTGCCATTGCCGGCATTGCTCACCTGTTCCATCATACTGTCATTCAGATTGCCATAACCAAAGCCCAGACAAGTCAGGTAGATTCCCTTTCCAGCATAGGTTTTCACCATATCCAACAGTTCCTTTGTGTCAGTAACGCCCACATTGAAATCGCCGTCAGTACCCATAATCACACGATTGTTCTTCTCCGGATCGTAATTGGCCAAAGCCTCCTCATACGCCATCTTCATAGCCTCTCCACCAGCAGTACTGCCGTTAGCACTGAGTTTGTTTATTGCTTCCTCTATCTTCGGAAACTCTTTGACTGGAGTCGATTCCAACAGTTTCTGCACTTCACCAGAATAGGTAATGAGTGAGATACGGTCGTTAGGGTTCATCTTTGAGAGCAAGTGCTTCAAACCAGTCTTCAGCATACCTAGACGGTCATAACCAGCCATAGAGCCAGACACATCAACAAGGAAAACATAATTGGCCAGTGGCACTTCATTCTCTGCCAGTTCCTTGCCTTTGATGCCAAGTCTCAACAACTGATGTTCTTCATTCCAGGGGCATGGACCAATTTCTGCATTAATGGCAGCAGCATGGTTTCCTGTCGGAGCCTGATAGTCAAAGGTGAAATAATTGAGATACTCTTCTGTTCTTATACTATTTTTAGGCACATCGTAACCACCGGATAACAACCGGCGCATGATGCTGTACGAAGCACCGTCGGCATCTATCGAGAATGTTGATACTGGCGCATCTTTTGTATCGACAAAAGGATTCTCCTCTACCACGTCAAATCGGTTTCCGCCAGGCATGGGCACCTCGCCATAGATTCCCTCACCAGACGGGGACTGAGCATCACCAACATAAACGCTTTCGCCATCGGTACTGCATGATGTCAGCATTCCAACTGACACCATCGCAATTATTGCATAAAAAACTTTCATACTCTTCATTTGCTTAATCTTTTATCTATTAAACGGTCATATAAGGGAAATACTGCGCGTAATAAACTTAAAAAATGTAAAAACATAGATTGGAGCGGGATATTGTCCTACTAACATCTATTTGTTTCACTATTTCAAATCTTTTTATTACCTTTGCGCTCTACTGATTATCGTCCTTATCATAAAGATGGAGATATTGAAACGGAAATAAATGGAAGAAGTAAAACTGCATATATTTTCTGCCGACACATCGACAATTCTGAATCTGGACTTCGTTGACTGCGGCATAAAAGCGGGATTTCCAAGTCCTGCACAAGACTATCTTACCGACAGCATCGACCTGAACAAGGAACTTATTCGCCGCAAGGAGACAACATTCCTGGCACGCGTGTCGGGCAACTCGCTGATGGAGGCTGGCATAAACGACGGCGACCTGGTGGTGATAGACAAGTCGCTGGAGGTGAAAGACGGCGACTTTGTAGTGGCTTTCATCGACGGTGAGTTCACACTGAAGGAGTTCCGCCGCGACGAAGAGAACAACTGCGCATGGCTGATTCCGCACAACAAGCAGTTTGAACCGATAAAGGTAACCGAGGAGAACGACTTCATGATTTGGGGAGTACTGACTTATACCATCAAGCAACTGAGGAAATAGCGATGCAACTGTTCGGTCTGGCTGACTGCAATAACTTCTATTGTTCGTGCGAGAGGGTGTTTCACCCTGACCTGAGGAACAAGCCCGTTGTCGTGCTGAGCAACAACGACGGGTGCGTGATTGCACGCAGTGAGGAGAGCAAGGCACTGGGCATCGGCATGGGCGAGGTGTTCTATCAGGTGAAAGACAAACTGGAGAAGAACAATGTGGCAGTATTCTCGTCAAACTATAATCTTTATGGCGACATGAGCCGACGGGTGATGTCGCTGCTGTCAACATACACTCCCAAACTTGACATCTACTCTATCGACGAAGCTTTTCTCGATCTGTCTGACATGGGCAGCCAGAAATGGCTGACAACGTATTGCAGGGGTATGGTGAAAGACATAACCAAGGGCACGGGCATACCTATTTCGCTTGGAGTTGCACCAACGAAGACTCTGGCAAAGATGGCTTCTAAGTTTGCAAAGAAGTACAAGGGTTATCAGAGTGTCTGCCTGATTGATACCGACGAGAAGCGAGAGAAGGCATTGCGACTGTTTCCTGTAGAAGACGTGTGGGGCATCGGTCATAGGCACACAAAGAAACTGGCTTACCATGGCATACACACTGCTTGGGACCTTACGCAGAGAAGTGAGAGTTGGATAAGAAAGGAACTGACCATCAATGGCGTGCGCACCTGGAAGGAGTTGCGAGGCGAGAGTTGCATCTCTGTTGAAGAACTGCCTCACAAGCAGTCGATATGTACCAGTCGCAGTTTCTCTAGCATAGGACTGAACAGGTTGGCAGATGTGGAAGAGGCTGTCGCCAACTTTACCGCTGCCTGCTCGCGCAAGCTTCGCGAGGGGCGCATCGTCTGCGGTGCCATCACTGTGTTCGCTCATACAAGCAGATTCTGTACGGACAAGCCGCAAAGCTATATCTACCGTAGTGTCAACATGCCTGTTCCTACCAACGACATGCAGGAACTGGTGGCAACGGCAGTAAGGTTGTTGCGGGAGGAATGGCGAGAGGGTTGTTTCTACTACAAGAAGGCAGGGGTGATTGTGTGGGACACTTGTCCTGACAATGCCATTCAAGGCTATCTGTTCGACACCGTTGACCGCGAGAAGCAAGCTGCACTGGCAAAAGCAATAGACGAGATAAACCGAAAGAACGGTCACAACACCATCCGCATGGCCATTCAGGGATATAGCAAGGACTGGCATCTGAAGAATGAATATATCTCCAGACAATATACCACGAACATCAAGGACATTATTAGGATAAAGGGTTAGCCCCTCCTAACCTCCCAATGGGGAGGGATATGCAAAAATACATAAATATATTTGGCGGTTGTTCACTAATTGGTTATCTTTGCAATTTAGGAATATATATATCATACATAATATGGACATTACCGAAAGATTTTTAAACTACACCAAATTTGACACGCAATCGTCAGAAGAGAGCGAGAGCGTGCCCAGCACGGCGAAACAACTTGTGTTTGCCGAGTATCTGAAGAAAGAACTGGAAGACGAAGGACTGAGCGACGTAGAGATGGACGATAAGGGCTATATCTACGCCACACTGAAGTCGAACATCAAAGATAAAGTGCCTACAATAGGATTTATCGCACACTACGATACAAGTCCCGACTGTAGTGGCGCCGGTGTGAACGCACAGATAATAAACAACTACGACGGCAGCGACATTCTGCTGTCTGAAGGCATCATCTCGTCACCAAAGAAATTCCCCGAACTGCTCCAGCATGTGGGCGAAGACCTTATCGTTACCGACGGTCACACACTGTTGGGCGCCGACGACAAGGCCGGCATCGCAGAGATTGTTCAGGCTATGTGCTATCTGCGTGACCATAAGGAGATAAAGCATGGCGACATACGCGTGGCATTCAACCCTGACGAGGAGATTGGCATGGGCGCACATCACTTCGACGTTGAGAAGTTCGGATGCGAATGGGCTTACACCATGGACGGTGGCGATGTGGGCGAACTGGAGTTCGAGAACTTCAACGCTGCATCGGCAAAGGTAAGCATCAAGGGTGTGAGCGTGCATCCTGGTTATGCCAAAGGCAAGATGGTAAATGCCAACAGACTGGCTGCTGAGTTTGCTGCCATGCTGCCTGCCGACGAGACACCTGAGACAACAGAGGGTTATGAAGGATTCTATCACTTGATAGGACTCAAGGGTTGCACCGAGAATGCCCAACTGTCATACATCATCCGCGACCACGACCGAAAGAAGTTCGAGGCACGCAAGGACTTCATCGAGGAGTGCGTGGAGAAGATGAACGAGAAATATGGCGAGGGTACTGTAACTGCTGAGTTAAAAGACCAGTACTACAACATGAAGGAGAAGATTGACCCGCAGATGCATGTCATCGACCTCGTGCTGAAGGCAATGCAGGAGTGCGGCGTGGCTCCTATGGTTAAGCCTATCCGTGGCGGAACGGACGGTGCACAACTGTCGTTCAAAGGTCTCCCCTGCCCTAACATCTTCGCTGGCGGCGTAAACTTCCACGGCCCTTACGAGTTCATCAGCATACAGTCGATGCAGAAAGCCATGAACGTGGTGATTAAGATTTGCGAGTTGACGGGGGAGTATAATAAGTGAGGTTAGGAGACCTCCCCCTGCCCCTCCGAGGGAGGGGAGATTTACTTCAAAACTGCACCACTTTTAATGCCTAAGTGGTGCAGTTGATATTATAAAACATAGAGATGCTTTTTCGATAAGAAAAAGACAAGATGTCTGAGCAAGCACCTCTACTTTTATAATCAATTTTGGCGTTATTATATTTCCGTTTGTGCTTTAATTGCTTACAAGAATAAAATATATCGCATATGAAACTGCGCCACTTTCACCCCAAAAGCGGTGCGGTTTTGACTCGAAAGTGGTACGGTTTTGATTGCAAAATAGTGCAGTTTTGATTTTAAAAGTGCGGGGGCTGCGAGGGTTGTGAGGGTGTTTTTAAAACCCTTTACGCGCGCGTACGCGCAATGCGCGATGAGATAAAATATGACATTTTCATGAAATAAAGTTTGCAAAATGCCCTCACAGCCCTCACAGCCACCGCACTTTGGTTTCTATCAACTCCTATATCATCATTTATAGACAAATCCAGAATATGACTAACCTTTTTACCTACGAATACTTTTCGTAGGCAAAAGAGTTGTGAAAATATCATACATATCAAATGACATTGACACCAGTGTTTAACAAGAAAACCATTGCAAAACAGCCAAAAAGTGACGTTTTAAAAATCAACGTCACCGCTGTATAATATTGTATTCCAAAGAATTACACACAAAGTGACGTTTTTAGCAAAAAATGATGTTTAAGTTTGTTTTTGAATCATGCAATGCTTAGCTGTTCATTTTGGGGTTTAATAAATGCTTGCTTAGTATAAGCATCTTTTTACTCACATAATCTACTTCTGTATTCAGAAAAATCCTTAGGCATGTAAGCTTTTATGTAAGCCAGCCTGTAGCAGAGTAAAGCTCGCTTTCTGAAAAACTTGCGAGAACTAAGAGTATTTGAGCGCAACTCTATCTCATGAAGAATAATCTTTATTGCCATCTTGTAGGTTTCCTTTTCTTCTTCAGGTAAAGAATCAATGTATTCAAGAATCTCTTCTTTTTGCTCCTTCCATAATAACATACCTCGTGTATCACCGAGTATCTCATTTATCTTTGGATTTTCTAAAAACCTTGGATATGTAAAAGGTTTGATTTTCTCTATCTTTATGTATGTGTAGAGATAGGGATTGATTATTGGGTTGTGACTCATGGCTAATATGGCAGCCAGCTCGTCAAAGTTTTTAGGTTTAACTTGAGCCAAATCATACTTGTCCCATTCAGATTCCATCATAAAGATACCGTCAGTATCTGCTCTTTGGAAGATTCCATACGTTTCCTTATCATCAAGAGGGAGGTTCTCTAAATCAATTCTTTCTGAAAAGAAGGTGAGCAAACGCTCTGCCTTCTCTTCTGTTATTCTTTTCATTTGCGTGTCCTTTCTATTATTACAAAAATGTGCTTGAATTTCACTATTGGCCGACCAAGGTAGGTTGATGTGTTATAGCCATTAGCTTTTGCCCAATCGACTACTGCGTTTCGACTGTCCTCTGAGTAGTATATAGTCAATATTTTCTTAGCAATCTGGTCTTGCCAACTAATTGGCATTTGCATGTTATCCAGAACAGGGACACTTGCTATGCCGAGAGCTATAGCCGTAATGCTTGTACAGAAATCACCCTTCTCTGGTGTTGGCGCGGTTCCAAGGTCTTTTTTAACTCGTTCTACGAAACTCTTTAAATCCATGATGTCTTGAGTAAGGTCTAACTCTTCGATAAAGCTGATTTCTGTTTCTGCCTGTTCATGCCACATGCTACCCTCAACACAACCCATCATTTTAAGACCGAAATGTGTCTGAAATTTCAGGGATTCTACAACACTCTTCTTTGCAAGTTCCTGCTTGCGGCTTTGATTCTTTTTCTTTGCCATATCTAAATTTGTTTGCTCTATATATTATTATACGATTGAAAAATCAAGAAATCGTTATTTTTAAGGTTTTCTCTGCAAAATATCCGCAGAACCTTTGCTTTCTATTAGTTTTTTTTCTATATTTGCTGAAAATTTCTGACCTATGATTAGCAAAACATACCTTAGATACATTTGGTTGTTAGACACTATCAGCAATGCAAGACTACAGTTAACCTACGAAGACATTGTGAAAATTTGGCAATGTTCTCCATATTCTTATATGGGAGGTCTGCCCATCCGAACTTTTCACGAGCATCGCAAGGGCATTGAAGAAATGTTCGGAGTAATCATTGCCTGTGATAAATCATCTTCCTGTACCTATTACATTAAGAACCCTGAAGTATTGGAGCAAAATCCTTATGCCCAGTTGTTATTGCGTAAGTACAGCGTTCCTCAGGATTTCACAACCTTTAATTTAATGCGTGACCGCATATTGCTGGAAGAAATTCCTCATGGCACTGCTTATTTTGATTCCGTTGTTGAGTCAATGAGAACCAACACTGAGCTAATTATTGAATATCAACGCTATGGGGGACATAACGAAACGTTTACTATGCAACCCTATTCCATGAGGGTATATAATAGGAGATGGTATGTTCTTGGCTATATAAAAGAAATAGACTGTCTTAGGCACATTGCACTGGAGAGATTCATTGACTTGCATACAACAAATAAAAAGTTTGAGTTTCCGAAGGACTTCGTACCACGAAAGTATTACGAAAATGTGGTAGGTATCTACGTAAACGAAGAATTGCCAGTGGTGAAACTGAAGATAAGAGTCTATGGCACGCAAATGGAATACATGAGAATGTTGCCGCTCCACAAGTCACAAAGAGAAGTTTACTCACGCCATGGGGAGTTTGCCGAGTTCACATATCAATTATGTCTTACGCCAGAACTGAAGTCAAAGATTCTCGCTTTTGGACCTGATGTAGAGGTGCTGGAGCCAGTGGAATATCGGGAAGAGATAAAGAAGGAAATTACGACATCTTTGGATAGATACTTGAAAAATACTCAATAAATTTGACGGGTTTCTGCGGAGTTCTTGCACAGAAAAGGCTAAAAATGCCCCTTTTTGCTATTTTCTATCGTATATATATAATAGAGGCACATAATTTTTATAGCACATGAAAAAGAATATCACAAACCGCAACATTCAGTCTGCCGAATCATTACCCAAAGATGCAGCCGAGCAACCTTTGCTCACATGTGAACAGGAAGTTGAACTTGCAAGGCGAATTAAAGAGGAAGATGAAGAAGCCTTTAAAGAACTTTACAACAGTAATCTTCGCTTTGTAACTGCTATAGCAAAGCAGTATCAAGACAGAGGGCTTACTCTTGAAGAACTTATTGTAGCAGGCAATAAAGGACTTGAAATTGCAGCGAAGAAGTATACACCTCAGAGTAAATTCAAATTCATTGCATACGCAGTGTGGTGGATTCGTCAGAGTATTCTTCAAACAATTAAAAACAAAAACAAAGAGAATATTAACGAATAATAGAAGTTATCTGTAACCATAAGGAGTAAGATGCTTACTTTAACCTGGAATGTGTATGAAATATAATAAATTTAGACAAATAGTACTTAATCGATTAGAAGAGCAGATAGAGAATCCTAATCCTGGTTCCTGTAGAGGCAAAACTTATAAACATATTATAGGCAATCCTAAATCTAATTCTCAAGAGCAGATTGATATTGTCAACAAACATATACTTCTGCCTAATGTCCCTAAAATTGAGCATGACATCCATTTACATACAAATGCACACCATCTTAACTCGTCTCAGATTATGTGCTATAACTTCTTTCGCCCAATGATGAACGATTTTGATAATCGAAAAAAGATGTATAAGCCAACAGATAAACTTGTTGACTTAATAAGTAGTCTCATAGATACTCCTATCGAGAAGACGGGGGCTATATGTGCATTTGAATACATTCAAAAAGGTAAAGAGCATACCAATTTCGATTTCTATTTTGGAAATGATAATATTGAAGTATTCTTCGAAATCAAATACACAGAAAGGTATTTCACTAAAAAATCTTCGTCCAAAAAACCAGATGTCCAGTACGAAAAGGTTTATAAAGACATGATAAAAAGCGCAGAGGATATTTTTGTGGATGGTACAATCTGCGAAAACGATTTTAATACGAAATACTATCAGCTGGCAAGAAATGCTATACGTGCAACTTCTTCAAACAAGTACGTGCTATTCATTTATCCAGAAGCAAACGAAAATCTTCACAATCAGTTTAAAGAATTTTCTGGAAATTGCCTTACAAAGGAAGGTAAAAAACGCATTAGACTTCTAACATGGGAGTCCATCGTTTTGCATGCTGATGAATTATGTATTGATGTTAGAGATTTTAAGAATCGTTATCTTTCTTGAATGATGAACCTGACAGTTCAAATGGCTTGACGTCCATTATATTTTCATCAAGATCTATTTCAACAACTTTGCATCCTTGTTTTTTAGCAGCTTTAAAGCACCTTTGGATAGGTACTTGAAAATACCCAATAAATTTGATGGCTTTCTGCGGAGTTCTTGCACAGAAAGGGGTTAAAAAGCCCCTTTTTGCTGTATTCTATCGTATATATATAATAGAGGCACATAATTTTTATAGCACATGAAAAAGAACATTACAAACCGCAACATTCAGTCTGCCGAATCATTACCCAAAGACGCAGTCGAGCAACCTTTGCTCACATGTGAACAGGAAGTTGAACTTGCAAGGCAAATTAAAGAGGGAAATGAAGAAGCCTTTAAAGAACTTTACAACTGTAATCTTCGCTTTGTAACTGCTATAGCAAAGCAGTATCAAGACAGAGGGTTTACTCTTGAAGAACTTATTGTAGCAGGCAATAAAGGACTTGAAATTGCAGCGAAGAAGTATACATCTCAGAGTAAATTCATATTCATTGCATACGCAGTGTGGTGGATTCGTCAGAATATTCTTCAAACAATTAAAAACAAACACAAAGAGAATATTAACGAATAATAAATAATTGTATGAATAGAAATGATATAACCAAACTCTTGAAGCTGGTTAAACCTAACGCAGAGTTACCTTCTACGTTAGGTTATGTTTACAATGAAAAAGAAAAAGCTCTTAAACTCGTTGTAAAAAGCAAGGGGCTAAAAGCGAACATGCAAGACGATGCAGCAGCGTTTGATAGTTGGGCAATTGCTTTAAAGTATTATCTAAAGGAATATATAAGCACAATAATTATTGATTGGGAACGGGACTTCAGCAAGAACCTTCATTACAATAGATTTGTTTATCGACTTGCGAAATTTGTTCAGACTTATTCTTGGGTTCAATCCGCAAAACCAATACCCTGTATTCCTTCATTATTATACTGTAATATAGGAAGCAAAGAAGCTTCTGACATATCCAAACATGCGGAAAATTCAGAAGGATGGTTGGAATGCAAATATGTAACATGTCATTCTGATGAGTATGACGCAATGAACCATCAATTCCCTGTGGGACTTTTTGATGGAAAAGTGAGTCGGGATACATATTACACTACAGGAAATAAAAGCGCAATAGACATTTGGGCAATTAAAAGCGATTGTCTTAGCGTATTTGAATTGAAGATACCAGAAAACAAACCTTTAGGTATAATTTCTGAACTAATGTTCTACACCAATGTACTTGATGATATAATGGCTCACCGTATTTTGTATGAAACTAATGATAAGACACAAAAAGCTATCAAAAATAATATTCGTGGGTTCAAGAATTTCTATGAGGCTTACTCTAATGGAAACATCAAGAGAATTGAGTCAATTTTCTTGGCAGACAACCTTCATTCCCTACTTTCAAAAGGTCTCATTGATTTTATTAACGACTCGCCACGATGGAAATATAAGAACATTATTTTCAAGCATAAAACTGTTAACTTATGACCATCAAAATACATAGAGGACTAGAACAAATAGGCGGTTGCATCACTGAGATTTCAACAGAAACCTCTCGTGTATTCATCGACTTTGGGCAGAACCTTCCTGGCAATGGCGAGCCTACAACTCCAGAAGAGGATGAAGCCTTAGTTAAGCATATATTCTCGCAGAACCCCAAAGAGCATGAAGCCGTTTTCTACACTCATGGCCATGAGGATCATGTAGGGTTGTTCGAGCATATACCATACAATGTTCCTCAATATATGAGCGAAGGAACCAAGGCACTCCTTTCTATAAAATATAATGTATTGCATGAAGGAGCCGAGATGAAAGTCAAAGAGTTGCAAAACACAGATTACGACCAAAGGGAATATAATGATGCAAATAATCTACTCGCCCATGCTGACAACAAATGCAAACTTTTAAATAGAATAAATGCATGGATGCCAACTCCTACACGCAAACAACCAGAAGTAATAACTATTGGTGACATCAAGGTTACTCCTTTTTTCAACTGCCATAGCATTTATAATTCGCACATGTTTTTGATAGAAGCGGATGGTAAGCGTATCTGGCACACTGGTGATTATAGGGTACATGGTTATTTGGGCAAAGGATTATTTCCTACATTGAAGAAATATGCCACAGATATTGACGTACTGATTACCGAGGGGACAATGTTAAAACACGATGAGCAGTGCATACACGAATGTCTGGTTTCACAGAAAATGGCGAGTGTGATGAATGCTTTCAAATACGTCTTTGTACTTGCTTCTGCCACTGATATTGAAAGACTTGCATCAATTAAAAATGCAGCAAAAGAAGCTAAGAAACAGCTGTGCATCTGGTCTTTGTTCTTGAAGAGAACTATGAAGTTCTTTACCGAACGAGAGTCAAAGGTTTCTAATGGTTTATTCTCATTCAATCCTCTCTTCTACAGTGAACGCTTATACGGAAAGTTGAAGCGCAGAGGTTTTGCAATGGTTGTAGGCACATCACAGATAGAAAGAGTTGGGAAACTCATTCAGAAATTGCCACAAGAAGAAACTCTCCTTATCTACTCGTCTTGGGATGGTTACTACAAGATTCCAGAGCAAGTTCAGGCAAACTCTAAATATAAAGAAATGAGAGATATGTTTCACAATGTCGTTGACATACATACCTCTGGTCATGCAGACAGAGCAACTATCAAGAAAGTAATAGAAACAATTAATCCAAATGAAGTTATCTGCATCCATAAGGAAGCAGATGCGGAATTATAAAAGCAAGCAACCTTCTAACAAAACCTGTTTTCATTGATTGCGACCCCAAGGCATGACAATATTTCCGACACGCATAAAGAAACATCAGCAACTGGTTAGTTTGCCAGTTGCTGATGTTTGTTTATGCACTTAACCTCCTCTATATCCCTTATGAATGAGGATTCATTATCGACGTAACCGCATCCTCCTCCCCTACTATCCAGATGATGTCGCCTTCCTTGAAGCGATAGTTAGGACTGACATTAGACAGGTTCTCCTTACCCTCTTCAAGACCAACAACCATGCAGTTGTAGCGGTCGCGGATGCCACTGTCCTTCAAGGTCTTGTCAACAAAAGGAGTCTTTGACGTTATTACCATCTGACAAAGACGCATCTCACGCTTTTCAAACTCAAGGTCCTCACCGAAAACCTCCTGCTCAATGGCAGCGCCCATCTTTGCCAACTGGTCGTCGCTGCCAATCGCACGGATACGGTCGCCGGGGAATATTATGCTGTTGCCGTCGGGGATGTTTATCCTTCTGCTTGCACGCAAGATACTGCTTACGTGGATGCCGAACTTACTGCCCAACTGCAATTGACTAAGCGTCTGACCAGCCCAAAGGGAATCCTGAGGGATGTCGAACTCGGCAATATGTATGTCACGGTCGAGCAGATGTCCCTCATACAGCGGACGCTTCTTGCCACTTACAAGTGCCTCTATGTCGCGCGAACGGAGATTGTTTAGGAACAGGCGTTCAAGACGTATGCTACTGCTCTTTATGCTTCGCGACGCTACTATAAGTGCAACGGCACCAACGGCAATGGTTATCAGCAGGGCGTCGGCAAAATGGAACAGATAGTTGCACACATAGAATACAAAACCACCGGCAATGACCACGCGCACTATTATAGTGAAGATGAGCCACAGATGATTGATGCGGTTGGCTGTCCAGAGAGCCTTGAACTCCTCGCTATGATTCTTCTTCATCACCATGGCGCGAAGGAACGGTGATATGATAAGCAGAGTAATCACACCACATATCAGATTTGCCACCCACTGATGCTCAGTAAATTGTGTCTGAAGGAACGGCAAACAGAAAGAGAGCATGAGGAATATGGCTGCTATCGACAGGATTGAATAGATTACCACATTGACCGCCATTTGCATAATAAGCGATTTCCACTTGTTATCAGCCGAAGGGTCGGAAGCACGGTTGAGGGTTATCTTGTTGAGCATCAGGATAACGTTGCCCGGCAGTCTGCGCTCCAAGAACGAATGGGCAGGCTCTGCCAAGCGAATCATATACGGAGTGAGGAAGGTGGTAATCACCGACACTGCCACAACCACAGGATAGAGGAAGTCGCTGATGACGCCAAGCGACAAACCGAGCGAAGCGATGATAAAGGCAAACTCACCTATCTGTGCCATGGAGAAACCGCACTTCATCGCTGTCTTCAGCGACTGACCGCTGAGCAGATAACCAAACGAACCGAAGACAGCCTGACCAACGAGTATCGTAAGAATAAGGGCTATGATTGGCAAGGCATAGTCAACAAGCACTGCCGGTTCTACAAGCATACCCACAGACACGAAGAAGATGGCACCAAAGAGGTTCTTAACCGGCTCTACCACACGGATAATCTTCTCCGACTCAACCGTCTCCGCCAGAATACTACCCATTACGAAAGCGCCGAAGGCACTGCTGAAGCCAACCTGCGTTGACAGCACTGCCATCAGACAGCAAAGGCCAAGCGACACGATGAGCAGCGTCTCCTCGTTGATAAGCTTGCGCATCTTGCGGAGCATAAGCGGAATGAGGAAGATGCCCACAACAAACCATAATATCAAGAAGAAACCTATGCGCAGCACACTGCCCAGCATCTGACCGCCGTCAGGACTGCTGCCGCTCGCCACGGCTGAGAGCATCACCATCATAACGATGGCAAGCACGTCTTCAAGTATGAGCACACTCATCACCATACCGGCAAAGTTCTGCTGACGAAGTCCCATATCATCAAAAGCCTTATATATAATAGTGGTGGAACTCATTGCCAACATACCGGCAAGGAAGATGCAGTCCATCTGTCCCCAACCGAAGAGGTTGCCGACCAACATGCCAGACATCATCATACAGAAGATGATGGTACAGGCTGCAATGACAGGCGCAATGCCCATCTTCAGAATCTTCTTGAAAGAGAAATCGAGTCCTAAGGAGAACAGAAGGAATAACACTCCGATATCTGCCCACGTCTTCACATCTGCCTTATCGACCACCGATGCAAGGAACGGCACCTGAGAACTTACCAGGAAACCGGCAACGATATACCCAAGTACAAGCGGTTGCTTGAGTTTTTTGAATATCAATGTTACGATACCCGCGACAACCAGTATCAGCGCAAGGTCTTTAACTAAGTAGGGAATCTCTGACATATATTTATAAGAGTTAACGAGTTGACAAGTTTACGAGTTGACAAGTTGCTTGACTAACTTATGAAGTTGGTTACTTGTTAGAGTTGACAAGTTTACGAGTTGACAAGTTGCTTGACCAACTTATAAGTTGGTTGCTCTTTAGAGCTAACAAGTTGCCTGCATCAGTATCATTTAACTTGTTTACTCGTCAACTTGTAACTCGTCAACTAAATTAATACCACTGCACCGCATTGCTATAGCTGCTGCGCTTGTCATATTTCAAGGCATCGGTAAGCGTGGCGGCATTACAGCGGAACGAGAAGTTGTAGCTTGTGTATGGTGACAGCACCACTGAGCACGACATGCTGAAGCAGTGGAGGTCACGACTGAGCGAAGCCGTTGTCATGGAAATCTTCTTGTTGTCGAAGTCATAACCAGAAGAGAAGCTTATGTTCCATCCGTCGCTGATGCGCACGTTACCGCTGAAGTTCAGCGTCTGCGTGAACGAGTATGGATAGCGCATCTTGTCGTAGTCAAACTTGCCGCCGGTATTCTCACGCATGGTGATACCATAACCGAAGCTCAACGACCATGGCAGTTCAAACTTCATATAACCGTCCTCGTCGGTCTCTGCCTTGCCTGCACTCTCACGGCGAGCACCTTCCTGCCCCTTCTGCAAGTCGTCATCACGATTGGTCTCGCGGTCAAAGTCATCTTCCTCGTCATATTCATCATCCTCATCATCCTCGTCGTCCTTCTTCACCTTCTCGCCCTTCAGCCACTTTATGAAGTTCATCACCTTGGCATTATCAAGCGTGTAAGAGAGGTTTTGCGACATTCCCTGGAAGCGTCCGAACTTTCCCTGACTGTAGAGCGTTGTCTTGTCGCTAAGTCGCGGATTGCCTTTCTCGTCAAGTTCGTATGCGTATGTAGAGAACACGGCGTTCATGTTGAACGTATAGTTCTTTGACAACTTCAAGCGCAATCGGGTACTGAGGTCACTCCATGGACGAATATCCGTTGCCATATTGTACGACATGCTTGCACCGAGTTCGTCGATGATGCTTATCTTCTTATATCCGGTAGAGTCGTCATCGGTACGCAGCTTCATCTCTACATTATTAGATATGTCCATAGAGATGCTTCCCGTCTTGCCCCTACCCGGCACACCAAACAGCCCGTTGCTATATGGCGAGTATTCCACCATTGACACGTTGCCGTCTCTGTCGGTCTTCTGATATGTTTCGTAATATCCGTAGCGACTTGAACTGAAATCAGGAGCATAGCTGAAGCTCACCTGTGGCGTGAAGACGTGACGAACGGCCACAATCTTGTCGCCAAAGAGTTTTCTTGACGGAACATAGAAACCATACAACTTAGTAGAAGCACTTACGTTCATGCTCCAGTTGTAGATATTGTAGAAGCCGTCGATGGTATCCGTTACCTCCCTCTGTGCTGTTTCGTCCCATGAGCGCATCACCTTATTGGTGTACATGCGGTCGGTGAAATTGAACGACGGATTGATGTTCAGATAGTTGAACAGCGTGAAGTTGCCGCTGATAGGAATATTGTGCTGCATACCGTTGCGCCAATCGCGCGTCAGTTTAGAATGCATCAGCTTATCTTCCTTCGTTGAGATGGAGTTGCTCAGATGACCGGTATAGCTCAATGAAATCTTCTCGTACCAACGCTCCTTACCAACCATCTTTTTGCGCTTGAACGGATAGAAGCGGCTCAGCGAGATGTTCAGGTCGGGCAATGTCAGTGCTATGGTCGAGTCGCGCATGTTCTGGTTAAGGTTCATCGTTGTTGACAGGGTCAAACCGATGCTTGAGAATGTGTTTGTCATGCTGACCGATGATGTACGCGTACTCTGTGTATAGCTCTGCGGGTTATACATGCTCGTCAGGTTGTTGCGCTCATAACTGCTTGTTGCGAAGTTGACACTTGCAGACAGTGTGCGGTATGGATTGGCTTTCGGGTCCTGACGATGACTCCACTGAATCTTAAAACTGGTCTGCTTGGCATAGTCTGGCATGTTCTTCTCGCCGTTTATCGTGTTCTGATAACTGGCATAGAAACTTCCGCTGAACTTATAGCGCTTGCGATAGTTTGACGCTGCCGACAATCCCCAAGAACCCTTTGTGTAGATTTCGCCCAACAGCTTCAGGTCCATCTTGTCGCTTATAGCAAAGTAGTAACCGCCATCACGCAAATAGAATCCGCGCTCTGTCTCATCGCCGTAGGTAGGCATAATGAAACCGCTCGAATAGCTCTTCGTGAATGGGAAGAATCCGTAAGGAATAGCCAACGGCAGAGGCACGTCGGCAACTACGAGATATGCCGGACCGAACACCACGTCCTTGCCAGGGCGCACCTTCGCCCTCGACAATGCAATGTAGAAGTCGGGATTCGGTTGGTCGCAGGTAGTATAGCGTCCGTGCTGCAAGAACAGCTCGCCTTTCTCGTTACGCTTCGACAGTTCACTGGTAAGATAACCGTCCTGCTGCTGCGTATATACATCCTGAATGAGTCCCTTCTTTGTCTTGAAGTTGAACATCATCGTGTCGGTCTCGTAGGTATCGCTGCCCATCTTGAACACCGGCAAACCATACATCTGCCCTGTTGAGTCGCGCGAACCTGTGGCATGCACAAGACTACTGTCCATAACCATGAATATGCGGTCGCTCTGCAAATCCATATCCTGATACTCCACATGCGATTCGCCAAACAGATATGCCCTACCCGATGCCGCCTCATATACGAGCGAGTCTTGCGCCTGATACTTCACAGGAGCATCAATACCGTTCTTGCGCTGACGGTTGGCACTATCGAGTGCCAGCGAGTCGTCAATGGCTTTGTTATGACGATAGATGGCAAGCTGGAGAGAGTCCATCTTCGTGGTATCGGGACCTTCGCTGACAGTCTTCATCTGATTAGCCGCCAGCAAGGAATCGGTTTTCAATGAGTCAATATATTCAACAGAATCGACATTAAGAGCGCTCTCCACATCGTCATGAAAGAGCACAGGTGATGCGTTCGCCATTACGAAAATGAAGGCGAAAAGCAGTAAAAATATCAATGTCTTTATTTTCACGGCTGCAAAATTACTTATAAAATGCCGAATAATACGCAGCTTTCGATAAATTAACGTTAAAAACTATGTATTATTCGAACATTTCAGCCCATTTCAAGAAGCGCGCCACGCTCTCCTCACCGAATTTCCGAAGACTGTCGGCTGTCTGTTCCACTGTACGCTCACGCTCGAGGTGGGATTTGGAGTAGAACTTATCTGCATAACATATCACTTGTTCTTCCATCGTCTCTGGCAGAAAATCCTGAACAGGCAATGGAAGATTTCGCTCCACTATCTGCCGGGCGGTAATGCCCGTACCGGTATGACGCTCACACACTCGTGCAAATTCGGGCAAGCATTCGCCGCGCAATAGTTCCGCCCCTATCCTACCGTGCAGGATATATGGTTCTGTGCCGAAGCATTGTATTCCCGGAGCATCGGTCTTGAAAATGCCTATGTCGTGAAGCATTGCCGCTTGCTCCAAGAATGTCTCGTCCAGATTAAGTTCAGGATGGCGACTGGCTATGAGCAAAGCCCTGTCAGCCACCATCCTACTATGTGTCAAGAGGATACGCTTCAGTTCGTTATCCTCGGGGTAGTATTTGTCAATCAGATTATCAATGCTTAATGCACAATGCATAATGCTTAATTATTTCAATTTTTCAATCCTTTATTGGGAAGGAGTGCATCCAACTTTCCCCTCCTTTGGAGGGGTTAGGGGAGGTTCCATCCCCAAACTCTCATCCCTAATCCCGTCTCCCTCTCCAAGGAGAGGGCTGGGGAGAGGCCCTATCTCTCTATCCAAGCCAAATCCTGCCCTTGACGCACCTGAGCACCTGGTTTTACGGAGATGTCAACCAGTTTGCCGCCGAGAGCTGCCGGTATTTCTACTATCTCGCCCCAGCGTGTCTGCAAGTAACAGAACACGTCGCCCTCCTTGTACTGCTGACCGATAAACGGTTCTATGCATGGTGCCATCACACCCTCGCCAGCAAAGCTCCAGTATAGCTTGCCTGCAAACGGTGCTTTCACGGCATCGGCCTTGGCATGCTTCAGTTCTGCTATCTGAGCCGGAGTGAGGTTGTTGCCCAGTTTCTTGTCGCGAGCCTTCTGCAGGTCGGCAAGGAAGGTCTTCTTTGCCTGACCGCTCTTATATACTCTGTACTGCTCTGGGTGCATTGCCAGTTCAAAGAGTTCTTCGTCGTCCTTGCCGCAATCCCAACCGTTGTCTTTCATTTCCTTTCGGAAGGTGTCGAGGGCATCGGCCACGAGAGAGCGTGGGTCTTCATCAGTAAATTGGCGTCCCTGCTTCTCTGCCAGTTCACGAAGCACAGGGTCTATATCGCCAGGCACCTTACCGCTCTTGCCCAGTATCATGCCCCACATGGCATCGTCCATCATCACAAAGCGTCCCTTACCCTGTGCTATGGTAAGCAGATTCATCAAGGCTATGTTCTTGACATACTGTGAGAACGGTGTTACCAGTGGCGGATAACCCACGCGAGGCCATACGTATGCCACCTCGTCGAACAGTTTCACGAGCATGTCGTCAACAGTCAGTTCCTGTTCGCCCTTGCCTCTCAGTATTCCGTTGATAACACCCATCATGCCGCCAAGGTCGGCCATCATCGAACCCATCATGCCGCCAGGCAAACCGCACCCCAACAGCAACGACGACATGTGCTTGTTTGTAGGGTCGATAAATGCGCCAAGCCAGTCGTCGATAAACTCCTGAGTCATTGAGCGGGCCTTCATATATGCTGCCATATTTATCTCTGGCACATCGAAGCCCTCGTTCTTGAGCATGCTCTGCACAGAGATAATGTCTGGATGCACCTTGCCCCAGCTCAACGGTTCTATTGCAGTGTCTATGATATCGGCACCGTTGTTGCACACTTCAAGTATTGAAGCCATCGACAGACCTGGGCCGCTATGGCCGTGATACTGTATGATAACATCGGGATGCTTCTCCTTTATTGAGCGTGTGAGCGCACCGAGCATTGCCGGCTGACCGATTCCAGCCATATCCTTCAGACAGATTTCGGGTGCTCCTGCTTCTATCAGTTGGTCGGCAATGGCTGAATAATACTCCACCGTATGCACGGGCGAGTTGGTTATGCAGAGCGATGCCTGAGGCGTCATGCCTGCTTCGGCTGCCCATTTTATGCTTGGAATAATGTTGCGCACGTCGTTCAAACCGCAGAATATTCGAGGAATATCCACACCCTGAGCGTGCTTCACCTTATACATCAGCTTGCGCACGTCGGCTGGCACAGGATACATTCTCAATGCATTAAGACCACGGTCAAGCATGTGGGTCTTTATGCCCACCTCGTTGAACGGTTTACAGAATGCACGCACGGCATCATTCGGATTCTCGCCAGCCATCAGATTAACCTGTTCAAAGGCTCCTCCGTTTGTCTCAACACGGGCAAAGCACCCCATATCAATGATCACGGGAGCGATACGCTCCAACTGCTTTTTCAGTGGCTGGTATTTGCCAGACGACTGCCACATGTCTCTATATACAAGACTGAACTGGATTTTCTTTTTCATAGGTATTTCATTTTAAGTTTTCGCATATTCCTTTCAGTTACAAATATACACAAATAATTTGTTTTGAAGAACTAAGTTGAAATATTTAATGTTTATTCACTCATTAACCCTAAGCGACCGTTAGAGGATTGAGGAATGCCAACCAGCGATTTTCGCGAAAAAAAATCGTGGGAAGAAAGGCAACAACAGATTACACCATGTCCATCAGCCACCTTTTTGCACTTTTTACAGCAAAGAAACAATGATTAGCGATATTTTGCGTACCTTTGCATACATACCTATTATTTTGCTAAGATGAAACGAATGTCTATAATGAAGAAACAACTACTGATTTTCTCTCTTTTGCTTTTGCATATCAATGCCATGGCACAGGGCATTGAGGATTTTCTTAACCGACAAATGACGGCATATCCCGAATCTCATTTGCTCGACATATACAAGTCTTGCTTCCAAGATTGCATGGGGGCAGAACATCTTGTGCCTGACAGCGAAAAGGCAAAGGCCTACCTCATGAAGGAACTGGCAACAGTGAATCTGAACGAGTTGCAGCCTTGGTACTATGAATATTGTGGCGTGGATGGGCAATATGTTCGGGTTAGTTTGCGTGCTGTCTTGGAAAACAGGATTACAACAGACGTATTGCTCGATGCATTCATTCGTAGCGCAAATGCAAGGAAACGACCTTCGGTTGGCAAATTGGCACGTCGTTGGCACAAGATTATTGATACCATTGAGGACATGAATCTTGACCTGCCCGACTACGAGCGTGAAAAGCTCTTTCTTGACAGCATTATTGCTAAAGGGAAGTATGCCACCAGTCATTCTGAAGCATATCGCAAGGCGTATAATCCTCACTACAGGATTGTTGAACGCAGTATTTTTGAAAAAGAACTGATACCTTTATTACAACGTGATTGACAAAAAGAAAACAGGGATGTAACGAACTTACGCTACATCCCTGTTTTTTATTTTTCCAAAAGGAATTACTAAATGTTATACAGCAACCATGCCATGTAACCAAAGAAGCCGAGTGTGAGCACCGCTCCCTCCCAACGAGCCACGGTATAGCGGGTGAAAGAGAACATCCACACAAGCAGGATGCTGACAAGCAACATTGATATGTCAACCATAGTGATGCCACTAATAGCCATCGGACTGATGGTTGCCGTAAGACCAAGAATAGCAAGGATATTGAACACGTTGCTGCCAATGACGTTGCCGATGGCAATGGCCGACTGACCCTTGCGGGCAGCCACAACACTTGTTGCCAACTCAGGCAGTGATGTTCCGCCAGCAACGATGGTAAGACCGATAACGCCATCGCTAACGCCCAAAGATGAAGCCACTTCTGATGCCGAACCCACAAAGAGGTTACTGCCAAACACAAGGCAAGCCAAACCTAAAGCAATGAAGAAGATACACTTCCAGACGTTCACTTCTGATGCCGACTCCGCCACGGATTGTTCTGCTGCCGCTCCCTTCTTTGCCACACGCAAGGTGTAGGTCATGAAGATTGCAAATCCTACAAGCAACAGAATGCCGTCGAAACGATTTATCTCGTTGCCTGAGAAACTGAAAGAATCGAACCCGTCGGCACAGAGGGCCATGAGAATCATTGAAGCAAAAACAGCAAACGGGATATCCTTTTGCACGGTTGTCTTAGTGATAACCATCGGAGATACCATGGCAGCACAACCAACTATGAGCATGGTATTGAAGATATTGCTACCTACAACATTTCCCACCGCCATGTCGGGCGTGCCTTGAAGTGCTGACATGAGACTTACAAACAGTTCAGGTGCTGATGTTCCTGCCGCAACGATAGTAAGTCCAATCACAATCTCAGGCACCCTCATTCTACGAGCAAGCGATGCCGCTCCCTCTGTGAGGCGATCGGCTCCCCATAGCACTACAACGATACCAATTACTATATATAAAATATTTAAATACATATTGTTTAAAATATATTTTTAAGAAGTGAAGGAGTTCACCTCCTTCGGAGGGGTTAGGGGAGGTTAACCACCTTCTCAATTACAACTGGGAAATGCTTTTGCTCTAGCAGATGGATGTTTGCTGCAATATCCTCAGGAGTATCAGTAGGAGCGACTGGTGTCTTTGCCTGGAAGAGTATCTCGCCCGAATCGCACACATTACTTACATAGTGGATGGTGATACCTGTCTCCGTCTCGTTGTTGCGGCGCACAGCCTCATGGATATGATGGCCGTACATTCCCTTGCCACCATACTTTGGCAACAAAGCAGGGTGGATGTTCACCAGGCGACGGTCATAGTGCTCGACCAAGAACGGCGGAACCATCATAAGGAAACCAGCAAGCACAATGAAATCGATGGCATACTGTTGCATCAAATCCATCATATAGGTCTGATTGTTAAAACTTTCACGATTAACGACTATTGTCTGCACACCCAGACGTTCCGCCCTTACCAAAGCGTAAGCATCTGCCTTGTTGCTCAGAACAAGTGCCACATTAATATCGTTGTTATCTGCAAAATAGCGGATGATATTCTCGCAGTTGGTTCCGCTTCCAGAAACGAAGATTGCTATGTTTGTCATCTTACTGGTAATACTCGAAGGCGTAGTTTACTGTCTCTCCATTCTTATCTGTCACAGCCATTGTTGCAACACTCTTGTCTGCGTTGAGGGTTGTTGCAACAGAATAGTTGCCGGCAGCCGACTTTGCTGTTGATATGATGCGACTGATACGTGTGTTGCGGTAAAGACCGAGCAAAGCGTAAGGACTGCAGTTCTCTATACCGAGAAGCAACTGGTTGGCATCTACCGACTGACGGCGATTGCTGTTGTCGCTATACTCCAAACCAAGGCTCTCGCTAACGAGTGTCTTTCCGCTGCCATCCTTAGCGATATACTTCAAGCTATCAGCTTTGTGCTCCCAATCAAGATATGGCACCTCGAAAGCTGCCTGCTGCTCACTATAGAGAAGCGACATTGCCTTGTAGCCTTTCAGATGCATCTTCTCCATGAGATAGAAAACGCAATAGCCGAGGTTGTCGGTAAACTTTCCAGAGATAGTGTCTGCCGTTGAAGCCAGAATATCCTTTGGCATATAGCCGATGTTATATTTTGAAGACATATAACCGCGGCCTGTCTTAACGGCAATCGTTGAATCTGACTCAAAGTAAGAAAGTGTCATATCGTGAAGCACTTCTGAGTTCTTAGACATAACAAGGCTAGTAGGACGACAAACACCGTCGTACTCCAGTTCTACAAGACTTCCGTCGTCGCCTTTAATGGCCTTTACCAGCGGAGAGCTGCCCAAACTGCCATCGCCACGGGTAGCAAACTGATAAACGATGAACGATGCCATACCGTCGTCCTCTACGTCGCGAGCCATAAAGCGAACGGCACGCACGGTATCGGTGGTGTTTGGCTCGAAAGTAATGCCTATCTTATAGAACATATTAGCAGAACCGCTCATACGGTCGAGCTTGCACCAGTCACCGCCTGAGTTCTGACTAATCTGCCAGTTGCCGCCAAGGCTATAAAGTCCGGCAAAGCCCTTAGTTGTATTGGCATATCCATAGTCGCAACTAACATTGGCAAAGCCAGATTGTGAAAAACTATCTGGTGAATCAAGACATGATGCCATAAACGGCAATGTGGCTATAGCCAGCAATAAATTCTTAAATCCTTTCATAATTATATTTTTTAGTTTTGTTTTGTTTTCGGTAGTTAAGAAGTTATGGAGTTAAGCCGTATGCATGACACGCTATTGGTTTTAACTTCTCAGCGAAGCGATAACTTCTTTAACTTCCTTAACTTCTTGTATCCCTCCCCTCGGGGAGGACAGGAGGGGGCTCCTACTCCCAATCCTCCCAATCATCAAATCCCTCGAGCGAAGGACCGATGAAGGCATCGAGCGAACGGCGCTCCTTCTTAGTTGGGCGACCGGTTCCACGAGCACGATCGACAAATCCGCTTATGCGGTTCATCTCAAGCAGTTCGTACTGGTCGGGAGTGGTAACATTCTCATATACCCCAGGTATCAGTTTCGCACCCACACGCTGCTCTATGGCATCGAGAATCTTAAACGAATAGGTGATTGGCGGTTTTCTCACGCATACGGTTTCCCCCACCTTCACTATATGTGAGGGTTTTATGTTCACGCCGTTCTTGGTAACGCGTCCGTTCTTACAAGCATCGGCTGCTATAGAGCGTGTCTTGAATATGCGTGCTGCCCACAGCCATTTGTCAACTCTCGCTTCGTTAGCCATTATTTCTTCTTGTTATATGCATTCATTGTAAGGTTTACACCCGCAAGCACGAAACTCTTTATTATCTCGCAAGCCGTCTCAATCTTAGGTTCGAGCACCTTCATATCCTCATCGTCAAACTTTCCGAGCACCCATTGTACCTGCATTCCGCGAGGGAAATCGTTGCCGATGCCCACGCGAAGACGACAATACTGCTCTGTGCCAAGCACCGACTGGATGTTGCCAAGACCATTATGACCGGCATTGCTGCCTGAGGGTTTCAGGCGAAGGGTGCCGAGAGGCAAGGCAATGTCGTCAACGATGACGAGCATACGGTTCACGTCGATATTCTCCTTGTTAAGCCAATAGCGCACGGCGTTGCCGCTGAGGTTCATAAACGTGCTCGGCTTGAGCAGAATCAGTTTGCGCCCCTTGACGCTCGTCTCTGCCACAAAGCCGTAACGTTTGTCCTCAAAAACAATATTGGACGCCTTAGCAAAAGCGTCCAATACCATAAATCCTGCATTGTGCCTGGTCTTGTCGTACTCATCACCGACATTTCCAAGTCCCACAATTAAGTATTTGTCCATTCCCTGAATTACTTATCAGCCTGAGCTGCAGCAGAACGAGAAGCACGTGTAGCCTTAACAGAGCATACAACAACCTCTGCTGGTGTAGCGATTTCGAGACCCTCGAAGCTCAGTTCAGCAACCTTGATGCTCTTGCCAAGCTGAAGGTTTGTAACGTCGATATCGAGAACTTCTGGAATATTCTTGTATGGAGCTGTAACGTTGATCTTACGGATAGAGAGGTTGATACGACCACCATCGCGAACACCCTGTGCAAGACCGTTGAGCTTAACAGGGATACCGATTGTGATTGGCTTTGTCTCGTTTACCTCATAGAAGTCAACATGGAGCAGAGCGTCTGTTGTTGGGTGGAACTGAAGTTCCTTCAGAACTGCCTTGTGCTCAACACCGTCGATGTTAAGATTTACAACGTAGATGTGTGGAGTGTAAACAGCCTTGCGGAGCTCGCTGAATGGAGCTACGAATGCGAATGCCTCTGGCAAACCGTTCTCACCCTTCTTCTCACCATAGAGGTTACATGGGATTAAACCCTCCTTACGCTGGAGCTTAGAAGCCTTCTTGCCAATCTCGGCACGCTTCTGACCTGATACGCTAATTTCTTTCATAATTAATAAATGTGTTACTCTAAATTAAGTTTAAATTTTACTTTGCCTAATTCACCATCACACGAAAAAAAATCGATGTGCTTGAAAAAGCGGTGCAAAGGTACTCTATTTTATTCAATTACGCAAGGTTTGCCTAAAAAATATGAACATTTTCCCTTTTTTCTTTGGACTATATAGGATTTTTACCTAAATTTGCAAACGAAAGAAATACTTTATACTATGCTAAATGATTAGCGAATCGACAAAATAATAATATGATAAACCGAGAAATTATCCGCAACAAAATTGTTCAGTTAACCTACGCGTACTATCAGAACGGCAGCAAAAACATCGACTCAGCAGAAAAAGAACTGTTTTTCAGCTTATCAAAAGCCTATGATTTGTACAATTATCTTTTATCACTGATTGTCGCCGTTACCAACGAAGCGCAAAGACACCTCGAAGTGGCTCAGGCAAGAGCCAGAAGAGAAGGACAGGAAGAACCGTCACATAAATTCGCATACAACCGTTTCGCTATGCAAATGGGCGAAAACAGGATGCTGCACGACTTTATGAGTACCCAGAAAACTACATGGGCAGACGAACCCGAATATATCAAGAAGCTCTATCTACAGATAACGGAGAGTCAGATATATAAGGATTATATAGAAAGCAATGAGGATTCATACGACGCCGACAGAGAGGTTTGGCGCAAGATATACCGCACACTCATCGAAAATAACAGCGACCTCGACACCATTTTCGAGGAGATGAGCCTCTACTGGAACGACGACAAGGAGATTGTAGATACCTTCGTGGTGAAGACCATCAAGCGTTTTGATGAGAAGAACCAGTCGAAGCAGGAACTGTTGCCGGAATACGACAACGAGGAGGACAAGGATTTTGCACGAAAGCTGTTCAGAGCCACAATCCTGAATGCCAATGAATACCAGCGCTTCATGAGCGAATCGTCGCAGAACTGGGATTTCAGTCGTCTTGCCTACATGGACGTCGTAATCATGCAGATTGCCATCGCCGAGATGATGACATTCCCAAGCATACCGGTGAGCGTTACCATCAACGAGTATGTTGACCTTGCCAAGCTCTATAGCACTCCAAAGAGCGCAGGATATATAAACGGCATGCTAGACACCATAGCACGCCACCTCATCAACACGGGCAAGATGCTCAAGCGCATGGACGACCCGAAAACAAGAGTGAACAAATAAAAAAACAAATAGAAACAAATAAAATCAAGACAACAAAATGACAACATTATTCTTATCAGCACAGGTAGCTGGCCAAGGCGGCAGCATGACAAGCATGATTATCATGATGGTGGTTCTCTTTGCCATCATGTGGTTCTTTATGATTCGTCCGCAACAGAAGCGCCAAAAGGAAATCCAGAAGTTCCAGAACTCACTCGCCGAGGGTACACCGGTTGTTACTGGCGGCGGCCTCTACGGCACGGTAAAGAAGATTGACCTTGCAGCAGGCATCGTCGATGTAGAGATTGCCAAGGGTGTTGTCGTACGCGTTGACAAAGGCTATGTGTTCAAAGATATGGCCAGCACTCCAATACAGGGCAAATAATCCCACTGATTGTAGAGAATTATTCGTTATAAGGATAAGTGACAAGACTTAAGCACATATCCAGCATCATCAGGAATTTCTTGTTCAGTTCCGTGAACAAGGAATTTCTGGTTTTTTTATTTTTCCTCGCATTGTCGGGCATTTTCTGGCTACTGATGACGCTTAACGAAACTTTCGAGAAGGAGGTTAGAATACCGGTGAAGATTGTGAACATTCCTAAGAACGTGGTACTCACGTCCGACGAAATGGACACTATAAGCGTGGTGCTGCGCGACAAGGGACTCACACTCCTCGGCTATCAGTATGGCAGCAACGGCAAGCGCACCATCAACATCAGTTTCAAAGACTATGCCCGAAGAAACGGCTACGGCATGGTGACTTCGGCAGAACTGCAACAGCTCATTGGCAAGCAGTTGCCGGCATCAACAAGCATCACCGAACTGAAAACCGAATTCATTGAATATTTCTATAGCAACGGCGTGTCAAAGCGCGTTCCGGTGAGATGGACAGGACAGGTAACTCCTGAACAACCCTACTTCATCTCAAGCGTTCACTACTATCCCGACAGCGTTGATGTATATGCATCTGAAAACAAGCTCGACAGCATCAATGTTGCATATACAGCACCGCTCAACTATTCCGACTTCAGGGATTCGCTTTCCATAGAGACAAGCATGCAACGCGACCGTGGCGTAAAGACCATTCCTGCCACCGTGAAGATAAAGTTCCTAACCGACATCCTAACCGAAGAGAGCATAGAAAACATACACATAAAGGGCATCAATATGCCTAAGGGCATGGTGCTGCGCACGTTCCCCTCAACGGTGAACGTGAGATTCGTAACGGGTGTCAGCCGCTACCGCACCATACGTCCAGAAGACTTCTCCGTTGTTGTAGATTACAACGATATTATCGCCAAACCGTCAGAGAAATGCACTCTGCGTCTGGCAAGTACACCATCGGGCATCTCGCGCGCCTCACTCAACATTACGCAGATTGACTATCTCATTGAGGAGGAGGAAACGGAAATGCCAAACGACACAATTAACTGATGACGGTAGGAATAACGGGTGGCATTGGTAGCGGAAAGAGCTATGTGTGCAAGTTGCTTGCCGAGCGGGGCATCGAGGTATATGATTGTGACAGTGCGGCCAAGCGGCTGATGCGCTCGTCTGACGAGTTGCGCCAACGGCTAACGGCACTCATCGGCAAAGACACGTACACCAGCGATGGACAACTGAACAAGGCGGTGGTGGCTCAGTTCCTACTTCAATCTGAAGCCAACGCCCACGCCATCGACGCCATCGTCCACCCTGCCGTGGCAGAAGACTTCAAACGGAGCGGCGCCCAATGGATGGAGTGCGCCATACTCTTCGAGTCGGGTTTCGACCAACTGGTTGACAAGATAGTGGTCGTTACCGCACCTGAAGACGTGAGGATTGAACGCATAACCAAGCGCGACGGCATAAGCCAAGAGAAAGCCAAGGAGTGGATTGCTCGCCAATGGCCTCAAGAAGAGGTGAGGAGGCGTGCCCACTACGAGATAATAAACGACGGGCAACAGGATGTGGCCCTACAGATTGACATTTTAATCAATAAATTATAATACACACAACATGTTACAGACAATTTTAGCAATCTCGGGCAAACCGGGTCTTTACAAGTTGGTTTCAAGAGGAAACAACAGTCTTATTGTCGAGGCTCTCGACAATACTCACCGCCGCATGCCGGCTTTTGGAACTGACAGAATAACATCACTCGCCGACATAGCAATGTTTACAGAGACAGAGGACGTGCCTCTGAGCAAGGTGCTCAACAACCTCAAGACTCTTGAGGAGGGCAAGGTGGCAAGCATCGACTACAAGAAGGCAAGCGGCGACGAGCTGCGCGAATATTTCGGCAAGGTGCTTCCCGACTTCGACCGCGAGCGCGTTCACAACAGCGACATCAAGAAGCTCATCCAGTGGTACAACATTCTGGTTAACGCCGGAATAACTGAGTTTGAGCAGGAAGAGGAAGCTGAAAAGGCTGAGGAAGCAGAATAAAAAAAAGAAGATAGAAGGAGATAGAAGAAGATAGAGGAAGGTATAGGACAATAGCTTTTGCAACAGAAAAGCAACACGTGTCTTTTATCTTTACGGCGTATCTTCTTCTATCTCTTTTTTATTTCCTTTATCTCCTTATAAATTCCCTTCCCCATTCTATTGTCCTTTATATCCATCTACCTACTTTTATCTCCTTATAAAATCTCCTTAATAAAAATCTCCCATATAACATATTCCCTCTAAAAAAGAAACTGGCTGCGCCCGAATATCAGGAACAGCCAGAAGCAACTATTTTAGAAGTTTAGTTTTAGTATTATCTTTTAGAATCGAGGTCCGCCGAAACCGCCGCCACGCATGCCACCGCCGCCGAAGCCTCCACGTCCGCCACGTCCGCCGCGCATGCCAGGACCGCCCTCCTGCATTCCCTCACGCGCCTGTCGGCCGCCGAAGATGTTAAGGCGATAGTTCACCGTGAGCATGGCATAGCTGTTTATAGAGTTGTTCCATGTATCGGTACGTCCCATGGCACTGATGTTACGGCTGAAGTTTGACAACTCGCGCAACAGGTCGTGGAACTGAAGACTCACAGAGAGGGTCTTCTTCAAGAAGTGCTGACTCACCTGAACGTTCCAAATCAGTTCGTTGGTGTTTACCGACTCGTCGCTGAATCCTCTACGGCTGTTCATGTTCAGGTCGGTAGCGAGCTGTGTGCCCCAAGGCATGTCGATGCGTGTATTGAAACCGTAGGTGTACATCCATGTGTCGAGGTTAGCATTTGGCTGCAACTCGTTCTCGGCATGGTTGTATCTCACCGAACCAGCTACTTCAAATTCTATCCACTCGTTGCGGTAGCTACCGCCCAGACGCTCAGAAATAGAGAGGTCGCGGGTGTAGTTCTTCTGCGAGTCAGAATTTCGGTTCAGGCTTACATAACCCACGTTGTTGGCATATCTGATGTCGGTAGATGTGTTCACGTTGAATGTGCTCAGCGTGTCGAGAGCCGTGTTCAAGGTGAAGTTACCGCTAATGTTCCAGTTGCCGTTGATGTTTTCCGGACGAGTCAGGCGTCCGCCCGTCTCAGGGTTGTAGGTCACCTTGCGAGCCACGCTGTTCGATGTGGTGCTGAAGTTGACGAAGGCATAGAGGCTCGTCATGTATCGCTCCCAATAGTTGTTATAGCGCAGGTTCATGTTGTTTGTGAACGAAGGCTTCAATCCCGGATTACCGGTAGAGATGTTCAGCGGGTCGCTGTTGTCGGTGATTGGCAACAGGTCGGTCATGCTTGGATGGCCTGTGTTACCGCGGTATGTGAATCGCAACTGACTTACGTTTGAAATCTTCCAACGGAAGTTGGCGGTAGGCGTGATGTTCGTAATGTTTCTCGAAGTAACGGTATCTATGTTCTGATAGCGATATGTGAAGTCGTTCTTCTGCGGAATCACGTTCACACCCACGTTGAAGTTGTATGCAGGACGTATGACGCGCAACATGAGTTCAATCTCGTGGATGTAGTTCTCGTACTTAGAGAAACGGCTCAGCTTGTCGTCGCGGTAGTCGGTGTATTTACCAGTAGTTATATGAGAAAAATAGTCATCAAAATTGCGATATGATGGTTCCCAGTGGTCGAACTTGAAATCGTATGGCGGGTTACTGAAATCGTATGTCGAGCGGTCGCTCTTTGTCAGCTGGTATCTGAACTGATAGCTGAACTGGAGGAATGTGGCCGGCAATATAGGTTCGCTATATGTAAAGCGTGCGCTATAGTTCCAGTTCTTTGTTGGTGTGAGGTTGAATCTGTTTGTCTGATATGTAGAGTCGCCCGTACCGAGATAGTTCATAAGTTGATAGAGAGTCACGTCGTTGGTTGATGAGCTCTTGCTCTCTCCCTCGCTATAGTTGGCATCTGCGCGCAAGGTGAGGTTGCGTCCGTTGTTGCCCAGACGACGGTTAAACTGGAGCATACCGCCGAAGTTTTTGTTTTCGCTATAATTGAGCGAGCGGTTTGAGCGGCTGTTAATTATCACCGAGTCGTCTCTGAGCATAGCCAGTTCCGTGAGTGAGAGGTTCAGCGGGTCGCTAACATAGAGATAAGGGTCTTGGTTGAACGATGAAGAAGCGCTCTTGCCTCGTCCGTCGTTTGTTGAATAGCTGAACGACGGACGGAACATGATGTTGGTCATCGTGTCGGGCATCCACTCCAGGCGCATCTGTCCGTTCCAGCTGTTGCCGCGCGAATAGTTGTTGTTCGTGTTGTTTGAGAACGAACCCACGGTACTTACGAAGTTTTCTGATGAAGAACGTGAGTAGGTGTCGCCGTCGCTATGGTTCCAGCGTATGCTTCCGCTCAGCTTCAGCTTCTTGGTGTCATAGTTCACGTTCACGCCAGCCATCTTGCTTGCCTGCAAACCGGCACCTCCTCCGCCGAATCGTCCGCGTCCTCCGCCGAAGCCACGGTCGTTCACGTTGTTGGCATTGCCCATACCCATTATCTTCAG
This sequence comes from Prevotella sp., assembly GCA_045602085.1. Lineage (GTDB taxonomy): Bacteria > Bacteroidota > Bacteroidia > Bacteroidales > Bacteroidaceae > Prevotella. The sequence continues at coordinate 193,921 of JAZSAV010000008.1, read as the reverse complement.
GTCGCTGTTGAAGCTACCCACGAAGGCACGACCCGTATAGCGATCTTCCGTACCAATGCCGCCGTAGAAGTTTGACAGGAATCCGCGGTTCATGCCGCGCTTGATGCCGAAGTCGAGCACTGTCTGTTCGTTGCCATCGTCAATGCCTGAGACGCGTGCCAGGTCGCTCTTCTCGTCGTACGCCTTAATCTTTTCGATGATAGACGTTGGCAGGTTCTTCATGGCTGTCTTTGTGTCGCCGGTCATGAACTCCTTGCCATCCACAAGAATCTTCTTCACCTCCTTGCCGTTGATGGTTATCTTGCCGGCATCGTCAACCTGTGCGCCTGGCAAGCGCTTCACCAGTTCCTCTATTACCGAGCCTTCTGGCGTGCGGTAGGCGTCGGCGTTATATATAAAGGTATCAGCCTTTACCATCACCTTGGTAAGATTCTTTGTCACGGTGGCACCCTTCAGCATTATGGCGTCCGACTTAATGGCTATCGTGCCCACAGTCACGTCTTTCTTGCTATCGACAACCACATTGCGATAGGTGTCCTTATATCCCACACTCGTAATGCGCAGGATATAGCTGCCCTTCGACGGAGCCTGAACGGAGAAGGCACCAGTCTCAGAGGTAACGACGCCCTTCACCAGCGAGCTGTCGCTCTTGAGCAGTCTTACGGTGGTCATCACCATGGCTTCCTTCGTATCATTGTCAACTATCGTACCCGTTATCTTTCGCTGGGCACAAACAGAAAGCGTTGCCATTGTCACGGCAAACAAAATTAGAAATCTTTTCATTTATATTTCCTGAAATATTGATTTGTCTTAATCTAAGACGTAACCGAACAAGAAAAGTTTAATCGGAAACGAAAAATTATTGTACTTTCTACAATTATTCTGTATTTTTCATCCTAATAACCCATTTTTTTATACCTTTGCATCATAAAATTATGGAAAAGCAAAAGGTTATCATATCAAGGGAACTGCACGCTTCGCTCGCCGAAGCCATTGCAGAGTGCAAGCATGACAGGCTTTTCGTGCTTGTCGATGAGACGACAGACGAGTTGTGCCTGCCGCTCATAGAGCACTTCGATTGCATGAAGGGCGCACAAAAGATTGTTATCGGCGCCACCGACAACAACAAGACTCTGGAGTCGATTGCCCACGTCTGGAGCGAACTGGGACGCATGGGTGCCACGCGCCACTCGCTGATGGTCAACCTGGGCGGCGGAATGATTACCGACCTGGGCGGATTTGCCGCATCTGCCTTCAAGCGAGGAATCCAGTTCATCAACATACCCACCACCCTGCTCTCCATGGTCGATGCTTCGGTGGGAGGAAAGACGGGCATAAACTTTAACGGCCTTAAAAACGAGATTGGCGTATTCAACAATGCTCAGAGCGTGATTCTCGACACGGCTTTTCTTGAGACGATGGACCGAGAGAATATGCTTTCGGGGTATGCCGAGATGCTGAAGCACGGACTTATCAACACTCGCGCAATGTGGGCAGAGCTTGTGGGCTTCGACATCGAGCGCCCCGACCTTTGCCAGTTGCAGAGGATGGTGGCTGAGTCGGTGGCGGTAAAGCAGCACATTGTGACCGAAGACCCTACCGAGCGAGGCATACGCAAGGCGCTTAACCTCGGCCACACCATCGGCCATGCCTTCGAGTCGTTTGCCATGCGCCGCACACCTGTGCTCCATGGTTATGCCGTGGCATGGGGCATCGTGTGCGAACTATATCTCAGTGCGCTGAAGACGGGGTTCCCTACCGACGTGATGCACCAGACGGTGGCTTTCACCAAGGAGCACTACGGAAAACTGGAGATTACCTGTAACGACTATCCCGAACTGCTTGAGCTGATGACTCACGACAAGAAGAACATTGGCACTACCATCAACTTCACCCTGCTGGGCGGCATCGGCGACATAATAATCAATCAGACGGCTACCAGGGAGGAGATACAGGAGGCTCTCGACTTTTATAGGGAGTGCTGAACCTCGCAATTCGTGGTTTTTTAGGACAGAGCTCAGGGATGAGGTTCCCCTCATCTCTAAAGATACAAGATGATATCCCTGCGCGGCTTGCCCGTCTCGGTCATCAGAATATGGGGAACCGGGAGATAGCGGCGAGGCTGCCAGTACTTGGGCAGAACGGTTTGGCAGATGCTCTGGACACTTGCGCCGAGGGAATCATCCTCATACACCAGTGCCACTACCTCACCAAACTTGGGGTCGGTGGCCTTTGTTATTATAAAGGGTATGCTAAGGTGCGGCCGAAGCAGTTGCTCCATCTCCTCGGCATGAATCTTTATGCCTCCGCTGTTAATGACATTATCCTTGCGACCGAGGATGCGGAAGCGGCGACCGTCGGGATGTAGCTGGGCGCAGTCGTTGGTAACCAGCGTTTCGGCACACACGCCTGGGGCATCGATAATAAGGCAGCCGTCGCCGTTGAGCGAGACGTGAACGTCTTCAAATGGTAAATACCATTTTTCAGTTGACGAGTTGACGAGTTGACAAGTTGACAAGTTATTAGCAACAAGGGTATTGCTTGCTTGGGTCCCAATATCCCCTCCTTTGGAGGGGCTGGGGGAGACTTCATACGCCTGAACACCTGAGCACCGTTCCGGATGAGAGATTCTCCTCAGAGCAATATGCGAGAGCGTTTCGGTCATGCCGTAGGTGCTCCACACGGCATTGGGAAACAGACGCAGCTCTGCCTCCAAAGCCTCGTCGATGGCTCCGCCGCCAATTATCAGGTGCTTTACCTGCATCAGCCTCTCGCGCTCCTCCGGCACCTGAAGGGTGTTATAGACTTGCATGGGGGTCATAGCGGCGAAGGAGAAAGCCCCCTCCTGCCTCCCCCTTAGGGGAGGTTCTAATAAACTGCCTTCGTTAATCGTTAAACGCTCAACGTTAATCGTTGAAAGAGGATGCCCGCTCGGTTCCACGCAAACGAGGTTGAGCCCCCACTCTATCGCCCTTACCGCCATCATCTTGCCGGCGATGTAGTCGAGCGAGAGGCAAAGCAAGGCGGTATCGCCCCGCTTCAAACCGAGAAAGCGGCAGGTAGTGCGGGCAGAGTGAGCCATGCGCTTCTTCTCCACCCACATGGGTTTGGGCTTGCCCGTAGAGCCGCTGGTGTGCACCAGCATGCGGTCGGAGCCGTTGTTCCACTCGTCTAAGAATTCCTTGAAATCCATAGTGCATTGTCGCGTATCTCGAGCAGCAGGTCGATATTGTCGGTAAAGAGTTGTCCGGTGCCAAGTCCTTGCGGCATGGTAATGTTGTCGCCATAGACATCGGCGGTGAACTGCGCTATGGCATTGAGGCCGATGTTACTCTCCAGCGCACTGGTAATCCACGAGCCGATGCCCATGTCGCGCGCTATGTCTATCCACTCGCGACAGCCCTGCATGCCACCGTGCAACGATGGTTTGAGCACGATATGCGCGGGCTTTATGATGTTGAGCACGTGGCGCTTCATCTCAGGCATGTTGACTCCTATGAGCTCCTCGTCGAGGGCTATGGGCAGAGGCGATTCGCGACAGAGTTCTGCCATGAACGCCCATTGCTTGGCCTTGATGGGTTGCTCGATGGAGTGGATGGAGTATTGCGATAGGAGTTCGAGCTTGTAGAGTGCCTCGTCGAAGGAGAATCCGCCGTTGGCATCGAGACGAATCTGAAGTTCCTTTGCCGAGAAGCGCTCGCGTATGCTTCTGACCATGTCGAGTTCCTGTTCGAAGTCGATGGCACCAATTTTCAGTTTGATACAACGGTAGCCCTGGCCGATTTTCTCGTCTATGCGCTTCATCATCTCCTCGTAGCTGCCCATCCACACAAGTCCGTTGATGGGTATGCCCCGCTTGCCTCGGGTGAAGGCGTTGTCGAAGAGGAGGGGGGCAACCTCCCCCCTGCCCCTCCGACGGAGGGGTGATTGGGAAGAGCGTTGAGCGTTGAGCGATGAGAGCGCCGTTTCAAGGCCGAAGAGCATAGAGGGGTACGGGCGCATGACGTTGTAGTCGATTTTTCCCTCCTGTTCGAACTTGTCGCAGAGGGCGCGCAGGGTTTTCTCGTATTCGGGTATGTCGTCGCAACTTAGTCCTGGTAACGGTGCACACTCGCCTATGCCGGTATGCTGGCCGTCGGTAAGCTCTATCATCCACGACTTGCGCTCGGTATATACTCCGCGCGACGTTCCTGCCGGTTGGCGGAAGTGGAAGGTTCTGGGGGTGATGGTTATTTTCATTTTTGATATTTTTTAAGGGGTTAAGGGGGAAGGGGCGATAGGAAACTCTAGGAAACTCTAGGAGTCTATAGCCAAACTCCCCTCCTTTGGAGGGGCAGGGGAAGTCTTCAATTTTTCAATCCTTCAATTCTAAATCACGGCAGTTTCGGATATTTCTTGAAATCGGGCTTGCGTTTTTCGAGGAATGCCTTGCCACCCTCCTGAGCCTCGTCGAGGAAGTAGTAGAGCATGGTGCAATCGCCTGCCAGTTCCTGAATGCCCGCCTGACCGTCGAGCTCGGCATTCAATCCCGCCTTTATCATTCGCAGAGCCAACGGCGAGCGCTCCATCATCGTCTCCGCCCACTCCACGCACTCGTCTTCCAGTCGGTCGAAGGGCACCACCTTGTTGACCATACCCATGCGCTCTGCCTCCTCGGCCGAGTACTGGCGGCACATGAACCATATCTCGCGTGCCTTCTTCTGACCGACGATGCGAGCAAGGTAGGAGGCACCGAAACCGGCATCGAACGAACCCACCTTAGGACCTGTCTGACCGAAGATGGCATTGTCGCTGGCAATGGTGAGGTCGCACATGAGATGAAGCACGTGACCGCCACCGATGGCGAAGCCGTTGACCATGGCGATGACAGGCTTGGGCAAGCGGCGTATCTGCATCTGCACGTCGAGTACGCTGAGGCGCGGCACGCCATCTTCGTCGATATATCCGCCATGACCCTTCACGTTCATGTCGCCACCGGCACAGAAAGCCTTGTCGCCGGCACCGGTGAGGATAACGACGCAGATGTCTTGCATCTCACGACACATGGAGAATGCCTGTGACAACTCCCATGTAGTCTTTGGCGTGAACGCGTTGCGATAGCGCGGACGGTTGATGGTTATCTTCGCCATGCCGTTGTATTCTTCAAAGAGGATTTCTTGGAAATCCTTGATTTTTTTCCATTGTCTTGTTTTCATATATTTTTACATGTGTACATTTTTTAAAAATCCGTTTTAAGGGGTGCAGGAGTATTATAGGAGGCTTTAGGAGGCTATAGGAAACTCTAAGATGCTCTATAGGAAAACTTTGGAAGCTTAAGAAGCTTTGGAAACAATCCCTCATCCAAGTTCCCCTCCTTTGGAGGGGTTAGGGGAGGTTCCAATTATAGTACTCCTGCACCACCTGAGCGTCTATTTCGCCATCCGTAAACACCTCGAGGAGCATGGGGCGGGCGATTTCGGCGGTGAGCAGACGGACGATGCCCAGTTGCATGTCGAGCATGGTGCTAGCCTTAAGATAACCGATGTCGTTCTGCGTGCAGATGCCCTGAGCCGTGGTTGAGTGCTGCGCCGCCACCATTGACTCCGCCACAGGACTTTCACTAAGTCCGGGCAACGTACGGAAGATGGAGCCGCCGCCGTTGTTGAGCAACAATATCCTCAGGTTGCCTCGAAGGCATTTGTTCCACAGGGCGTTCTGGTCGTAGAAGAAACTCAGGTCGCCGATTATGCAGAACACCTTGTCGTCAGTACCAAGCGAATGGCCGGCGGCCGTAGAGAGACTCCCCTCAATGCCGTTGACGCCACGGTTGCAATACACATAGTGGTCGGCAAAGATATTCGCCAGGCGTACGGCACTACTATTGGCATAATGTATGTGATAATAATAATCGATGTCCTCAAGCTGTTCCTCAAAATATTTCACCGTCGCCATCTGCGAATACGGCGGTTCGTAGAGCATGGACTTGCGGGCACTATCGGCCAGCAGTTCGTTCCAGCGCTCTACGAAATACTTGTCATACTTAATATGAGAATCAACGGCGGGCATGTTCTTGATGAAATCTTCGGGCGTGGCCCTGAGCACGTGAGTGGCACTCATCGTCACGTCGTGAAGCTCGCCATCGGGCGTCACTACCCATGTCTCCTTTGCCTTTGAACGGCGGAGGAACTTGCGCAGGCGCTTGCTCACCACGGTGTCGCCCACATATATAATCATGTTAGGGAAATACTCTTCTTCGCGCCCCTCAATGGCACATAGCGCCTCATCGACATGGCAGATGCCATCGACGGGATGAGAGAGCGATTCGCTCACCACCACCGCCACCTTCTGCAAATTGGCGATGCCCTCCTCGATGCCGCAATAGTCGGGAAGGCAATGCGTCTGACCGATTACCACCATCACCTTGCGATAATGACCTATCAAGCTGAGCATCCACTGATAGAGCGTACCAAAGGCATCTGCCTCGGCATAGCTTACCGGGGCGACATCGGGCAGTTCTGCTACATCAAACTGAAAAAGCGGTTCTGTTATCGGCACGTTGATATGCACCGGACGACCGCCATTCATCACCGTCTCAAGCATCGCCTCGTTTATCATCCGTGCGCAATACCACCGTTCCTCGTCGGTGGTTGGTTCGGGTAGCGACACGCTCTTTGCCACGAAGCGTCCGAGGGAATCGGGTTGGGGCAATGTCTGTCCGTCCAACTGGTCTATCCATTGCGGAGGGCGGTCGGCAGAGATTATAATCAGGGGGATATGTCTATAGTGAGCCTCTGCCACGGCAGGAGCCAGATTAAGAAGAGCCGTACCCGATGTGACGCAAACCGCCACGGGTTGGAAGTCGCACGACAACGACAAACCTAAGGCATAGAAGCCCGCCGAACGCTCATCGGTGACGGGATGGCACTCTATCTGGTGCGTCTCGTTAAGATTGTGCACGATGGCCGCATTACGGCTGCCCGGACACACCACCGCATGCTTGACACAATGTCTAAGCAAAAGCGATGTCAGTATGTTTACATTTTCTTTATTGCAATACATCTTCTCATTGTTTCAAGTTTGGCTTCCGTCTCGTTCCACTCCTGCTCCTCTATGCTATCCTTGAGCAATCCTCCTCCGGCATAGAGGCGGCAACGGCTATCGTCTATCTGCATGCAACGCAACGAGACGTAGAGATGCGTGGCATCTGCCACGTTGAGAGGTCCCATGAACCCGCTATAATACCGGCGCTGCATATTTTCGTTGTCTATGATGAACTTATAAGCCTCCTTCTTGGGAAGTCCGCAAACGGCAGGCGTGGGGTGCAGAGCCTCTATCAGATTGCCTATATTAGCATCGGGCGCAAGACGGAAGCGGAAGTCGCTACGCAGATGCACAAGGTTGCCGGCGCGCACGGTTGTAGGTCCTTCCTCGCATATATCGTCGGCGAATTGCAACAGGCAATCCTTAATATAAGTTGCCACATAATGCTGCTCCTGAATGTTCTTCGTGCTCCACGTTATCTCTGCCGGACGAACATCGGCAGCCCCTCCCCTACCCGTGTCGAAGTCAAGCATGCCCCCTTCAAGCTTCATGGTTCCGGCAAGTGCCACCGTGCGCCACTGGTTGCCGCTACCGTCGAGCAGAATCTCAGGCGTAGCCACAAGCCACGTGCCACTTTGAGGCGTGGAGACGAGGGCGACGAAGGTGCGCGGATAAAGGCGGCAGGCACAATCGAAAAGTGCCTCAACATCAGTGGCGCCGCTCATCTCCTCCTCTGCACAACGGGCAAGAACGAGTTTTCTGAACTCACCCTCTATCAGGGCGGAATGGAAGCGCGCAAAGGTCGTGGCATAATCGCTCCTCTGCATGCTGTTGCCCACGGTCATAGCAAGAGGCACGGAGGCATCGGCATAGCGGGGAACGCCTTCTATAGACCTTTCTTCTATGCGGTCGGCACGGATGAGAAGCAACGGAGAGATGGGGGAAATCGAGAAGGGAGCAACACAGAAACCGCTCTTACCCGAGAGGTCGGAATAAGAGCGAAGCGTTTCGGGCTTACCCTCAAGTTGGGTTATCACGGTATATTTTTCGGCATGAGGCAACCGGTACATTGCGAAAGCAGCCATATCTCTATTTCTTTTCTTCCAGGGGTGTGATATAGTTAGTTACTCTTGCGGTAGAGGCAAGCGTTCCGTCGCCGCTGAACATATCTACGTTCCAAACGTGCAACTTATGTCCCTTGCTCACTATTCGCGCCACAGCCCTCACGCTATCGCCCTCTGGCACAGGGCGGAGGTGGTTGCCGCTGACACTGATGCCAACGCAACTGCACCCCGGACGGAGAGCCATGGAACCTGCTCCTGCCAACGACTCGGCAAGGGCAAGCATTGCACCGCCAGCGGCAAAACCAAAGGGCTGGCGCACGTTGTCGCCTACGGGCATCAGTGCCTCGCAGCTCTCGGCATCGGGAGTGTCGAGGAGTTCAATGCCCAGTGCCCTAACGATGTTCTGACTGGCACCGACAACAGCTGTTATGTGTTTTAAATCCATTGTTCCATAAAAGCAAGACAACGGACACCACTGACCTCACGGTTATTGTCATATATAAGATTATGAGCAGCCGCGTAAGTCTGTGAAGCCCGTTGCCCCCGACAAGTATATTTCTTAATATTCTTTTCTATTTAAAGAGCGAGTATTCCTTAACTTCCCATGCCAGCGCACTCGCACCGAGCACATCGCGGTCGCGGTCGGAGATGGTAGAAACTATTATCTTTACCTTGTCGCGCATGTTGTGGAAGAGATGCTCGCCAAACGATTCGTCGAGCGGTTCGATAAGCCACTTGCCAGCCTTTGATATTCCGCCGGCCAAGATGATGGCCTCAGGATCCATTATGGCAGCCAGATTGGCCAGACCTATGCCGAGAATGTAGCCGGTGCGTCTGTATGTCTCGATGGCCAGTTGGTCGCCCTGCTCGCACATGCCGGCAATAATCTTCGGCGTAAGGCGCTCGCAATCACGCATCAGCGACGGGGTATTGGGATTGTCAGCAAGCAACTCGCCGGCTGTCATTACGATACCCTTAGCAGCCGTATATGTTTCAAGGCAGCCCTTCAATCCGCATCCGCACTGACGACCGCCGTCAACGACACATGTATGACCCAACTCACCGGCAAATCCGTTGGCACCGAGATGAGGAATCTTCTGTGAGAACACGGAGCAACCCAAACCATGGCCAAGGGTGACGATGGCAAAGTCGCTCATGCCATGGGCACTACCAAACTGCTGTTCGCCGAGGGCTATCACATGCCCGTCGTTGGCAACGGCAACGGCAAGACCTAATCGGTCGCGCAACATCGCCGCCAGCGGGATGACGCCCTTCCAAGGCATATTGGGAGAGTTCTCCATACACCCGGTAAGGAAATTACCACTTGGAGCACTGATTCCAACCGAGCGGATGCTCTCAATACCTCCATTCTCTATCATAAAAAGCACCAGTCTTTCGCTCAAGACCGTAACATAGTCGTTTATGTCGGGATAGTCAGCCGTACAAAACACATCCTTGGCTATGATATTACCACGGATATCAACGATAGCATAAGTTGTCTCCAACTTGCTTATGTCGATTCCGACGACTCTGTTCTTTACTGTTCTTTGATACATTTTTGAACTATATAGTAGTTTTAGATTTATGCAAAAGTAATACATTTATATTAAACCACCAAATTTCTGTATTTACTTTTTCACTATTTATATGAATTTAATTTTTATATGCCATTATTAGTATATATGTCGTTTAAAACTTGCAAAATCATTCGCTCATTAGCAGATAATTTAGTATATTTGCACCCAAATACACAAGAATATATTCGAATATAAAGATATGAACATTTTAGAATTAAGCGAGCAGGAGATTGGCAGACGCCAAAGCCTGCAAGAGTTGCGCGACATGGGCATTGACCCGTATCCAGCAGCAGAGTATCCTACAAACGCATTCAGCACAGAAATCATCGAGAACTTCAAGGACGACGAGGCACGCGAGGTGTGCATAGCCGGACGTATGATGAGCCGCCGCGTTATGGGAAAGGCAAGTTTTGCCGAGATTCAGGATTCAAAAGGAAGAATACAGGTTTATATTACCCGCGACGATATTTGTCCCGGCGAGGACAAGGAACTCTACAACAAGGTGTTCAAGAAACTGATGGACATCGGCGACTTCATCGGCGTGAAGGGTACCGTATTCCGCACTCAGACGGGCGAGATTTCTATACATGCCAGAGAACTTACCATGTTGTCAAAGAGCTTGAAGCCGCTGCCTATCGTGAAGTACAAGGACGGCGTGGCTTACGACAAGTTTGACGACCCGGAACTGAGATACCGCCAGCGCTATGTGGATTTGGTGGTTAACGACGGCATCAAGGACACGTTCCTGAAGCGTGCCACAATCATCCGAACCATACGCCGCGTACTCGACGAGGCGGGTTATACGGAGGTGGAGACCCCTACCCTTCAGTCAATCGCGGGCGGAGCTTCTGCTCGTCCGTTCATCACTCATTTCAACGCTCTAAGTCAGGATATGTATATGCGTATCGCTACGGAGCTCTATCTGAAGCGCCTCATCGTGGGCGGCTTCGAGGGTGTATATGAGATTGGCAAGAACTTCCGCAACGAGGGTATGGACCGTACCCACAACCCAGAGTTCACCTGCATGGAGCTTTACGTTCAGTATAAGGATTACAACTGGATGATGAGTTTCACAGAGCAGTTGCTTGAAACCGTATGTACGGCCGTAAACGGCAAACCGGAGTGCATGATTGACGGCAATCTCGTAAGCTTCAAGGCTCCTTACCGCCGTCTGCCTATCCTCGAAGCCATCAAGGAAGAGACTGGCTACGACCTTGAAGGCAAGAACGAAGAGGAGATTCGCGAGGTGGCTAAGAAACTGGGCATCGAGGTTGACGAGACAATGGGCAAGGGCAAGCTCATCGACGAGATTTTCGGCGAGACATGCGAGGGCAAGTTCATACAGCCAACATTCATCATCGACTACCCTGTTGAGATGAGTCCTCTGACAAAGATGCACCGCTCTAAGCCGGGATTGACAGAGCGCTTCGAGCTGATGGTTAACGGCAAGGAGCTGGCAAATGCCTACTCAGAGCTTAACGACCCGATTGACCAGGAGGAGCGTTTCGTTGAGCAGATGCGTCTGGCAGACAAGGGCGACGACGAGGCGATGATTATCGACCAGGACTTCCTCCGCGCCTTGCAGTACGGTATGCCTCCAACGAGTGGTATCGGTATCGGCATCGACCGTCTTGTGATGCTTATGACGGGCAAGACCTTCATTCAGGAGGTATTGTTCTTCCCACAGATGAAGCCGGAGAAGAAGATTCCTCAGAGCAGCGTGGCCGAATGGGCAGAAATAGGCGTTGGCGAAGAGTGGGTACCTGTTTTGCGCAAGATAGGCTTCAACATGGTGCAGAACATCAAGGACGAGAAGGCACAGGGCTTGCAACAGAAGATTGGCGACGTGCTGAAGAAGTACAAGCTCGACATGCAAAAGCCTTCTGTCGATGAGGTGCAGACATGGATTGACTGCCTGAACAAAGAATAAGCATTATCACTACGCCATCAATTTGCACACAAGCATACTCAAGTAATAAAGACAGAGGCTTATGTTTGACTGCGGAAAAATAGCAATCATCGGAGGCGGAAGCTGGGCCACAGCCATTGCCAAGATCGTGGTAGAGCATACTCACCACATCGGATGGTATATGCGGCGCGACGACCGTATAGAGGAGTTTCGTAGATTGGGACACAACCCTGCCTACCTGATGAGCGTCAGATTCAACATCAACGAAATTGAGTTCTCAAGCGATCTCAACCATATCGTGCAGGAATACGACACGCTGGTGTTCGTCACTCCTTCACCTTATCTGAAAAACCACTTGAAGAAGCTCAAGACGAGAATCAAGAACAAGTATATCATCACGGCCATCAAAGGTATTGTGCCTGACGAAAACCTGATATGCTCCGAGTATTTCCATCAGGTTTATGACGTGCCGTACGAGAATCTGGCTTGTCTTGGAGGTCCTTCTCATGCCGAGGAGGTGGCGCTGGAGCGCTTGTCGTACCTTACCGTGGCGTGTGCCGACGAGGACAAGGCGCAGGCGTTTGCCGATGTGCTCTCAAGCGACTACATCAAGACAAAGACCTGTACCGACGTTATCGGCATCGAGTACTCTTCAGTTCTGAAGAATGTATATGCCATTGCGGCGGGCATTTGTAGCGGACTTAAGTTTGGCGACAACTTCCAGGCGGTGCTCATGGCGAATGCCGTTCAGGAGATGGCGCGCCTGCTTCAGGCGGTACACCCTATTGAGCGCAACGTGTACGATTCGGTGTATCTTGGCGACTTGCTCGTAACGGGTTATTCCAATTTCTCGCGCAACCGCGTGTTCGGTTCGATGATTGGCAAGGGTTATAGCGTGAAGAGTGCTCAGGTGGAAATGGAAATGATTGCCGAGGGTTATTTTGGCACCAAGTGCATGAAGGAAATCAATCGTCATCTTCATGTCAACATGCCTATCCTCGATGCCGTCTATAACATCCTCTACGAGCGCATATCACCACAAATCGAGATAAAATTATTAACAGATTCATTCAGATAAAATTATGAAGAACATCAGTTTAGACATTACAAAGGCGGCCCAGTTCTTGGCACCGGGCGCAGTAAAGGCTTTTGAGCCACAGGTAAAGGCAGCACAGGAAGCGCTGGAAAACGGAACATGCCCAGGCAACGACTTCCTCGGATGGTTACACCTGCCATCATCTATCACACCTGAGTTTATCAAGGAGATACAAGACTGCGCTAACGTATTGCGCGAGAACTGCGAAGTAGTGGTTGTTGCAGGTATCGGCGGCAGCTACCTTGGAGCACGTGCCGTTATCGAGGCTTTGGGCAACTCATTCGCATGGCTCGTAAACGACAAGAGCAACCCAACCATCCTCTTTGCCGGCAACAACATCGGCGAGGATTATCTGGCAGAAATGACAGAATATCTGAAGGACAAGAAATTTGGTGTCATCAACATATCTAAGTCGGGAACAACAACCGAGACGGCTCTCACATTCCGCCTGCTCAAGAAGCAATGTGAGGCTCAGTGCGGCAAGGAAGAGGCAAAGAAGGTTATCGTGGCTGTTACCGACGCTAAGAAGGGTGCTGCACGCACATGTGCCGACAAGGAAGGATATACTTCGTTCATCATTCCCGACAACGTGGGCGGCCGTTTCTCTGTACTCACACCAGTAGGCTTGCTGCCTATCGCTTGCGCAGGATTCGACATCCAGCAGCTCGTGGCAGGTGCTCAGGACATGGAGAAGCAATGTGGCATCGACACTCCGCTCGAGGAGAACCCGGCAGCTGTTTATGCCGCTATCCGCAACGGTCTTTACAACGACGGAAAGAAGATTGAGATTATGGTTAACTACCAGCCAAAGCTCCACTACATCAGCGAATGGTGGAAGCAGCTCTACGGAGAGAGCGAGGGTAAGGACGGCAAGGGCATCTTCCCTGCATCTTGCGACTTCACTACCGACCTCCACTCTATGGGCCAGTGGATTCAGGATGGCGAGCGCACTATCTTCGAGACAGTTATCAGCGTTGAGCAGCCAAACAAGAAGATGCTGTTCCCTGAAGACGAGGAGAACCTTGACGGTTTGAACTTCCTCGCCGGCAAGCGCGTTGACGAGGTTAACAAGATGGCAGAGCTTGGCACTCAGTTGGCTCATGTTGACGGTGGCGTGCCAAACATCCGCATCAGCGTTCCTACTCTTAACGAGTATTACATCGGCCAACTCATCTACTTCTTCGAAATTGGTTGCGGCATCAGCGGAAATGTGCTTGGTGTCAACCCATTCAACCAGCCAGGTGTAGAGGCTTACAAGAAGAACATGTTCGCCCTGCTCGACAAGCCTGGTTATGAGGCAGACAGCAAGGCTATTAAGGAAAGATTAGGGTTATAAAGATTAATTATGAATTATGAATTATGAGTTATGACGAGGGTGCAGGAACCTTCATAATTCGGAATTAATAATTCATAATTTGTAATATTAATTACAGAATGTACACAAAAGAAATACAACAATATTTAGAGAAACACGGCTTTGGGGCTTTCAATCCCAAAGCCGTGCTCTTTGATATGGATGGCGTGCTCTACGACTCCATGCCCAACCATGCCTATAGCTGGCACAAGGCCATGAAGGAACTGGGATTGGAAATGTCGGAAGAGGAGGCTTTCATGCGCGAAGGCATGCGCGGAGTGGAGGTGATAAAGATACTCGCCCGAGAACAATGGGGACGAGAGGTGAGCGACGACGAGGCGGAAGAGATGTATCTTTACAAATCGAGAATCTTCGCCTCACGACCAAAAGCAGAGGTTATGCCGGGAGTCAAGGAACTGCAACGCAAGATAAAGGCCGACGGGTTGAAGATTGTGATCGTTACAGGAAGCGGCCAAAAGACGTTACTCGACAAACTGGCAACTGAGTTTGAGGGACTTATCGTTCCGGAACTTATCGTATGCAGCTACGATGTAACCCACGGCAAGCCCGACCCGGAACCTTATCTCATCGGCATGCAGAAGGCAGGCGTCAATCCTTGGGAGGCCATAGTGGTAGAGAACGCTCCTCTTGGCGTGCGTTCGGCCGTGGCTGCCAATATCTTCACCATAGGTGTGAACACAGGTCCGCTACCCAACAAGATGCTTACCGACGAGGGTGCCAGCCTTGTGTTCAACAAGATGCAAGACCTTGCCGACAACTGGGGGAATATAATGCTTAATTCTTAATGCATAATGCTTAATTCTTAATGCTTGATTTTATACTACTAATAAATTAAGAATTAAGCATTAAAATCATTCCTCCCCAAAAGTATCCATCAGCACATCACGCGAGATAGTTATCTGACCGTTCTTCAGGACATAAATTACAAGCGGAATATATTCGTCTGTCTGAGGCAGACTTACGCTGGCAGCAAAAAGCAAGGTGTCGCCCTGAACCCTATCGTAAACGATACCTTCAAGCAAGCCGCCCTGCTTGTACTCTTCGTCAAGATATGCCATGAAATCGCCCTTACCGAAGGTACGGTTCATAAACTCCTTCCCGTCAGCACCGGTTATCTTGAGGGTTATCTTATTGTCCACATGCTTCTGTCCGCGCTCGTCCTCTACAAGACTCTTGTTCTCGTCTGGGATGCGCACCACCTCACAGTTAACTGTTGTACCCTTCCATTCAACCTCGGTTGACTGGGTATATTCCTGCATCTTTACCGGTTCGTCAGAAATCTTCTGTTCCGCCACTTGCTTGACTATTATCTCAGATGATGCCTTCTTCTCCTTGCAACCAGTTGCAAGAAGAAACATTCCAGCCGACAACAATAAGACTATCTTCTTCATAATAAATATAGTTTATTTGGCAAAGATACGAAAAAATATTCAAATAAGACAAATACAAACAAAAAAGGATGCATCATTGCTGATGCATCCGTGCTATCCTAACATTCTTTTACTTTAAACTTCTACCATTGAAAGGCACGCTTGCCTTAAAAAAACACTATGTTAACCTAAATCACTATGATCAAAAAAAGTCTTTTATATAATTTACCTTTGTCTGCGATTGTTTCCACGCTGCATGCGCTTCTGCATATCCTCCTGGTACTTCTTATACTGCTCTTCGGTCATAATCGACTTCAGTTCAGTATTGTAAGCCTCCATCTGCTTCTGCATCTCTTCGCGGCGCTTCTGCATTTCTGCACGCTGCTCGTCTGTCATCTGACGGCGCTGACCGCCCATCTGACCCTGACGCTGCTGGCGCTGGCCTTGTCCCATGTTCTGTCCGCCTCTCATTCTCATACCGCGGAACATCGTCTCGCTATACTTGGTGTTCAGCTCGAGCAACTTTGCTGTCTGAGCCTCATCCAGATTATATTGCTTAGCAGTTTGTTCTGTACGTCTCTGCACCATTTCCTTTGGATCCATCTGACGGCGTTGCTGTCTGCCGTTGTCATCCTGAGCAAATACAGAAGTACTTAATACTACTGCTGCTGCCAATGTCAAAAATATCTTTTTCATAATCTAATGTTCAATTTTGTTATTATAGTTTTAGTTGCAACTATCTCTATGACGTGAAAAAGAATAAAAAGTTTAATCATTAACGAAAAAAAATATCATTTTATCGCAAGAAAATGGTTTTTTGCTTATTTTTGCACCATAATTCATATCGCGATGAGACATATCTTATACATATTTATATTACTTCTTGCCTGCTCGTGCACAAATTCGCAGGCACCCGAAACCGACAAGGCAGAGCCAGCAACCGACACCATACCCGTGCTGGTAATGCAGATACAGAAGTGTTCAAAGCTATACACGGCAGAATACAACATCCACAAGATAGTTACACACGATGATGTCGTAAGACTTCAAGGAAAGTTTCTGAGCAAGAACTTCGACATAAAGATGCCCGTTGGCGACCGCAAGATAGCCATACCTATCGATGCCACGCTCAAGGCATACGTCGACTTCAAGGACTTTTCCGAGCAGAACATCGTGCGAAGCGGCAACAGGATAACCGTTATCCTGCCCGACCCTAAGGTGGCCATGACCTCGAGCAAGGTTGACCACAACAACATAAAGGAGTTTGTATCGCTCACGCGTTCCGACTTTACCGACGAGGAGATGTCCAACTTCGAGCAGCAGGGCCGCAAAGCCATTATCAAAAGCATTCCGTATCTTGGCATCATAGAAACGGCACGCGACAACGCCGCCCACACTCTGATACCTATCATCATGCAACTGGGTTATCAAGAGCGCGACATCACCATAACCTTCAGAAAGGAATACGGCGAGAACGATATAGACATTTTACTTGACAAGACAACAATAGAAAAAAGATGAAAGACATACTCTCAAAGGTTCTTAATTTCCTTGCCATAGCCGTGCTTTTGGCCGTGGCGGGTGTCGTGGCGTTTTTCTTGTGGTTTAAGGAAAGCGTGGAAGATACGGAACTGACCATCACGTCTACCGAGGAAATAGGGCTCACGCCCGAGCAGGTGCAGTCGATAAAGACCATCGGCGAGTGGGAGTTTCTGGCCGTCTCAAGCGAGGAACTGATAGACACGACCCGAAAGGGGGTGTTCAGCGACGACCACCTGGTGCGCATATACTACGGAACGGTAAGGCTTGGCGTCAACATGCACCAGCTGGAACCCGGATGGATAAGCGCGTCTGGCGACTCGCTTCTCGTTACCTTGCCGCCTATCGGCATTCTCGACAACAACTTCATAGACGAGACGCGCACGAAGGCATTCTACGAGAGTGGCAAGTGGACAGCTGCCGACCGCGAAGACATGTTCCGCAGAGCCTACAACCGCATAAAAAGCCAATGCCTGACACCCGAGAATATCCGT
The DNA here is from genome assembly GCA_045602085.1 of Prevotella sp. Classification (GTDB taxonomy): domain Bacteria; phylum Bacteroidota; class Bacteroidia; order Bacteroidales; family Bacteroidaceae; genus Prevotella. Next base: position 176,477 of record JAZSAV010000008.1, on the reverse strand, counting down.
GCCGCAGAAATAAATGCTGGCGTGCAGATACGCTCGTTGTTCAGTTCTATGGGGTTCAATAATGTTATGGTGAGGTTTGAGGAATAGCCAGAATTGCTGCTATTCCATCTTTTTTAGTTCCACTACCCTGAGCACGCCTTCCGCCACCCGGAACCTTACGTCGTAGCCGGCGAAGGGCATTCCGTAGATGCGCTCCGCATCATCATGATAGTGAGGGCGAGGGTCGAGGGCAAGCGTTTTCACGAGTGCCTGCTGTTCGCTTTCCGTAAATGCCGCCTTCCACTCGTCTGGCAGTTCCACCTTCAGCGATGCCCATTTGTTGTCGTCTGTAAATCCGCATCTCACGCCTTGATGCGAATCCACATATTCCAGATAAGGCTTAATGTCGTATATCGGCGTCCCGTCCATCAGGTCGGCACCCATCACGTGTATCACAGGCCCTTCAGCCGTCGTCAGTTCTATGCTTTCTATTCTTACCGACGACAAGCCTAGGTTGTTTGGGCGGAAGGGCGAGCGTGTCGCCCATACCCCCATTTGCCTGTTTCCTCCAAGACGCGGAGGCCTTACCGTTGGGTGCTTTTCCGCCTCCACGTTTTTAGAGAATCCCCATATCATCCACAGATAGTCGTAGTCTTCCAGCCCTCGCAAAGCGTCTGCATTCCTGTATTCAGGCACAAACACTATGCGTCCTTTCAGTTCCTCCACCAGTCCTGCCTGGCGCGGCACGCCAAACTTGCTGCTGAATGGCGAGCGGAAGTATGCTATGGGGGCTATTTGCATTTTCTTTTTTTTAGGAGTTAAACTGATGTTTTCTTTTTAAGGAGTTCAGGAGTGAAGGAGTGACGCTTCGCTTAGGAGTGAAGACGTATGCTTTGGTAACAGTCTTCAATTTTTCAATCCTTCAACTCTCCAATCCCTCATTCCCATTTAGAGCCCCCTCTCCAAGGAGAGGGCGGGGGGAGAGGCATTTTCCTTCGGAGGGGCAGGGGGAGGTCCCCTATTTCAACTCAAATCCAACTTCTCCCCTCACATCCGTTTCGCTTGCACAGACATAAGCCTTAAACTTGCCCGGTTCTGCTACCCACTTGTGGTTCTTGCCTGAGAAATACTGCAGGTCTTCTGCCGTAATTTCAAACTCCACGGTCTTTGTCTCGCCCGGTTCAAGAGAAATCTTCTTGAAGTCCTTCAGCTCCTTCAGCGGACGGTCTTCCGATGCCTTCACATCGCCCACATACAACTGCACAATCTCCTTGCCCGCACGGTTGCCGGTATTGGTTACGGTAGCGGTCACCTTCACGCTTCCGTCGGCAGTCATCGTCTTGGCAGAAACAGTTGGCTTCCCATATTCAAATGTAGTGTAGCTCAAGCCGAATCCGAACGGGAACTGAGGCTTAATCTTCTTGGTGTTAAACCAGCGGTAGCCAACGTAGATGTCTTCCTTGTAATACACCTGACCGTCGACACCCGGATAAGCCTCCTCGCCATACTGGTAGTAAGAATAGTCCTCCAACTTCTTGGCAAACGTAACAGGCAGCTTTCCGCTTGGGTTGACCTCGCCCGTCAGGACGTTCGTCATGGCCTTGCCCGCCATCGAACCCAGATACCAGCAATGGAGCATAGCCCCCACCTCGTCAATCCATGGCGTAGCGAAGGCATTTCCGCCGAAGGTCACCACCACGATGTTCGGCTGCACCTTAGCCAATCCGGCTATCAGCTCGTTCTGACCGTACGACAGGTCGTAGCCCTTGCGGTCGCTGTTCTCGCAATCCTCATGACCGTTCTTGTTCATGCCCCCGACGTAGATTATCAGGTCGGCACCCTTGGCCTTCTCCAGAGCCTCCTCATGCAGGCGCTGCTGCTTCTTCGGGTCGAGCTTCTCGGCCTTGGCATACATCACCTTGCCAGAGTAATACCCCTGTGCATACTCCACCTTGCTGCCGTAAACAGCCTTCAGAGCCTCCAGCGGCGAGATGTCGCGCTTGGTCTTCAACTCCGACGAGCCTCCGCCGGCAGTCAGACTACGTGTAGCATTCTCGCCCACCACGAGTATGCGCTGGTATTTCGAAGCGTCGAGAGGCAGCAATCCCGAGTTCTTCAGCATCACGATACCCTCCTCGCCTATCTTCAGACAAGCGTCATAGTGAGCCTCAGAGCACAACGAGCCCACCGCCTTGTTAGGATTCATCGACGTGCGGAATATGGTGCGCAGCACGCGCGAAGCCTTGTCGTCGAGCACGCTCATCGGTATCTTGCCCTCCTCTATCAGCCTTTCAAACTTGTTGGCCAAGTGGTAGGTATGATAACCCATGCTCTGGTCTTCCGTCTTTCCGTCGGTATAAGTGCCCATCTCTATGTCCATGCCGCCCAGCGCAGCCTCCCAGGTGTCGGTCACTCCGCCCCAGTCGCTCACCACGGCTCCGTCAAAGCCCCACTGCTGCTTCAGAATCTTGTTCAGCAGCGAGTCGTTCTGACAGCAATGCACGTTGTTGAAATAAGGATACGACCCCATTATCGTCCATACGCCCGCCTCATCTACGCACTTCTTGAACGGAGCCAGATAAATCTCGTAGAGCGCACGCTCGCTCACGTTCACGTTGACCTCAAAACGCCCCACCTCCTGATTGTTCAGGGCGAAATGCTTCAGACAGCAAGCCACGCCGTTTGCCTGCGCGCTCTTTATGTAGGGCACGTTCATCTCGCCAGCCAGATACGGGTCCTCACCCATATACTCGAAGTTGCGGCCGTTCAGCGGCATGCGTGCTATGTTGCATCCCGGGCCCAGCATGATGTCCTTGCCGCGGTATGCGAACTCCTCGCTCACGGCATTTCCGTACAAGCTGCTTATCTCACGGTTCCATGTCGATGCCAGACAGGTGAGCGACGGGAAAGCCACGCACGAGTCGTTTGTCCACTTTGCCGGACTCCACGAGTTCCAGTCAATCTCTTCTCTCACGCCATGAGGACCGTCCGCCATATTCAGTTGGCGTATGCCCAGACGAGGCACGCCAGCCGACGAGAACTTGCCCTGCGCATGCAGCAGCTGCACCTTCTCATGAACAGTCATTCTCTTCAGAGCATCCTTCACCCTCTCCTCTACAGGAGCATTCCCGTCTTGATAAACAGGTTTCTGAGCATCGGCCAATGTCATCGACATCGCCATTGCCGCCAGTACGATTAGTTTCTTCATATTTTATTTTTGGTTTTTAGAATCATTGGGAGAATTCGGAGAATTCTGATTATTCGGAGAATTCGGATTATTCTGAGAATTCTGATTACTCCGATTATTCAGATTACTCAGATTACTCAGATTACTCAGATTATTCAGATTACTCCGATTATTCAGATTACCCCTATAAGCCATGCGGCTCCTAAACATCCGCTCTTTTATGCCGCCTTCTTTCACGAACCTGTCCTGCATCGTTATCAGCAGCCGGTGCAGCATATACGTTGCCTGATGAATCAGGGTTATGCAGAGGTTGGCAATCTCCTCATCACTCATGCGCGCCACCAAGCCCGAATACTCCTTCCTAATCTGCTCGCCACGCGCATATTCCCTCATCCGCTCGTATCGAGGATGCTGCCTGTCCCATATCGGCAGATTGCGCACCCTGAGATAGTCTTCATAATCCTTCAGCAGTTCTTCAAGACTGCTTTTGGCCACATTAGTAAGCTTTATTTCCGTTTCGCATGATGTTGCCGCCGCTTGGTTTCCCTCGGCAATATTCTGTTTGCCGCTACGTGCCGCCTGAACCATCTGGTCAACGGTACGGTCGCCGCGCCCGAGAAAGCGATGGCAAAAATGAAATGTCATATCATAAATCATCTCAGCCACCTGATACACTCTCAGATTGCTATAATGCCCATGTTGCGGCAAGAATGTCACCGGCTGCTCCTGAGCCACATGAGTATTTTCTATATGGTCTTCCATCATACCGATAATCTGCCAACAAAGATAATAACCTTTTGCCTTACAACAAAATATAAACCGATTTATTTCTCTAAATTCCGAAAATCGTTAGACAGAGAGACAGATACAATCCGTCTTCCCTACAAAGAAAGATTATGCAAATGTCGGCGACGCAATGCTGTAAGCACACTCTCTGACGCAATAGGATTTAGCCCTTGAAAAGTGGTGCGGCTAACCGTATTATCAAAAAATGCTGTTGACCGACAAGGACTTTTTTCGCAACGGCAATAGCAACTCGCAATCAGGCATAATCGGTAATGGTAGAATAAGGAGGCTGTGAGGTTATGAGGTTGTAAGGTTGTGAGCGAATCAACCTAATAACCTCACAACCTCACCACCTTCTTACCTCCGTCGTACTTAACCATTTTGCCCTTCGGATTGACACAATCGATGCCGAGGGGCTTTTCCTTTGTCACGAGGATGATGTTGAAGCGGCGATGGCTAAGCATGCCCTTGAAACTGCCCTTGCGCTCAGCTATCGTGAGTGTGTGTCGGGCGTCGTCGTAGGTTATGTCGATAGTGGCGAAATGACCCTGCTCGTAGTTGTAGTTGGTATTCTCGTCTTCATAAAGCTGGAAGCGGCCATCCCTGCCGGCATAGACATAGAGGTCTATCAGCTCTGCCGGTTTCTCGTCGCTCCATTGCAGGGCAGGACCGAACGGAATGATTGAACCCTCGGGCACGAAGACGGGTATTCTGCCGTATGGCGCTCCAACGGTCTTGACCTGACCGCCGCCCACGAAAGTGCCGCTATACAGGTCGTACCATCCGCACTTGTCGGGGAAATAGACGTTGCGGTCGCGATGCTCGTAATAGCCCACAGGACATGCCATCAACGAAGGCCCGAACATCCATTGGTCGCCTATGTTGTTGACCCTTGAATCGCCTGTGAAGTCCATCGCCAACCCTCGCATTATGGTGTAGTGATGCAGATTTACCCAACCTGCCATGGAATAGAGATAAGGCATGAGGCGATAGCGCAGCTTGTGGTAATAGACGATGCTCTCGTAGGCAGGATGACCCTCTGGAGCTATGTTCCACACCTCGCGCGTAGGCCACTGGCCATGGGTGCGATAGAGAGGGGCGAAGCATCCGAACTGGTGCCAACGTGCCTGCAGCTCGCGCCACTCGCGCAGGTCGGCATTCTCGTTGCCGCTCTTGTTGTACTCCTTCTGCGCCCGCTCATAACGTTTCTCCACGCAAAAGCCGCCGTTGTCCATTCCCCAGAACGGTATGCCCGACATGGAGAAGTTGATGCCTGCCGTCATCTGCGCACGCATATCCTCCCAACGCGTGCCTATGTCGCCGCTCCATGTGGCTGTGCTGTAGCGCTGGAGACCTGCAAATCCGCTACGGGTGAGCAGGAACACACGCTGGTTGGGGTTCACGCTTCGCTGGCCGTTGTATATGGCATCGGCATTTACTATAGAATAGGCGTTGAAATACTCGTCGCTGGTGCCCATGGCGGTAGGTCCGCACAACAGCTTGCGATAGTCGATAGGCGTGCAGTCGCGCACATTTGGTTCCGAGGCATCCATCCACCAGGCGGAGATGGAAGCCCCCCCTTCGTCCCCCGAGGGGGACACATTAGCCCCTCCCTCCCAACCTCTCCAAAAGGAGGATTCAGAAGACCCAACAATTGAGTGTAGCGTGTCCCCCCCGGGGGACGAAAGGGGGGCTTTATACAACTTCTCACACATCTGCTCCCAGAACAGCTTGCGGGCGCCGGCAGAATAGGCATCGTAGAACGAACCGAGATAGCCCTGCCCTATCCAGTCGCGTATGCTGTCGTTAACCGCCTGACGATACATCCAGCCGTTGCGGTCGAACGCCTTGTAATTGTCGGTGGTGCAATAGAACTTAGGCCATACGGAAATCATCAGTCGGCCGTGCATGGCTGCCACGCTGTCTATCATCTGCTGCGGATTGGGGAAGCGCTTCTTGTCGAAGTCATGACTGCCCCACGCGTCTTCCGGCCAATAGCTCCAGTCTTGCACGATATTGTCAACAGGTATCTGGCGGCGGCGGAACTCCTTCATGACCGCGAGCAGTTCGTCGGCGGTCTTATAGCGCTCGCGACTCTGCCAGAAGCCCATCGCCCAGCGTGGCATCACCTGTGCCCTGCCCGTCAGAGTGCGGTATCCGGCTATCACGCTGTCCATGGTTTCTCCGGCTATGAAGTAATAATCCATGTCTTTCGACATCTCGCTCCAGATGCTTATATTGTTCTGCTGCTCAGCGGTTTGAGGCACGGCAGCACGAAGACCGCAATAGCTCACCCCGCCGTCGGGCTGCCACTCTATGCGCAACGGGGTTTTCTGTCCGCGCGCCAAATCGACAGCAAACTTATAGGCGTTGGGGTTCCATGCCGTGCGCCAGCGCTCCGGCACAACCAATCGGCCTCCGATATATACCTTCACATATCCGGCATAATAGAGGATGAAGTTGTAGGTGGCCGACTGCGGAGCACTTATGTAGCCCTCGTAGAGCACCTTGGAACCGTCGAGGTTGAATTTCTTTGGCAGGTTGCCTATCACGCCTGAATGCTCGTAGTAGATGGAGTCTTCCTGACGCACGAGGGTCTTGCCTTTCTTGTCGGTATATGTTCCTGTTAGCGAGCCCTGCTTGCCGTCTTTATCGTAGAGGGTGAAGGCTCGGTTGAGCTGCTGGTAGTCGCGAGGATTGCCCCAGCGGCCGTATGAATAGGAGTCCCAAAGCAATCCGTAGCCCTTGTTGCTCATGACAAACGGCACGGACACCTTGGTGTTGTACTGAAACAGCTCTTCGTTGCGCCCCTTGTAGTTCATCTCTTCCGACTGGTGCTGACCGAGGCCGTAGAATGCCTCGTCGGCGTTGCTCTCAAACTGGGCGTGCCAGGTATATCCGGAGCGGTCGGCAAGCGAGATTACATTCAGGCTGTCTGTCTTGCCCCAGTTCAGTTCTTCTGGCGACGACGGCTTGTAGGTTTCGGGCAGATGTGTCTGGTTGGAAACGAACCGCTTGAAGGTCTTTCCGCCATCTGGCAGTTCGGCATGCAGTTTCCTGCCTGTCGTCAGGTCGAAGAACATGATGCGACCTGTCTGCTTGTTGACGGTAAGTCTGAGGCGGCTTGTCTTCAGGATATAGTCTTTCCAGTCTTCCTCTACATCCCATGCCTTGGCACCGGCAAGCACCTGCTTCTGCACCACCAGACTGCTTTTCTTCTTAGGTATCTGCTGTTCGGGCGTTGCCTCCACACGCACTATCTCGTCTGTAACAGCCGTCAGTCGAATGGTTTGCGCCTGAGTGGAGTCTGTCTGTGGCAGTCTTATTGTGAAACTGCGGTCGTTCTGAGCCGCATTTGCTGTTATTGCCGTAAAAAAGAATATGGATAATAATGTTTTTATCATGATGATTTTTTTTAGGAGTGAAGGAGTGACTTTTTAAGGAGTGAAGGAGTGTAGGAGTGACGCTTCGCTTAGGAGTGAAGACGTATGCTTGTTTTTTAGGAGTTCAGGAGTGAAGGAGTGACGCTTCGCTTAGGAGTTCAGACGTATGCTTGTTTTTTAAGGAGTGTAGGGGCCTCACTCCAAACACCTCACTCTTTTCCATCCCCCTCTACCTCCCCCTTTCCAAGAGGGAGCACAGTTTGCATTCGAGTCCCTCCCCTTAGCAAGGGGAGGTCAGGTGGGGGCTTTTTCCTTCAGGGGAGGTTAGGAGGGGATTGTTCAGCCCCCTCTCCAAGGAGAGGGCGGGGGGAGAGGCTTTTCAATCCTTCATTCCTTCAATTTTTCAATCATTCATCCCTCATCCAAGTTCCCCTCCTTCGGAGGGGTTAGGGGAGGCCTCTTTCCTTCGCCGACGTCTCCCTGATAACCAGTTTCTGGGGCACTATCTTCTTATAGATTGTACGGTCGCCCTCTATGTTCTTCAGAAGCAGTCGGCATGCCGTCGTTCCCATGAGATAGGCTTGGTCTTCGATTACCGACATGCGAGGGGTAACGTATGCCGCATGCACGTCGTCTGTGAAACCTATCAGAGCCACATCGTCGGGTATTCGCAAGCCTGCCTGCTTAATAGCGTTGAAGGCTGCGAAAGTGATGATGTCGTTGAAGGCGAGGATGGCATCTGGACGCATATCGCTTTTCAACAGGTTGATGGTGGATTGAAGGGCGAAATCATAATCAATCTTTCCGCACACCACCAATTCTCTGATAATTGGCATACGGTTCTCACGCAATGCCTCAAGATAACCATGCTTACGCCTACGCACCATGTCTAGATGGTTAGGCCCTCCAATGAAAGCGATACGCTTGCTACCGGTATCGATAAGATGCTGTGTGGCCAACTGTGCTGCCTCATCACCATTTGCCATCACACTTGAGAAGCGGTCGGCAAGACAGGTACGGCCAAAGAACACGAGCGGGATGCCCATGTCAGCAATCTCTTCAAAATGAGAATAGTCGGTGGTATCTTGCGCCAGACAGGCAACTATTCCTTCTACATGCATTCCGATGAGATTGTCAAGAGCACGTCGTTCTGTCATAAAGTCCTCATGACTGTTGGCACTGATAACGGAGTAACCAGCCTTGGTTGCCTCGTCTTCTATGCCATCGAGCACAGCTGCATAATAGTGCGTGACAAGATTGGGAACAACGACTCCTATAATCTTCGGTGCTTCGCGCCTCAGACTCTGTGCAAAGGGATTGGGACGATAGTTCAGCTTGCGCGCCAGTTCCTTTACACGCTGCTGCATCTCATTGCTTATTTCAGGACTGCTTCGCAAGGCTCGACTGACTGTGGCTATACTGACACCCAGTTCCTTAGCCAAATCTTTTAGTGATACTCTATGTTTGTTTGTCTGCATAACTGAATGCAAAGATAAACAAAATAGCGCATACCGCAAACGTTTACGTTATGTTTTTATATATAAACAGGTTAAAGTTAATGAAAATGTATTTAACTTTGCATCACACAAAATGAGTAATGAATAGTTGATAATAAGTTAGTTAGAAACGTTTAAGATTCGGCCGTCGTGAGACATCCGAATCTTTTTTATTGTCTGACATTCTAAAAGAACAGTTCGTCGCCTTCGAGTTCGCAACCTTCGAACCCCATTTCGCGTGCCTTTTCCTGTGGAGCCGTGAAATATATCGCCTCTGCCTCTGAACAGATTTCGCCCATAGAGTTTTCTATATGCACATGCAGATAAACCACGTTTCGCTTCTGCTCGGTAATGCGTGCGCGAATGGTGAGCTGGGGTTCGGTGGTCATCAGCGGCTTCTTGTATTTCACTTCCAGTTTGCTGGTGACGCCTGTGGTCTGCAACTTGCGTGTTATCACCCATGCCGCGCACTCGTCCATCAAGGTTGCCTGAATGCCTCCGTGCAAGGTGTTTATCCACCCCTGATACTCGGCTTGCGGTTTCCAGAAGCAAACCACTTCGTCGCCGTCTTCGTAAAACTCCATCTTCACTCCTGCCGGATTGTCAGGACTGCAACCGAAGCAATAATAGCCGGGCTTCGACTGCCACGGATTCTTTATCTTTCGCATAACATTTCTTTTTATAGTTTACCATCTGCAAAAGTAACAAAAAGCGGAGGAAACACCAAATATTAATTTAGGTTTTGTATAATCGGAAGAAGCGGCTGGCACCATTATTAATTTGCGACCGGTCAAAACTTAACGCTAAAGCCGAAGCGTAGGCCATGCTTTGAGGCATCGGGATGGTCGAGGTGGGTGAAGCGACGGACGTAATCGACGTGGAAGAAGCGGAAGATATTGTGGATGCCAACCGAAGCTTCGAGATATGGTTTTGATTCAGTTGACGAGTTGACGAGTTGACAAGTTGACGAGTTATTTGCACCAAAACCATTGTCTCCACTCCTATACTCCTCCACTCCTACACTACTTAAAGAAGTCGGCGTCCTTCCCCACAACATATTTAGTCCGAGATGCTCACGCCATTTCAACCTACTAATTAGCGGGATGCGGTTAAGCAGCTTGCCGTTCATGTCCCACGACAGATGGAGCGAGGCGTAACGGTCGTGAAGAAACTCCATATCGTTGACAAGATGAAACATTCCCGGTTGCGAGACATAACTGAGATTGACAGCCGGCATGTTAAGCAACCACCACGGCACATCGTTCCATTGTACCCCACCCCGCAAGTGCATGTCAAGATGCCCCCAACTGTTAAGCCAAAAACGGTTATATACAGATGCCTCCGTTAGATTATAGTTGTAATCGCCGCCAAGCACACCCTTCAAGCCCATGGTATGACTGAGTTCATAAATAGGTGCGTCGAGGTGGATATAGCGGCGCCCTTTCTTGGTGCTCACATATTTCTCGCCTGGCGAATAGCGTAAACTGAGGGATAGTTCGGTGAGGGTTTGAGGTTGGGAGGTTATGAGGTTATGAGGTTGGGAGGTTGGGAGGTTTTGAGGTTGGGAGGTCGCAGAAACGCGCTCTACGGCAGCCGTCAAGGTGGTGCGCAAGCCCCAATCTTCCTCGCGCTCAACGGTCAGTTGCTGACGGTTGTAGCGATGCAGGACCTCGTCGTCTGCCCATTTCAATAGCGAGAAGACGTTGTCGTTGTCGGTCTTGTTGAATTTCTCCGACGGCAGGCGCACGTCGCGTGTTGACGAGAAAGAGATGTTGCGCATGGGGAACTCACGCGGCAGATACTCTTTCTTGTTCAGAGAATAGGTGAGCTGGGCATTATAATAATGTTCGCGACTCTTCGTACCATAGGCGTAATAACCGTTCAGGAAGAGGTGGGGATTAAGATGGGCTGTGGTCTGACCGCCGATGCGCAGGCGAAGACCATCTACGTGGTTGTGGGAGAGGAACGACGTGATTGGCCCGAAGTCGAACTTGCTCGGCGTCAGTTGACTTCCCGTTTCTACATATCCCTCGACAACAGCCTTCAGCAGCAGCTTCATCCATTTGGAATTGCCGGCTGCCGTCTCCATATTGTCAACCAGTTCGCCCAATCGGCGCTCGCTACGCAACAGGTCTATAGGGCGATGGTTATGCCAGAACGTCTCACTCTGATGCTTGGCATTTACGTCGGTAATCTGCTTGCTACTGCCCCGGAAGATGCTGTTGGGAATGTTGTCTGTAGTATGGTCGGTCAGTCGGGTGTTTCTTATCACTATGGCACGCTGCATGAAGTCGAACAGGCGCAGCTCCACTATCATGTCGTCAACAGTAAGCGCCCAACGTCCGTTGCCTATGTCGGAATATTCCTGAAGAATCATCAGGCAGTCGATGAAGTTGACACTACCGCTTGCGGGCACCACGAGTTCGCATCGCTTCACCTGATACGACGAGTCGTCGAGGATGTAGATATTGCCGGCGAAACCGAAATCCTGCACGTTGTTTGGCACATAGCGCAGATGAATGCAACGGTCGCCGCTAACCTCAAGAGTGTCTATTATATAATATCGGTAGAAGCCCAGCGCATCCTTGCCTATGGGCGATGTGAATGTGTTTTGCAACAGCTTTATCTGGTCGTCGTAGATGTCAACGCTCTTGAAGAAATCTTTCAGGGCCTCGGTTATCAACTGTCCCGACTGGAACATCTCGTTGATGCCCACGGCACGCTCGCCGAGAATTACCTCTTTTTCGTCGGCAGGGTCGGCACGATAGTATTTCTGCGACACCACCTCGCTAAGCGTCAACGGCAGAATGAGCTTGTTGTTGTACGGACAAAACTCAATATGATTAAGCACATTTGGAATCTTGGCAAGCACTCCTTGCTCCAAATCGCTTGGCATCACTCCGTTAATGCCAAACAATATCTTCTGGTACTTTTGATGGGTTGATGAGCCTCCCCCAAGGGGGAGGTTGGAGGGGGCTGTCTTCTTCTCAATCACCTTGCGCATCAGCTCCACGGCAGGATTGTTCTTGCGACTATATCGTGAGCGCTTTGACTTTACGGTTACCCCCTCTAGATGTTGCGTCCGGTTGTACCATTTGCTTGTGTCTTTGCTCAGTTCGGAGTTGGGTTGAGCATAACAATCATGCACAACAGAACCTAAAAAAATGAGCAAAGCAACAAGATACCTCATAATCTCAAAACCTTACAACCCCATAACCTTACAACCCCATTCTCCCCTCTCTCGGAGGGGCTAGGGGAGGTCCCTAACCTTACAACCTCTTCATCATCTGTTCGCTGAAAGTCTCATGCTTGTGATGCATATAGAAATACATAGCCGAGAGCACGACAATCTCGAACAACGGATAAACATAAGGCACGTTGAGCAGGATTGTGATGTAGAGTGTAAAGGCACGAGAATTGTGGGTGAGCCAGTTGGTATATTTCATAAGCGGGAACGAACCCTTGCGGAAATCGTCGCGCAACTGCTGCGGCATGTCCTCTACGTTGGGGTATTTCTTTCGCAAGGCAGCATATAGCGCCTGGAACTTTGGCGTGCGCTTCTCCTGACTCTTGCAATAGTTGGCATAGTTGTAATAGAAGGCATGCGCCCAGAAGTCTTTCCATTTAGGCAGAGCATCATAGATGGCACGCTGAGTCTTCGAATCATCCAGTTCGCTGCCATTCTTTCCCAACAGGAAGTAGAGGTGTATCTGGCGGTAGTAGTCGGCAAGCGAACTTTGCTTTGAATGGCATATCACACCGGCGACGAAGCACAAAACGAAAGCCCATACGCCCCACTCCACATCTGTGAACGGTATCTTCTCGTTCCATAGGCGGAAGATAATGGCAAGGTAGATGAACGTGTACCACACATCACCGGCAAATCCGTCGAGCACACGACCGACGAGCGTCTTCTGACCGGTAAGTCGTGCCAACTGACCGTCGGCAGAGTCGCAGAAGTTGGCTATCATCAACAGCAGTATGCCAAGCAGATTAAGCCAGATGTCATGATAAAACAACAGCCATCCGCCGGCTGCTCCCACGAAAAACGAGAACACGGTAATGGCATTTGGGTGTATGTGCAGACTCTTGCAGACAAGTGCAATAGCCAATCCCACAGGACGGTTGAAGTATATATCTACCGTCTCTTCTGTATCTTTTGATTTCAGCGATGCCTTCAGCAGTTCGCTAAATGTCTTTTTCTGTTCCATGTTTTTTATTTAGTTGACGAGTTGTTTTTTTTAGTTGACGAGTTGACGAGTTGACAAGTTGACGAGTTGCTTGATTTAGTTGACGAGTTGATTTTTTTAGTTGACGAGTTGACAAGTTAACAAGTTGACGAGTTGCTTGATTTAGTTGACGAGTTGACAAGTTAACGAGTTGACGAGTTGCTTGATTTAGTTGATAGGATGCTTAATTCCAAGTCATTTAACTTGTTTACTTGTCAACTCGTTTACTCGTTCACTTTAAAATAAACTCTTCCGCCTTCTTTATGTCCTCAGCATGGTCTATGTCGAGCACCTTAGTGAACGGATATGCCTTTAACAACATCTCGTCGGCGATAAGCGCACGCTGGAAGTTGCGCATGCGACTCTCGCCACGCTCAATACAAGCATTAAGAGTCTGCAACGCAGGTGCATTCAGTCCGTAGATGCCGCCAGAGATATACTTGCAAGAGTCTGACTGGTCGAGGAATGCCGTGATGTTCATATTCTCGTTTACCTCTACATACAGAGGTTTTTCATCGTCTATATAGTCGGTCACGCCCATCACACCGTCGAAGCCATCTTCGAAGGCGAAGCGATAGGCCTGCATATACTTGCGGAAATCGTCTTCACGAAATATCGTGTCAACCGTAGTCAGCACAAAAGGGCCTTTGGTAAGGAAACCGCTCAGTTCGTAAAAGCTGTGCATCGAACTTGGAGTACTCTTCACGATGTACTTCAGCGGCACCTGTACTCCGTTGAGTCCTTCCTTCTGAATCTTCGTCAGATGCTCGGCCACCTGTGTCATCTGTTCGTTACAGATTACGAATATCTCTTCGGCATCATTATCCATGAACACCCTTATCAGACGGTAGATGAGCGCCTCGCCGCCCACCTTCACCAGCGGTTTCGGTTCCGCTATTCCTTCAGCAGCCAACCGACTGCCCTCTCCTGCTGCTATTATTGCGTATCTCATATATTTTTAGTTAATAAGTCACAAGTTGACGAGTTGACAAGTTATAAGTTGACGAGTTAACAAGTCAAATGTCCACCTTAATTCTTTCTGCAAAATTACACTTTTTACTCCACTTGTCAAAATTATAGGCTGATTAATAGCGCAGCATGGGGCAACTCTTTTGTTGTAATCAACATAATACATAAAAATGCTTTTTGCCGAGCAACCTCTGCAAAAAAACACTTTCTTCATCAAATTCGCAATCAACAAAAAGAATTGCCTACAGTTTTACGCTAGTAATGTCAACCAAGCCGTTGACGATGGCGTAGATGGTGAGACCTGCGGGGGAGTGAATCTGAAGCTTACGAACAATATTGCGACGATGGGTGATAACGGTGTTCACAGCTATAAACAGATGTTCGGCTATCTCCTTGTTCGACATGCCCTGTACAAGTGCCACGATGACCTCCTTTTCACGGTCGGACAGCGGTTCCGTTGCCTCAGTCTTTCCTTTAAATACCATCGTCGAGATGTTGCGAGTAACGTCGTTCTGTTTCAGGCGCTGCTCTAGGCGACGTATGGCGGGGGTGAAAATCTTGTCCTCTACCTGTGCATGCAGATTGAGCCATTCTTCGTTGTTGTAAATGTCATGAAGGGCAGCCGTCAGCATGTTGTTGCGCAGCATGTCGCTGGGCAGATATTTTATAATGATGTTCTTCAGTTCCTTCAGTTTATGGTCAGCAGCACTATGATGCTTTGAGAAGGTGTCGATGCTATAGTTGTCGGGCAACGTGCCTTCCATTAGCGACTTCACGTATGGAAAGAGCGTCCGCTCTTCGTACATCATGTGTTTTTGAATTTCGCGCGCATACTCATCGTAGAAGTTCATGATGAGCATGCCAAGACTGTCGTCTTTGTTTATGGCATCTGTCAGTTCCTTACGTATAAAAGGCAGTTGGAAGTCAAGGTAATATACATGTGATGCCTCAAGATAATGAAGCAGCGTAGGCACACTGAGGCGGTCTTCGTCGTCAAAACTTATATGACCGTTGATGGTGAAATTGACCACAGCAAGAAAGGTATAGGTATCTACACCATTATCACGGCAAGTCTCTTCCACGGTCTTGTCGCCAAATCCAAGATTAATACCAAAACTGCTTAGCGACTGCAACAGACTGTAGTTGTCTGCAATGAGCGAAATCATCTTGTCGCCTGCCTCATACATCTTGTGATTCTTCATTGCCTTCTGTATATTTTAGGTTTTGACGCTGCAAAATTATACATTATTATTCATTTATGCAATAATTATTTTTCGGTATTTATTAAATTTATCA
Source organism: Prevotella sp. (assembly GCA_045602085.1). Lineage (GTDB taxonomy): Bacteria > Bacteroidota > Bacteroidia > Bacteroidales > Bacteroidaceae > Prevotella. The sequence continues at coordinate 161,152 of JAZSAV010000008.1, read as the reverse complement.
AAAAAGCGAGATAATAACTACTCGGTATTTTCAAAACACCACAACACTGATTATCAAAACATTACAAGTGTTTTACTATATTTTAGGTATTGCACAAACTATGGTTTTAGAGTAATTTTGCATCGTAAAAAAGACGATATAAATATTATAAATATGAAGAAAGCACTGAATATTGCAGCTATTAGCATATTGTTGGGCACAATGCCTATGATTGCCGAAGAACTGCAGAACAAGGAAACGGCAACCGGCGCTGACAACTATAATAAGGTACGCGTTGGCGGCTATGGAGAGATACTTGCAAACTGGAAAGACTATGGTCTTAACCGCTTTAATGGTTCGCCAACAGGCAACACGAAGAAAAACCATAGTGAGATTTCAATTTCTCGTTTTGTACTGGCCCTTGACTACAAGTTCAATTCAAAATGGATATTAGGGGCTGAGCTCGAAATTGAAGCCGGCGGCACAGGACAGACGTTTGAGATGGAAAGCGGTGCTGGCAGCGAGAACGGAGAATATGAGACAGAGGTGGAAAAAGGCGGAGAGGTGGCACTGGAACAGTTTCACATCACCAGACTGATAGCACCTGAGTTCAACATCAGAGCTGGTCACATTATAGTGCCAGTGGGACTGACCAACGCACATCACGAACCGATAAACTTCTTCGGCTGTTCCAGACCGGAGGGTGAGACAAGCATCATTCCCTGCACATGGCACGAAACGGGTATCGAGGTGTTCGGAAAGTTTGGCAAGGGACTGGCCTCGTTCGACTATGAGGCCATGGTTGTGACTGGACTTAACCCCAACGGTTTCGACATGTACAACTGGGTGAAAGGCGGAAAGCAAGGAGCATTTGAAACAGACAACTTCACCAGTCCTGCATACGTTGCACGCCTTAACTGGACGGGAGTGAAAGGATTAAGACTGGGCGGTTCGGTGTATTACTGTCCTAATGCCGGCAAGAACTCGGACAAGCTGAACTGGTATGATAACATTGACGACATAAACGTGTTCATATACTCGATTGACGCCAAGTATCAGAACCGCTTTGTGACGGCGCAGGCCAACTATCTTAACGGCAGCGTATCGGCATCGAAAGAGCTGTCGGAGATAAACAGCCGTTACTCAAAGCTCTCACCCTATAGTCTTCAAGGACCGATAGCCAAGCGGGCAACGACCTACAGCGTAGAGGCTGGCCTCAACCTGAAGAGTGTGTTCAGCGGAGTGAAGAATTTCCCTACTCTCTATCCTTTTGCCCATTACGAATATTACAATCCGCAACTCAAGGGAGTTGGCACACAAGTGATGGACAAGCGTTGCGAGGTGAGCATGTGGACCGTCGGACTAAACTGGAAACCGCTACCCAACCTCGTGGTAAAGGCTGACTACACCATCCGACAGATTGGCACGAACAAGATTTTCGGTACTGGAAAATTCAACAGCGAGAATGAGTTTGCCGTATGTCTGGCATACACCGGTTGGTTTTTCAAGAAATAAAACATCTCAAGTTTTTCATGTCAAGAAGATATAGGAAGTTAAATGAAGATATGCCGCTTTTCAGCAGCGAAGATAGAGGACGATACTTTGTCAACAGCAAAGCTAGTGTCTTCTACCTCCCTCTATCTTCATCTACCTCCTTCTATCTCCCTATATTTTAAAAATATGCATAATAATCAAATTAATACAAACCAAAAATTAGTAACGTTTTTATGAAGAAGCAATTATTTATCATGGCTATTCTCGCAATGGGAATGTCATTGGCATCGTGCAGCAGCGACGATGACGAGAACAACGACAACGGCGGTGAGGTGAATGCCACACTGGCCGACTACACCGCAACCAATGCCAAGCAATGGGGCAACTACATGGTGGCTGTTTCTACACGCTTGCAGAACGATGCGACAACCCTTTACAACGATTGGGCAGAGAGCTACAACGGCGGCAAGAGCTATGCCGAGATATTCAAGGCACACAACGGAACAGAAGGCTACAACTCTGCTTTGCAGTGCGTACAAACCATCATCGAATTTTGCGGCGTTATAGCCAACGAGGTGGGAACGGCAAAAATCGGCGACCCATACAACGAGTATGTCAACGGCGACAAGACAGCTGCTCTCTATATGGTGGAGTCATGGTACAGCTGGCACTCACGCGAAGACTATTCAAACAACATCATCTCCATTCAGAACGCATACTACGGCAGTCGCAACGGAAAGGTTGACGCCAACTCCATTTCCGCACTGCTCGCACAGCACAACCCTGAACTGGATGCAAAAGTAAAAGAGCAGATAGAGAAAACATATAACTCTATCTTGGACATCCCTAACCCGTTCCGCAACAACATAGCATCCGACGAGACTGTCAATGCCATGAACGAGTGCGCAGCACTTACAGAACTCTTCGACGTGAACATAAAGAACTATCTGGAGTCTAACAGCGCAACATTCACAGACGTGGTGCTCGACCCAATAGTGAATCAGTATGTCGATGGTGTCATTCTGCCTACATATAAAGACCTGATGGACCGCAACACAGCACTCAACAACGCAGTAAAGGCTTTTGCTGCATCACCGTCTGATAATGGTTTCAAGGCATGTGCCACTGCATGGCTGAGTGCCCGTGAACCATGGGAAGAGAGCGAGGCGTTCCTCTTCGGACCTGTTGACACAAAGCAACTAGACCCGAACATGGACAGTTGGCCGCTCGACCAGGTTGCCATCTACAATATCCTCACATCTGAGTCATGGGGAAACATTGACTGGAGCGAGGGCGATAGCGACGACAAGATTGGCGAGGCGCAGAATGTTCGCGGATTCCACACATTGGAGTTCCTTATCTTTAAGGACGGCAAGGCACGCACAATTAATTAAACATAAATTTCTGAGCCATTCTTAGCGGAGATGGAACGTCGGAAGTACCGACTGTCCGTCTTCGCTATAGACATAAAAAAGAAAGCAATCATAAAAAGACTTACTAATGTACAAGATATTATCATACGCAATTATTGCTTTTGCAGCAATGGCCATAACAGCATGCGACGAGGTGGAAGGCATTACGGTAGAGGAGATTGAGGTGCCGGAGGGATATGAACTGTCGGCTGGCACATCTACCATATTCTTCAACTCGCCACTGGCCTATGACCAACCGGCAGGTTGGATAGCGGGCGCCTACGACTCGAGATTCAACAGCGGCGACCGTCTATACGACAATGTGAAGACCATCAACGAGAACGACAACAACGGCGGACTTGGTCCTGTTTATGCCGGATTCTCTTGCGGCAGTTGTCACCGCAATGCAGGAAGAACGGAACCGACCTATTGGAGAGCTTTGCGCAACGGCAGCGACATGGCATCGGGCGACTATGGATTTACGTCGATGCTTATCTACATAACAAAGAAGAACGGCGAGTTCTTTCAGGACTACGGCCGCGTGATTCACGACCAGGCCATCTATGGCGTGAAGGCTGAAGGCAAGTTGAAGGTGGCGCTTGACAGCATGGAGTTTGAATTTCCTGACGGCGAGAGATATTCGCTCTGCGTGCCAAGGTGGTCGATAACCGAATGGTATGCCGACAGCGTCAGTGCCGACGACCTCTTCTGCACCGTGCGCATACCGCTACGCCATGTGGGCATGGGACAGATGATGGCCTTAGACCATAATGAGATTGAGGCTTTGGCTCGCAAGAGCAACTACCCTGAATGGGGCATCAGCGGACGCTGCAACTATATCACAGAGCGAGGCAAGAAGCGTTTGGGACTATCGGGCAACAAGGCACAGCATTTCGACCTTACCGTTGAGTTGGGATTCTCAAGCGACATGGGCATGACCAACAGCCGTTATCCAGAGGAGATATGCGAAGGACAGTTGCAGATGAGTCAGGGCAGCATGATGGGACTGTGTTACGACCAACTGGATGTGTCAACCGAGGACATGGAAGATGTTGACCTCTATATGCAGGCATTGGCTGTTCCTGCACGACGCAATGTCAACGACCCTGACGTAAAGGCTGGTCAACAGCTGTTCTATCAGGCAGGATGCCACCTCTGCCACACACCTACACTGCATACACAACCAAGAGGGTCGGTACTGCTGGCTGGCACACAACTGCCATGGTTGGGCGGACAAACGGTTCACCCCTACTCCGACTTCCTGCTGCACGACATGGGTTCGGAGATAATGGGAGTGGGACTCAACGACAACTTCAAGAGCGGCCTTGCCATGGGCAACGAATGGCGCACCACACCGCTCTGGGGCATAGGACTCCAACAGATTGTCAACGGACACACCTATTTCCTGCACGACGGCCGCGCACGCAACCTTACAGAGGCCATCATGTGGCACGGCGGAGAGGGAGAGGCTTCGAAGAACAAGTTTAAGAACATGAACAAGGAACAACGCAGACAACTGATAAAATTCGTAGAATCACTTTAAAACGAAAAAGAAAAATGAAGAACTATAAATCATTAGGCACCAAGCATTTTGCATCTTGCTTCAAGAACAAGGCATTGGCACTTTCTTTAGTTGCAATGGCTTCGGCCACTGCCATGGCACAGGAAAAGGAAACAGAACAGACAACGCTGAACATGGACAACGGCGTGATACCAATAGCCGACAACCGCGGGTTTACATTGCAGTCGCAGAAGGGCGACTTCGTGTTCAAGCCATATATGTATATACAGACAACTGGCAACTACAACTATTACGACGACTGCGGGTTGGACAAGGCTTACAATCAGGACAATGTGGCCAACTCCGGTTTCTCTATGCCATACGCAATCATTGGTTTCACTGGCAGGGCATTCGGAAAGATTGACTACAACGTGAGTATAAATGCGGCTGCTTCTGGAGGCAACATTCTGCAACAGGCATGGATTGACTATGCTGCAAGCAAGGAAATGCGTTTCAGAGTGGGAAAATTCAAGACTCCATTCAGTCATGCCTATATGACAACTCTCGGCGAGACTCTCTTCCCCACCCTGCCTACATCGCTTACAGCAGCCGTCATACTGCCCCACTCGCTTAATGCGCTGACACCAAATGTAGGTACTGGCTTTGATCTCGGTGTTCAGATGCATGGTATGATAAAAGACAAATGGGGTTATCATGTAGGAATCTTCAACGGCACGGGCGCTGCCGTAAACAATGCAACAAAGACTCTGAGCGACGACATTCATATTCCGTCATTGCATTATGCCGGACGAATAACATACCAGCCATTCGGTGCTATGCCGATGACTCAGGGCAACAATAAGATGCTTGACGAAAAGAAAGTGCTTGTAGGTGCAAGTGTCAACTATAACGTAGAATCGGAAAACGAAAGTACCAACGACTTGCGTGCAGGACTTGAATTTGCCATGCTCTACAACAGATGGTATGTGGCTGCGGAGGCATACTACATGAACATCGGGTTTACTGACCGACAGAAGATTGACGACTCCTACAACTACTGGGGCGGATATGTTCAGGCTGGATATTTTGTTACTCCAAAACTGCAGGTGGGAGCACGCTACGACTTGATGGACCGCAACGGCACTGATGCCGACGGTATGCTGAATATGCCGGCGGCTGTTGTTAACTATTTCGTACCGGGCACAAACATCAAACTGTCTGCCATGTATCAATATACTGGTCGCACGGGACATAATACACAGCTTGACCGCGACATGGACAACTTGGGACTTGCCACTCACAACGCTACCGTTATGATGCAGTATGCGTTTTAGCGAGAGAATTGAAGGATTGAAGGATTGAAAAATTGAAGGATTGAAAAAGGCATTCGTCCTCTAACTTCCTCAGCGAAGCGATAACTTCATTCTAACTTCCTTTAACTCCTAAAAAAGAAAGCATACGTCTGAACTCCTTAACTCCTTTAACTCCTACACTCCTAAAAAGAAGCATACGTCTGAACTCCTAAAAAGAAAAACAAAATGAAGAATAAAACAACAGTCCATCAACTAATAACGCAAGCGACTCGTCAACTCATCAACTTGTTCACTCACAACTTGTCAACTATTCTACTTCTCATATCCTCATGCGACGACGGCGACATATACAGCGAGAAAGTGCATACCACAGAGGGACGCTCCGTGACGATGATTGGAAATCTTTCGGGATGCAGTCGCTGGACAGACGACTACAAACTGGCATTGGCTGGTTTTGGCGAGGATGAGGAATATGCCGAGATTACGAAATACGTTACGACAGAGGGACAGACAAGCGTCAAATTGTCGGGCATTGGCAGCAGCGTCAAGGATGTGCGCCTCTGTGTCATCGACCGCCTTCGCCGCCATGTGCTTACTTTTGCCTCGATGAATATAGAGCACGTAAACGACAGTACTACAATGGACGTGGGCACACAGAACGTCAGCATGTACGATGCCATTCAGCAGAAGGTGTTCAACGCTTCGTGTGTCAACTGCCATGGTGCTGCTACATCTGCCGCCGCCGGATTGTTTCTCACTGCCGACCGCAGTTACAATGCGCTGGTGGGCAAACCGTCGGCACGGTTGCCACAGTACAGTCTTGTGGCACCTGGCAATGCCAATGGCAGTGTGCTGAGAATGGTGATAAACACCGACACCACACATACATGGCATTATGACCACAGCAAAGACGTAACATCGGCTGACATAAAATCGATGATTGACAACTGGATTAATGAGGGAGCGGAGCAATAGGCTTTAGCGGTTTCCATATTCGCTTTTTTTCTCATCTGCTTTGCAGTCTTCATTTAAATAATTATCTTTGTAAACGAATTATGAACATAAAAGAAACAATAAAATTCAACAACGCCAGCGTAGAACTGTTTGGTTTTGACAACGGCACTGAGGTTAAGGAGTATCACCTGATGATTCACGTTGCCAGACCTTCGCTCACATATAGTGAACAGTTGGAGGCTGTGCTCAACGCCTATCACGAGCTGTTGACCGACAGACTGAAAGGGGCAGTGGCCGTTTTCAAGCGTTTCTATCTGAGCGATACTGCCAATCAGGCAAACAGCGTGTACGCCTATGCTGCCGACTGTTCTGAGTGTGCCTTGTCGGTCATTGAGCAACCGCCTCTCGACGGTACAAAGGTGGCACTGTGGGTTTATCTGCAGACCAACGTACTGACACGGATGAACGGCAGCGGACTTTACGAGGTCTTTCATGGCGAATACCGTCACCTGTGGAACGGAAGTGCGCACAATCTGGCAGCCAACTCCGAATACCAGACGCGCCTGCTGCTCAACGAGTATATCATGCAACTGGCTGAAGAGGGTTGCAAACTGGCTGACAACTGCATACGCACATGGTTCTTCGTCAACGATGTTGACCTCAACTACGGCGGTGTGGTGCGTGCAAGGAATCAGGTGTTCTTCACGCAAGGACTGACACAGAACACTCATTTCATTGCAAGCACGGGCATAGGTGGCAGACAGGCAGACCCCAACGTGCTGGTACAGATGGACAACTATGCCATTGCCGGTGTGCAGGAGCAGCAGATAAGGCATCTCTATGCACCAACTCATCTTAACCGCACCAGCGACTATGGCGTAAGTTTTGAGCGTGGCACGGTGGTTGAGTATGGCGACCGCCGCCAGGTATTCATATCTGGTACGGCAAGCATCAACAACAAGGGCGAGATTGTTCACCCGGGCGACATCGTGAAACAGACGGAGCGCATGTGGGAGAATGTAGAGCAGTTGCTCAAGGAGGCCGGCTGCACCTTCGACGATATGGCACACATCATTGTGTATCTGCGCGACATTGCCGACTATCACACTGTGAAGGAGATGTTCGACAAGCGTTTCCCCGACACACCGCGCATCATAACCTACGCTCCTGTTTGCCGTCCGGGATGGCTGATAGAAATGGAGTGCATGGCAGTAAAAGAATGTGAAAGCAAGTTCGAGAGATTTTGAATAAGGCACTGACCATAATATTCGTCGTCCTGCTCATCGTCATGGGTGCGGCAACGTTCATCGAGCATGCCGAGGGTACGGAGTATGCACAAACCAACATATATCATTCGTGGTGTTTTTTTGCGTTGTGGACAATGCTTGCCTTGCTTTCGCTCATTATCCTCATAAAAAGAAAGATATGGCGCCGACCAGCCACGGGCTTGCTCCACCTGTCGTTCATCGTCATACTGCTTGGTGCTGCAACAAGCTATTTCACTGGCAAGGAGGGTGTCGTTCATCTGCGCAAGGGAATAGCGCAACAGATTTATTCTGACGGCAAGACAAACCAGATACTCCCCTTTACCCTCACCCTCGACAGTTTCGTAATCGACTATTATCCCGGCACCAATGCGCCTGCTGATTTTATAAGTTATGTAAGTATTAGCAAAGCCCCCCTTTCGTCCCCCGAGGGGGATACGCTAGCTTCAATAGAGGGTAATTTTGAAGCCTCCCCTCGGGGAGGTTTGGAGGGGGCCATCTCCATGAACAACCCACTGAAGTTTGAGGGTTACAGATTTTTCCAATCTTCTTTCGACCGCGACTTGCAGGGTACGGTGCTAAGCATCAAGCACGACCCTTGGGGGATATTCATCACCTACACGGGTTATATCCTACTGCTCTTGAGCATTATTTTGAGGCTATTAGGTGGTAAGGTTATGAGGTTGTTAGGGGGTAAAACCTCAAAACCTCACAACCTCATAACCTTAACCCTCTTCCTAATAAGCATTGGCGCCACAGCACGCCCACTGCCCACCATCAGCGACGAGAAGGCAGAGCAAATGGCTCGCATGCAAGTGATATACAACGACCGCATTGCACCGTTCAACACTCTAGCACAAGACATTGTAAAGAAAATCTATGGCAGCGACAGTTATCATGGTCTTTCTGCCGAGCAAGTGGTTTACGGATGGATAGCACGCCCTGATGTTTGGAAGGACGAACCTCTTATTAAGATTAAGGATTCACGCCTGCGTGAGGAATTGGGCATCAAGGGCAACTACGCATGCCTTTCAGAACTTACGAAGCATATAGACAAACTGGCTTCCACTCCCTCCTACCGTAGCGTTGACGAGAAAGTTGGCATACTGCTTATGCTCGCCAACGGCACCTTGATAAAACCATTGCCAAAGGATGTGGCACCGCTCACCAAAGAGCGCGTTGAAGCGGAAATACTGTATAATGCCATTCCCTTCAACAAGATAATGTTCATGTATCATCTTTCGTTGGGTGTCATTGCATTCATTATATTCTTATGGAATCAAAGAACAGGCAAGATGAAGACAGCCATGACTCTCTTAAAAGCATTATCCTGCGTCTCATTGGCATTTATTTCTGCGTATTATCTGCTGCGCTGGTATATTGGCGGACGTATTCCAATGGGCAACGGTTACGAGACGATGCTCTTCATGTCGTTATGCATAATGCTGATTTCGGTAGTCATGCAAAGGCGCACGATAATGTTCACTCCTTTCGGTTTCCTATTGTCCGGTTTCACAATGCTCGTTGCTCATTTAAGCGACATGAATCCGCAACTCACCCCGCTGATGCCAGTTCTTTCCTCTCCCCTTCTCACCCTCCATGTATCGGTGATTATGATGGCATACGCCCTACTCTCCTTTACTGCCCTACTGTCGTTGTGTGGGCTCATCAACTCGTCAACTCATAAACTCATAAACTTATCAACAAAAATAACCACATACGCCGTCTTCCTCCTTGCCATCGGCATTTTCCTCGGTGCCGTATGGGCAAACGTGTCATGGGGCAGATATTGGGGATGGGATCCGAAAGAGGTATGGGCACTAATAACACTGCTTGTCTATTCCGTGCCGCTGCACCACAAATCTATCAAACTCTTTAAGAATCCGAAATACTATCATCTGTACATGCTCCTTGCATTCCTCACCGTCCTGATGACCTATTTCGGTGTAAACTATTTCCTTGGCGGCATGCATTCGTATGCGTAAACTCGAAGATACACCAAATAAGAAATAGGAAAAACAAACTTTAATAATCAGAAACGGCAGATATTAACAAAAGGAAGCGACGTACGGCACATAACAATATTATACGTTTCCCCCAAGTCCGAAGCCTTCGGACTCACAGTCCGAGCCGTTCGGACTGCCAGTAAGTGGCATTCTGACTGTCAGTCAGAACGCCACTTACTAATTATAATCAATCGAAACATTTCACCCAAAAGGCAAAAGATATTCAGTTAAAATCACTAAACCATACTTTTTATAACTTTACAAAGCGCTTGTAATTCTTTTACAAAGGCTTTGTAAGGATGTTACAAAGATGTTGTAATACGAATTGATGACTATGACTGATTTTACTTCACACTTAATCCTTTGTTTTACTAATTTACTTTACACTAAATTAATGAGCTTACTGAAATACTTTACAGTATTATTATATACTTCCTGAATCAGTTTACGGGTTTCCGTTCTGTCGGAATTGCAATCTGTTCAGTCGGATTTGTAATCCTGTTTCCGTCTGAACGGAAAGACAAATTATTTCTAAGGATAATTGGTATTCAAGGGATTAAGTATGTCTCTATGTCTTTTCGTCTAAGGATTCAAGGGATTAATCTGTATACTTCGTAAAGTTTCATTTTTTCTAGCATTAAAAATGCAAATACTCAATACGGCCGGATTACAAATCCGTCCGAACGTAATCCTTAAAATCCAAGAATCCTTAGACTTAAAACAAACCTATCCCTAGAATCCCCATTCAAACCTAAGCGCAACAAAAAAAAGAAACAAGTTGGACTGGCTTAAAATGAGATAATTAAAGTACGTCCAATGACGCGAGTCAAAGCCATATCCAACTTGTTAAAACTTAGAAGCAACAGCTATTATCCCAGCAGTTCTTTTGCCTTTGCCTCGGCAGCGGCAACCACGTAAGGGTCGTTAGTGCATGCCATGCTTCCCAATGCTGCCATTATCACGCCTATATCATCAGTCAATCCTACAACTGGCAGAACGTCTGGAATAACATCAGCTGGCAGAATCAGATAGCCAAGTGCACCAATAATAATTGCCTTTTGTTTTGCATCCGCCTTACCCAAATACAAAATATAAAACAATTTGAGAATAGCAATCAACGCTTCCCTGCCAATACTTGACGCATACTTCTTCAGCACCGCCCATAATCCACTCTCTGAGAAGTTCTTACCATAATCATCATTAGGAAAATTAAAAATAATGTTGTTCGACATAATAGTACTATTTAAGTTATTATTAATTTTTTCTCGATGCAAAGATTACCATAATTATTCATATCTCCAAACTCCCCTCGCCTTTTGTTTGCGCAAAAACGCAAATACCTTTGGGTTTCGTAGAATATTACGGGAAAGGGAGATTTCAACTTTGGCACCTATGCCAAAATAGATACTACAAAAGATAATATACTTTCTTCTCTTTACAAGTTTGGTTAAAGATTATAATCATCGCATCAACTTAACTACTTTATTATTTCTTATAAGATTTTTTTGCTTCGTTAATAAATTCTTTGATTGCTGACTTTTCTTTAAGGAGGTCATTGACTGCATTTGAAATATCGGAAGCACTAAAGGAAGAACCTTTCCTTTCTGCTAACATTATAAGCGCATTCAAATAAATCCACCCTGATGCCAATGTCAGTGCATATAGAGATGCTGACATTATAACTGCTCCGCCTAATGTGCCTATACCCGGAATAAACTTTATAGCACTGGCCACTCCTCCCATGGCTATATAACCAACAAGATTGGTGGCCACTCCTGAGCCAATAGATTTCATCACATTTTCACCAAAAGGAATGCCAAGTTTGTTGTTAATCCGAACATACATTCCCCAGATGGTAGCAGCGCCTGCTGCAATATCTGCACCAGGAATAGGCACCCATGCTGCTCCTACCGCTAACTTACTATGCAGTTTAACAACACCTGCTATCTCACTAGGCAAAGCCTGATCTGCAGCTTTGTCCATCAGCTTAACCAATTTTACAGATGATTTAAGTAACTTTCCGTCTATGTCCATAATAATATAGTATTTTTATTTATTATTCAACTTCTTTATTGATTCTATATATGCCTTACCTGAAAAATAGAATTGGGCATATACAATAAAACTTGAAAGAAAGGGAAAAAAGGAGAAAGCGACGTCCAAGACAATGGCAACAACAACATTAACTACAAAACCTGTGGTAATTGTTTTGAAGTTTAATGTCGTTCCCAACTCTTTACATATAGAATGGTACATATGCCATAATACATAAACAAAAACCGCCCAATCAAGACCAAACAAAGGGAAAAATAGTACTAACGCTCCCCAAAAGGCATGACGTTTTACTATTTTATACAAATTCTTTTCAAACATCTTATTGGCAAACTTGCCAGCAATATAACCTTCAAACATATATATATTTATATTTGATGTAATGATTTACCCTACCCTTTCAACATCCAAGTCGCCACAATTCAATGCGCAAGCACGCTTGATATCGATGCCATAGATACGCATAAAGGCATCGGCAACAGCTTGCCCTCCATTGGTTGATACGGGATTACTGAATGATTGCGTTACTACATCAACGCTCATTCCCGGTTCGAGAAGAACGCCGTTTGCGTTCTTTCTTCTTTTTACAGTTACTCTAAATATTGGCATAATTAGAAAATACAAGCAACCTCTATCCCCAACGAGGCAGGTTAATATAATAAAGTATGAGGATATATAAGAAAAAAGGCGTGGGGCTCATACAATGTTCGCTCGTCCCGACACCTAAGCTCTCGCATGCTTCCCAAGTCAAGAACGAGAAACATGCAGAGTGCCCACGCATATATACTATATGTCTATATACCACATAAGAATGGCATACAGAGATATGGCGTACCTATACGCAGGCATCTACTGCGGCTTCTCATGACTTGGGGTGAATTTGCGAGATTCAGGTGTCATTCAAAGCGTCAGTAAACGCCAGATTCAATATATATTGTCCTGCAGGACCTACAAATGTCCGTTTTGGATACTGCAAATTTATAGAAAATTATTATTATAGCATAAACTATTTCTAATATTTTTTTACAAAAAGACAAAAACCGTTGCATTTCGTATTTATTTACGAAAAAAGGGGATTGCGGCAAACTGTGGTAGTGTATGTAAGAAATTTATTTCCACAAATCGCTTGTCAGTGAATCAAATATTGTGTATCTTTGCAATATGGACGAGAAAGAGCAGTATGAAAAGATTTGCGAATATCTTAGAATAATAGAACGCACGCGACTATTATATAACACGAGCGAGGAACTTGCCGAACTCGTGGGATTCTCGCTGAAAAGCGGCAACGGTCTGGCACGCATGGGTGGCAAGTCACTATTCATGAAAGGTGCTGTTTTCTGTGAACTGGCATATAAAGTGAGAGAATGGACCGACGGGGATGTGGATTTGCAACAGGTGCTTGACAGTTATATTCTCACCGACGAGATTGCAAAGCGGTATTGCCGTTCAAAGAAAGAAGAAATATGCCGTGCTCTTATCCGCCATTATTATGGTCATAAGGAGGCAGACGAGATTATTACTACCATTTGCAAGCATATAAAGCAAGAGCATGTGCCAATGCTGATACTGATTCTCATCGGTGCTCTGCCAAGGTTATCGGCAAAGGGCGGAGATGTTACCGACATTGACGACAGTTTCAAAATAACATTCAACCTTCTTGACGAGGAACTGCAAGACTGGCTGGCGGAAAAAAACTTTGCTTTGGAGAATGCCAAAGCTTATTTTAAAGAGGAGGCGGAAGACATGAAAAGAATAGAACTTATACGCATAACGATGAACAGCCTTAACAATTATGGTTCTATATCGACTCCCGTACATGCCTATGACACCAGCAGAGAACTATCAAAGAAAGAGATTAAGCCTGATATTGAAGGATATTGGGAGGTTGATGGCAACACCTATGTATATTGGTATATAGAAATGGTGGAAAATGGTTATTTTTTGTACCGCATAGAGGTTGACAACGGGAAACGCAGTTTTGTATTTGAGAGGTATGAGATGAAACTGCTCGACATGGGAACATATACCCAAGCTTTGATAATCAATCCGCAGGTCGTCAGAGACATTACCAACAATACGAAAATGCCATACAGCAGATTCGGTTACTATGAAATGGAACTTAACGGAAACGAACTCACATTCGAGGCACTTCCAGGAAATAAATTAGAGTTACATATCGGCAAAATGCGGCGAAGTAAGCGACAACAGCAATTAGACGATATGTTTGACCGCTATGAAGCGACAAGCAGGTTTGAGGACAACGACTATGTATTAATGCCTGCATTATATGCAATAACAGAAGAGCACGTTTACCTTAAGGATAATGATGACAATGTGTATTACAAGATACCCAAGTCGCTATCGCCGGCACTGAACTATGTGAGATTTGGCGATAACATAGGCATTCTGCAGCGTGATGACGGTTCTCTGTTTGCCGCCTTTACCGAATGCAACCTATTCTACAACATTTCAAACGAGGAGGAGATGCGGAAGTCGGGGATTAGCATAGAAAGTGATGTGGGAATAGACTAATTATCGCATATCACCCTAATGTCATTGTCGTCTATCTTCTGCTGCCTATGACCTCTCAGCACGCCACTGGTCTTAGGTTCTATCGCACTGATGTTGATGTTTCTCACGATTGCATTTTTCCTGTTTTCAACCAAGAAGTTCATCAGTTTCTTCAATGCCTCACGAGAAGCAGTGAACAGCATCTTTTCACCCAGAGGATTGTTCATCTCAAGAGTATGACGGGTGATATTGACACAGAGCAGTTCATCCATATTGATGATAAGACTCTTGCCGACACGGACAAAACAATGGTTGGAGAAAGACAACTGGTCTTTGATTATTGTTTCCACCTGTCCCAACTGGAATGAAACAAGATACTCGTTTCCGTTAGCGAGGTGGAAATTGCAGTAGTTCCCATCCGCTTCTATGCAAATAATCTGGTCGGGCAGGAAACTATATGCCTCGTTCACCGTACGTATAAGCAATTTCTCTTTCATAACAAACAAACTATATACTCTTGATTTCTGCTAATATGTTTTCTATCACATGATTGGGGCGCTCAAACCAATCCAGAACCCAGACACGCCTGATTCGCCAATCTAAAGAACCCAGAACAGAGGGTTGCACTATTTCCCTGTCGCTCATAGTTGGTATGGCATGATAAATTCTGTCGTCCAAAAGTATTCCCATGAGGTACTTACCTTCCTTGGCTGGGTTTATGACAGCTATGTTTACCTTAAACTTCGACTTGCCCACGAAGGTCTTCACCTTCAGCCCGCTTGCTTCCAACCTTTGTGCAATCTGCATGGTTATCACCTTTTCCATGTTCTGGTCGTCTTTGAAATATGCATTCTCGATAAGCGTGCCGCTCTCTGCATATTCGAGGAAACGGCGCAGTCCTTGAACACCCTTTGCATTTGAGCGACGGAGGTCGATATCCTTTGCATGGAGCGAGGAGAACACCATCATCTCATAGCGCGAGCGGGTAACAGCCACATTGAGTCGTCTTTCACCTCCCACGAGGTTAAGCGGTCCGAAGTTCATAGAAATCTTACCTTCCTTATCAGGTCCATATCCTACGGAGAACAGAATAACGTCGCGCTCATCGCCCTGGACATTCTCCAGATTCTTAATAAATATCGGTTCACCGCTTTCTTCTGCCCACGCCTTGAGTTTTCTGTTTGATTCAAAGCGTGCTTCCAAGAGGTCTTCAATAAGATATTGCTGCTGGATATTGAAACTGATGACTCCGATGGACAGTTTGCGAAGCTGTTCGTCAGCAAGACGCCTCTCAATCTCGTTAACGACTGCCGTTGCCTCTGCCTTGTTGCTCCTACTGCCGCCTTTCATATATGTACCCGCCACCGGCACATAAACCACTCTGCGCTCCTGGTCGTCAATGGCGGGGAAGGTGTGAAGTTTGTTCTCGTAATACTCATTGTTGCTGAAGCTTATCAGACTCTCATGCTTGCTCCTATAATGCCATGAAAGAAGCAGCGAAGACATCTTCAACGCCTGACAATCCTCCAAGACGCTCTCCAGGTCATCTACGTCAAACTCCTCTTCTGTTGTCTTGTTGTTCATGAAGAAACTTGTTGGCGGCATCTGTCGGGTATCGCCCACGATGACAATCGCCTTGCCTCTGGCTATAGCGCCCACAGCCTCGTTGGTTGGTATCTGCGAAGCCTCATCAAAGATAACAAGGTCGAACATGTCTTTCTTCACTTCCAGGAACTGTGCCACCGACATCGGGCTCATCAGCATGCACGGACAGAAACGGGCCAAGAGATCGGGTGCCTGTTCGAACAGACGCCTGATGCTGAGTGCTCTGCCGTTATTGGCTACTGCCTTGCGGAGCATTACCGACTGACTGTTCCATCTGCTATCGGCATTTGCTGTACGCGCCCTTTCTATGAGACGGTTTAGCAACTCTTCCCTACTGAGTTTTCTGAACTGCTCGGCCAGACTCTTGTAGTGCTCTACTTTCTCGTCAAACAGCATGCCGTTGAACATATCAGCCGAAGGATTGTTGGCTATCAGTCTGTTGGCCATCTCAAAGAAATAACGGGCCAGATAGGTGTTCTTGAGTCTGTCAATAGCCCACTCCTCTGTTTCCAGCAACTGCGCTATCTCTGACATCTGCTTTTGGCGAAGATCATCTTTTACTATGCACCACTGTTTCCAGTCTTTGAGTTTGTCAAGATGTTGCGACCAACGTTTTAGTCGCTCTTCCAGTTCCCGAAGAGAAAGCAGTTGCCAGTGTTCGATATCGAGCAGCGACTTAAACTTTCTGAAAACGCCCTGACATTCTTCGTATGATGCAATAAGTTTCTTCAGATTCACATTCACGTCAATCTTGTCGTGCAACGGCATTTTGTAAAGTTCTGACAGGTCGGCAATGAATTCGTCAACATCACCCCATGCCACATTCGCCCCATGCCTCTTCAATTCATTAAGCAGCGACCATTTCCTGAAGAAGGCAACAAGGAAGTTTGAATACTGTATTCTGTCATGCTTTTGTTCTATCGCCTTTATGTCTGCACGGAATAGATCATGAGTGGCTGACGCAAGGATTGTCTCACGTTTCTCATTGACACGCTCAACATCTTTCATCAGTTGTTCGATGTTTCCCAATGCCACTGGAGAAATATCGCCTGTTATTCTTGCGACCTCGTCAACAATACCCTTCAGAAGTTGCGTGCATCTCAGACAATCCTCTATCAGAGAGGGCAACTCTGCCACATGTGCCATGGTTTGTGCATTGGGCTTCAGTCCAAGCAATGGATGCTTTGAGGGTTGACCCACCAATCGGATGATAGCACCCAAACGCTCAATGAAATATTCGTGCTCTGCCAGATTCTGCGTAGTGATTTGCGGACGCTCTGCATCTTTCAAGTCCAGCATGCCAAATTCATTAAAACGGCAATAGTGCATGATGCTCTCGTATATAGAGAACTGCTCAGCAGACTCACTTTTATGAAGTGCATCGACATGACGCATCAGCTCCTTGCGCTGACCGTACAATTGTTCTGCCAGTTCCAGATGCCTGCCTACAGAACCGCCCTTGTCCAGTTGCTCATATATAGATGCCAGTTGCTGTATAAGGTGGCGCTTGGTCACCTTGTTGGAATGCAGTTCAAGGCAGAAGTCGCCCAACCCCAACTTCTCCAGACGATTCTGGACAACCGACAGAGCCGCCATCTTTTCTGCGACAAACAGCACACGCTTGCCATGATAGAGGGCATTGGTTATCATGTTGGTGATAGTTTGCGACTTTCCCGTTCCCGGAGGACCGTGCAATATAAAGCTTTGACCTTTGGCCGACTCGACTATGGCAGCCAACTGAGAAGAATCAAAAGGCAACGGCGTACACATATCACTTGGCTTGACTTTCTCATCCAAGTCTGCCATCTGCTCATCACCCTTAGGAATAATATCGTTTCCCACCATGGCACTGACAACAGGACTCTTCAGCATCTCATCGCCATGAGAATGGATGTCATTCCACATCACGAACTTACTGAAACTGAATATGCCTATCAGACATTCTTCAAGCACATTCCAGTTCGGTTTTTTCAGCAGTCCTTCGCGTATGATGTTGAAAACCTGTTGCAAGTCAAATGTATTGTCACTGCTGATGACATCTTCGAGCCCGTCGAACTCGAGTTCGTAGGTCTGCTTCAGATATTCGAACAGTGTAACATTCAGCAATGTCTCCTCACCACGCCATTTGACATGATAGGTCTGGTTCTTGTAGATAAACTCTACCGGCAGCATCAGGATTGGGGCGAGGTGACTGATACCGCTTTCGTCAACCCACTGCATTAGTCCGAAACTCATAAATAGCGAGTTGGCTCCGTTCTCTTCCATCAGTGTTCTTGCCGAGCGACGCAGTTTCTTCAGGGTGTCTGTTGTCTTCTTGTCGTCGTAATAACTATGCAGACGGGCATTTCTGATATCATCTTTAACAAGATTAACCATATCCATTCCCAACTGCATTGAATCAAACACCAGGTCGTTGTCAGCTTCGATGTCCATAGCCAATGGTGCTTCGTCTATACGGAAAACCTTGTTCTGCTCGAACATCCTTTCTGCTATATCCTTCAGACTTACCGACATCAACTGCAGGGCGGATGACATCTTCACGTTTAGCAACGTGTTGCGCATGGTGAAATCAAGAAGCTTGCGTTCCCATAACAGTTGCTTTGAACACCTATACACGGACTGTTGTTCTGGCATCCTGTCGGCAAGTGCATACGGTTCGTTTTCCAAGTCGCCTGTCGCCTCTTCTGCCAACGCCCACGTTTCATTGTTCTTTACCAGCTGGGGCAACGGACGGAAACCTTCCATGCGGCATCTGCAAACATCAATGAACAACAAGAAGTTCTCCTTAATATTCAACAACCTGGTTGCCGATGCTACAGCATCTTCGAAAGATATATCATCAACCTGTGCAAAAGACGTTGACTCAATCACCAATATATCATCAATCCCTTCGGCAGTCTTTTTCAGCAGAAAGGTTATATCGTCGTCAACACTTCTTATGTGACTGTCTGGCAACAGCCATACTCCAAGGTATATATGACTTTGTTCCAGAACGAGCAACGTGTTAAGACCTATATATTCAAGGCAAGCGGCAAAAAGCAATGTCAGGTCCATGCAGTTGCCCAGTTTGTCGTTAACCACATCACATGCAAGACGAATACGTTGGCCCGTTTCTTCAAAAGAAGGGACAGCAAGACTATAGGAGAATCCTTCCTCGCTCAGAGCCTGGTAGATGGCTTTTATCTGCAGACATATCTTTTCCTTATCGCCGCATGAATAACCGGCAAATGATGTGTTGCCAGTCAAACGCAACATTTGTGCTGATGCACGTTTCACTATTGGAGCAATACATGGATGATTGGGAGTTATGAAGGAGGACAAAAGCTGCGGATAGCTGTCTGTGCCATGCCACTGGTTATATGCCATAAACGAAATGGGGAACGTCTCCTCCTTAAGCGTTTCTCCCTCATTCTTTATCCTAAGACAAACAGATGAAGCAATCTTCTCTGTAAGCGAAAGAATCTTGCTTGTGTTAACGTGAAGATTGATGTCTTGTATGCGTATTCTATGACCTGCATCCAAGCGTAAGTTTTTTGACAGGTATGTTTCTACATACTCACCGGAAATCTCCAGTTGCATGTTCTCCATATCCACATCCGAATTGTTTTCAATGATGCACTAGTTGCATATATCAACCTTCGACTGAACCAGTGCATAGTTCACATTCTCAAGATAGTCAAATGCCAATGCGATATTAATGTCATTCATAGATTTTACGTTCTTCTCCATTCGTCAGACTGTTTTATTTTTTCCATAACTACGACTACCACATTGCAATAGTCATTACCAATTCGAATGCAAATATCTATATTTTTAATGAGACGATAAAGATTATTCTGCGTTTCTGTACAAACGTCCTTATTTTGTGTATGAAATGAAAACACACCGAGGATGGACTCACATGACAACTGCTTGCAAATCAATAATGAACTATATTCACATCTTTTCCCGAAGCATGTTTCTCAAACAGTTCTTTAAGGTATAGGGCACAATTGTTGACGTGCTCACGGTTGCCGTCATACCCGTTTATGAGTACAAGAGCATGGGTTGTCTGCATGGTCATCTTAGTGCGCTCGTGGTCGCTGGTGGGAGTGCCTACTCCACCCTCGGCATCACGATACACGGGCAGACCTGCTATGTTGAGCATTCCTCTGCCTATACCTTCGTATGGTTCGCCTTCCTTTCCAATGCCCAGTGTCAGGGTGTCGCCTACAAACTTATCGGCATCAAAGCCGCCAATGCTGTAGCCGTAGGCTATGCTCGCCAGATTGACAAGGTCAACAAGCGTGTCTATCTGATACAGTTGCTTGCCCTGCACCATGCGGCGTATAAGTGCCTCTGCAGCCGGACGGTAACGGCTGGGGTCCTTGCCGCATAGTTTATACACCTTTCTTGTGGCGTCTATGCTCGGGATGTCCTTTATCGTAACGGTGGTATATTTCTCCTTGAACTGTTCTGCAAGGTCGTTAATCTCTTGCCACAGAGACTCGCAATACTGCGTATTCGTAACCCAAGCCTCTACAGCTGCACCTGCGAATTCTGGGCATACACTTGATATTTCTTCTGAAACAATTATTTTCATTATAGAATTGAAGGATTGAAAAATTGAAGGGTTGAAGACTGCGAAGCTGATGAGCAATGCGAATAATTGAAGACTGTTACCAAAACATACGTCTGAACTCCTGAACTCCCGAACTCCTGAACTACAAAAATTAAGAATTAACCATTTCCAAAAACTCCTCCTCGCTGACAATCCTCACTCCCAGTTTCTCTGCCTTCTGAAGCTTTGCGGGTCCCATGTTATCGCCGGCAAGGATGAAAGAGGTTTTTGCACTTATCGAGCCTACGTTCTTTCCTCCATGTTGCTCTATCATGGCCTTGTATTCATCGCGGCTGTGCTTTTGGAACACACCACTAATGACGATGGACATGCCTGCGAGTTTGTCTGACTGACCAGCCAGTTGCTCTTCACTTAGCTGCATCTGCAAACCATATTCACGCAGGCGGGAGATGATTGCCTGATTATCGGGATTGGCAAAATATGACACTATGCTTCCTGCTATAACATCACCTATGCCATCGGCCTCGACGAGTTGCTCTGCCGTCGCCGCCTGCAAAGCATCCATTGTTTTGAACTTGCGAGCTAAAATCTTTGCTGATGTCTCGCCAACAAAACGGATGCCAAGGGCAAAGACCACTCTTTCAAAAGGTACACTCTTTGATGCTTCTATGCTCTGAACAACCTTACGCGCCGACTTCTCACGACTGCCGTCGCCATTTATCTGCTGAACTTGAATAAGATACAGGTCGGCAATATTCTTAATCAGTCCCTGACGATAATAATCATCGATGGTCTCAGGTCCAAGACTATCGATATTCATTGCCTTTCGGGAGATGAAGTGCTCTATCCTACCCTTTATCTGTGGCGGACAACCTGCATCGTTAGGACAGTAATAAGCCGCCTCGCCTTCATACCTAACCAGTTCTGCTCCGCATTCCGGACAATGGGTGATAAAACGAACCGGTTCCAGTCCTTCTGTTCTTGCCTCTGTATCTACACCTACAATCTTTGGAATTATCTCACCACCCTTCTCCACATAGACATAGTCGCCGATATGCAGGTCGAACGAGCGAATAAAATCCTCGTTGTTAAGTGTAGCACGCTTCACGGTTGTTCCTGCCAACTGCACTGGTTCCATATTTGCCACCGGCGTTACGGCGCCGGTGCGGCCCACCTGATATGTGACTTCTTCCAATCGTGTACGCTCTCGCTCTGCTTTAAACTTATAAGCGATGGCCCATCGGGGCGATTTGGCTGTGTAACCCAAAGCACGTTGTTGTCTCAGCGAGTTCACCTTCAGCACAATGCCGTCTGTTGCCACAGGCAGGTTCTTGCGCTCCACATCCCAATATTTGATAAAGTCGTAGATTTCCTGAAGGGTGCGGACTTTTTTAAGGGTGCCGAAGCCCCTCCTATCCTCCCCTTGGGGAGGAATATTGGATGAGAGATGAGAGTTTGGGGATGAGAGAATGTTACCACTCCCCTCGCCTTTTGGAGAGGGGTTGGGGGTGAGGCTTTCCACCTTAAATCCCATTGCCTTTGCCGCCATCAGGTTTTCGTAATGACCGTCATACGGAAGGTTTTCGCCTAACATATAGTAGAGATAGGCATCGAGCTTGCGACTGGCAACAACAGTTGAGTTCTGACTCTTCAGTGTGCCGCTCGCAGCATTACGAGGATTGGCAAACAAGGGTTCGCCCGCCGCCTCACGCTCGGCATTAAGTTTTTCAAATACTTGCCATGGCATAAGTATCTCGCCACGGATTTCGAAAGTAGCAAAGACCTCCCCCATCCCCTCCAAAGGAGGGGTGCTCGATGAGGGATGAGAGATGAGAGATGAGGGCTTGTTACTACTCCCCTCGCCCTTTGGAGAGGGGTTGGGGGTGAGGCCGCCTTCACTCATTAACTTGTTTACCACCAGAGGTATGCTTCTGATGGTACGGACATTTGCCGTCACATCATCGCCACGAACACCGTCGCCACGCGTTACGGCACGCACCAGTTTACCGTTTTCATATACCAGACTTATGGAAAGGCCGTCATACTTCAGTTCGCAACATATCTCAAACTCCTCGTCGCCAAGACCCTTTTTCACAGAGTTGTAGAAGTCCTCAACCTCTGCCTCGCTATAAGTGTTTGCCAACGAGAGCATCGGATATTTATGCTCCACCTGTCGGAACTCCTGATTAAGGTCGCTGCCCACGCGCTGTGTTGGCGAATTGGGGTCTGCCATGTCAGGATACTTTGCCTCAAGGTCCTGCAGTTCGCGCATCATCATGTCGAACTCCATATCGCCAATTGTCGGCTGGTTGAGAACATAATATCTGTGGTTATGCTCATGCAGTTCCTTTCTGAGCCGCACAATCCTGTCTCTCTCGTTATTGTCGTTTTGAAAAAGGTCTAATTCCATATTGCAAAGGTAATACATTTTTTTTTAAGTCGCAGAAGTCAAGAAGTTAAAAGTAGTTACCGGCAATCGTTCATCGCTCATCCTTAAACGCTCATAGTTAATCGCTCATAGTTCTAAATATTAAAAACATTAAAACTTACATACATTATTTCCGTATGTTATTAATTATTTGTAACTTTACACGCTAATTGCCTAATCGCAACAGAGGAGGCCTAAAAACTGAAAAAACGAAAACTACATAATGAACTATTTCGAGAAAGATTCTCAACAACAAGTAAAATGGAACTACAGTGCCCCAAGTCCCGAAAGGGAATTGGCAGCAAAGGAACTGGGAGAAAAGATTGGCATGAGTCCTACGCTCGCTAATCTGCTGATTAGCAGAGGCATCAAGACGGAGTCGGCAGCCAAGCGTTTTTTTCGTCCGATGTTGAACGAACTGATAGACCCGTTCCTGATGAACGACATGGACGTGGCTGTTGACCGTCTCAACGATGCTATGGGGCGCAAAGAGCGAATCATGGTGTACGGCGACTACGACGTTGACGGCTGCACAGCTGTTGCATTGGTCTATAAGTTTCTGCTGCAGTTCTATTCAAACATTGAATACTATATTCCTGACCGCTATGAAGAGGGGTATGGTGTGAGTCATAAGGGCATCGACTATGCTCATGAGAACAACGTCAAGCTCATCATAGTGCTCGACTGCGGCATCAAGGCAATCAAGGAAATAGCATATGCAAAGACTCTCGGCATCGACTTCATTATCTGCGACCACCATGTACCAGACGACGAACTGCCACCAGCCGTAGCCATCCTCAATCCCAAGCGAGAAGACTCAACATACCCATTCCAGCACTTGTCAGGTTGTGGTGTTGGATTCAAGTTCATGCAAGCGTTTGCCAAGAACAACGGTATTCCTTTCTCACGTCTAATACCACTACTTGATTTCTGCGTGGTGAGCATCGCCGCCGATATCGTACCAGTGAGCGGAGAGAACAGAATACTGGCGTTTCATGGTCTGAAACTGCTCAACCAAACTCCGTCTGTTGGTTTGAAGGCAATAATAGAAGTTTGCGGACTTAGCAACCGTGAACTCACTATGAGCGACATTGTATTCAAACTTGGTCCGCGAATCAATGCCTCCGGACGAATGCAGAACGGCAAGGAAGCTGTGGACCTGCTCGTAGAGAGGGACTTGACAAAGGCACTGCTTGCTGCTACACATATCAACGAGTATAACGAACAGCGCAAAGACATAGACAAGCAGATGACCGTAGAGGCTAACCAGATTGTTGCCAAACTGGAAAGTCAGAAGCATCTCTCGTCAATGGTGCTCTATGATGAGAACTGGAAAAAAGGCGTTATCGGCATCGTGGCTTCCCGCCTGACAGAAATCTATATCCGTCCGACGGTTGTCATGACCATCATCGACGGCATGGCCACCGGTTCGGCACGCAGCGTTACAGGTTTCGACCTCTACGATGCCATCAAGAGTTGCCGCGACCTGCTTGAGAACTTCGGCGGCCACACCTATGCCGTTGGCCTTTCAATGAAAGCCGAGAATCTGCCTGAGTTCACGCGACGCTTCCAGCAGTATGTCAACGAACACATACAACCGGAACAGACACAGGCCATACTCGACATAGAAGAGACTATCGATTTCAAGGATATAAACAAGAAACTGCTCAACGACCTGAAGAAGTTCGCCCCTCACGGACCGGGCAACCCCAAACCCTTATTCTGCACCCGTAACGTGTACGACTACGGTACAAGCAAGGTAGTGGGCAGGCATCAGGAGCATATCAAGTTGGAACTGGTTGACAGCAAATCGAGCAACGTGATGAACGGCATAGCCTTCGGACAGAGTGCTGCCGCACGCTACATCAAGAGCAAACGCAGTTTCGACATCGTATATACCATAGAGGAAAACATCTATAAACGCGGCGAGGTTCAGTTGCAGATAGAAGACATCAAGCCCTCGGATGATGAAGGACAAGTATAGCGAGATACTTAAGCAGCACTGGGGTTACGATGACTTCAGAGGCATTCAGCGCAGCATCATTGAAAGCATCGGACAGGGTAAGGACACGCTGGGACTAATGCCTACAGGAGGCGGCAAGTCTATCACCTTCCAGGTTCCGGCACTCGCCATGGAGGGTGTCTGTGTGGTCATCACACCTCTTATCGCTCTGATGAAGGATCAGGTGACCAACCTCAGGAAAAGGGGAATCAAGGCAGCTGCCATATACTCGGGCATGTCGCACGATGAGATTGTCATAAAACTTGAAAATTGCATCTTCGGTGGCGTAAAGGTACTCTATGTATCGCCTGAACGCTTGTCGTCACAACTGTTCCAAACCAAACTCAGGCACATGCGCGTATGCTTCATCACCGTTGACGAAGCACATTGCATTAGTCAATGGGGATATGACTTCCGACCGTCTTATCTGCACATTGCCGATATGAGAAAACTATTGCCCGGCATACCTGTATTGGCACTCACTGCCACTGCTACCCCGTCTGTAGTCGATGACATTCAAAACCGCCTCGGATTCAGTAAGCACAATGTTTTCCGAATGAGTTTCGAACGAAAGAATCTTGCTTACGTCGTACGCAAATCGGAAAACAAATATCAGGAACTTATTCATATTCTCAGCAGTGTTGGCGGCAGTGCCATCGTGTATGTAAGAAGCAGAAGGCGCACAAAGGAGGTGGCGGAGATGCTTAACGACAACGGACTGCCTGCTACATTCTACAATGCCGGACTCGATTCAAACGTCAAGGACGAACGACAGAAGGCATGGACACAGGACAAGGTACGCATAATGGTGGCAACAAATGCTTTCGGGATGGGTATCGACAAACCTGATGTGCGCGTGGTGGTACACATCGACTGCCCCGACAGCATCGAGGCGTATTTCCAGGAAGCTGGCCGTGGCGGACGCGACGGCAGGAAGTCGTATGCCGTACTGCTCTACAACGATAGCGACTACACCAAACTCGACAAGCGCATTGCCGACAATTTCCCTGAAAAGGATTTTATCAGACAGGTGTATGAACATCTGGCTTACTTCTATCAGATAGGTATCGGTTCCGGTTTCAACAGAACTTTTGAGTTCAATATCGACAAGTTCTGCCACACATTCAAGCACTTCCCCATACAAACCGAGGCGGCACTAAGGATTCTAACCCGAGCCGGCTATCTTGAATACAGCGAGCCACAGGACAACAGTGCCAGAGTGATGTTCACTACCGGACGGGAAAACCTCTACCGCCTCGAAAACAACTCACCCGCCGAAGACAAGGTCATCATCGCATTGCTCAGAAACTATAGCGGACTGTTCAGCGACTACAACTTCATTGACGAGGCATACGTTGCCAGCGAAAGCGGACTCACCTTGCATGAGGTATATGAAGCACTTAAATCGCTCAACCATAAGCACATCATCAGTTTCATTCCACGCAAGCGCATACCATTCATCAAATACACTCAACGCCGCGAGGAGATGGAACGTCTCGTGTTCAAACCGGAGATTTACGAAGAACTGAAAGAAAGGTTCTGCGAGCGCATCGGCGAGATGAAACGCTACACACAGGACGGTCAGACATGCAGAAGCAAATTCCTTCTTGCCTATTTCGGCGAAACAAGCGGCCACGATTGCGGTCAGTGCGACGTGTGTCTCGACAGGGCAAAGGCATACAAGACGAAAGAAAAGACAGAGGAAGCAAAGAACCGCATCTTGGCGTTGCTGTCTGATGGCAACAGGCATCACGTCACCGAACTGCACCAACTGCTCATACCTACCGAAACGATGAATGTCGTGCTGGCCGACTTAATGCAAGAAGAAACCATCTTCCAGGAAGACGGTTTCCTCTTTATCTAATCCCGCATCATCGGGAAGACAATATCATTGCAACTATTCCTTTCACTTACTCACCGACAGCCTTGCCAGTTCGTAGTCGCCACTGCCAAGCGTCTCTTTCTTGAAAGTTTCCACATTGCCCGAAAGACGTATGTCACCACTACCCTGAAGGTCGCACGCCACATCACCGCAGTCCTTAAAGTCAACAGTAATATCACCGCTACCCTTCAACTGTATTGCCGACTGCCTCACATTCTGCTGCCACATCTTTATATCACCGCTACCTACCAACGAGGCATACGAAGCAAGGGCATCCACCTTCATCAGCTTCACGCTTCCGCTGCCCACAGCCTCAATACTAATAGTGTCGCAAAGAATGTCCTGACATTCTATCTCTCCCGAACCGCGCAATGCCACATCGAGTTTGTCGGTATCTATCTTGCCTTCAGCAATGAATGCCCCCGAACCGTTCAGTCCAATACCTATCAGGTCGGGCGAACTCACCACCACGTCAACCTCGCCTCCGCCACCGACAATCGTCTTGTTGCCAATCTTCAGTTTGTACTCCTTGCTTATCGGCAAGTCGCCTTTCAACGACACCTTCAGGCACCATCCAACAACCTCAGTCCTGACGTTAGGCATCATTTCCTCTGAGGCATACACCTTTACAGACCATACCGAGTCTTGTTTGTAGCGCACCTTGGGTGAACCGTCAATGGCCACTGCCTTGAAACCATTCAACTGTCGTATTTCAGAAACTCTCTTTACCTCGGTTGTGGTGGTCTTCACTTTGATGCATGACACAGCAATGAGTGTCACTGCAATAATTAATAGTATCTTTTTCATTTTCTTTTTTATTGTTCCTGACTGTTAGACGTCGATAACAATAAAAAAGTTGCACAACAAACGTTTTTTATGCTTATTACTAACCACGAATTACACCAATTTCACTAATACACAAAGAATAATTAGAGTTTTTAATTACAAACAGCGAATTAAACTAGTTACAACAATTTAATTAATCCACAACAAATAATTAGTTTAATTCGCGTAATTCGTTGTCAAAAACAAGCAATCAGAACAAATCCTTGTTTAGAAAGTCATGCGGAACATAAAGCGGATACCGTCTTTCTGTGCTGTAGGCAGGCCGAGATAGTTCAGTCGGCGAACATACTCAACGTGCATAATCTTGAATATGTTGTGGATGCCGAATGCCATTTCAACATACGGTTCACGCCTGTTCATCAGGTGCGAGCCTTCAGGGAAATGCATTAATATCTCGTCACCGGCATTCTCTGGCAAGAACGGGTTGTTCTTGTCGGACAAATCACCCCACAAACACTTCACCGCAATATACTCGCGCCACTTCAGTTTCTTTATTAGCGGAATGCGGTTGAAAATCTTTCCATTAAGGTCCCAACTGATGTCAGCACTCACAAAGCGGTCGTTAAGGAACTCCATATTGTTAATCAGCTGGAAAGTCTGGTCTTGAATGATATACGAGAGGTTGGTGGCAGGCATGCAGAGCAATGGGTAAGGCACCTTGTCCCACTGTATTCCTCCACGAAGGTAAATATCCACCTTTCCCCAACTGTTCATCCAGAAACGCTTGTATATGCTTGCCTCGGTATAGTTGTACTTATAGTCGCCTCCCAGCACATCCTTAAGACCCATTGTATGACCGATAGTAAACACCGGCGCATCGAGATTAACCTTCAGTCGGCGCTGCTTGGTGTTGATGAATGTCTCGCCAGGAGCAAAGCGCAGTTCTGCACGCAACTCAGTTGTACGGTACGAACCGTTGCTTGGGATTTTAGAAGAACCACGAATTTCACTAATTTGTTCTGCTGATTGTGACAGCGGAGTGAAATACAGCTGGTTTGTTGCCTCATTCTCCTCGGTCTTAAACGCCAAGGTTGTCTTGAATCCCCAATCCTCTTCACGTTCGAAGGTGAGTTCCTGTTTGTTGTAGAACATCATCTGGTCAACTTTCGTCCATTTGAATGCTGTGAACACATTATCCTTGTCTGTGCGCAGGAACTTATCTGACGGTGATGCTACGTCGTAAGTAGTCATGAGTGTCAGCGTGCGCTTTGGGAATTCGCGTGGCAGATACTCCTTCTTGTTGAAAGAGTAGGTCAGTTCGCCCTTGTAGTAATTCTTCTTGCTCTCCCAACCGTGTGCGTAATATCCGCTAAGGAACCAGTTCTTGTTAAGATTGGCAGTGGTCTGTGCACTGATACGCGTGCGCAATCCGTCAACGGAATTGCTGGTTATCATCGTGTTGATAGGACCGATGTCCACCTTGCTTGGGTTGCCCGTCTCGACAAAGTTCTCTATGAATGCCTTTGCTCCGAAGATGATATATTTGAATCCCTTTATCTGTTCCAGATTGTGGATGAATGTTTCCATACGGCTCTCGCTCTTGGTGAGGCTCACCTGTCGGTACTGGTTCCAGAAAGCTTCATCGCGCATCATGGCATCAGCCTCCTTCACCTCTTTTGTCTTGCCGCGGAACAACTGCTTCGGCAGTTCGTCAAAAGCATAGTCGCTGAGTCGCGTTGTTCTTATGATAATGGCATCCTGAATGAAACTGGCAATCCTCAACTCTGCCACCATATCATCGGCGGTAAGCACCCAAGAACTGTCAGGCAGCATGGTAAACTCCTGCAGAATACTCATGCTCTCTACGAAGTTAACACCACTCTTCTTAGGTATCGTCAGTTCGCAACGCTTCACCTGATACGAAGAGTCGGCAAGAATATAAATGTCGCCACGAAATCCAAAGTCCTGCTGGTTGTTTGGCAGGAAGTGCAGGTGTATGCACTTGTCCTTATCAACAAACACGGTATCCTCTATATAATAACGGTAGAAGCCAATAGCTCCTTTGCCTATTGGCGAAGTGAAAGGATATTGCAACAGACGTATCTGGTCATCGTAAATATTGACATCGGTAAACACGTCCTTTATTATCGTTGTCATAATGTCACCAGTCTGGAACAAGTCGTTGACTCCCGTAGAATTCTGCCCTTTCACGATATTCTTCTCACTATGCGGCTTTTTGCGGTAAATCTTCTGCGTCACCGTCTCGTCAACCGACAGCGGCAGAATCATCTTATTGTTATACTGGCATTTCTCGATCTGGTCTTTCAGCCAAGAGAATTTCTTGAACTTAGGCGAGTCGAGCTTCGCCTCGTTCACATCGTTGAATGCAGTAGTAAGTTTCTGATATTTATTGTACTGATAGTAGTCGCGGTTGTCAAGGTCGGTCTGCTTCTTCTTCTCGATAACCTTTTTCATCAGTTCCACAGCGGGATTGTTCTTTCTGCTGTAACGGCCCCGCTTGGTCTTCACCGTTACCTCCTTCAGCGTGCGGTTGTCCTGCTTCAGTTTTACGTTCAGCGTTCCGCCCACCTTCTCGTTTACCTTCACTGTCTTGGACACATACCCCACGGCACTGAAGGTTATCGTCCACCCGTTGTTACGGGCAATCTTGTAGCGTCCGTTAATGTCGGAAGC
This sequence comes from Prevotella sp., assembly GCA_045602085.1. Classification (GTDB taxonomy): domain Bacteria; phylum Bacteroidota; class Bacteroidia; order Bacteroidales; family Bacteroidaceae; genus Prevotella. The sequence continues at coordinate 130,707 of JAZSAV010000008.1, read as the reverse complement.
CACTGCCACGCCATGACCTTTATATATAACACTTGCAAAGGGAACGCCCTCGCCTGTCTCATCGTCGGTGATTATTCCTGTTATCTGTGCTTTCAGAGGCAAAGTCATGAAGAGCAATAGAAGGAACATCGACAATAATGAAATCTTTCTGGTGTTATACTGAAAAGTGTTTGGCATACTTATTATGTTTGTGTTATCCTTTATTAATTGATGAGGGTTTAGATATTCCGGATTAAAGATTAGTGATTAATGATTATGGCTTATTTGCGACACAGCGTTCACAAATCATACAATACTTAATCTTTAATCCCTAATCTCTAATCCAGATTAATCCTTAATCTGAAAAAATATTAATCAATCTCTTCGTCGCCCTCGTAGCCGCCCATCTCGCGGACTGCATTCTTCAGCATTGTATATTGCTGATAGAGGTTGTTGATTGGTTCCTCACCCTGAGTATAGTCGTGCTGTGGACTCTTCAGGAAGAAGCTGAGGAAGCGCTGTGTACCGTAACGTCCTGCGCGTGCAGCGAGGTCGCTGAGCAAGCAGAGGTCGAGACACAATGGTGCTGCAAGGATTGAGTCGCGGCAGAGGAAGTTGATTTTCACCTGCATTGGGTAACCCATCCAACCGAAGATGTCGATGTTGTCCCAACCTTCCTTGTTGTCGTTGCGAGGCGGGTAGTAGTTGATGCGCACCTTGTGGTAGTATTGAGTATCCTCGTCGTTGCCATGTCCGTAGAGGTCAGGCTGCAGTTCTGGCTTGAGGATTGTCTCAAGTGTAGAAAGCTTGCTCACCTCCTTTGTACGGAAGTTTGCCGGTTCGTCAAGCACCAGTCCGTCGCGGTTGCCAAGGATATTTGTAGAGAACCATCCGCTCAGACCCAGGCAGCGAGTGCCGATGATTGGAGCGAAACCGCTCTTCACCAGTGTCTGGCCAGTCTTGAAGTCCTTGCCGGCGATAGGCATCTTTGTCTTCTCTGCCATCTCCCACATTGCAGGGATGTCAACAGTTGTATTTGGAGCACCCATGATGAAAGGAGCACCTTCTGCCAATGCCGCGTAAGCGTAGCACATTGACGGAGCGATGTTTGCACGGTCGTCAGCCTTCATTGCAGCCTCAAGAGCCTCAAGAGTGCCGTGCACCTCCATGTTTACAGGTACATATATTTCTGTAGAAGCAGCCCAGAGAACCACCACGCGGCTGCAATTGTTCTTTGCCTTGAAGTCGCGGATATCCTGACGAATCTGCTCCATCATATCCCAACGATCCTTGCAGTCCTTCACATTGTCACCGTCAAGACGCTTTGCATAGTTCTTATCGAAAGCGGCCTTCATAGGAACAATCTGCTCCAACTCTTCCTTTACAGGCAGGATATCCTTCTCCTTGAGCACCTCTGCATACATTGCTGCCTGGAAGGCATTCTGTGGATAAACGTCCCATGTACCGAAAACGATATCGTCGAGCTTTGCGATTGGCACAATCTCATCGTACTTCAGATACTTCTTGTCGTCGCCCTTACCCACACGAATCTTGTCGTACTGGGTCATCGAGCCAACTGGTTTGGTCAAACCACGGCGTGCCATGAGCACACCAACCATGAATGTTGTGGAAACAGCGCCACAACCAACCACCATAATACCTAACTTGCCGTCAGCCGGCTTAACATTAGTCTGTTTCATTATTTCTTTATTTTTATATGTTATGTTATTATTTCTTCAATTCTTCAACTCTTCAATCCTTCTTATTATCCAGTCAGCCGCAACCCCATCCGGTTCATCGTCTGTCCAGCCTTCACCTTTTATCCAAACGGTATGACATCCTGCCTTGCTTGCCGGCACGATATCCTTGTCGTAGCTGTCGCCAACAACAAGCACTTCGCTTGCCGGCATGCCAAGAGCCTCTACACCAAGGGTAAAGATACGCGGATCGGGCTTACGCACACCAACCACTGCCGACTCTACTATATGCTGGAAAATTCCATCAAAACCAAACTCTGCCAACACCGTGGCTATATTGCCGTAAAAGTTGCTCACCAGCACCATCGGATAGCGTTCCTTGAGTACTTTCAGCACCTCACGACTTCGTTGTGTCTCAGCCTTTGTTGCTGCATAGAGATGCTCCACCACTGCCTCGTGCCAATGTGATGCCACAAAACCCTCCTGCTTGCCTTCTATATACTCCATCTCAATGCGAATCTTTGCAGACAGCGTCTGATGGAACGTGAAGTCGGGCTTGATTATAGGATTGCGTGCCAGTTCGCGCTCTGCAAACACATAGGCATCACGGAAGAGCACCTCGCCTACAGGCACCCTGCAGTGCTCATAGGCATGCCATATCATCTTTCCCCAATGACAGCCGCCAGTATCGAGCGTACCGCCATAGTCGAATATCAGACCTTTTATCTCGCTTCCTATCATCTTTTGCTTTATTTTAAGGAACCCATCGATTCCATTTTTTCTTTTACCAGCATCGCTATCGCCTTTGCAGCCTCTGTCTTGCATCTTGAGAAACTGGGCCAGTCGTTAAGGTCGATAATGCAGAACGTGCCGTCGGCTCTCACTATGCAATCGCCGCCATAGACATCCAGCCCTGCTGCCTCTGCCGCCTTGTCGGCCACAGCAGTCAGTTCATCCACACCGAACTCATAATGCTGCGGTTTGCCGTTGCGTGCCTCATCCTCAAACTTCCAGTTGCCGTCATCACCAGGATAGTAATAGCGGAAGAAATCCGTTCCTCTCACACCGTAGAACTTCAGCAGGTCGCCCTCAACATGTGCACATTTTAATATGTCGCCCACTCCGGCAGCACGCATGCGTGTCATCACCTCTATAGCCTCTGTCTCATCTGTGGCAAACTGTACGTCGAGCTTGCTTTCTGCCACTCCGTCGGCACGCTTCAACCAATACCCGTGTTCTCCTTTCTCTGGTGCCAGGGGTACACCGGCCAGCTTCAACACATCGTTGAGCCTGCGTCTGTTACAGCATAAGGCCACAGCCTCTGGGGTATTGACTACCACCGCACCACCCTGTTGCTTTTCAGCCAAAAGAGTCAAAGTCTCGGACAATCGCCCCATCGACAGATACAACGAAAATGCGTCGCTGCCATCAAGCTCTTTCTCATTCTTGATTTCAACGCCACAACTACATATCTCATTGCATACACTCTTCAGAATCGCGGCATCTTTCTCTACCGAATTAGGCGAGAATCGCTCCGCTCTGCCTATAGCAATTATCGAGTACACGTATCTTTAATTAGTTTCAACATACAAAGGTAAGGATTATTTATCTATTAAGAAAACTTTTTAAATCTTTTTATTTTTCTTAATAATTAATATTAAGCCTTAATGTTGCAAATTGCCTAATTTATGTTTGTTTTTTCCTTAATTAAAGATGAAAGTTAGGGATGAGAGATGAAGGATGAAGGTGGAGGGATGTGATAAGAAAAAAGGCGAGAAGCTTACGCCCCTCGCCTTGGTATTTTTTACTGTGCCTTTTCAATGGCTACGCAGCAACCGTTCTTCATCTGAGGAGAGTCCTTGTATGAAGTCTTGATGCCGACAACTGTTATCTTATCGCCAACTGCAAGACCTGCTGTAGAAACGAAGTTCTTCTTGTCGTCGCCTTGAGCATTCCAGATACCATAAGTACCATAGATATACATTTCAGCTCCTGTTTCATCTACAATATAGATATTACCATAGAGGTCGTTTGCTATCTTGCTAATTGTACCAGAAACCATATAGAACTTATCGTTAGAGTCTTCAAGAGCATTGAACTCTGTGATGCTTACTGGTGTTGAAGCAACGAGCACTTCCTCACAAACAGCATTCTTCATCTGGGCTGTACCCTTGTACTCTGCACGAGGACCAACCAGTGTCACAATGCTACCAACAGCGATGTTGCAATCAGCAAAGTTGGTTGTACCATAAACGTAAACACTTCCAGTCCAGTCGCTAATGTAAAGGTTGCCATACTTTGTGTTGGCAATATCTGTCACAACACCTGTCACACGATACTGTGCGTCGCCTACCTGTGCTGCCAAGAACTCAGCCACGGTAACGTTGGCGATTGCACCTTCCTGTGAGAAGGTATAAGAAACAGTTGACGAACCTGAAGTGAACTCCATAGAACCAGTACGTGCACCAGCCTCGTTAGCCATGATGTTGAATGTAAAGACTGCAGTGTCTGCTGGGTTTGGCTCAATCTTTGTTGCCTCACCTGCTACATACTCTGTGTTTGCAAGGTGTACCCAGCTCTGGCATTCCTCTGGAACTGACACGTATGCACCGTTGCCCTTGAAAGCTACCTTAACTTCAAGCTCACCACCTTCCTTAGCAATGTTTGCCGATTCGGTAACAACCTTAACAAGCGACTTGGTTATCTTGATGATTGTAACGTCAACAAGCTCTACTGTAGAACCGTAGGTTGTACGTGGACCTTCAAGTTCCACTACGTCACCAACCTCAAGACCCCAGCTTGCGAAGTTCTTAGTAGCACCCTTAGAGTCGAGTGTACCATAGATATAAACCTCGCCAGTGCCGTCGTTGATATACCAGTTGCCGTATGTGGTATTGGCAATAGATGTACAAGTACCCTTAATCTTATAGGTCTTGCCGTCTGTACCAGCAAGCACCTCAGCACAAGTAGCCATCACTGCCTTGGCTGTACCCTGGCGCACCATCAGGAACTGAGTGTTGCCACCAACATTAATCTGAAGTTCAACTTCACGACCGCCTTCGAAAGCGTCGGCAGAGAAAACAAGCTCTGACTGACCAGCAGTGCCTGATACATGTGATACTGTAAACCATGCGTCAACCGTATCTTTCGTAGTAACCAACTGAGTCTTGCCCGTTTCTGAACTGAAGATAACATTCTCGAACTTCCAATCCTGCGTTGCAGATACGGCAACCTTTGCGCTACCGCCTTCAGTTGGAAGTGACACGTATGTCTCAGACAGACTGATACTGCCAAGATTGCCAGCCGGCTCATTATCCTCAGAACAGCTTACAAAAAGCAGAGCCGAGATAATAGCTGTAAACAAATATCTTAATTTCATAATTATTCTTTTATTTAATTAAATATATACTTAATACCTACTGATGCATACCAGCACTGACCGATGGCATGGTTACGAATCCATGTCTTGGTGTCACCGCTTACAGCAGATGGTGTAGAGAATGTAGGATAACCCTGTGCGTCTGTACCTTCATACTTCAATATGCGGCCAGAGTTCAGAGAGGTGTTCATAACCTTGCTTACTCCCCATTCTGAGTTGAAGAGGTTCAGCACGTTCTTGATGTCGCAGCTGATCTGGAGCTTGTGTGTGCTCTTGCCAACGTTAACCTTGAAGTCGTGCTTGTAGCTCAGGTCAACACGGTGTACCCATGGAGAATATACGCTATAAGCCTCAGCATACTCGCCCTGATTGCCTTTCAGGTAGTCGTTGTTGTGAACATAATCCATGAAGCGTGTCTTGTCGTTTTCTGAAACGAAGCGGAACAGACCGTTCTCAACCTCAGCGTCTGTCGGGATATAAAGAGCGTCGTAGTTGTAGCCGTCGCCGTTCATATCGTTAGCCATCATGTAAGAGTAGTTATAGCCGCCGCGCCATGCCTCATAGATAAGGCTGAGGTGGTTGCCGTGCTTGTCGCTGTGAGTAGCAGAAGCTACGAAGCGGTCAGGAGTAACATACTCTGAGTTGTGCAGACCGATGTTGTTAGGACCGTTAACGGTTGGAACGTATGTAAATGCAGACTCAGCATTTGAACCAGGCATACCTGTCAGTTCCTTAGATACGGTGTGTGTATATGCAGCCATCAAGCTCAATGTCTCGATAGGCTTCATGTTTACTGTTACGTTTGCAGACCATCCGTAACCCTTGCTTGTGTTCTCGAGTACGAATGCCTTGGTGTTGTTTCTGAAGTCTGATGGATACATCGGACGGCAGTCTGCACCGTTGAAGCGTGCAAAGCCTTCTACTGGAATCATACTCCAGTCTGACAGTGTCACACCGTTGAGTGTCTTGTTGAAGATACCCTCAGCTGTAATTGTGAATGGGAATGACACTGGCAGTGAATAGTCAACAGCGACAGATGTCTTCCATACCTGTGGCATCTTGAAGTCTGGGTCAACAGCAGAGATTGAACTTGGAACAGTTCCGTCTTCTGGTGTAATGTCCTGTGGATAGCCAAGGCTGAACAATTTGTCTTTCAGAGCAGCGATGGTTGGCTTACCGTTGGCATCGCAAACAAGACCACCCTTAAAGTCATCCATTGAGAAGCCCATCTTGTTGGCATTCTTCTCGTTGATCTGTGCCTGATACTGAATCATACCGCTGTTGGTTGGCATGTTGGTGAAGAACACCAATGGCAGACGACCAGAGAACAGACCTGTACCTCCGCGTACCTTCAGACTCTTGTCACCAAACACGTCGTATGTGAAACCAACACGTGGAGAAACGGTCAGACTGTTACCTGGCCACTTGCCTGTATCGATGTGACGACCGTTATAGTCAAGTTCGTAGATTGCCTTGTTGGTCATCAGGTCTCCGTTGTTGAAGAACAGACCGTCGAAGCGGATACCGCCAGTAACCTTCAGTTTGTCGTTAACAGTCCACTCATCCTGAGCATACAGACCGAACTTGCTGAACTGAACGCGTGCTGCCGGCTTTGCCTCGCCACCGTAACCGTAGGTCAGACAAACAACCTCTGGAGCAGCACCGTTGATGAAGTCGTCAACGCTCTGGTAGCGGTAGTAACCTGTACCGTTACGCATATACTGGTTGTCGGCCATCTGATACTCATAGCTGATACCACCGATAATCTTGTGGTTGCCCATGTAGTATGTCAAGTCGTTCTTTACATTGAAGATAGTGTTGTGAACGGCGTTGTTGTGTGTAAACAGCTCATAACCCAGCGACATGTACTGTGTTGTGGTGTTTGTGCCGTCGAGGATGTCGATGAATGGAAACTCGCTTGACTCTGAGTCGCGAACGTCGTCGAGCTTAGAGAATGTTGCGAGGAACTGGTTTGAAAGCTGGTCAGAGAGACGGCTGTTCAAATCGAGTGAGAAAGAATGAACCTTATTGTTCATTGAGTACATAGAGTTGGCAAAAGCCATTGAATATAAAGATGTACGCGCGTAAGCAGAACGTGTACCACCGTCCATAGATGTTGCGCTTGGTGGATTCCATGCTGTGTTGTTAGTATGGTTGTAGCGCAAAGCCAACTTATGGTTCTGGTTGATGTTCCAGTCTAAACGGGCAAGAATCTTCACGTTGTCCTCATCGGCAGGGAAGCTGTTGTAAGAACCGGTGTTGTAGCCATACTTCTGCAATACATGCTCGCTCACGCGCTCCATGTCTGCAATTGTTGTGTATGACTGATAGTTGTCTGCATCGCCCTGGCCGTTTTCAGTTGCGCGCCAGCGCACAGCAACAGAAGGAGTCTCTGAATACTCACCGTTAACGAAGAAGAACAGTTTGTCCTTGATGATTGGACCACCGAGTGTGAAACCGTAGAGTGTGTTGCGGTCTTTCTCGCGAGCACCGGCAATCTGCTCACCCTCGATAGCGTCACCACGCATGTTCTCGTTGCGATGATAAACATAGGCAGTACCCTTGAAGGTGTTTGTACCAGACTTTGTGATTGCATTTACACCACCACCGATAAAGTTGGTCTGACGAACATCAAATGGAGAGATTACCACCTGGAGCTCTTCGATAGCATCGAGAGAGATTGGGTTGCCACCACCAGGGAGATTGTCTGAAAGACCGAAGTTGTTGTTGAAGTTGGCACCGTCAACAGTGAAGTTGGCTGTACGTCCGTCAGCACCGGCAAAACTCATGCCGTTACCACCATAAGGTGAAAGGCGTGTAATGTCGGTGATACTGCGGTTAACGGTTGGCATAGCCTGAATCTGCAGGTTGTTGATGTTGGTTGTAGCACCAGTCTTCTCAACTGCAAACTTAGAACCTCTACCCTGCACTACTACTTCGCTGAGCACATTTTCATCCTCACTCATCACAGAGTTGAGGTTGTAGGTCTCACCGAGCTGCAAGGTAACATCCTTTATCAGCTTTGTCTGATAACCGATGTAGCTCACCTTAACTTCGTAAGGACCACCAGAACGCATACCCTGGATATAATACATACCCTTGGTGTTAGTAACTCCCACGTAGCGTGTTCCGGAAGGTGTGTGTACAGCCTCAATAGTGGCTCCGATAACTTCTTCGCCATTAGCCGTAACCTTACCAGACATGCCAGACGTAGTAACCTGCGCCACTGCTGACGAAACCGTCAGCACAAAAGCGGCGATTAGGAGATACAATCTCTTGAACATAAATCTTAGTATTTAAGTTAAATATTAAATATTTGCGGGCACATAACGCCCTTGTCTCATAATTATGATGCAAAAATAAGTAAAATTTTTCATATAAGTATTAAAACACTAATAAAAAACGAATAATAATTTATTTCATTGAGACTAGTCAACAAGAATGGCTTGATTTTTGACAAGAATTCAGTTGGAGACGTTAATAAACGCCAAGATCAAAATATGCGAGAACAACATGGAAAATACCAACGATGATGCCTAAAGTGCGGGGGGCCCCGCACTTTTATATGAATAAATCCCCCTGTTTACAATCAAAACTGTACCACTTACGAGTCAAAACCGCACCACTTTGGTGGTGAAAGTGGCACGGTTATTGACAAAAAGACAAAAAAATTTGTTATAGTGCAGAGCATTTATTAATTTTACAAACTGTAAAACAACGATATTAAATTTTGGCTATATGGAAAAGGAACATTATTTGAATTACTATTTTAACAAGGTAAGCAATATAACGGCAGTGTGCAAGTCAACAAATTCGTTGACGCATGGCGAGCATTCGGAACTGGAAGTTGGCAAGACATACAATGTATCGTATATAAGCGTGCTGAGCTATTCAACAAAGATTATTCTGAAAGAGTTTGGCTATAAGGAATACAGCGCATCTTGCTTTGAACTTTTTGAAGGTGGCAAACATATAGAAGACTACACACAAGACATCCGCTTCTTGGCTCCTTATCTAAAAAGACAACATCTGTGGAACCAATAATCAGAGAATGTCTGATAGATGGACCGTCAGAATTGACTCTATATTATAAACGGACATTTTGTAGCTAAACAGAAACAAAAATAAAAGAACAACGGTTATGAATGTGATTAAAAAAGTGGATGCCTTGGATGCTCCAGGCAAGAGTTTTGACGAGAAGCTGTATATAGTGTTGCAGAAGATGAATTTTAACGAAGACAACTATAACACTTATGAACTGGGTGAGGGCATGGAGGTTATTGACCAATCAAAATGGGGTTGGTGGAAGCACCGTTTCCTTATAGACAGAAACAACTGCCGGGCATACGAAGTCATGAACGGGGATATGAATTTCGTGAATTTTACAACTGAAGACATTGACTGGAATAGCATAGCGGAGCTTCCGGAAAAGGCAAAGGCAAGGGCGGAGCACCTGTCGGCTCACTTTCCTACCTTTATAGGCCATTTCAATAACGGCGTGGCGGAAGTTTCATGGCAAATAAACCCTGACGGCCGTTACTACATGGACGATTCGGGATACGGCATGTCTGACGATGAAGAACTGACTCTATATGGCTTTATTGACAAAGAAATGAATGTATTGGTAAAATTCCAATATATAGGCAAGGATTACAACCGTTTAAAGGAAATGCGCAAAGAAGCGGAGAACTGCATTTCAAAATAATCACCAAACACAAGAGATAAAAAAGAACTGCAACATTGCTGTTGCAGTTCTTAGAGCGGAGAGGGAGGCTCTCGAACCTATGCTTTCAAGAAATATCATAAAATTGCAAATCACTGATAATCATATACTATCTAAAGCGCAGAGTAAATCTAAATCTTTCTGAATATCTTTTGCTATTCCAAATATTGGGTGTATATTTGGGTGTAGAATTTCAAACGCACCCAATTATGAATATCAAACGTAACATCATTTTTGCATTGGAAAGCCGGAAAAAGAACGGTGTGCCAATCGTAGAGAACGTACCCATCCGTATGCGTGTCATATACGCAAGCCAACGCATCGAGTTTACAACAGGCTACCGGATTGACGTAGCCAAATGGGATGCCGACAAACAACGGGTAAAGAACGGATGCACCAACAAACTAAAACAAAGCGCATCCGAAATCAATGCGGACTTGCTGAAATATTATGCCGAGATTCAAAACGTGTTCAAGGAGTTTGAGGTACAGGAAACCATACCGACCACCCAACAGCTAAAGGATGCGTTCAACCTGCGGATGAAAGACACCAGCGAAGAGCAGCAGGAAGAAACACAAATAAGTTTTTGGGAAGTATTCGATGAGTTTGTAAAGGAGTGTGGCAATCAGAATAACTGGACGGCATCCACCTACGAGAAATTCTCAGCAGTGAAAAACCACCTCAAAGAGTTCAAGGAAGATGTAACCTTTGAATACTTCAACGAGTTCGGCTTGAACGAGTATGTAAATTTCCTGCGTGACAAAAAGGATATGAGGAACAGCACCATCGGCAAACAGATGGGATTTCTCAAATGGTTTCTGCGCTGGAGCTTCAAGAAAGGGCATCATCAGAATATTGCATACGACACTTTCAAGCCCAAATTGAAAACCACCTCTAAAAAGGTGATATTCCTGACTTGGGACGAATTGAACAGGCTGAAAGATTATCGGATACCGAAAGACAAACAATATCTGGAACGTGTCAGGGATGTTTTTCTGTTCTGTTGCTTCACAAGCCTGCGATATTCAGATGTTCGTAATCTGAAAAGAAGCGATGTGAAACCCGACCACATCGAAGTTACCACAGTCAAAACGGCAGACAGCCTGATAATTGAACTGAACGACCACAGTAAAACCATACTCGAAAAATACAAGGAAGTCCATTTTGAAAACCACATGGCACTGCCTGTTATCAGCAATCAGAAGATGAATGATTATCTGAAAGAACTGGGGGAACTGGCTGAAATCAACGAGCCTGTACGGGAAACATATTATAAAGGAAATGAACGTATAGATGAAGTCACCCCGAAATACGCATTATTAACCACCCATGCAGGAAGAAGAACATTCATCTGTAATGCGCTGGCTCTCGGTATTCCGGCACAAGTCGTGATGAAATGGACGGGGCACAGTGACTATAAAGCCATGAAACCCTATATTGACATAGCGGATGATATTAAGGCAAATGCCATGAACAAGTTTAACCAACTATAAAAGTATCAATCAGTTTCATAGATTATCAGCTATTTGAATTATATTTGCGACAACAATAAACATTAGAATGGAAAATAACAGAGAATATCATATAGGAAGAACGGACTTTGACGCATTTGTTCATGCCGTCGGTTCGGAAATAGAACAGGCGCAAGTCCGGCTGATTGCCGCAGCCAATGCGCAAATGCTGTTCCATTACTGGAAAATGGGCAACTATATCCTGTATCATCAGAACTTGCAAGGCTGGGGAAGCAAAATCATCAAGCAACTGGCAAAGGCTATCCGGTTCAATTACCCCGAAAAGAAAGGTTATTCGGAGCGTAACCTTACTTATATGTGCCAATTTGCACGGTCATATCCGTTGAACGTGCTACGAAGTTTCATTGATACAGACACAAGGCTGTCTGTTCCAAGCATACAGAATGTTACAGATGAAGTATTGAAACTGAACAACGGACAATTTACGCAGGAACTTACTGCGCAAATACAATCCGCTGATTGTCAATCTTTAGAAATTACGCAGGAAGTTCCTGCGCAAATTCAGGATGTGGAGAAAACAGTTTCTGCCATTTACAGGATGGAGATTAGGGAAATAGAAAAAGTTTTCCTGAAATCCCCTGTTGCCAAAATAAACTGGGCAAGCCAAATGGTCATACTTAACGGTTCGTTACCGTTAGGCATAGGATATTGGTATATGAAACAGGCTGTAGAAATGGGCTGGAGTAGCAATGTGCTGAAAATGCAAATTGAAAACAACCTATATAACAGACAAATCAACAACAACAAGGTAAACAATTTCACAGCCACACTTCCAGCACCACAAAGCGACCTTGCCAATTACCTATTGAAAGACCCGTACATCTTCGATTTGGCTGGAGCGAAAGAAAAGGCAGACGAAAGGGACATAGAAGAGCAGCTGGTAAAGCACGTTACCCGTTATTTGTTGGAAATGGGCAATGGTTTTGCCTTTGTCGCCCGGCAGAAGCATTTTCAAATAGGTAACAGTGATTTCTTTGCCGACTTGATTCTATATTCTATTCCGCTACACGCATACATTGTTGTAGAACTGAAAGCTACTCCATTCAAACCGGAGTATGCAGGGCAACTGAATTCCTACATCAATGTGGTGGATGACAAACTGAGGGGAAAAAATGACAACAAGACTATCGGGCTGTTGCTGTGCAAAGGAAAAGATGAGGTGGTAGCACAATACGCATTGACAGGCTACGACCAACCGATAGGCATCAGCGATTATCAACTGAGCAAGGCTATACCCGAAAACTTGAAATCAGCTTTGCCAAGTGTGGAAGAGGTGGAAGAAGAACTGGCATCTTTCCTTGACAAGGACAATAATCCCCAAAATTGAAGTCTATGGCAGGAGAAATAAACAAACTGATTCCCCAATATGGAGAACTCAATAGAATATATAATGATTGGGTAACCAATTATGCTTTTTCTTTTGACAAGCAGAAATTCATCACCGACTTTTACAGGCAGCACAATGATACAAAGGCTTTTGAAGCCGCTATCCTTGAACTGGTACTTGACAAGCAGAAAGAACAATACACATTGATTCTCAATAGTCTGAAAATCGAAATAGAAAAAAATATACGGGCTTATGAAACAAAACCGCTGAATGATGACGTCATAAAGCGTGTGTGTTTTCACTACGCAGACAGGCATAATTCTGCAATTAAAGACCAGTTGGAGATTACCACCAAGTTGCACGAGCCTTTGAATGACGCATACCACAGATATGATTTCATTGGTTTTCGGGAGCATACGGACGAAGAAGAAATACAGGCAGAAAAGGAATATGAACGCTGCAAGGCTGAATACGACAAGGAAAAGAAAGAATTGGATAAACTTTATGAACTGCAAAAGCAAGACAGGAAAGAGGCTTTTCAATATATAGAAAACCTTTCCGGCAATGTTTACCGCCTAAGTCTTCTTTTTATGGAAGTCCTAAAAAAGTACCTTCCTAATGATAGGGAAGAAAAACAGCAGGATGAACCAGTCAAGCAAAACGAACAAGAAGAAGTACAGAATAGCCCGGAGGGACAACATGAATATTTTGACATGAAGCAGCTTTCGCCCATTCATGAAACCTGTGTCGGGGAACAGTTCGAAGCCATTACCATAGCGGATTTCTATGCCAATATAAACCTGTACCCCTGCAAGAATAAACTAAAAATCAAGGCAAGGGAAAAGATACGGGTGTGTTACCTGATATTCCTGATGAGCGAGAAACTATCCAAGCAATACAGGGATGAATGGAGAAGCCAAATATTAAAATTGTTGGATATTGACGAGAGCTATTACAGGTCGAAATACAAAGAACCTGTTTCCGATTTTCCGAGTGACAGCAACCAGAAATTCGCAAAGGAAATGGAAAGCATATTCGGATAATTCGTGATATAACCTGACATTCTACGAAATTACCACTTTTACCACTCAAATTAATTTTTGAGTGGTATTTTTATTGTCTGATATTTAATGAGATAGCGCAGTATCCCATTTGTATTATCCACATCCTTACCACTTACAGCCATACCTAATTTTGCATCGTTCGAGAACAGAAATAACAGCCAGTGCGCAGGGCTGATTGTTTAACGACTAAATAGATTGGACGATGACAAATCTTCAAGAGTTATTATTAAAACCCGTCTGGCAGATGACAGGCGAAGAGTTCATATTTCTAAGCAAGTACGCTTCCAACCAAACGGAAGCGCAGCCACAGCCCGTTACGGACACAGAAAGAAAGTATGTGTACGGAATACTTGGCATTGCCAAATTGTTCGGGTGCAGTCTGCCTACCGCCAACCGTATAAAGAAAAGCGGAAAGATAGACAAAGCCATTACGCAAATAGGGCGCAAGATTATCGTGGATGCGGAACTTGCCCTTGAACTGGCTGGAAAGAAAACCGGAGGACGAAAATAACGGGAGGTGTACTTATGGATTATATGAAAGATATAAAAGAAATATCGGCGGAAGAAGCCGTAATCCTTTGGCAAGCCTCACGCCTGAGCCTGTCGAAAATCTATGAGAAAGCACCTGAGATTCTAAAAGTGCAAGGTTCGGTCATTGGTACACTGGGTAATTTCAGTGCATCAATCGGCAAAGCCAAAAGCAAAAAGACTTTCAATGTGTCGGCTATCGTGGCGGCAGCATTGAAGAATGGTACAGTGCTAAGATATGTGGCGGAACTACCCGAAGAGAAACGGAAAATCCTGTATGTGGACACGGAACAAAGTCCTTATCATTGTCTGAAAGTCATGAAACGTATTTTACGGATGGCTGGGCTTCCAGATGACAGGGACAATGAGCATCTGGAATTTCTTGCTTTGAGGAAATACACGCCCGAACAGCGTATCAGGATTGTAGAGCAGGCTATTTACAATACGCCTGACATAGGGCTTGTAATCATAGACGGCATCCGTGACATGGTATATGACATCAACAGCCCCGGTGAATCGACACGCATCATATCAAAGCTGATGCAGTGGACGGACGACAGGCAGATACATATCCACACGATACTCCACCAAAACAAGGGCGATGAGAACGCAAGGGGGCATATCGGTACGGAACTGAACAACAAGGCTGAAACTGTCCTTCTTGTGGAAAAGGACAAGAGCAATGGAGATATAAGCAATGTTTCAGCCATGCACATACGGGCAATGGACTTCGAGCCTTTTTCATTTCGCATCAATGACAATGCCATACCTGAACTGTTGGAGGGTTACAAGCCCGAAACCAAGAAACCGGGAAGACCGGAAGAGGAAAAGTTCGACCCTTACAGGCATATCACCGAACAGCAGCACCGCATCGCATTGGAAGCAGTTTTCGGGCTGAAAGAGGAATATGGCTACAAGGAACTGGAGGACACCTTAATTAAGACTTATGTGTCTGTGGGGGTAAAGTTGAACCACAAAAAGGCGGTATCGCTCATCACCATGCTTCGGAACAAACGAATGATAGTGCAGGAGAACGGCAGAAAGTACACGTTCATGCCCGACTTCCACTATTAGCCCACACCTTGCAATCGCTTCACTTTATTCCGGGGGTCTATATATTAGGGATAAAGCGAAGTGGTTGCGAAATGTGGCAAAACCGCTTCACTTTATTACCGTACTCTATATATACGAAAATAAAGTGAAGTGATTATACAGACCGTACTTCATAAAGAGGTACGGGCGAAAAGAGAAAATAAACCAATTCAACTATCATTAAACCTATCGTCTTATGGATATACAGACAGCGAAACAAATCAAAATAGCGGATTATCTGCACAGTTTAGGATTTTCACCCGTCAAACAACAGGGCATAAACCTGTGGTATAAGTCACCACTAAGGGAAGAAACGGAAGCATCGTTCAAGGTAAATACAGAACGTAACCAATGGTATGATTTTGCACTCGGCAAAGGTGGGAATATCATCGCACTGGCACAGGAACTTTATTGTTCCGACCATGTGCCTTACCTCTTGCAAAAAATCGAAGAACAGACACCCCGTATTCGCCCCGTGTCTTTTTCTTTTGGCAAGCAATCATCTTCCGAGCCAAGTTTTCAACAACTGGAGATTGTACCGCTTTCTTCTCCTGCCCTGCTTGCTTATTTGCAGGAAAGGGGAATAAACATTGCAATGGCGAAAAGAGAATGCAGTGAAGCGCACTTCACCCATAATGGCAAACGGTATTTCGCCATCGCCTTTCCCAATGTGTCGGGTGGGTATGAAATCCGCAACCAGTATTTCAAGGGATGCATCGCACCGAAAGAGATTTCTCATATCAAACAGCCGGGAACAGCGAGGGAAACATGTTATGTGTTTGAGGGATTTATGGACTATCTTTCATTTCTTACTTTGAGATTGGAGAATTGCCCGAAATATCCCGAACTGGACAGGCAAGATTATATGGTGTTGAACTCAGTAGCCAATGTTTCCAAAGCAATCTATCCGTTGGGAAGCTATGAGCGCATCCACTGTTTCTTTGACAATGACCGTGCAGGAATGGAAGCCATGCAGCAAATCTATAAGGAATACGGCAGGGACTTATACATCCGTGACGCTTCGCAGACATACAGCGGATGCAAGGACTTGAACGAATACTTACAGAAACAGACTGAAAGAAACAGGCAAGTTCAATCTGCAAAAGGGGTGCGCAGCCAACCACCGAAAAAGAAAAACGGCTTTCGGTTATAGCCCACTATAACTACACGCTTCGCTTTCGTAGTTGTGGGCTCTCCCGAGGGGATTAGGGCTTTGCCCTAATGACCCACTCAGGGCGTTTCTCCCCTAAGAACCCCGAGCAAAGAGTGCCCCTCTCTTTGCAATCTCCGCTTATGGGTTGCACCCCTAAGAACCCTGTGCGGTTATGAGCGGACAACAGAAGATTTCATCAACAATCCAAATCAAATTTTAAGAATATGGCAACAAAATCAAGCATACATATCAAACCCTGCAGAGTGACATCAAGCGGGGCTCATAACCGGAGAACTGCCGAGTACATGCGCAATATCGGCGAGTCCAGAATCTACATTGTACCCGAACTGACTTCCAATAACGAGCAGTGGATAAACCCGGGCTTCGGCAGTCCTGACCTGCAGGCGCACTATGACAGCATCAAACGGATGGTCAAGGAAAAGACCGGACGAGCGATGCAGGAAAAGGAGCGTGAGCGCAAGGGAAAGAATGGAAAGATTATAAAAGTGGCTGGATGTTCTCCAATCCGTGAGGGAGTATTGCTCATCAGACCAGATACAACACTGGCAGATGTACGAAAGTTTGGTGAGGAGTGCCAGAGACGCTGGGGTATTACACCGCTCCAAATCTTCCTGCATAAGGACGAGGGACACTGGCTTAGTGGACAACCCAAAACCGGGGATAGGGAGAGTTTCCAAGTCGGTGAAAAGTGGTTTAAGCCGAATTATCATGCCCAAATCGTATTCGACTGGATGAACCACGACACGGGCAAGAGCCAAAAGCTCAATGATGACGATATGATGGAAATGCAGACTTTGGCATCTGACATCCTCTCCATGCAACGTGGGCAATCTAAATCCGAGACCGGAAAGGAACATTTGGAACGAAATGATTTCATCATTGAAAAGCAGAGAGCCGAACTGCAACGCATGGATGCTGCAAAACGGCACAAAGAAGAACAGATAGGTCTTGCTGAACAGGAACTGAAACAGGTGAAATCAGAAATACGCACTGACAAGCTAAAGAAAACAGCCACCAATGCAGCCACCGCCATAGCAAGCGGAGTTGGTTCTCTTTTCGGAAGTGGAAAGATGAAAGAGCTGGAGCGAACTAATGAAGATTTGCACCAAGAGATTGCCAAACGAGACAAAGGTATTGACACCCTCAAAATCCAAATGCAGGAAATGCAAGAGCGACATGGCAAACAGATACGCAATCTTCAGAGCATACACAACCAAGAACTTGAAGCCAAAGACAGGGAAATATCACGATTGAACACTCTGCTTGAAAAGGCATTCAAGTGGTTTCCGATGCTTAGAGAAATGTTGAGAATGGAAAAACTCTGCGCTGTCATTGGATTTACCAAAGATATGATAGATTGTCTTTTGACAAGGAAAGAAGCTATCCAATGTAATGGCAAGATTTATTCCGAGGAACATAGAAGAAAGTTTGAAATCAAAAACAACATCTTCAAGGTGGAGAAGAATCCGACCGATGATAGCAAACTTGTACTGACCATAAACAGGCAACCGATAAGCGAATGGTTCAAAGAGCAATGGGAGAAACTTCGGCAAGGTTTGCGACAACCAACGGAAGAACCAAGAAAAAGTAGAGGATTCAAGTTATAATAGAAAAAAAAGACAATATAAAAGCACTCTGATAGTTACGAAGTGCTTTTATATTGTATAAATTATATAATGTTTACCATTGAAGCTTCAAAGTAAACGCAACTTAAGGAATTGCCGAATTTTGTATTAATAAAGAATATACGACCTCTGATATATGCGCAACATATTGTGATGCTTGTGATTCATTACCCTTGAAATCCTTAACAAATATCGCTAAAGTATAGCAGACATTATTAGGCAGGCATATATAGGCAACATCATTGTGAGCTGCAAGAATACCATTTTCATTGACATAACCAGAACCCGTCTTATGTGCAATAGAAACCCTTTCTTTATCAAGAAGCGGAGCGACTATTCTATCTGTACCTGTCACACATTCTTTTAATGTATTCTTAATGAAACTTTGCTTCTCACCACTGACAATACTTTCGGTAAACAAACGGTTCATCAACATTGCGGCACCAAGAGGAGATGTATAATTAAAGTAAGCCCTATCGTGGTCAGCCGACATTTCCTCTTCTGTATAAGCTATCTGAAAACTTGAACGAGGAATAAGTGTGGCTATAAAACTGTCAGTTTGAGCAACATTGACCATATCTTTAAACATCAGATTGCTTGCATTATTATCACTTTGAGCAATAGTATAACGAAGTAAATCTCTCACGGTTAATGATATAACCAACTCGGAATAATCTTTCATCATAGGACTCCAAGTCTTTGAATCAAGTCTATTCCTATCTATCTTTACTAAGGTATCAAGTGAAATCCCTTTGTTATCAAAATCATTGCAAAGAGCTAATGCCTGATGAACCTTAAATACACTCATCATAGGATATACACTCTTATCATTAACTTTAACTGTATCTGTGTTATTAATAATAATTGCCACTCCAATTTCACCAGGACAAGCTGATACTATCCGAGAAATGCTATCAGTCAAAACATCTGTCAAAGGTGGATTTGTACTATTATTAGAAGTTGATTTAGAGAACAATAAAAAAACTAAAACTATGATACAAACTAAAGCTATACACAAAATTACAAGGCGTTTTCTTCTACTTTTTTTCATACTACGATTTTTAAACATTATATATTATCATGACAGACCCTGATTTATTATTTACTGCAAAGATACGAAATCTTACGGAAAATGAATTGGTTGTTTTTTTCGTTTGTTCTGTTTTTTATCAAATTATTTTCCGAGCGAATATGATTCGTCTTAAATAAAATAAAAACACCCAACTTTACATTCTTGGGTGTAAAATTGGGTGTTTGTTTTATAATTTGCTGATTTTCAGCGTTTATTGCGGAGAGAGAGGGATTCGAACCCCCGGTGCCTCTCAGCACGGCGGTTTTCAAGACCGCTGTAATCGACCACTCTACCACCTCTCCAAACGTCTTAAAGACGGGCTTCGTGTTTCAAAGCGAGTGCAAAGGTAAAGAGTTTTTCTGATACCACCAAACTTTTTCGCAACTTTTTTATAAAAATCTTCATTTTCTTTCTTTTTTACGCATATCTACTTAGTTTTATATGCCCTATCCATCATAATTCATAATTCTTAATTCATAATTCATAATAATTATTATTACCTTTGCACCATGATTTATCCAAACAACTTTGAAAGCAAGATAGGCTTCGACGATATTAGAGGATTGCTGAAGCAGCGTTGCTTGAGTACACTGGGCAAGGAGATGGTGGACAAGATTGCCTTCTCAAATGATGTTGCAACTATAAACGAATGGTTGCAACAGGTCAAGGAGTTCAGACAGATTCAGGCTGAAGCAGAAAATTTCCCTCTGCAGTATTTCTTCGACGTCCGCGAGTCGGTGGCACGACTGAGACTCGAAGGCACGCACATGGAGGAGAACGAACTGTTCGACCTGAGACGCTCGCTGGAAACGATTGCCAATATTGTGAAATTCCTTAATAGGAGTGAAGGAGTGAAGGAGTGTAGGAGTTCAGACGATAGTCTTGGCAACACACCATCATCCTCAAACACGGAGGGGGCTCTCTACCCTGCCCTATACCGTTTATCACAAGACGTGATGACGTTCCCTATGCTTATACAGCATATAGACAAGATTCTGGATAAATACGGCAAGACAAAGGACAGCGCCTCGGCTGCACTGCAACGCATACGTATAGAGCTGTCAAAGACCGAAGGTGGCATCTCGCGCACGCTTAACAGCATATTGAGAGCGGCTCAGAGCGAAGGTCTCGTTGACAAGGATGCCACTCCGACATTACGCGACGGCAGACTGGTGATACCCGTCGCCCCGGCATTGAAAAGGAAGATTCGCGGTATCGTACACGACGAGTCGGCCACAGGAAAAACGGTGTTCATAGAACCGGCCGAGGTGGTAGAGGCAAACAACCGCGTGCGTGAGCTGGAGGCAGAGGAACGCCGTGAGGTACTAAGGATACTGAAGGACTTCGCTGCACAAGTAAGACCGCACGTGAAAGAGATTCTTGCATCATACAAGTTCTTGGCTAAGATAGACATGATACGTGCCAAGGCGGAACTGGCAAACAGCATAAAGGGATTTGAACCTCATGTAGGCAAGCATCCGCATATCGACTGGGTTCAGGCCATACATCCTCTGCTACAGATTTCGCTCGAAAGGCAAGGCAAGAAGGTGGTGCCGCTTGACATTATATTAACGCGCGAAAAGCGCATACTCATAATCTCTGGTCCGAATGCTGGCGGTAAATCGGTTTGCCTGAAGACCACCGGACTGCTGCAATACATGTTGCAATGCGGCCTGTCTGTGCCTATGAGCGAACGCTCAAACACAGGCGTCTTCGAGAACATCATGATTGACATTGGCGACGAACAGAGCATCGAGGACGATTTGAGTACTTATTCAAGCCACCTTACCAACATGAAGCACATGATGCGACAGGCAAACAAGCGCACCCTGCTGCTTATCGACGAGTTTGGCGGAGGCACAGAACCGCAGATTGGCGGTGCGATTGCCGAGTCGCTACTCAAGCAGTTTTGCAAGAAGTGCGCATACGGCGTGATAACCACTCACTATCAGAATCTGAAGAAGTTTGCCGACAGCCATGAGGGTGTGGCAAACGGTGCCATGCTCTACGACCGTCACGAGATGCGCGCCTTGTTCCAACTGGCAATCGGGCAGCCGGGCAGTTCGTTCGCCATAGAGATTGCTCGCAAGACGGGCATCCCGGAGGAGGTGATAAAGGATGCATCGGAGATTGTGGGTTCGGAATACATACAGACCGACAAGTACTTGCAAGATATCGTGCGCGACAAACGCTACTGGGAAGGCAAGCGACAAACAATACACCAGCATGAGAAGTCGCTGGAACAGAAAATCGGTCGCTTTGAAGACGACATCAACGAACTGGAACGCAGTCGCAAGGAGATTCTTCGCCGTGCCAAGGAGCAGGCGGAGGAACTGTTGCGCGAGAGTAACAGAAAGATAGAGAATGCCATTCGCGAAATACGTGAGAGCCAGGCAGAGAAGGAGGAGACGAAGCGCATACGCGAAGAACTGAATGCCTTCAAGGAAGAGATTGCCGA
Source organism: Prevotella sp. (assembly GCA_045602085.1). Lineage (GTDB taxonomy): Bacteria > Bacteroidota > Bacteroidia > Bacteroidales > Bacteroidaceae > Prevotella. The sequence goes on along the minus strand of JAZSAV010000008.1, from coordinate 109,057 downwards.
GATTGACACGAAGGCAAGCGACGAGATGATTGAGCGCAAGATGCGACAGATACAGGAGCGCAAGAAGCGCAAAGAGGAACGGAAGAAAAAAGCGGCAGAAGCAGCCCCTTCCCAGCCTCCCCGAGGGGAGGAGTCGTCCCGCAAATCGAATTCTACGCCTGAAACGTTCACTTCGGGCGACACCGTGCGCATAAAGGGACTTACAAGCATTGGCAAGATTGAGTCGATAGACGGGAAGATGGCAACCGTTATCTTTGGCGATATGAGAACGAAGATGCGCATCGAGAGACTAGAGGAGGCGAAGGCTCCTACAAAGAAGGAAGAACCGCTGTCGTATGCGAAGGTGAGCCGAACTACGCGAGAAACCATTGACCAGCGCAAACTGAACTTCAAGCAGGACCTTGACGTGAGGGGAATGCGTGGCGAGGAGGCGATAAACGCCGTTACTTATTTCATCGATGATGCCATACTCGTGGGCATGGCACGCGTGCGCATACTGCACGGAACGGGTTCGGGAATACTTCGTCAACTGATTCGCGAATATCTGAACACAATACCAAACGTTACCAACTACCGCGACGAGCACGTTCAGTTTGGCGGTGCCGGCATTACGGTCATTGATATTGGATGAAAACAAAAAGTCTTGGTGTCGCCACCAAGACTTTTTTATTATAGTTTCTTATATATCATATCTATCTTTGTGTATTTCTTCTCCTTGCCGTTGTTCCAATGTTCAAAGAGTCCGAGCGGACGGTCAATAGGCTTGCCGTTGGTCTTGTAAACAGTGCCGCTTGGTGCATTAGGCAGACTGGCTGCCTCGCGCAGATACTCGTCACAGAAACTGAAGCTGCCGAACTCCGGCCATTCGCTAATAAGCAAATCCATACCTACTGCATCACACGCAAGCGGATCTTGAGAAGCAATGATTGAACAGCACCACTCATTGTTGAATGGTTGCTTCTGCCACTTTGGATAAGGAGCACCGTTAACATCGCGAGAACCGTATGTGGCATCGATAAGGTAGAGCATGCACTTGCCTCCAAGATTCTTGTGAGCGATAAAGTCAACGAAGGTCTTATATCCCGGTTTGCCACGACGCTTGTCTGCACTGAAATTATTGTGAGCGTTCTTGCGCCATTCAAGTGCGATGTCGGTTGCGCCATACCAGTTCTTGGCTGTAAGCGTCACGCCTGGTCCCTTGTGGGTCTTCAGAAGTCCACTATTTATCAGATAGTCGGCATCGACGATGCACTTGGCCAATCCGCGGGCCAGTTTACCGTTGTCAACTGAATACTGAATCTGCTCCGAATAGTACTCGCACTTCTCACGACCGTTGCCACCGATATTGTCGATGAACCGCACTTTAGGAAACTCACGCTTCACCTTATTATATATACTGTCGGTGATGGTGCGACTTGGTTCGCAAAGAACAATATCACGCTGATCTACTCCACCCTTATTAACCATTGAACGCACCAGTGCGAGAGTTACGAATGGTGATGAATTCAGTTCTATGGTATCATGATGAGTGAGCGCATTGTTCATGTTGAGCTTGATGGTAATCATCTCGCCACGCTTATATCCGCGGTTGCCACGGCCGTGGGTCTTGTTGAAGTTGCGGAAGAGTGCCCTCCAAGCCTTCTTAAGGTCTTTCTCACCAGATAGTGTGAGTATGGCCTCGTCAACCATGGTATCTGCCTTTGCCTGATTGTTCCAGCGGTCCTCTACCCAAAGGCCGGTCTTGCCGTCCCAGTTGGCAACGCCTGGCGCGTGCATCCATGCCACACGACCAGGAAAAGCACCGAAACCTTCGCCCAAAGGTTGGTTCGGTCCAACAAATAGGCGTGGTTTGGGAGCATTGAGGTCGCCAAAGAAAAGGCGGTCGCGATTGACTGGTTGACTGAGCAACTGGATTGTTGTTGACGGACCGAGGTCAGGATTCTTCCATGAACACAACTGCCATACCACCTTGCCTTCAGGTGTTATCTCAACAGCCTGAACAGGGGCGTTGAGTGTGTCGAGCGGAGTCTTGTTCCACTCGTTATACCAGTTGTTGATGATGGTGTTTCCGTTCTTCAAGCGAACAGCCTTCTGAACCTGAGTGTAACCAATCTTGCTGGCGTCGAACTGCCAAACAGTCTCACCGCTGCGCTTTATTTCCTTGACTACACCGCGACGACCGACCATGAGCAGATTACCGTTTGGCTGTTCCGAAACAGACCAGGCTCCAACCAGCGGCCAGCGGTTGATTTCCTTACCGTTGGCATTATATTCGGCAACAAAACCCATACCCATATTGGCAACGAGAAGTGTTCCCATTGACGACAGACGGGCGTTGCGGAACTGACCGTGAACAGAGCCCTTCTCGTTGTAGGGCAGTTCAAACTCCTGAACTATGCGTGTAGAAGGTATTTCCATCACTATGGCCTTGGCTGGATTGCCGTTCTGAACAAAGATGACATGGTTCTTGCCGATAGGCTGGATTGTGTGAATCTCCGTTGCCTTTGGCGCAGGATAGCTCCATATGGTCTTATCGTCTTGTGTAACCTCAGCAATGCCATACTGATGGGCAATAAGGATGTGACCATCGCGCAAAAGAACCGCATCGCTTATCTCGCCACGGTCTTTGCGATTATAATACTGCCAACTTACCTTGCCGTCCTTTACCATAAACATACGTAACTTCTTGCTCTGTCCGGCATAGAAGAAATCGTGACGACCGAGGTCTGTGCTGACCTCTGTCTGAGCGCATAATCCCAATGTACATAGGAACAATGCCAACATAGTGAAAATGTTTCTTTTCATTTAATAGTAGTTTTTTATTTGTTTGTTTTTAGTGTGTCCCTTTTGTCTAAAAAGAATGGCAGTCCCAATAAACTATCAGAACTGCCATTATTTCAATTATCTATCAAGCAAGCACTCTTGCGTGAAGTCGGTATCATCCTCTGTTTTCGGCATCAATGGCCTTGATTTTCTCACGCACGAGGTTCAAATCGTCTTTCAACTTCTGCACCTTGCGGTTCATCTCGTCAATGAGACTGTTGCCCTTCTTGCTGCTTGCATTGAGAAAACCGAGGTTGTTCTCATAGGTCTGAATCTCGCCTTTCAGAGTCTCATACTGGCGCATCAATCGGGCACGCTCGTTGTCAAGCGCATTCTCGCCCTGCTCTGCTACGTTCTTCAACTTGTTCTTGAAGTTGTTAAGACGACGCTTGGCAACATTGACATTCATCTCCTTATATAGTTTGTCAAGCACTGCATGATACTCGGCATAAACCTTGTCTTTCTCCTTGAAAGGAACATGACCGATTGAGTTGTACTCCTCAACAAGTTTCTGAACTGCTTCCTGGATATTCTCGGCACTTTCCTCAGCCACCGCCTTCAGACGCTCGATAACAGAACGCTTCTTTTCCAGATTCACATGCTCTTCACTGCGCTGACCCGCATTTGCGGCATTTCGTGCCTCAAAGAAATGATTGCATGCACCGAGGAACTCCTCCCAAAGTTGGTCTCCAAGTTTCTTTGGAACCATACCAATGGTCTTCCACTCCTTCTGCAAAGCAATGAACTTATCGCTGGTTGACTTCCAGTCTGTGCTGTCTTTCAAAGCATTTGCCTTTTCAACAAGTGCACGCTTCTTGTCAGCATTCTCCTTGAATGTGTCCTTGAGAGTCTTGAAGAACTCTGCCTTACGCCCAAAGAAGGTATCGCATGCGGCACGGAAACGCTCGAAAATCTTTACGTTCATCTTCTGCGGTGCAAAACCGATGGTCTTCCACTCTGTCTGGATATCTATTATCTCCTTTGTCTTCTTTTCCCAATCACCAGAACCCTTGCACTCTTCTGCAATGATCGTCTCTACCCTTTCGCAAAGAGCAGTCTTACGGGCGAGGTTATCTTCTTCCTTGGCACGGAGCTGTTCGAAATGCTGCTGATGACGCTTGTTGATAACGGTAGATGCCGCCTTGAAGCGTGTCCATACCTCCTCGCGCAAATCCTTTGCCACAGGACCTATTTCACGATACTCCTGATGCAGCTTCTGCAACTGATGGAAAGCACTTATAATATCTTCCTCGTCAGCCAACTTCTCAGCAGCCTCACAAAGACGGGTCTTCAGTTCGAGGTTCTTCTTGAAATCATACTCGCGGGCCTCACTGTTCAGCTTCAGCAAATCGTAGTATTGCTCTACATACAACTGATAACTGCGCCACAGTTCGTTAGCCTTCTGTGCAGGAACATTCTTTATTTCCTTCCACTCCTGCTGTAATGCCTTGAACTCTTGGTATGACTTGTTAGCATCTTCCGGTGTAGTGAGCATGTTCTTGATTTTCTCGATGATGGCGAGTTTCTTCTGCAAGTTTGCCTCTTTCTCCTCTTCCTGTTCACGGAATATCTTTGCACGCTTCTCACGGATAATTATCATCTCGGCCTTGAAAGCTTCTTCCAACTCGTCGGGGAACACTTGATAGGCAGCAGGATCGCCACCGTCTTCAAGATACTGCTTCATAGCAGCCTCGCGCTCAGCGTTGTGCATCTTGTAGAACACAGTCTTCAGATAGTCCACCTCATCCTTCTTCGGTGCATCCTCCTGTGCAATCTCACGAATTCGTTCCAACACTTCCTGCTTGTTGCCATAGTCTTTCTGGTCAAACCCGCCTTCAGTTGTTTCCACTTGAGTAGCGTCGTCGAGCACAGTTTCGGCTGTCTGCTCAACGATTTCCTCTACCTTGTTCACTTCTTCTGTCATACCCTGTTCGAGGGTCATTTCTTGAGAGTCCATCATTTAAACTTGATTTAGTTAATGATTCGAATGTTACAGTTTTCGTATGAAATTAGGTACAAACTTAAAAAAAATAATTGTAACCTCCTAACTTTCAGTAATATTTTTTGCTTTTTTCGGCTTAAATCAACCGTTTGTGGCGGAAAATCCACCAGAACAAGGCCGAAATGGCAACCGAAAGAACCATAGCTATGATAAAACCATATTTGTTGTCCTCCATGCCGTTGACAAGATTCATGCCAAACAAACTGGCTATCAGCGTAGGGAACATCATGAGAATTGACACCGAAGTAAGCGTACGCATCACAGTGTTCATGTTGTTGTTGATAATACTCTGATACGTCTCCATCGTTGATTCAAGAATGTTAGCATAGATATGAGCCGTCTCACGAGCCTGAGTAATCTCAATGTTTACGTCTTCGATGAGGTCGGCATCAAGTTCGTCAATCTGCAATTTAAACTTCAGTTTCGACAAAAGGGTCTCGTTGCCTCGGATTGATGTGATGAAATATGTGAGCGAGTCTTGCAAACGACTGAGTCCGATAAGCGACTCGTTGTTTACCCCCTTGTCAAGATTGCGTTTTGCTGCATCTATCAGACCGTTAATCTGCTTCAGTCGCTTCAGGTACCATACTGCCGAAGAAAGGAACAGACGGAAAATCATATCGACATAGTCGGTAAACCCTTCTGCTCGCTTCTGTTGGAAACTGACAAAGTCAATCATCATGTTAGTCTCATAATAGCACACGGTGATTGTGACATCGCGCTTGTGGATAATACCAAGCGGCACTGTGGTGTATGGGGTACGAGAGCGTATTTCCTTAACGTATGGGATACGCAAGATAATCAGCATCCAACCATCATCATACTCATAGCGGGCACGCTCATCGGCGTCGCTGATGTCGGAGAAGAAATAATCGGGAATATCGAATCGCTCTTCCAGTTCTTGCTGATCGTCTTCTGTTGGACAGGTAACCTGTATCCAACAATTGGGTTGCCATTCATTTATGGCACGCAACCCTCCGGTAGTATTCCAGTATGTTCTCATTTGCTAATCCTCAATAAATTTTGGGGCAAGAGGATTAGCAAACATTTTGCAAAATCCTCACGCCATGTAATTACAAGTCTCCGCGTGATAATCGTCCATTTTTCGTTTAAAATTTTTATTTTGCGGTGCAAAGATAATTATTTTTTCCATAAACGCAAGCAAAAAGACACAAAAAACATCTTCATGCTGGCATTTTATTATAATTAGCGACCGGCAGAATGAACACCGACATACACCTTAATTTAAATACTATTCTAAGAAATCCAACTGTTTTTTTAAGGCCTGAAGTTCTTCCTTTATTTCGGTTAGACGACCGATAACCTCGGCTGTCTTGTCAGCACCGTTGCGATTGCTGTTGATAATGGCTTTGGCTGCCGCAAGTTTAAAACCTCTCACCTTAACAAGATTGTGTATGAGACGAATCTGCTCAATATCCTTCTCTGTGTATTGACGCACTTTGCTCGGGCCTTTGGTCTTGGGCTTGAGATAAGGGAACTCCTGCTCCCAATACCTTAGCGTGCTTTCGTTCAGTTCGAACATTGCAGCCACTTCACTTATTGAGTAATATAATTTAAGATTCTTGTCAAGATTGAGTGCCATAATACAAAAATTGGGTTCTAAAAGAAATATGGTGCAAAGATAGCAAAAAAAATCTTTCTTTACATATCTTCGCACCAAATTTTATTTGTTACTTCATTTACTTAACTTGCCCCGCCTTATATGAACTATAACCGTAACATATTATAATAAGGAAACAAATAAGCGGCAGCATGAATGAGACATTAACGGCTGGCATGCCGGCAATCTCCTTCATGTCGATAATCATTCCTTGTAACGGTGGCATCAAAGCACCGCCAACAATTGCCATCACCAGGAAAGCTGCACCAAGCTTGGTATCCTGAGTGTCAACGTTCTCAAGGGCAATACCGTAGATTGACGGGAACATGATTGACATGAACAGACTGATGAGCACAAGACTATACAATCCGAATATGCCGTTGATGGTAATAGCGCCAAAGGTACAAACGGAAGCACCGATACCGAAGATCATCAACAATTTACGGGTGTTTACAAACTTCATGATGTATGTTCCAATAAATCTACCGCCGAGATTGAGTGACATGGCTACAATATTATATATCTGAGCTGTCGCCTTGTCAATACCAAGACGGTCGGCATACTGGATGATGAATGTCCACACCATAATCTGAGCACCTACGTAGAACATCTGCGACAACACTCCGTTGCGATAGATATGGTTATTCCAAAGATTAGACAAAGTCTGCTTTACCGTATGTATTTCGCCTTCTATTGCTTCTTCTTCCTTAACCTTTGGCATCTTGGTCAGTGCGATTACAGCAAAGACGCAAAGCACAATAAGACCAAGCGCTACGTATGGGTCGCGGATTACAGCCAGATCGTGCAGGCGGATATCGGCCTTCTCCATCTCTGAAAGAGTGTGGAAGAATGTCTGTCCAGAGGCATCGCGTCTGTCTGAAAGAAGGAAAGGCAATACGAGGAACGAAGCCACTGCCATACCACTCAGTGAACCAACGGGATTGAATGCCTGAGCCATATTCAGTCGGCGTGTGGATGTCTCCTTGTCACCAAGCGAAAGGATAAACGGATTGGCTGTAGTCTCAAGGAAAGCCAGACCAAAGGTAAGGATATACAGCGACAGGCAGAAGAATGTAAACTCCTGATATGCAGCAGCCGGGATAAATAGGAATGCACCAAAGGCATAAAGTCCAAGCCCCAACAGGATTCCGCTCTTATAACTGTACTTGCGTATGAATAATGCTGCAGGTATAGCCATTGTGGCATAACCGCCATAGAAGGCAAACTGTATCATCGAAGCCTTGGCTGCCGAGAGTTCCATTACTGTCTGAAAAGCAGCCACCATAGGATTGGTGATATCATTTGCAAATCCCCACAACGCAAACAGCGATGTGATAAGAATAAATGTCAGCAGATACTTTTTAGGTACCAATGGTTTCTTTTGTTCCATAGTTTTTATTTTTAATCTTAGACTGCTAGGATAATCTAGGATGTTCTATGAATTTCTAGGAATTTCTAGGAAATCCTAGGAGGTCCCAGGTTATCCTAAGCCAACTTACTTATACACAGGTCCGTAAGTCTGGCATGCTCTGTAGTCAGCACCTTCCTTATCCATGCCGAAAGCATTCCAGCAAGCAGGACGGAATATCTGGTCTTCAGGCACATTGTGCATGCAAACAGGTATGCGAAGCATTGAAGCCAGTGTTATCAGGTCAGCTCCGATATGTCCATAGCTGATTGCGCCATGGTTGGCACCCCAGTTGTTCATTACAGAATAAACGTCCTTGAAGGCATCCTTTGTTGCATCGAGACGTGGCACGAACCATGTTGTCGGCCATGTTGGGTCTGTACGCATGTTAAGGGTTTCGAAGATGTCCTGCTCAACATCGGCTGTCCATCCTTCTGCTATCTGAAGCACCGGTCCCAAACCTTTGATAAGATTCAAACGGCTCATTGTAACGGGCATGCCACCCTTGCTAAGGAAGTGTGATGAGAAACCGCCACCTCGGAAATAGTCACGATCGGCTGGCATCCAACTGGTATTCTTCAGACAAGCCTCTACATCTGCCTCTGTCATTTCCCAAGCCGGTTTCATGCATGGTTCGCCGTCTGCATTCTTGCTTGCACCAGTTGCGTCAAGCGTTGTTGCACCGGAATTGATAAGGTGAATCATACCGCCAGAAGCAAGTCCTGTGAGTTCTTTGCCTGTAACGCGCTTAACAGCCTCTGGGCTCCAATATGTACGCACGTCAGAGAACATCTGTCCGCAACCGGTTAGCAGTTTGCCGAAGAGCATTGACACGCCGTTCAGTGCATCGTTCTCTGTTGCCAGCACGTATGCCTCACGTATTCCATTCCAGTCAAAGGTACTGCAAAGCAAAGCCTCAGAGAAGTCGCCGTTTGGTTTCCAGTCTGTCCACTGGCGCTGTCCCTGGAATCCGGCAGCAATAGCATTGTGGCCAATTGCTTCTTCCTTGAATCCCATCTCACGCAGTTTCGGATTTCCGAACATCAGATCGCGGATGATGATAGTCATCTTAACAACAAACTCCCAGTCTTCGTCCTTGCCCTGACGGTCCTTCTGTTTCTCCGGACGGTTCTTGTCCCAACCTTCGTTAGGCTTGCAGTATTTCTCTGTCCATGCCATTGCCTTGGCATATTCTTCCTGATCATAGATGCCTTCATCCATGCGGCGAAGTATCTCAACCTCATCAACGCTTTCGCTGCGCATGCCAAGATAGTTCTGGAAGAAGTCCTGGTCAACGATACTACCAGCAATACCCATACACTGACTTCCTACGCTCAGATAACTCTTTCCACGCATTGTTGCCACAGCCTGTGCTACGCGTGCCCAGCGCAGAATCTTCTCTGCCACGTCTTCTGGGATGGTGTTGTCTGTTATGTCCTGTACGTCATGGCCATAGATACCGAATGCAGGCAAGCCTTTCTGTGCATGACCGGCAAGAACAGCTGCCAGATAAACAGCACCGGGGCGCTCTGTTCCGTTGAATCCCCAAACAGCCTTTGGCCAGTGTGGATGCATGTCCATTGTCTCAGAACCGTAGCACCAGCATGATGTCACGGTAATAGTAGCACCAACGCCGCACTTCTCAAACTTCTCTGCACAAGCAGCTGTTTCTGCCACGCGACCTATAGTACCATCGGCAATTACACACTCTACAGGAGTGCCGTCGGCATTGTGTACGTTATTACTAATCAGCTCGGCAACAGCCTTTGCCAAACACATTGTCTTCTCTTCAAGTCCTTCGCGGATGCCACCCTGACGGGCATCGATAACAGGACGGATTCCTATTTTTGGATAGTTGCTCATATCTTAAATTTTAAGTTTTTTACTTATAAGTTTTCCTAGTTTCTTAGAAACCCTAGGGTCTCCTAGGATTTCCTTAGTTCCCCTAAGTCTTCCTAGGCTCTCATAGAGTTTCCTAGCTCTAAGTATTCGCCCAAGAAACGCGCTTCTGGTCACCGATTATCTCTTGAACTTCCTTCACCAGTTGCTCGTCTGCCGGTTCCTTTATGTACTCAATATTCTTCAGCAGGTTTTCAGGACGTGTAGTGCTGAACAGTGTTGATGCTATGCGGTCGTTCTGGATAGAGAACTGCATGGCCAGTTTTTCAATTGGGTATCCCTTTGCCTTGCAATGCTCTGCCGCTTTTACGCATGCCTCAACCAATGGCTTTGGCGCCGGATGCCATGCTGGCACACCGCGTTCTGTCAATAGTCCCATAGAGAATGGAGAAGCACTTATGATTCCCACACCGTTCTCCTCGAAGAAGTCAAGGAAATCCACCAGTTTGTCGTCGTTCAGACAATAGTGGCAGAAGTTGAGCACGCTCTCTACCGTTCCCTTTGGCGTGTGTTCAATTACCCACTTCAGATTTTCAAGTTGCAGGTCGGTGATACCCACATGACCTACCACTCCTTTTTCCTTTAGGGTAACAAGCGCAGGCAGTGTCTCATCTACAATCTGATTGAGGTCGGCAAACTCAACATCGTGAACATTGATAATGTCTATATAATCGATGTTCAGTCGCTCCATACTCTCATACACACTGCGTGTAACTCGCTCTGCAGAATAGTCCCAAGTATTCTTGCCGTCTTCGCCGTAACGTCCCACCTTTGTAGAGAGATAGTACTTATCGCGCGGTATCTGCTTCAATGCCTTGCCCAAAACGGTCTCTGCCTTATAATGACCATAATATGGCGACACATCAATAAAATTGATGCCGGCGTCTATGGCAGCAAACACAGAGTCGATGCCTCTGCCTTCGTCGAAAGAATGGAATACGCCACCCAACGACGACGCGCCGTAACCAATCTCGGAAATCTTTAATCCAGTGTTTCCCAGTTCTTTATATTTCATAATATTTTAATATTTAATAGTTTCAGTCTTTTATCTGGCAAAGTTAACTAAATTATCGGAAATCACGAAAACGAGAGCATAAAATTTACCATCTACAATGTAACAAAGTAACTTTTAAAGGTTTAAAACAACATTGTTTATAAAATAAAAAAAGAATTATTTTGTTATCAACTCATTTTAGAGTAACTTTGCACCGCTTTTATAAAAGATAAATACATTTTTGATATATCAGATTATGATGACAGCTAATGAAATACGCGACTCGTTCAAGAAATTCTTCGAGTCAAAGCAACACCTTATCGTGCCTTCGGCACCGATGGTTATTAAAGACGACCCGACGCTGATGTTTACAAACGCGGGTATGAACCAATGGAAAGATATCATTCTTGGTACTCGTGACCCGGAACCACGCCGCCGTGCCGATACTCAGAAGTGTCTGCGTGTGAGCGGAAAGCACAACGACCTTGAGGAGGTTGGTCACGACACATACCACCACACCATGTTCGAGATGCTTGGCAACTGGTCGTTTGGCGACTACTTCAAGCAGGGTGCCATAGACATGGCATGGGAATATCTTGTTGATGTTATCGGACTGAATCCTGAGGACATCTACGTTACTGTGTTCGAGGGCGATCCAAGCGAGAACCTTGAGCGCGATGACGAGGCTGAGCAGTATTGGCTGAAGCATGTGCCTGCCGACCATATCATCAACGGCAATAAGCACGACAATTTCTGGGAAATGGGCGATACAGGTCCTTGCGGTCCTTGCTCAGAGATTCATGTTGACTCTCGCACACCAGAGGAAAAGGCAAAGAAACCTGGTCGCGAGCTGGTAAACATGGACGACCCACAGGTTATCGAGATATGGAACCTCGTGTTCATGCAGTATAATCGTAAGGCAGATGGTTCACTGGAGCGTCTGGCAATGAACGTTATTGACACAGGTATGGGTTTTGAGCGTCTTGTTCGCATGCTGCAGGGCAAACACTCAAACTACGACACTGACATCTTCCAGCCTATCATCAAGGCTGAAGAGCAGATTAGCGGATATGAGTATGGCAAGAGCGAGGAGACAGATGTAGCAATGCGTGTGTGCGCTGACCACTTGCGCGCCGTAGCATTCTCGATTGCTGACGGTCAGTTGCCAAGCAACGCAAAGGCTGGTTATGTAATCCGCCGCATCTTGCGCCGTGCCGTTCGCTATGCTTACACATTCCTCGGACAGAAAGAGGCATTTATGTTTAAGCTTATTCCTACTCTCGTTCACGAAATGGGCGATGCATTCCCAGAACTGAAAGCACAGCAGCAGCTCATCAGTCGAGTGATTAAGGAAGAAGAGGATTCTTTCCTCCGCACTCTCGACAAGGGTATCAGCATGCTCAACAACGCAATGGAGGCGTTGAAGGCTGAAGGCAAGACCGAGCTCGATGGTGTTCAGGCTTTCCGCCTCTTCGACACATACGGTTTCCCTCTCGACCTCACCGAACTCATCTGCCGCGAAAACGGTTTCACTGTTGACGAGAAGCAGTTCGACGTAGAGATGCAGAAGCAAAAGGAGCGTGCACGCAACGCTGCTCAGGTAGAGAATGGCGACTGGGTTATAGTAAACGAGTCAACAAGTAAACAAGTAGACGAGTTAAATGAAACTGATGCAAACAACTTGTCAACTCGTCAACTCGTCAACTCGTCAACTGAACAGCAGTTCGTAGGTTACGACTACACAGAGCACAACTGCCACATACTGCGCTACCGCAAGGTGACACAGAAGAAGAATGAGTTCTTTGAACTGGTACTTGACTATACTCCTTTCTATGGTGAAATGGGTGGACAGGTTGGTGACAAGGGTGTCCTGGTGAACGAAGATGAGACTATCGATATCATCGACACCAAGCGCGAGAACAACCAGAGCATACATATCGTAAAGAAACTGCCACAGAACATCGAAGCTGAGTTCATGGCTTGCGTTGATACCGACAAGCGCGACGGCAGTGCTGCAAACCATACAGCTACACACTTGCTCGACTATGCTTTGAAGCAGGTACTGGGCGATCATGTGGAACAGAAGGGTTCGTTCGTAAGCGATGACACATTGCGCTTCGACTTCTCTCACTTCCAGAAGGTAACAGACGAGGAATTGCGTGAGGTTGAGCGCATGGTGAATGACATGATTCGTCAGAACATCGCTCTTGATGAGCATCGCGACATTCCTATGGAAGAGGCTAAGCAGCTAGGCGCAATCGCCCTGTTCGGCGAGAAATACGGCGACAAAGTGCGTGTGGTTCGCTTCGGTCCTTCATGCGAGTTCTGCGGTGGTATCCACGCAAGTTCTACTGGCAAGATTGGTATGTTCAAGATTATCTCAGAGAGTTCTGTTGCTGCCGGCATACGCCGTATCGAAGCAAAGACAGGCAAAGAGTGCGAAGAACTTTTCTACAACATTGAAGATACAATCAAGGCTATCCGTGGTTTGTTCAACAACGCAAAGGATTTGAAGACAGTTATCAGCAAGTATATCGACGAGCACGACGCTATGAAGAAGGACATCGAACAATTCCAGGCTCAGGCAGTGGAGCGTGCTAAGGACAGCCTCATCGAAAAGGCTCGCGATGTGAACGGCGTGAAAGTAATCACAGCACTGTTGCCAATGGAGGCTGCAGCAGCTAAGGACCTCGTGTTCAAGATTCGCCAGGCTGTACCAGAGTCACTTCTCTGCGTTATCGGAACTGTTGCGCAAGACAAGCCAATGCTCAGCGTAATGCTCAGCGACGACATGGTGAAAGACCACAATCTCAATGCTGGCCAGTTGGTTCGCGAGGCAGCGAAACTGATTCAGGGTGGCGGTGGCGGTCAGCCTCACTATGCTACTGCTGGCGGCAAGAACCTTGACGGTCTAAGCGCAGCTATCGACAAGGTTGTAGAACTTGCAAACATTTAAACTTTAGTCATGGTTTACTCTCAGACTGCATTAAAAGCAAGTCTCTGAACCTGATAAAACAAAACCGCGAATTACCCGAATATAACGAATACAGATTCGCTTTGTTCGTGGCATTCGCGGTTTATAATTCCTTCAGCCCCATTACACAGATGAGAATAATAGGTAAAATAAAAGATGTCTATAAGAGCATAGACCTGTGGCAGCAGAACTTCCGTCCAGCAATAAAGCATCGCGAAGATGAAAATGATTGCAAGAACTGCGGTTTGCATTATAAAGGCGGTTTCTGTCCTAATTGTGGACAAACAGCCAATACCAAGCGTTTCACATTCCGCAACGCTATTATGATGACCCTCGAGGTGTGGGGCATGGGCAACAGAAGTATGCCACGAACCATGCTGGAATTGATTGTGCGTCCTGGATATATGATTAGGGATTATCTCAATGGCAAGCGCATTGCATACTTTCCTCCTGTAAAGATGCTTTTTGTTTTCTGCATCTTCCTGTCTTTTGCGTTGTTTGTTCTGCCTGTTGATTATCTGGATGAATTGTCTGAACTAGAGACCAGCGAGATCGTTTTTGGCGAAGAAAGTCAAAATGCTCCACAAATAACAGTTGAGGTATTATTATATAGTTTATACCACAAGATGGTCACATGGCTTGACAATCATAAAGTTGTTGAACTATTGATTGTGCATTTTTTCATCATCATATCTACCTTTTTCTTTTTCAGAAAAACATCGGATGGATATAAACTAACATTGACCGAACAATTCTTCTCCCAGATGTATATTGCAAGTCAGATGATGATGCTCTCCATCATATATCTGTTCTTCACACTTGAATACTCAATGACAGATATTTATCCATTACCTTTTTTGGCAATGATACTTATCTATATATATAACTACAAACAATTATTTGGATGGGGATGGCTGCGCACTATATCAAGGACAATACTTGTGTTCCTATTTATCCTGCTCGGTTTCTTTGTTATTCTTATAATATTCAGTTGTATTATTTTCTTTATGGCAGACAATGGATATTTAAATCTCGACATTTCAGATTTGGATTCCTAATCACCAAACTCCAAATAGCCTTCTACCCACTCCGCCTTATGCATATTAGCCTCGGCCGACGGATTACTAACGCTGAGCCCCATTAGGCGGATTGGTTTGAAGGTAGAATACTCCACTTCCTTTAACAATCGCTTTGCCACAGGCAGTATATTGTCTTTTGTGTGCAGTAATCTATGCTGTGTCAAACTACGTGTTATCTGAGTAAAATCCGAATACTTAACCTTCAGTGTAAGTGTTCGACCATCAAAGTCTTGCTTTTTAAGTCGTCGTTCCAACTCAAGAACGATATGATAAAGCTCTATCAGCACAGCCGCATTGGTTGAAATATCTTTTTCAAACGTTTGCTCACAACCAACCGACTTACGCACATAATCAACCTCTACAGGCCTTAGGTCTATACCTCGCGCAAAATCATAATAGGTCTGCCCCATCTTGCCGAATGTCTCCTGTAAATGTTTCAAGCTAACCTTTCGCAAGTCGCCGCCAGTGAAGATACCCATATAGTGCATGCGACTGGCCGTACGCGGTCCCACGCCCCAGAATTTCTCTATGATAAGATTATCGATAAAGTCTATAGCCCTGTCTGGATGAATTATGGTCATGCCATCAGGTTTACGATAATCAGAAGCGATTTTAGCAAGAAACTTATTATACGAAACTCCTGCAGATGCGGTTAGTTGCAATTCTTCACGTATTCTCTGCCTTATCTCTATAGCAATGTCTTTAGCTAGAATAATGCCTCTCTTATTGCTGGTAACATCAAGAAAAGCCTCATCAATGGACAGAGGTTCTATTATGTCGGTATAATCTTGAAATATCTTATGAATCTGCCCCGATACCGCCTTGTATTTTTCATGATTACCTGGCACTATAATAAGCTGAGGGCATAGCTGCTTGGCTTTTACAATTGACATTGCAGAACGCACACCGAAACGGCGTGCCTCATAGCTCGATGTTGAAACGACACCTCGCTGTCCATCATGCCCCACGGCTATTGGCAATCCACGCAGTTCCGGGTTATCACGCTGCTCTACGGCAGCAAAGAAGGCATCCATGTCGATATGTATTATCTTGCGGTTCATCCCCTTGACAGACAATAGAATTTAATTACTCATCCCGTTATCAAAGAATAGACATAACCTTTCTCTTCATTGACAACAGTCTCTATAGGCAACTGGTCGGTGACTATCGTCTTCAAATCACTCCTTATCCCCTCGCCGCTAAGTTTTAGAGTTGCTTCCTTGCGGGTCCAGTATTTTATGAAAGCGATGTCGCGACGTTCGGAACTATTGACTGCCTCATATTCAGCATCATTTAATACATGACGGGCAAGCATTTCCTTGTATGGTCTTATCGTCTCTATATCAACACCAACAGGCGTCTTGCCAACGGCTATGGCTACAGCTGTACGGCAATGACTGATATTGAAATGTATATCCGGATGATTGAGCAACACAGGTTTGCCGCCTTCGAGATATTCAAACAGCGGATTTTCGTCGATGCCAAATTCCGACTTCAGAGCATTCTTCAGAAGAAGATATGAAGCGATGCACTGCCTCCGCCCCAGTTCATGAGCGTATCGGAGTGCTTGTTTTCGACGCTGTTCAGACAACAGACCGAGTGCCGTCTCTATATCAAAAGACATTATGTCATCGTCAATGTATATCATATTTCAACTTCGCTTTCGGGTTGTTTCTTAGATATTTCTAACAGCATGGAGCATCAATCTTCCATCTGGTTTTTCGGCCAGTTTACAAGAAAGAGTTTTTCCGATGCTCTTGTAAATGCCGTATATAGCCAATGATAATATTCGGGCGAAAGCATATCCTCCGTCATATATCCCTGGTCGAGATAAATATGTGCCCACTGTCCGCCTTGCGCCTTATGGCAGGTAACGGCATAGGCAAATTTCACTTGCAAGGCATTGCAGTATGGGTCTTGCTTCATACGCTTCAGCCGTTCTGGTTTCTGCGGTATATCGGCATAATCCTCCATTACATTATTGTACAGCATTTCTGCCTGCTCGCCAGTCAGCGACGGGGCATCGGCCGTTAGCGTGTCAAGCAGCGCTGTAGCTGTTACCTCGTAGTCGTCATAGTCAGGAAACTCCACTGTAATATCAGCAAAACGGAATCCATATAACTGTCTTATATTTCTTATCCTTCGCACGCGCATCCTGTCGCCATTGGCAATAAAGGCACCGGAATTGTCTTTACGCTCTGTCTGCTTGTCTTCTTTGGCATTGCCTGGAGCATCCCAAAAATAATTGTTGCGCACCACCATCAGCATGTCACCACTGGACAGTTCTTCTTCACGACCAAGAATCATGTTGCGCACACCCTGGTTGTAGATGTTTGCACGCTTGTTGCTACGGGTTATCACCATCGTCTCGTCAAGTCCAACCTCACTATAACTTGACGCCATCGTTTCAATCAGTTCATCACCAGGCACCACACGAATATCCGCAAAGCAATTCAATCGTATCTTTGGCAATACGAAGCTGTCAATCTCACTTGCCGACATTCTTATCATCGTGGCATTAAATAAGATGCCCGACTCACTACTCTGGCGGAGCACCTCGTTCAGGTCGCAATCGAACACCTGCAATCCGTAACCGCTCAGGAAATCAGAATGAAGAGCCGGACTCTCCTCCTCTCCCACCGGCGGCAACTGTGCCCTGTCTCCAATGAGCATCATACGACAATTCCTGCCGTTATAGACAAACTGAATCAGATCGTCAAGCAATCGACCGCTACCGAAGGAGGAGTCGCCATAACCATCATTTGCTATCATTGAAGCCTCATCAATAATAAAAAGAGTGTCACTCAGAGTGTTGACATTCAGATTGAATGCCGACATATCACCAGCCGAGCGCTGACGGTATATGCGCCGGTGGATGGTATAGGCCGAATGACCGGCATAGAGCGAGAATACCTTTGCCGCCCTGCCCGTAGGTGCCAGCAGCACTATCTTCTGCTGCATCGACAACAGCATCCTCACGATGCCGGCTGCAAGTGTCGTCTTACCCGTTCCGGCACAGCCTCGAAGCAGCATCACGCTCTGCTCATCGCGGTTTATCAAGAAACGGCAAAACACACCGATTGCCGTTTCCTGTTCCTGCGTGGGTGTCATTCCCATTGCTTCACAGATGCGATATTTCAGTTCGTCTATAATCATTTTTGACTTTTTAAGTCTGATATTTGGGATTTTTATTCTATCTTTGCAAAGATAATACAAATCACACAAAATAGCAAACACGATGCGAAATAAAAACAGGTGGATAAACATTATCCTCACTATTACTGCCGTCACGCTCGCTTGTCTCTGTGTTGCCAGTGTGGTTGAGCCTATCGCATTCCAGAAAAAGCAAAAGGAACGGGAGGAAAAGGTGAAGACGGTACTCGTGAGGATAAGGGAGGCGCAGCTGGCATTCATGCGTACCAACGGCAGATACAGTGCATCGCTCGACACTCTGGTTTGCCTCCACCTTCTAACGCCTGACGACACCACCATTCCTTACAGCGAGGGGATGCCATTCGAACTGTCTATCGACTCCATCCGCCTGCGCAACGGCATGGTCATGCCACTCATGCAATGTGGTGCAAGATACGAGGATTATCTTTACGGCATGGATGAGAAGACGATTGCACGTCTTACATACGACGCAGACAACCAAGGTCGATATCCGGGATTAGTAATTGGCAACACGGACATGCCCAACAACAATGAAGGCAACTGGGAACGATAATGTTCCTGAATTACATTTTTACAACAGATGACTGAAACAAACAACGAAATAAGAAAACCAAGCAACATGCAACGGCTGACATTAAGAATCAGTCGCAACTCTCTGTCGTTCTCGACGGTTAACATCAGTGTTACCAATTCTGAGGTTATCTACGAACCATATACCGTCAAGAGTGGCATATCAATGGCTGCCAATCTGCGAGAGGCTATCAAGACAGCCCAACTGCCACAACAAGGATTCAGAAAGGCATTGATAATGCTCGACTCACCGGTGCTGATGGTTCCCATAGACATGTTCGACGAATCGGAGTGCGAGACTTTCTACCTTCACTCCTTCCCTTCACAAGCAGGAGAGAAGGTAATATACAGCGTGTTGCCCGATCTCAATGCCGTTTCTGTGTTTTCTATAAACAAGGACCTCAAACTGGTCATCGACGACAATTTTCAAGATGTGAAGTTCGCTCATGCAGTAAGTCCCGTATGGCGTTATCTTCACATGCGCAGTTATGCAGGAACCAGAAACAAGCTTTACGGATATTTCCATGACAAAAAACTGGAGATTTTCAGTTTCAGTCAGCGACGCTTCAAGTGCTGCAACACCTTCGAGGCAACCGGTCCTAACGATGCTCTCTATTACCTGCTCTACACATGGAAACAGCAGATGCTGCAACCTGAGCACGATGAACTGCATATTGTTGGTGACATTCCAGAGAAGGACAAACTGTTGGTACAACTGAAAAGGTATCTTCATAATGCATTCATCATCAATCCGGCGGCAGACTTCAACCGTATGCAGGTAACGCAAATAAAGAAAATGCCCTACGACCTCATGACGCTTTATGCCAAAGGAAGATAATTTAGAACTCAAAAACTTACAAACTCAAAAACTCACCCCATGCGAATAATAACAGGAGAATATAAAGGTCGTCACTTCGACGTGCCGCGAACATTCAAAGCACGCCCTACAACCGACTTTGCCAAAGAGAACATCTTCAACGTGCTTGTTCAATATATAGATTTTGAGGGGACGACAGCACTCGACCTGTTCTCTGGCACTGGCAGCATCTCACTTGAACTGGCATCACGAGGTTGCGAGCGTGTCATTAGCGTTGAGATGGACCGCGACCATCATCGTTTCATCACCGAGTGCCTTAAGAAACTGGGCACCGACAAGTGCATCCCTGTGCGTGGCGATGTATTCCGTTTCCTCAAATCATGCAAGCAGCAGTTCAACTTCATCTTTGCCGACCCGCCATACGCACTTCGTGAACTTGCCACCATCCCCGACCTCATCTTCGAGAAGAATCTCCTTGCCGAGAACGGAATCTTCGTCTTTGAGCATGGCAAAGACAACGACTTCTCCCAACACCCTCGCTTCGTAGAGCACCGCCAATACGGCAGCGTCAACTTCTCCATATTCAGATAAAAGCGAGGACTGAAACAACCCTTTGTAACAATTGAATTGTCAATTTCCCTACATCAAAGGTGAGAACACGCGGACGAGGCTTTCCCAGAACTGGATGAGGAAGGGAGGACGCATGCGTTTCTTTATCTTGCTCAAAAGCAGTGAGTGGGTTTGATCTTCAAGGAAAATGGTTTTGTGACGGAGTGCCGTCTGTTCGTCATAGAAGAATATGTTAGCCTCGAAATTGTTCTCAAAACTACGGAAATCGACATTTGTGGAGCCACAGGTTACTATTGAGTCGTCACAAACCATCATCTTTGAATGCAGGAACCCTGCACGATAGAGATATACCTTTACACCCGCCTCAACGACCTCGCGCAGATATGAGCGGCTTGCCCATTCAACGAAATAGGCATCACAACGCTCAGGCACCATTATCCTTACATCAATACCTCCCAGTGCGGCTGTCTTCAAAGCAAAGAGTACCGGTTCTGTCGGCATGAAATACGGTGTCTGTATAAATACATACCGCTTTGCACCCATGATGATGCGCACATAGCCCTGCATAATGTCGGGGAACTGTGCCACAGGACTGCTGGTCACAACTTGGGCAAGGCAGTCATTGGACGACGGCACGTCAAGTGGAGGATAATAGATATGGTCGGTTATAAGTGTCCGCGACACGAAATACCAGTCAACCAAAAACGTGCGCTGCAAGCCATAGACCACACCTCCTTCAACCCGCAGCATCGTGTCGCGCCATGGTTGGGTGGGAGTCCCTTTTACATAACGCTCAGCAAAATTCATTCCTCCTATATACCCCACCCTGCCGTCAATGACAATCACCTTGCGATGGTTGCGGTAGTTCACCCTGCGCGTCAAGGTCGGGAAGCGAACAGGCATGAACGGTTCCACCAGAATGCCGTTGCTGCTCATATTATCAAAGAAGGCATTGGGCACTCGCCAACAACCCACATCGTCGTAGATTACCCTCACCTCAACACCCTGTCGCGACTTCTCTATCAAAGCATCAGCAATGCGTTTGCCCAAACTGTCGGCCTCCCAAATATACATATTGATATGTATGTGATGGGTAGCGTTGCGAATGTCATCGAGCAGCACCTTAAACATGCTGTCGCCATCTGTAAATATCTCAGAATGATTATCCTTAAAAGGAAGCGAAAGATTCTGGTTTACAAAAAGGTCAACCAACTGTTTGTGCCTCTCATCCACTTTAAGATTGCGCTGTTCTACAAACTCCAGCATCGAACTCTTTGTTAGCAGGTCCATGCTCCGTTTGCTTATATGCTTGTCCTTGCGCGTGTTTACACCAAAAAACAGATATAAAATCATTCCAACGAAAGGAACGAAAAATATCACCAATGCCCATGCCATAGTCCTATCAGGCTGCCTATTGTCCATCAATACATGGATAATGGCAGCAACTACGAGAAGTTCGTAGATTATGATTCCTATGGTACTTAGTTCAGGCATTATTCATTATTCATTATTCATTATTCGCATTCGCTCATCAGCTTCGCAGTCTTCATTCTTCACTCTTCACTTAGCAATCACATCATTGCCCAGTTGCTTCGCCATGGCATCGCGCAACTGCTGTATGTCCTTCTGCTCCTGCAACAATTGGCGTATCCGCTCCATGTCACTACCCGCTTGTCGCAGTTGCAACTGTATCTCCTTCAACCGACTCTCCACTATATCCATACGGAAATCCAATATCAGATGATTCACCTGCTGTAGCAGTGTGTCTTGCTTCATTTCCATCTGCAAGCTCTTGCTCAACTGATAATGATTGATGGAGAGTGTGGTTGCCAACTTACTTATCTCTACATCGGGATGCGAGGTAAAATAAGTTTCCGCCACAAATCCTTCGTCATTGTTATGCGTCACCGCCTCCGCCAGAATCTGATTGTACAGCTCATTACTGAACACGAGTCCGTCTTGCGAGAGGTCATAATCAATATACTGCGACACAGAGAGATTGATTGTCTGTCCGTCGGCCGTCTCCACCCCCTCAAGAACAACCCTTTCTCCATAGCGCACGACACACTGTATCAGCATGCGCTCTACTTCCGATTCTATCGGGTGAAGATGAGTATGAGAAACAATCTGATGAGAGGATGCTGTTTCTTCACTCTGCGTCCTTCTTTCTTCTCTCTCCGCATCCCTTTGCCTATCCTTCTCCTCCCGTTCCTTATCACTACGAATATAATTATTCATCGTGTTGATAAGTGTCTGCTCGTTCATGTGCAGCCTATGCGAACATTCGCGCAGATACGTGTCGCGCGTTATCTGGTTTGGTATCACCGAAACGCTTCTCACTATACTGCCAATAGCCTCAGAACGCTTTATCGGGTCGGTAACACCTTTCAGCAGCAGTTCTGTCTTAAACTGTATGAAGTCTGTCTGATGCTCCTCTATGTACCTCTTCAGTTCGGCTGCACTATGCTTGCGTGAGAAACTGTCGGGGTCGTCACCGTCTGGAAGCAGCAGCACCTTTACGTTCATTCCCTCCGACAGCAGCATGTCCGTTCCTCTCATGGCAGCATGTATTCCGGCCTCATCGCCATCATAAAGCAATACGATATTGTCGGTAAACCGATGCAGAATATGTACCTGATGAATGCTTAGCGCCGTACCAGAGTTTGCCACAACGTTCTCCACTCCACACTGGTGCATGGCGATGACATCGGTATAGCCCTCCACCATATACACACAATCCTCCTTTACAATGGCTTTCTTCGCCTGGAAGAGTCCGTAGAGTTCGCGTTCTTTATGATATATGTCGCTGTCGGGCGAGTTGACATACTTCTGCTGCACACCCTTCGTCCTGCTGTCAAGCAGTCGCCCGCCAAAAGCCACCACCTTGCCGCTGACATTAAACCACGGGAAGATTACGCGACCGGCATAGCGGTCGATGAGGGTTGAAGAAGTTGACAAGTTGACGAGTTGACGAGTTGACGAGTTGTTTGCTTCAGCATCACTTAACTTGTCAACTGGGTTCCTTTCATAACACAATCCCGTCTTCAGCAGGAACTCCGGTTTATATCCCTTTGCTATTGCTGCCGTCGACATGGCATCGCGCTTGGCTGGCGAGTAGCCCAAGGCAAACTTGCGCATAATATCATCGCGAATGCCTCGGCTACGGAAATACTGCTTGCCTATAGCCTGCCCGTCAATATCATTATTGAGGATATCGTGGAAGTAGTCCTTCGCCCATTCATTGACTATGAACATACTCTCGCGCTCGCTTTGTTCGCGTCGCTCTTCGTCGCTCAGCTCGCGCTCCTCTATCTCTATATTATATTTCTTCGCCAGCCACCGCAGCGCCTCTGGATAAGTGATTTGCTCATGCTCCATCAGGAAACTGACGGGTGTTCCGCCCTTTCCGCATGCAAAGCAATGGCAGATATTCTTTGCCGGCGACACCATGAACGACGGTGTCTTGTCATCATGGAATGGGCATAGTCCTTTATAGTTAACTCCCGCCTTGCGGAGGTTAACGAACTCGCCCACCACATCCACGATGTTGGCGGCATCCATTATCTTATCTACGGTCTGTCTGTCAATCATATTTTTTAGGTCGCTTAGCTTTCAGGTTATTAGGTTGTAAGGTTGCTTCGCTTTCAGGTTGTAAGCATCTCCAAGCCTCATAACCTTATAACCTCATAACCTCAATACCTCACTTCAAATACTTCGCCAATTCAGAGCCGTTCTCTCTCAATCCCTTAGCAAAGCTCTGTGCATTCATGCGCGCACCATCGATGCTTGTATGGGTATGGTCTTTCTTGAAGTACTTCCATGCCTGGTTTTTGCATTCTGCCACAACCTTGCGGGCCTTTTCCTTAGCCTCCTTAGCCTTGGCGTCCTTGCCCTTGGCTGCATACTTCTTGGCCTTATCGTCATATTTCTTAAACTCCTTCTCGTTTGCGAACTGACTGTCAAGGAAGTCGGCAGAGATGTTGTGCATGTCAACAAACTCTACGCCAGTCTCCTCTACCACCTCATTGAGCCACTTGCCGTATGAGTTGTTTCTGCGTTCAGCCTTTCCGCCCGGCCACTCGTTGCGTGGAGTAAGCGAAACGAGAATAGGAGTAGCACCCTTTTCACGCACATCCTGAATGAACTTCTTCAGATACCAGCCGTAAGAGTAGATGAGCTCAAACTGGCCGTTGTCCAACTTAAACACCTTCGATGTGTCCTTTGCCAAAGGTATCACGCCACGCTTCTTCTTGTCGGCAATCGGACTGATATCGTTATGTCCAAACTGTATTGTCACATAGTCACCTGGTTGAAGTGCATTGTACACACGGTCCCACAAGCCCTCGTTCAAGAACGTGCGTGTGCTGCGCCCTGCCCTACCGGCATTAACAAGCGTAATCTTGCTCTGGTCGAACACGGTGAATGCCTGTGAAGCCCATCCCCACATGCCGTCCTCGTCGCGGTCGCTGTTCTTAACGGTTGAGTCGCCTGTGAAGAACACCACCGGTTTGCCCTTCTCGCGCTTGAATAGGAACACCTCCGGTTCAACGTTCATCATCATTGCCTTCAGTGCATCCAACTGCGGATGACTGCAAGCCATCAGTCCCTCAGCAGCCGAGCGGGCATTCATTTCCGCACCGAACTTCGATGTATGAATCTTGTCCTTATAGAAATGATAACTCATCTTCCACGGACCATAAGTATCGAGCTTCGCACCCGAAATCTCGTTCAGGTCAACGTATGGCACATTCTGCTCCTTGCTTATTTCCTCAAGCCATGCACCCTGTTGCTTGCGCACTGTCTTACCGTTCTCATCGTAGGCATTGCGTGGTGTCAGCGACATCAGTATTGGGTGTGCACCCTTAGCGCGGCACTCGGCAATATACTTGCGCATATATCCGCCGTATGTCCACACCGTCTCCTTCACGCCCGTTTCCTTGATTGTAACATTAATTGAGTCATGACCGGTTCCTCTTAACACCGAGCGAGCACGACCTGAGTCAATAGGGCCGCCGTCATTATGCCCTATAGAGATAATCACCCAGTCGCCCGGTTTCAGCGCCTCGCGCACTGCCGGCCACAACTTGGTATAGAACGTGCGTGTGCTCATGCCGCCCAGCGCCTGGTTCTCCACAGAAATCTTTCTTGCATCAAAATACTTGTTGGCATAATATCCCCAGCCCCACTGTCCGTTAGAGCCGTCGCCCTTCGTACCGTTTCGCATGGTTGAGTTGCCTATCAGAAACAGCACCGGATTGTTGCCCACGCGTGTTGTTCCCGGTTTCGGTCTCGACATCAGCGCCTTGCCTATTGAATCTGGGGTGTTGTCAACAACATTGTTCTCGTCGGGAATAGGCAGATTGTCAAATGCCTGTCCCATTGCAGCCGTGCTCATGGCTGCCATCATTGCAATAGTAGAAAGTAGTCTTTTCATAATTATATTTTTTAGTAATCAATTAAGTTCACATACCTTGTTAATCTGCAAAAGTAATAAAACTATCGGAAACCGCCAAAATTAAAAAGGGGAAATAGGGAAAATAGAGGGAGATAGAAGACATTACTTTCAGGTAACGTCTTTTATCTTCGTTGAACGATGAGCGATGAACGATGAATTCCGTTCGGCATATTTATGTTCGGGCGGATTGCAAATCCGAAATACGCCAACATCGGTCGGACTCCCGTTACCTAAAAACCGATTCTGTTGCAGATGCGCTTAGAACTTATTTTCTCCGCAGCACCATACTCCATCAGCGTATCCAGCAGATTCTCCTGTTCTCCGTAGAGCACCATGTTGATGCTATGCTTGCGTGCGATATTCTCTATCTGTCCGCCACTGAAATCGAAAGTTGCGGCAAGCAGCTTGGCATCATCATCTGTCAGTTCCGGAATCATCTGCTGCCATATTTTCTGGCGCACGGCAGCATCAGGCTTGTCAAACTTTATCTTATACAGGAAACGGCGTTCAAAAGCCGAGTCAAAGTTCTCCTCAAGATTAGTAGTGGCAATCATTATACCGTCGAGCGTTTCCATCTCCTGCAGTATGATGTTCTGTATGGAGTTCTCCATCTTGTCAACGGCACTCTCCGCCCCATTCTTTCGCTTGCCTATTATGGCATCTGCCTCGTTGAAAAGCAGTATTGGTGCCTGCTGCATGCGCTTTGCCTGGGCACGATAGTTGTCAAACAGAGCCTTGATGTTCTTCTCCGAATCGCCCACCCACTTGCTTTTAATCTGCGGCACATCCACCACCATCACCGAACGACCTGTCTGACGCGCCATCTGATAAACGGTCTCAGTCTTTCCAGTACCTGGTCCGCCATAGAACAAACAGGCGAAGCCACTGCGAAAACCGCGCTTCTGCATGCGTTCCTTTATCATGGCAAACTGTTTTGGTTGAAAGAACGACGCCAGTTCGTCCACCTGTTTTTCTATATGTCCGGGGTAGAACATCTCTTTAGCGGTAAGTTCCTGCGGTTTCAGCATGTTGGCAATCTTCTCCTCTACCGGTTGCAGGTTAAACTCAGACAGCAGGTTGCGCTTGGCACTGTCGGTAAGCTTGTATCTCTTAGTGTCTGCAATGCCATCTTCGCAGTGATGCTCAATGAGTTTTGCCTCCATCAGATTATGCCTTGCGCTCCTCAGTTCGGCCTTTGCTTTGTTGAACTCCGACTTCGACTCGAACACATCCTCCATCTGACCGAAGCGTATGTCGTCATCATCATCGTTTATAAGCAAACTGCAGAATTTTACGAGCAGCATCATGTCCTCGCGTCTCAGGTCTAGTTCCCTTATCTTGCGAACGAAGTCGATATCTGGATTGTCATCAAACAAGGTTTCCAGTTCGCCATATAGGTCTTTGGCCGTTATCGAGTTATTATCCAGATTGTCCATCAGCGTTTCCAACTGTTCAAACAGTCCGATGTAGTCAAGTCCGGTGTTCTTTGGTATCTCATAAATCTCATTGTGCTTCAGCGCTTTTATCACTGGCTGATAAACATCAAACTCATCCTCCTCCTTGGCATCCCTGTAGCGCAGAAGTCTGCGGTTTATCAGAGCATCTATGTCATCACTGTATTTCAGAATTGCAATCTTGCTTATATCCAGATGATTTGCCAGGTCGTCAAAGTCAACCCTGCGTGGTCCTTTATGCATGCAGACGCAAAACAATACCGCCTGCAATGGAGTGACGCCAAAACCGTCGGCAAGCAGTCCTATCTCCGGAGCCGCCTCAACAAACAGACGGTCTTCGAGTTTCGAATCCTCTGCCAGTTCAACCACCTTTTCTATCGCCTCGAGCAATGTTGGAATCTTTACTGTCTTAGGTTTGCTGTTTTTTACAATCTTCTTCATCGTCTTTTCTTTCTTTTCCATTACTTAAATATTAATTACCTGTCAATAATATAGTAATAGAGAAGAAAAAATTCAATAATCTATCCAACTTTTTTTTAAAATATCTTTCGTATCAAATCTACATATACATAAAGAAAACGCCGAATACTCTATACATCAGAGCATTCGGCGATCATACATATAATTTAGCTATGCCTCCGTATTCCATCGAGCACCTTTAGCAACGCCGTCATCACCTGACGCAACGACTCCACATTTTCCAACCGTTTTATAGGCAGACGCACCTCCGAGTTTGCAGGACAAGCGTTCCACTCACCGTTTTTCAGTTTCACCACATCCTTACACTCGCCAGAATACAGTGTCTCTTCAATGTTGTAAACTTCTGTTCGAAGATGCTTGTCGCGCTCGTCATAGTCATCGGGCACATGCGCCATCAGTGCCACATTTTCTTTCAGCACATGGTCGGCTACCTCCATAACCGCATCGCGCCACTCATCTATAGTATGTTCCTTACACAATAACCGCTGACGATTCTCACCCGTTCCCGCAATCAAGAGCATCTCTACCCACGACATTCTTGGTAGAGTAAGAGGAACTAAATCATCATCATCCAGTTCACGACGCGGTGAAATGCTTTTCTTTATTACAAGTTTTCGCATGTTCGTTTTTTGCCCTTCCTGTTCAACTATTTTACTTATTGCCATAATCTTTTATTGCTTAAATATTCTGCAAGACTAATATAGAAACATTGAGAGAAAATTTCAAAAGCGAGGACAACTTTTACCTGAATTATTAGGATTTGCCAATTTCTTTTAAAAGAAAATCCTGCAAGGTTTTCTTGTCTGGAAGTGAAAGCATATAAGTTGATACAAACAAGTTGTTATCCATACCAGCCAAAGCATACTCAACCACTTTGTCGCCTTTGCGAGTGCAAAGCAGTATGCCCACAGGAGGGTTGTCTCCTGGGGTCATTTCGTTCTCTCGGAAATATGAAACGTAGGCATTAAGCTGACTGAAGTCGGCGTGTTTTGCCTTGAAAGTGGTGCAGTTTTGACTCGAAAGTGGTGCGGTTTTGGGGTGTAAGTGGTGCGGTTTTGGTCTGTGATTATTTTCTACGACAACGACGTGTTGATTAGTGAATGCGAAAAATAATTGCGAATATTGCGAATGATGATAATTATGAGTGTTTTTTATTTATGAGGATGACGCAGGTGAAGGTGGTGAAGCATGTTTGCAAACTTTTTATTTTTTGAAGGTCCAAATTGCAATATATAAACGCCGGCGCGTGCGCGTAATGTGTTTTTAAAATTTAAATTTTAGTTTCACCAGCGTCACCAGCGTCACTCTTATACAGCCTTACCCTCCGCCTCTCCATCTCTGGCCAGCACACTATGGAATACGGGCAGATACGCTGATCTGCCCCTACAAAAAATCCTTTAAATCCTTTTATCCTTAGAATAAAAATCTGTCTTTATGCCTAAATAAATCCTAAGAATTTACCCTAAGTTTTATGCGGTTTGCTGCCCACCGTCATACGGTCTAAGCCCTCCACAGATACCAAACCGCCATAACAAGGGCGGCCAAGCTGTAAAAGAGTTTGAAACCTGTGGTGAGGAGGAAGGCGAGGAATGACAAGGAGGCAACTTTCACTGCATGACTGAAAGAGGAAGAAGCTGACAGTTCGCCGGCAAGGGCACCGAGGAAAGGACCGAGCACTAATCCCCAAGGCATAAAGAAAAGACCGACAACCATGCCCAAGGTGGCACCGAGAGTGCCTTTCTTGCTGCCGCCGCCAATTTTTGTGAGCCACACGGGAGCAACATAGTCGATGATGCTGACAACGAGCATCAGCAAACCCATGACAACAAGGGCAACGGCAGACACCTTTGTGTCGTCGCACAGCCATACCATCCACAGCGCCGCATAGCTGAGCGGAGGGCCAGGCACCACAGGTAATAGCGCCCCCGACAATCCGGCAATGGCAAAGAGTATGGCTAAAACTATCAAAACTATTTCCATGACATTATATCAGACGATTGAGACGAAAGAAAAGTTGCATTAAGAAAAAGAAAAAAGGACATCGCCAAGCAATGTCCTTCTGGTGAGCCTCTTGTCGGATTCGAACCAACGACCCCGAGATTACAAATCACGTGCTCTGGCCAACTGAGCTAAAGAGGCGGGTGGGCAAGCTACTTATATCGCGCCGCTACAACCAACTACCTTTGCTACGTTCCCGTCCTGGAGGATTCGAAGGGAGCTGGCCGTACAAGACTTACCCATGTTTCGTAAGCGGGTGCAAAGGTAATAATTAAAATGAAGAAAGAAGAACGATAAATAAAGAATTATTTGATTTTAACATTTACACATCATTTATTTTGGCGATAATGCCTATAAATGAATTAAAATTAGTAATTTTGCAACGATTTATACCATCATAATTAATGACACCAGAAGAATATAAACAGTTGAAAGCATACTCGCGCATAGACGGTGCGTTGCTTGGCGTTATGTGGACAATAAGCTTTGCCTGCTATGTGATGGGCATGAGCAACCCCATGCTGATGATGGGCGGCCTGCTCATTGCCGTCTGCTCACCTTTCTTTGCTGCCGCGAGAGTGCGCAAGTTCAGAAACGAGGTGCGAGACGGCATACTCTCGTTTGGCAGGGGCTATGGCTATTCCGTGCTGATGTTCTTTTACGCAGCACTGATTTTTGCCGTTGCGCAATACGTATATTTCCAGTTCATCGACAACGGCCACATCATGAGTCAGATTGTAAACATGATGAACGAGCCGCAGAACAAGAAGATAATAGAGGCATACGGCATGGCGAAATCAATGGATGAGAGCCTTAAGATAATGTCACAGACAAGTGCCATCGACTATGCCTTAAACTATCTGAGCGTGAACATCTTCATGGGACTTATTCTCAGTTTGCCGATTGCGGCGGTGATGAGGAGGAATGAAAAGTGAAGACTGCGAAGCTGATGAGCGAATGCGAATAATGAAGAGTGAAAAGTGAAAAATTCATCAACTAACAACTTGTTTACTTGTCAACTAAAAAAAACAAATAATGGATATATCAGTTGTAATTCCTCTGTATAATGAGGACGAATCGCTGCCAGAGCTGTTTGCCTGGATTGAGCGAGTAATGAAAGAAAACAACTTCACATACGAAGTTATATTCGTAAACGACGGTTCTACCGACCGTTCATGGGAGGTGATTGAAGAACTGGGCAAGAAGTCTGCCTGCGTGAAGGGCATCAAGTTCCGCCGCAACTACGGCAAGAGCCCTGCCCTATTCTGCGGTTTCGAACAGGCACAGGGCGACGTGGTGATTACTATGGATGCTGACTTGCAGGACTCACCTGACGAGATACCAGAACTGTATCGCATGATAAAGGAAGACGGTTATGACCTTGTATCGGGATATAAGCAGAAGCGCTACGACCCGCTGTCAAAGACCATTCCGACAAAACTGTTCAACGCCACAGCACGAAAAATCAGCGGCATTAAGAACCTGCACGACTTCAACTGCGGCCTGAAGGCTTATCGCAAGGCGGTGGTGAAGAACATCGAGGTGTATGGAGAAATGCATCGCTATATACCATACTTGGCAAAGAATGCCGGATTCAACAAGATTGGCGAGAAGGTGGTGCAGCATCAGGCACGCAAGTACGGTACGACCAAGTTCGGACTGAACCGCTTCGTAAACGGTTATCTCGACCTGATTACGCTGTGGTTCCTTGGCAGTTTCGGCAAGAAGCCCATGCACGTGTTCGGTTTCTTAGGCACAATAATGTTCATAATCGGTTTTCTGGCTGCCATAATCATTGGAGCAGACAAGTTGTACGCACTAGCATGTGGCATACAGCAACGCCTGGTGACAGACTCTCCGTATTTCTACATCTCGCTCACAATGATGATTATCGGAACACAGTTCTTCCTCTTCGGATTTATTGGCGACCTGATAAGCCGCACCTCTGAGAACCGCAACGAGTATCAGATTGAGAAGACTATCTAAATGAAGAATCTTAGAAAACTCATCATATCGGCAAAAACGCTCCCATGGCTTTTCGCGCTGGGCGCCTGCTCGTCGGTTGACTGTCCGGTGCAGAACTCGGTGTTCACCGTGTGCGGACTTAAAAAGGCGGGCGGTTTGAGTGTTGACACGCTGAGAGACACGCTGACCATCTCCACGCCGAGGATGGAAGGCAACGACACGGTGCTGCTGAACAGAAGTCTGAACACTACAGCCTTCAATCTGCCGATAAGCTACAGCAATGCCGAGGACACGCTGTACTTTGAGGTGAAGAGCAAGACGTGGCACTCTATCGACACGGTGTATGTGAGCAAAGACAACATTCCGCACTTCGAGTCGGTTGACTGCCAGATATCTTACTTCCACAATATAAACGAGGTTAGGACAACAACACATGCCATCGACTCGGTGGTGATAAACAAAGCATTCGTTGACTATGAACAAGCGAAGGAGCATCTACACATATATTTCAAGAATCGCCGTTAGCATCGTGTTGCTGATGACTGCCGGCAATGCCTTTGCACAACGCGACAAGACGGTCAACGAAGCCGATACCATGCCGCTGCTGAAAGGCATGCAACTGTCGGTGGATATTGCCGGGCCGATAATACTGCAGCTGAGCGACTACGGCGAATATGAGGCGGCACTAAGACTGAACCTGAAGAACAAGTATTTCCCCATCTTCGAACTTGGCTATGGCGTGGCGGAGCATCTTAACGACGAGGTGACAGGCATCAGCTATGAAACGAGCGCGCCCTACTTTCGCATAGGTTGCGATCTGAACCTGCTGAAGAACAAGAACTCGGAGAACCACCTCTATGGAGGCATAAGATACGCATTCACTTCGTATAAGGTGGACATATCGCGACAAGGGATAGAAGACCCCGTATGGGGAAACACGACAGGCTTCAGCATAGAGGGCGAGAGCTGCAACCAGCACTGGATAGAACTGGTGATTGGCATCGACTCAAAGATTTGGGGACCGCTGCATCTCGGATGGAACGTGAGGTACAAGCGGCGCATCGCCCACAAGGACAGCAGCATTGGCAACACATGGTATGTACCCGGCTTCGGCAAGTATGGCGACACACGACTGGGTGCCAACTTTAATGTGACGATTGATATTTAGAGAGATGAGAGACAAGAAAAAACTGTTGTGGCAGGTGCCATTCCTGACATTTTTGATTGTCGGTTCGATACTGATAGTGAGCAAACAGAACGATGCTCCCTATCATAACGACAGCGGATTCATATTTGGCACGACATACAGCATAACATACCAATGCGATTCAAATCTGCACAACCAGATAAAAGCCGAACTGCAGAAGGTTGACCTTTCGCTGTCAATGTTCAACAAGGAATCGGTGATAAGCAAGATAAACAGCAACCTGGCTTTCGATACCGACAGCATGTTTGTCAAGGTGTTCACACTGGCGCAAGGGATTTCAGAAGAGACCGATGGCGCTTTCGACATCACTGTTGCACCACTGGTAAACGCATGGGGGTTCGGATATACAGCAAGCGTTGCCCCTACCCCAGAGGCAATAGACAGTCTGAAAGAGGTTATCGGTTACCAGAAAGTGAAGCTCGTTGACGGCACTCTGATAAAGAAAGACCCAAGGATACAGCTCGACTGCAGCGCCATAGCCAAGGGATATGGCAGTGACGTGGTGGCCGACCTGCTGCGCAGTCGCGGAGTAAAGAACTTCATGGTGGAGATTGGCGGAGAGATTGTGACCAGCGGCAACAGCGAGAAGAGGAAACCATGGAAAATCGGGGTGACAAAACCGTCGGAGGACTCGCTGAGCACAAACAATGAACTGCAGACGGTGCTGAACGTGACAGACAAGGCGATGGCCACAAGCGGCAACTATCGTAATTTCTATTATAAAGACGGAAAGAAATATGCACATACCATAGACCCAGCCACTGGCTATCCTGTGCAACACAGTCTATTGTCTGCAACAGTACTGGCCGACAACTGCGCTACAGCCGACGCGTATGCTACAGCGTTCATGGTAATGGGATTGGAAAAAGCAAAGAAACTGCTTGAGAAACATCCGGAACTGATGGTATATCTTATCTACGCCGACGAGCAGGGCGAACTGAAAGTGTATCAGAGCGACAACATGTAAATATGGCAACAATACAGTTATACGACAAACTATTGCAGTTCTCACTGTTTCAGGGCATGAGTCAGAATGAACTCATGCAGGTTGTCGCACATACGAAATTCAATTTCGTAAAGAAAGAAGCCGGCAAGACAATTGTCAAAGAGGGTGAGAGCTGCAAGCACTTCATCTTCCTCATAAACGGTACGATGGAAATAAAATCGGTTGCCGACGACCACAGCTACTACATCAAGGAGGAGATAAGCGCACCATACATGATTGAACCGGAGAACCTGTTCGGACTGACACAGCGTTACAGGAACACCTTCACCGCCAAGAGCAACATCAACCTCATAAGCATAGACAAGCAAGAGGTAATGAGACTGGGCGAGAATTTCCTCGTTTTCCGTTTGAACCTGCTCAACATGTACACCACGCATATACATAAGCTGCAGCGGGCAGCATGGCAACATCAGTCGGCAGACCTCAGAAAGCGTATAATAAGATTCATTGCTTCTCATTCACAATATCCTGCAGGCAAGAAAACTATTTATATCCTGATGGAACAGTTGGGCAAGGAACTGAACGACAGTCGTCTTGACATTTCAAGAGCACTCAACTCATTGCAAGACGAGGGCTTGCTGGTATTGAAGAGAGGACGGATAGAGATTCCGCAACTTGAGAAGCTGATTAAATATTGAAAGTCCCCAAACAGTAAAAGACTTGAAAGCGTCACACTATATAAATATCATCATCGGCCTGCTACTTTCGACAGCCGCAATAGCGCAAGAACACACATTCTTGCAACTTCCGTTTGGCGACCAGCTTCCATCAGACAAAGTGCTACATATCATAGAAGACAGAGACGGTTATCTTTGGTATGCCACTGAAGGAGGCGGACTATGCAGAAACAATGGCCTGCAGATAGATGTGTTCAAGTCTGATTCTGAAACGCCTAATCTGTTAGGCGACAACAATATCTGCTGCCTTGCCGAGCATGACGAGCACATCATCATTGGCACATTTCACGGAGCGTATGTCTTAGACAAATCGGATTTCTCAATCAAGCAACTACCTGAGGTTGACAACAAACGCATTGATGACATAATTACAGACAATGACAATTGCGTTTGGTTAACAGCCAACCGCAAGATATATAAATATTCCAAAACACTTGAGTACATCGCTACCTATCCCTCTCGATGGAAAGGGAAAGACGTTTATGCTGCACGCATCTGCCAAGACAGCAACGGGCAGATATGGGTTTCGCAATGGAGTGGCGGTCTGCTGAAGTTCAACAACGAGAGAGAAACCTTCAATGAGGCAGCCTGGGATTTGAACGTCGCGCCTACAGCGATTGTCAGCGACAGCATCAATAGATGTTTATGGATAGGAACAACAGGACGAGGAATTGTAAAATATGTTCTTGACAGCACGGATAAGCCGCAGATGACCAGCAAAGACAACTTTATATGTATAGACATACAACTATCTGCAGACAAGAAACGGATATGGGCTACCACCACTGACAGTTTATTATCATTCAGCATCAGCAACGGTATTTTAGAGAAACAGCAAGTTCCTGGCAATACCTACAATGACGACATGGCACTCAACAGACTTTCAATAGACCATAAAGGTTCGCTATTAGTAGCAAACAGTGTGGAAAAACCTTTTGTTGTCATTGAAAAGGGAACCAGCAGATGGGAAGAGGGATATATTCTTGACGGACCTTACAAATGGATGCATCACGAACGAAAGGGATTACAAGTTTTTGATGCATCAACAGACACCCTTGTAAAACTACCCTATTCTCCGGGAATGTCACTACCGGTCATAACAAAACGCAAAGAAGGCAAAGGCATCTGGAGCACGGACGGCAATCTGCTCATCGCTTATACGACAGAGGGAACCGACACTGTCGCCACCCTGAATCTACGTCCTTCTGCCATGACTGATGATGGCAAGGGAAATGTGTGGATTGCATCAAACAAAGGACTGTCATACGCCAACATTCCATCAGGAACCATCAAAACCGTAAACGCAAAGATAAAGGATGTCTCTGCTTTGTCATGTGACAGCGACGGCACACTCTGGTTGGGAACGATTTATGGAAAGATTTTTCACTTAGAGAACGGCAAGCTTACAGAAGACGAATATGCCTCTGACAACTACGGCAATGCCATCACTGCCCTTGCAAATGACAGCAACGGCAACCTTACTATTGTATGTGACAGATACATCAGAATATACAATACAAAACGCCACACCTTGAGACAGCAAAGCAGGGCTGATGACAACACGTACACGATAGAACTCACGGAAACCGAGCCTTACGGTAAATGGAACAACCCCCAAAACGGTGTCATCATTGAGCGCATGCCGGAATGGTTTGGTTCATGGTGGATGTGGATAATATATATACTCTGTGCCTGCTGCCTTATAGCACTGCTGGTACACTATCACATTCTGAAAAAGCAACGAAAAGAATTTATGGCTGAACTGAAGAGCACGATAAGAAAGCCTTCAGAACAGCCACAAATCCAAGAAAATTCCAAGAAAAATAAAATCGAACAAGAATGGATAGAAAAAGCCATTACGTTCGTTGAGCAGAACCTTGCGAACGAGTCATACAGCGTTGAACAGCTAAGCGCAGATTTGTGCATGAGCCGCATGACATTCTATCGCAAGATACAATCGATGACAGGACAGAAACCATCGGAATTTATCCGTTCCATCCGCTTACGCAGGGCTGCTGTCATGCTGAAAGAGGGCGCGCTTACCGTCACAGAGATAAGCTACGCCACAGGTTTCTCCTCCGTTAGTTATTTCAGCCGATGCTTCCGCACAATGTTTGGTGTTTCACCTACACAATTTGGCAAGAACACTACAGCAGACGGTTTAGAACCTAACGACACTCCTAACTGAGATGCTTTAGCACTATAAAGGAAGACTCCCGACATGCTATAAACATCAAGTGTTTCATCCTTGTAATCTGTGCATAGGTCTTCAATACCATTCGCACTTGATTCTGCTGGCAATGCCTGTCCATCCAGCGGGAACACACGGAGAGAATGGATGTCCGGAAGTCCCTTAGAACTTGTTGAGGTCAGCACCACCTTCCTTATACCAGCCTCAGGCACTCGTGCCGAAGCACCTACGCTTGATGAGTTTGCCGGGAAATACACTTTAACAATACTGTCAGTGCCGAGTTTGCCTTCAGCACTGAGGAAAGAAGAGGATTTATATCCAACTACAAACTTGTACCAGCCTGGTTGCTTGAAATCAAGCATCCATGTGGCAGTGCCTCCCCTTTGGGTGCCATTGTCTATTGATACATCATCTATCATAACCGATTCTCCATAGTCAAACACTACAGTATCTGTATATACTGAATAGTTTGCGGCATCAGATATCTTTGCCCACATCTTATGCGTACCAATTTCAATATTATTTGTTGACAGCACATAAGGAGCTGAATCCTGTTTGCCAACAGAGCGACCGTCAACAAAGAAATCGACCGTCAGTTTTCTATTTCTAATATGTTGAGCATCAACAGCCGCCTCTAAAGCCGCGCCAGCCTTTATCACCTGATTGTCACATGGAGCAGTCAGATTGGCTTTAATAACCCATGGCACTTCCGAATGCATTAAACCAAGGAAAGCATCCATTGCTGCTGTCGGACGTTTTGTAGCTCTGTCCCAAGCACCAAGGTCGTAGCCTTCGAGCGACTCAGGTTCCCAGTAGAATACACCTGGCTGTCCTTTTTTTATCAGTGTATCCATTAACTGAACAAGATAATTATTAGCTTCTATCGGTTTGTCCCAATAATGTCCGGTCTCTACAACCATTACAGGTGTATTATATCGCTTATTCATATCGTTGACATTATACATCACCTTTTGAATCATTGTCGGACCATCAAGATGCGACCAACGAGGATATGCCGACATTCCTATCAAGTCCCATTTAACGCCTCGATTCTTCAGATTGTCAAACATGCTGCGATAAAGAGAATTGTCATGACCATCAGGTAAATGAACTATTGTCTTTATTGAGGTGTCAATGTCTTTTACAGCCTTTATTCCCGCCTTCAGTATCTTTGCAAAGTTATCGGTTCCGCCTTTGTTTGTCTGTGCAGTAGGGTAAAACATGCCTCGTTTGGTTTCATTGCCAATTTGTGCCCAACGCGGAGTAATACCTTCAGCCTTTAACCCGTTAATGATGTCTTGAGTATGGTTATATACCGCTTTCTCCAACTCCGCCACTGAATAGTCTTTCCATGCAGCAGGCCGGTCTTGCGTTCCTGGATCTGCCCATGTGTCACTATAATGGAAGCAAAGCATGATTCCCATACCTAATTTATCTGCACGCTTTGCCATATTGACAACATCTTTCTTTCCGCACCAACCGCCGCTAGGATTCACCCAAACACGCAAGCGGACATTATTAATTCCCTGTGATTTCAGAATGTAGAGGATGTCGCGCGCAGCACCGTTCTTGTCATACCAACGCGTATTCCAACTTTCCATTTGCGAGACAAAACCAATGTCTGCACCAAACGCAAATTTTTCCTCATAAGCCTTACGGTCAAAGATTGTGTCAATGACTGTGATTGATTTTGCTTGCATTGTATAAGATACGGCAAACAATAACAGCATAGTAGTTCTAAACAAAATATTCTTCATCGTTTTTTGAATTTAGTTTTTAAATTTGATTGCAAATGTCATATTATTAATCATCTTTTACTTTCAAAGATGTAACAATCAATTTAACCATTGTAACAACACTTGATTTTGATATAAATTTATGATATGTTGATAAAAAATAATTAGAAATTTGCATTTGAAACAACTACTTCAATCATATA
This sequence comes from Prevotella sp., assembly GCA_045602085.1. Lineage (GTDB taxonomy): Bacteria > Bacteroidota > Bacteroidia > Bacteroidales > Bacteroidaceae > Prevotella. The sequence continues at coordinate 70,754 of JAZSAV010000008.1, read as the reverse complement.
TATAAAAACGTATTTGTAGAGGGAACTGCCTGTAGTACAAATTACAATCAATGTGGTAATACCATATTTGTGTCGTATTTGTATTGCAGGCAGATAATTACGTTAATGTAATGAAAATATTCTTTGCTTACACCTTTTTTTCGTAAATTTGCATTTTTAAAACATTAGCTGTTATGAACGAGAGAGAACAAGAAACGACAGTAAGGAAGAATCCGTTTTTTGAACCATATAATACGCTGCACGACGTAGTGCCGTTCGACAAGATTCGCCTTGAGGACTATGAAGAGGCGTTTATGGAAGGTATCAGGCGCGACAACGAACAGATAGAGAAGACTATCAACGACCCTGACAAACCGACTTTCGACAACACTATTATAAATAAGGATGAAGACCCTGACGGCTATTACGACCTGCTGTCAAGGGTATCAACGGTGTTCTTCAACCTGCTGAGTGCTGAGACCAACGACGAGATGGATGCTCTGGCACAGAAGCTGCAACCAATTCTGACACAGCATGCAAACGACGTAAGACTTAACAAACGGCTGTTTGAGCGAATAAAGGCTGTTCATCTGCATCATCGCCGACTGACTCCAGAAGAGAAGCGCCTGCTGGACGATACCTACGAGGGATTTGCCCGCAGCGGAGCACTGCTCAGTGATGAGGACAAGGAGAAGCTGCGCAAACTATCGAAAGAGGCAAGCATGCTGTCGCTGCAGTTCTCACAGAACCTGCTCAAGGAGGAAAAGGCGTACTCTCTGCATATCACCGACGAACACGACCTTGACGGACTGCCCGAAACGGCGCGTGAGGCTGCGGCTATGACTGCCAAGGAACAAGGCAAGGAAGGATGGGTGTTCACGCTCGACCATCCAAGTTACGGTCCGTTCATGACTTACGCAAACAACCGTGAACTGCGCAAGCAGATGTACATGGCAAAGAACACGGTGTGCATAAAGGACAACACTGAAAACAACCTCGACATTTGCAAGCGTCTTATCAACTTGCGACGTGAGATTGCACAGTTATTGGGTTCAAAGACATACGCCGACCATGTGCTGAAGCATCGCATGGCAAGCAAGACACGCAATGTGTATAACCTTCTGGACAGTCTGATAAAGGCATATAAGCCAACAGCAAAGAAAGAGGTGGAGGAGATTGCGAAGATGGCACTCAAGGATGCAAAGGACAAGAAGGCTGGAAATCTGCAGCCTTGGGACTTCAGTTACTATTCGCATAAGCTGCAACTGAAGAAATATAATCTCGATGCTGAGATGCTGCGCCCATATTTTGAACTGTCAAAGGTTATCGGCGGCGTATTCGGTCTTGCCACAAAGCTTTACGGCATTACCTTTAAGGAGAACAAGGAGATACCTGTTTACCATCCTGACGTTAAGGCATACGAGGTGTTCGATGAAGACGGTTCTTACCTGGCGGTGCTCTATGCCGACTTCCACCCACGCAAGGGGAAGCAGGGAGGAGCATGGATGACTGAGTATCAGGGACAATGGATTGACCGCAAGGGAGTGAACGTTCGTCCGCATGTCAGTCTGGTGATGAACTTCAGTAAGCCAACAGAGGAGAAACCGGCACAGCTCACACTGGGCGAGGTGGAAACATTCCTGCATGAGTTCGGTCATGCACTGCACGGAATATTCGCCAACACACGCTTCAGCAGTCTGAGCGGCACCAACGTATATTGGGATTTCGTAGAGTTGCCATCACAGTTTATGGAGAACTATGCCGTAGAGAAGGAGTTCCTTCGCACATTCGCATTCCATTACGAGACAGGCGAACCGATACCAGACGACCTTATCAAGCGCATTGTAAAGAGCCGCAACTATATGGCGGCTTACGGATGTATGCGACAGGTAAGTTTCGGACTGCTTGACATGGCATACTATACAAAGAAGGATGAGTTTACCGACGACATTATACCGTTCGAGAAGAAGGCTTGGGCAAAGGCAATGGTACTGCCTCAGTTGCCAGACACCTGCATGACCGTTCAGTTCAGTCATATCATGGCAGGCGGTTATGCTGCGGGATATTACAGTTACAAATGGGCAGAGGTGCTTGATGCCGATGCTTTCAGCGTGTTCAAGAAAAACGGAATATTCGACCGCAAGACAGCACAGCGCTTCCGCGACTGCATATTGAGCAAGGGAGGAACAGAGCATCCAATGACACTCTACAAGAATTTCCGCGGCAGCGAGCCAACCATCGATGCTTTGCTGAAGAGGAATGGAATAAAAAAGGGGTGAAGGATTAGGGATTAAAGATTAAGGTTTGATACCCGATTAAAGAACAAGATATAAAATAATTCGGACAATGGAAAACGAAAAGCAACATCTACTCGACTTGCGCTACCTGCGTATGGCAAGAATATGGTCAGAAAACAGTTATTGCCAAAGACGCAAAGTGGGAGCACTGGTCGTGAAGAACAAGATGATAATAAGCGACGGCTACAACGGAACGCCAAGTGGTTTCGAGAACGTCTGTGAAACAGAGGACAACGTGACAAAGCCATACGTACTGCATGCTGAGGCAAATGCCATTACCAAACTGGCACGAAGCGAGAACAACAGCGACGGAGCCACATTGTATGTTACAGCATCGCCATGTATTGAATGCGCGAAACTGATAATTCAGGCAGGAATAAAGCGAGTGGTTTATGGAGAGAAATATCGCTTGGAAGACGGTATCAACCTGCTAAAGAGAGCGAACATTGAAGTGGAATATCTAAACCCTGACGAAGAATGAACAAAAGCAAGAAGACAAAGATACTGATGCCACTGATAATGGCAGTATGCGTGATATTGGGCATTCTGATAGGCACGTTCTATACAAGTCATTTTGCAGGAAACAAGCTGAGCATCATCAACTCAAGCAGCAACAAACTGAACAACCTTTTATATATAGTAAACGACCAGTATGTTGACACCGTAAACATCAACGGACTGGTGGAAAAGGCTATGCCGCAAATTCTGTCGGAACTCGACCCGCACTCGGTATATATCAGCGCCAAGGATGCACAGGCAGCCAACGACGAACTGAAAGGTTCGTTCTCAGGAGTAGGAATAGAGTTCACCATCAGGAAGGACACCTTGCACGTTCAGGGCGTGGTAGGCAACGGTCCTGCCGAGCGTGCGGGAATCTTTGCCGGCGACAAGATTGTAACCGTTGACGACAGTTGCTTCACAGGCAAGATTCTTACCAACGAATATGCGATGAAGAAACTGAAGGGACCGAAGGACACCAAGGTGAAGATAGGAGTATTGAGATACAAGGAGAAGGAAATCAAGCATTTCACCATAACACGCGGCGATATTCCTCAACGCAGTGTCAGTGCCTCATACATGCTGAATGATAATACTGGCTACATTAGGATAAAGAACTTCGGTGAGAAGACATACACCGAACTGCTTGTTGCATTGGCAAAGTTGTCGCAAGATGATTTCAACAATCTGGTAATCGACCTGCGCGGCAACACCGGAGGCTACCTCGGTTCGGCGGTACAGATAGCCAACGAGTTCTTAGGCAGAGACAAACTGATAGTATATACAGAAGGACGGAAGTCGCCGCGTCAGGATTTCCACAGCGACGGCAGAGGAAGCTATCAGGACATACCGCTGATAATACTCATTGACGAAGGAACGGCATCGGCAGCCGAGATTTTGGCAGGAGCGATACAGGACAACGACCGCGGTACGATTATCGGCAGACGTTCGTTTGGCAAAGGACTGGTTCAGCAACCAATGGCTTTCAACGACGGGTCGCTCATAAGACTAACCGTTGCACGCTATTATACTCCTTCCGGACGCTGCATACAAAAGCCATATACCAGCGGCGAGAACAAGAGTTATGAGGAAGACCTGCTGACAAGATACCAGCATGGCGAATTCTTCACACAAGACAGTATCAAGCATGACGGTCCGGAATATCACACAAGTCTGGGCAGGACTGTGTTTGGCGGTGGCGGCATCACCCCCGACATCTTCATTTCTGAAGATACAAGTGACGTAACATCATACTACAAGGAAGCAAGCATGAGCGGACTGATAATTCAGTTTGCCTATGAATATACTGACGAAAAGCGTGAGGAGCTTAAGAAATACGACACCGTGGAGTCTCTTTCCAAATATCTGAAGAAACTGAAGCTTGTAGAGACATTCGTGAAGTTTGCCGAGGAGAAAGGTCTGCGTCGCCGCAACCTCATGATACGCAAGTCGTACAACCTGCTGGAGTTCTTCATCAACAGCCGTGTGGTTTACAACATGCTGAACGAGGAGGCATGGACAGAGTTCATTAACAGCGACGACCCTGCCATCGACGCAACGGTCAAGGTGTTTGAAGAAAAGGCGGCATTCCCTAAGGCTCCGGAAGAAGAGGACAAGACCACGCAAGAAAAGGAATGAACAAGAAAGAACTAAGGAAAACGATACGTGAGAGAAAGCGGCAGTTCACCCGGCAGCAGCTGTATGAACTGTCGCTTTCTGTTATCAACCGCCTGAAGAAGCATGAACGGTTTGTCGAGGCAAAGACCGTGCTGCTCTACTATTCATTGCCAGACGAGGTGAACACCCACGAACTGGTTGCAAATTTGCAAGGAAAGACTATACTACTGCCAAAGGTCATTGACAGCGAGAACATGATACTATGCGAGTATTCAGACAGCAACGACTTGCAAGAGGGAGCTTTTAATATTATGGAACCGGCAGGAAGGGTGTTCGACAATTACGAAAATATTGACCTTGCCGTTGTTCCGGGAATGGCGTTCGACAATGACGGAAATAGGTTGGGAAGAGGGAAAGGTTATTACGACAGACTGCTCAGTCGTCTAAACAACACATATAAAATAGGTATATGCTTTCAGTTCCAGATGGCAGACCATATTCCTACGGAGCCGACAGACATCAAGATGGACGAGGTAATCAGTTGAACCTGATGTCAATAATGATATTGCTGCCCACGCGGGCATTGAGCTTGGCTACCAGTTGGCGGCGCTGCATGCTCAAATCGGCACGCAAGGCTGGATTGGACAGACTGACATACAGTACTTGATTATAAATATTCAGGCGCTGGGTATAGCGCTGTACAACAGGACCTGCCACCTCTGGCCATGAGTCAATGAGACGCTTCTGCAACAACGGAGTCTCCAACCCGTTATTCCTCAAAGCACGAAGAAGCAGTTCGCCTATTGGTTTTACATCTCTTTTAAACATCCTTCTCTGTTATTTCTCCGTTATCAACATAGAATATCTTGTAGTCGTGAGAACTGGTGGCAAGTATCTTGTCAAGATGGTCACGATTGGTATCGGTAATAAAAATCTGTCCGAAACCATCGCCTGACACCAGTTTCACAATCTGCTCCACCCTGTCTGCATCAAGCTTATCAAAAATATCGTCAAGCAAGAGCAAGGGCGTTGTCTGCGACACCGTACGCTTCAAGAACTCGAACTGTGCCAATTTGAGCGCAATAACAAACGTCTTGTTCTGACCCTGACTCCCCTCACGTTTCATCTGATGTCCGGCAAGACTAAATTCCAAATCATCGCGGTGTACCCCATGCAACGAATAGCCCACTGCCCTATCCTTGAAACGGTCGCGCTGTATTACATCCAGCAATGCACCACGCTGGCAATGAGAGATATAGGTCAGTCCAACCGTCTCACGATTTGAAGAAATATCCTGATAAAAACGCTGGAACACCGGTGTCAGTTCCTCTACAAAGGCCGCCCTTTTGCGATATATCGCCTCACCCTCTACCGCCATCTGCTCCTCCCAGATTGTCATCAGTTCGGCATCTGGTTCTTCTTCCATCTTCAGCAGTGAGTTGCGCTGCATCAATGCCTTGCTGTAACGATTCAGCGAGTCTATGTAAGACCTGTCGTACTGGGATATCACCATGTCCATCAGTCGGCGGCGTTCTTCGCTTCCTCCTTCTATGAGCAGAGTGTCAGACGGCGATACCACTACCAACGGGATAAGACCGATATGTTCTGACAAGCGTTTGTATTCTTTTTTGTTACGTTTGAAATGCTTTTTTGTGCCGCGTTTCATTCCGCAATAAATCAGCTCCGTACGCTCTGCAGAATCGGAGTACTCGCCCTCAAGTACAAAGAAATCACAGTCGTGGCAAATAACCTGAGAGTCAACAGGGTTCTGTGCACTACGGCAGAAAGACATATAATAAACTGCATCAAGAACATTGGTCTTTCCCACACCATTGCTACCGATAAGACAATTAATCTTAGGCGACAGTTCGAGTGTTGCAGACTTGATGTTCTTGTAATTTATTATTGACAGTTTCTTAAGAATCATATATCTTTATCTGTGGAAATAAGAAGCTACTGCTTGCACAAAGTTTTATGCAAAGTTAATTGATTTTCACCCAAAAACGAAAAAAGTCTGTAATAAATTTCAATATCTCCGATAAATTAAGTAATTTTGCGACGCAATTTTTCTGCAATAGAAATAAAACAAATAAAATAATGGCAAATACTAAGAATCAGAACACTGCTCAGAACATCGACGAGCAGGTTAACCAGCCTTCATTCATAGAGAAGAATGCGAAGGCAATCATTATCGGCATCGTTGCTATCGTGCTTATTGTAGCAGGTCTTATCGTTTACAACAGTTATGTTGTAGAACCACGCGAAGAGGAGGCAAGCACAGCTATCTCTAAGGGGCAGGACTACTTCAACAACCAGCAGTTTGAGATGGCACTGAATGGTGACAGCGTAAATTATAAAGGATTTGTTGCATTAGCAAACGAGTACAGCAGCACAAAGGCCGGCAACCTGGCAAACCTTTATGCAGGTCTCTGCTATGCAAAGCTTGATAAGTGGCAGGAAGCAGCCAACTACCTTGAGAAATATGACGCACAGGACGACCAGATGATTAGTCCTTCTGCCATTGGTGCTCTTGGCAATGCCTACATCTACCTGCAGCAATATGACAAGGCTGTTGAGACATTGAAGAAGGCTGCACAGGCTGCTGACAACAATAGCGTTTCTCCTATCTTCCTCATTCAGGCTGGCGAGGTTCTTGAAAGCCAAGGCAAGAAGGAAGAGGCTCTGAAACTGTATCAGGAGATCAAGACAAAGTACCAGAACTCTATGCAGTATCAGACTATCGACAAGTACATAGAAAGAGCTAAGGTAAAATAATGGCTACAGCACTTCACAACTTGTCGGAATATGATTTTAGCAAGATTCCTGACGCAAGCAACATGTGCTTCGGCATCGTTGTAGCGGAATGGAACCCTGAAATAACAGGTGCATTGCTTGACGGAACCGTAAAGACGCTCGAGAAGCATGGGGCTTTGCCTGAAAACATCCATGTAAAGACAGTACCCGGCAGTTTTGAACTCATCTACGGAGCACACCAGATGACAATGCGCGGCATGTATGACGCCGTAATCATACTTGGATGCGTAATCCGTGGCGAGACACCACATTTCGATTACATCTGCCAGGGTGTAACTCAAGGCATTGCACACCTTAATGCTACAAACGAGACTCCTGTAATATACGGTTTGTTGACAACAAACGACTTGCAGCAGGCAAAGGACAGGAGCGGAGGCAAACTGGGCAACAAGGGCGACGAGTGTGCAATCGATGCTATCAAAATGGCTAAATTCTAATAACATCAGGATAAAAACTGATATATTAAAAGCGGATTTGTGAAAACAGGTCCGCTTTTTTATTGCTATTTGTTTGGCAATATGCCAAAAAAGCATTACCTTTGCATCCGATTTCGAAAATCCACTACGGACAGACGTAATCAAGGGTGGTTACCAGAGTGGCCAAATGGGGCAGACTGTAAATCTGCTGTCTTTCGACTTCGGTGGTTCGAATCCATCACCACCCACATTTTTTAAAAGACCGTGCCGATTATCCCGACACGGTTTTTTGTGTTTCAGAAAGGATAATAATCGGCACAAGTCTTGCAAATATAAACATAATTCACTATTTTTGCATAACAAAACAAATAAGCAATATGAAACTGATTTCATGGAATGTAAATGGACTGAGAGCTTGCGAAGGCAAGGGCTTCAGCGAGATATTCAAAAGTCTTGATGCCGACTTCTTCTGTCTGCAGGAAACAAAGATGCAGGACGGGCAACTTGACTTACAATTCGACGGTTACGACTCGTATTGGAACTATGCCGACAAGAAAGGATATTCGGGAACTGCAATATTCACACGCCACAAGCCCTTGAACGTTACATACGGACTGGGCATCGACGAGCATGACCATGAAGGCAGAGTAATAACACTGGAAATGGAAGAGTTTTTTCTTGTCACTGTATATACCCCTAACTCACAGGACGGACTGAAACGACTGGACTACAGAATGAAATGGGAAGACGACTTCAGAGCATATCTGGAACAACTGGACAAGAAGAAACCCGTTATATTCTGCGGCGACTTGAACGTGGCACATGAAGAAATTGACCTCAAGAACCCGAAAAGCAACAGGAAAAATGCCGGATTTACCGATGAGGAGCGAGAGAAGTTCACCACCCTGCTCGGCAGCGGATTCATCGATACCTTCCGCCATCTGTATCCAGAACAGGTAACATACTCATGGTGGTCGTACCGCTTCCAGGCCCGACAAAAGAATGCAGGATGGCGTATTGACTATTTTGTAACTTCAGAAAGACTTGCAGGCAAGATTGCAGATGCCAAAATCCATACAAACATCATGGGCAGCGACCATTGTCCTGTGGAATTGTTGCTGAAATAAAGCAAGGATGGCATAACATTGCCAAGAGGCAATCACGCTATATATATTATATAATATGTATAACCGCCCATCGTTTCTGCATTTTTATACAAAGAACGTTAAATAATTGCATTTTCTTATGGGTTTTATAAACAAAACGCATAATTTTGCATCCGAAATAGTATTTACAACCAATCATTAAAATAAAAAAATATGAAGAAATTTTTCATTATGGTTATGGCTGTAGCAGCCATCGGTTTTACATCATGTGGTAACAAGACACAGAGCGCAGCGCCTGCAGAGGAAAGCACAGAGGTAAGCGCAGTAGCAGATGCAGCAAAGGGAGTTGTTGACAAACTGAAAGAGCAGATAGAGGCTGGTGACAGCAAGGCTATCGGCGAAGCTGTTCAGACTGCAGTTGAGAAAGTTGCAGAACTCGTTGCCAAAGGTGACACAGAGGCAGCAAAGCAGTATCAGGATCAGATAAAGAACTTCATTGACGAGAATGCAGACAAGATAAAGGAAGTTACTGGCGGTGACGAGGCTGTAAGCAAGCTCATCGACTCATTTGTAAATGTTCCTGTTAAGGTAGAGGATGCTGTCAATGCTGCAGGCGAGTCAATCAAGGAAGGTGCAGAGCAGGCCGTTGAAGACGCTAAAGACGCTGCTGCTCAGAAGGTAGAAGAAGCAAAAGAGGCTGCTGCCCAGAAAGTTGAAGACGCAAAAGCCGCTGCTGCCCAAAAGGTTGACGAGGCAAAGCAGAAAGCAGCAGATGCTGCAGCAAAGAAGATAGAGGAAGGCAAGCAGAAGGCTAACGACGCTGCCAACAAAGCTGCAGAAGACCTGATGAAAAAAATCAGCAGATAAAACCTTATTGCTGCCCTGAAACATAATGGTAACAAACACCGTTGAACAAGTTCCATTGCAACTTACAGATACGGACAGAACATTTTTTTAACTAATAAAAGCAAATAACATTAAGGCAATCAATGTTATTTGCTTTTATTTTAGTAATTTTGCAAGCAGATATAAATATGCAATAACATAATGAAAAAATCTTTATTATTCATTTTCTTTTTAGTCACAGCACTAACATCTGTGGCGCAGATGGTTGATCCAGTGAAATTTACCACCAATCTGAACATGCTTAAAGGCAATGAGGCGGAAATTGTATTCACTGCAACCATTGACCAAGGATGGCACTTATATTCAACTGAGTTAGGCAATGACGGTCCTATTTCAGCTACTTTTGTAGCCAACAAGATGGACGGTGCCGAGACTGTAGGCAAGTTGAAAGCCGTTGGCAAAGAAATAGAACAGTTTGACAATATGTTCGGCATGAACCTAAGATTCTTTGAGAACAATGCCAAGTTCGTTCAGAAAATCAAGTTTACCAAACAAACATACGACATTGATTGCTACCTGGAATATGGTGCTTGCAATGACGAGATGTGCCTGCCGCCATCACAAGCTTCATTGGTAAAGAAAGGTACATCGCCTGTTACCGCAGAAGAAAAGAAGGCTGAAGCAAAAGAAGAACCGGCCAAGGTTGCAGTAGAAGAAACAAAGGCCGAGGAGAAGCAAGACACGACAAAAGTTGACACTGCTGCCGTTGCCACATCTGACACCAACGGTGCGAACGACCTTTGGGCACCTGTCATTGACGAGTTGAAGACTTACGAAGAGAGTCCGATTGACTATTCGCTTGCATACATATTCTTTGCAGGTCTTATAGGAGGTTTCCTCGCATTGCTCACCCCGTGCGTATGGCCAATCATACCGATGACCGTTAGTTTCTTCCTTAAACGCAACAAAGACCGTCGCAAGGCCATCAACGAAGCCGTAACATACGGTATTTCTATCGTTGTGATTTATGTTACACTTGGCGTACTCGTCACATTGCTGTTTGGTGCCAGCGCACTGAACGCGTTGTCAACAAACGCAGTATTCAACATCTTCTTCTGTCTGTTGCTTGTTGTATTCGCAGCATCATTCTTCGGTGCTTTCGAAATAACATTGCCTTCATCATGGAGCAATAAGATTGACCAGAAATCAGAGAGTACGACAGGATTGCTCAGCATATTCCTCATGGCATTCACCCTTGCTTTGGTGTCATTCTCATGTACCGGTCCTATAATCGGACTGCTTCTCGTGACAATGTCAACACAGGGCAGCATACTTGCTCCGACTATCGGAATGCTTGGTTTTGCAGTAGCACTGGCCATTCCATTCACGCTCTTCGCCATGTTCCCAAGCCTGCTCAAATCTGCCCCGAAATCAGGCGGTTGGATGAACGTTGTCAAGGTTGTGCTTGGCTTTATTGAACTGGCATTCGCTCTGAAGTTCCTTTCTGTTGCCGACCTTGCTTACGGTTGGGGCATACTCGACCGCGAAGTGTTCATCTCATTGTGGATCGTAATCTTCGGACTGATGGGTATCTACCTGATGGGATGGCTCAAGTTCCCGCACGACGAACCAGAGCACCGCACAAACGTGCCACAGTTCTTCCTCGGTATGATTTCACTTGCCTTCACCGTTTATATGATACCAGGACTCTGGGGCGCTCCGCTGAAGGCTATCAGTGCTTTTGCTCCACCGATGAACACTCAGGACTTCAATCTTCAGAAGGTGGCTGTAGAGGCCGAGTTTACTGATTATGAAGCGGGAATGGCAGAAGCCATACGTCAGGGCAAGCCTGTAATGGTTGATTTCACCGGTTTCGGTTGCGTAAACTGCCGCAAGATGGAGGCTGCCGTATGGACCGACCCTACTGTAGCTGATATTCTGAACAAGGAGTATGTGCTTATCTCATTATATGTTGACGACAAGACTCCGCTCAAAGAACCTATTCAGGTAACAGAAAACGGACAGCAACGCACCTTGCGCACCGTTGGCGACAAGTGGAGCTACCTGCAGCGCACAAAGGTTGGCGCAAACACACAACCGTTCTATGTATTGCTCGACAATGAGGGCAAGCCTTTGGCTGGAAGTCGTTCATACGATGAAGACATTGAAGCATACGTAAACTTCCTGAAGCAAGGACTTGACAACTTCAAGAAGCAAGACTGATTCATCAAACATTAATAACCACCATGTTAGACAAAGAAACAAGAGAGCGAATTATAACGCTTATACATAAAGAGGTAGTACCAGCCATGGGATGTACAGAGCCGATGGCTGTCGCCTTGTGTACAGCCAAGGCCACCGAACTGCTATATTCCAAGCCTGAGAAGATTTGCGTAAAACTGAGTGCCAATGTCCTCAAGAACGCAATGGGCGTGGGCATTCCTGGTACAGGAATGATTGGCCTGCCAATAGCAATCGCATTAGGCACACTGATTGGCAAATCTGAGTATCAGTTGGAAGTGTTGAAAGACCTCACCCCTGAATCTTTGGAAGAGGGCAAGCGCTATATTGAGGGCAAGCATATCGACATCAGTCTGAAAGAGAACATCAGCGAGAAGCTTTACATAGAAATAACATGCACAAGCGGTGACAAAATGTCGAAGGCCATAATTGCAAGCAGTCACACTAATTTCGTTTATCTTGAACAGAACGGAAATGTGTTGCTTGACAAGCGCAGCGGTGCTACCGCTGTGACTGAAGATAACGACATAATGCTCAACATGCAAATGGTCCACGAGTTTGCTACCACTTCCCCACTCTACGAGATTGCTTTCATGAAAGAAACCATGACATATAACATGGGAGCAGCCGAGGAAGCCATTAAAGGCAACTACGGCCATAATCTGGGCAAGACCATCGACCGCCCAATGAGTCAGGGAATTTTCGGCAAAACAATATTCTCACACATCATATCAAAGACAGCCTCAGCATGCGATGCCCGTATGGGAGGAGCAATGATACCAGTGATGAGCAACTCAGGCAGCGGCAACCAGGGCATCTGCGCAACCAACCCAGTAGCTGTTTATGCCATTGAGAACGAGAATACAGAAGAAGAACTGATTCGAGCTCTCACACTTAGTCACCTGACAGCGATTTATATCAAGCAAAGCCTTGGCAAGTTGTCAGCATTATGCGGATGCGTTGTTGCATCAATAGGCAGCAGTTGTGGTATAACATATCTTATGGGAGGCGACTATCAGCGCATCTGCCGCTCTGTAAAGAATATGATTGCCAACCTTACAGGCATGATTTGCGACGGTGCGAAACCAAGTTGCTCTCTAAAGATTGCCTCTGGCGTCTCTACCGCAATATTATCATCGCTGCTTTCAATGGAAGGCAAGTGCGTTACGAGTGCCGAAGGCATTATCGACGACGATGTTGACCGCAGCATACATAATCTGACATCAATCGGAGCCGACGCTATGAGGCAGACCGACGATATGGTTTTGGATATAATGACACATAAAGGTTGCTAAAAATAAAAAAATATCATAAAAAACGGGATTGTATATTGCAATCTCGTTTTTTTTGTTTATTTTTGCTGACGAATTGTATTTCTTGAAACAAAGAATAATATCTACCTAAAACGAAAGAATATGAAAGATTTAAAAATGTACATCAACGGCAAGTTCGTTGAAAGCAGATCCGGACAATGGATCGACGTATTAAACCCATCAACTGAAGAGGTTATCAGCCGTCAGCCAGACGGAACAATCGAAGACGTTAACGAAGCTCTTGACGCTGCCCGCGCCGCTCAGAAGGCATGGGGCGCAACACCTGCTATCGAGCGTGCTGCATGGTTGAAGAAACTTGCTGACGGTGTTCGCAAGCATCGTGACGAGTTCGTTGACATTATCATGCGCGAGCAAGGAAAAACCCTCACTTGGGCAAGCGTAGAGGTTGACGTTACAGCTGATTATTTCGACTATATGGCATCTTTCGCACGCCACATTGAGGGCGAGATTATTCCTAGCGACCGCCGTGGCGAAACTATCATGCTGACAAAGAAACCTATCGGTGTTGTTGCTGGTATTCTGCCATGGAACTTCCCATTCTTCCTCATCGCTCGCAAGGCTGGTGCTGCTCTAATTGCAGGTTGTACAATCGTCATCAAACCATCACAGATTACTCCAGAGAACTGTACTGAGTTCGGTAAGGTAATTGATGAGGTTGGCTTGCCAGCAGGTGTCATCAACATCGTTACTGGTCGCGGTTCTGTTATCGGCAACGAAATGGCTGGTAGTCCAAAGATTGACATCGTAAGCGTTACCGGTAGTGTTGGCGCAGGCGAGAGCATCATGGCTGCAGCATCAAAGAATATCACAAAGGTTTCTCTTGAGTTGGGTGGCAAGGCTCCAGCTATCGTATTCCCAGATGCAGACCTTGAGGCTTCTGCACAGTGGGTACTTGAAAGCCGCATCGGTAACAACGGTCAGATTTGCAACAATGCAGAGCGTCTGTATGTTCACAAGGATATCAAGAAGGAATTCACCGAGATTCTGCTCAAGAAGTTCCAGGCTGTGAAGGTTGGCGACCCATGCCAAGACCACAGCGTTGATATGGGTCCATTGGTAGAGAAGCGTGCTCTCGAAAGCGTAGAGGCAAAGGTTGCCAAGGCTATCGCTCAGGGCGCAAAGGTTCTCTGTGGTGGCCAGCGTGTAGGCGACAAGGGTTACTTCTACCCAGCCACATTGCTTGACAACTGTACTCAGGACATGGACATCATTCACGAGGAGACATTTGGTCCTGTACTGCCTATCATCGAGTTCGAAGACATCGATCAGGTTATCGCATGGGCTAACGACTGCGAGTATGGTCTTGCTTCTTCTGTATTTACAAAGAACATAGACATTGCAGCTAAGGTAACACGCAACCTTGAGTTTGGTGAGACTTATATCAACCGCGAGCACTTTGAGGCTATCCAGGGCTTCCACGCTGGTGTAAAGAAGAGCGGTATCGGTGGTGCTGACGGCAAGCACGGTATCGAGGAATACCTGTCAACACAGGTTGTTTACCTTGCTACACACTTAGAATAAAGTATAATCAACAAACAGATACAACTGGGGATTATGTTTTGGCATAATCCCCGTTTTTGTTTTCTATATAAACCTATCGGCACCAACCGAAACAACCTATGTTTAAAGTCTATACCACCAAAACCTGCATGCTAAAGGCATTTATTTAGCAAATAAAGCCAAAAACTTAGATAAAATGCGTATCTTTGCAATAAATTAGCATTTAAATAGTTTAATTATTATATAATATATACGCATTTTTTGTATAGTATGAGAAAATATATTCTTACGGTTATCTTTTTGCTCATGACTGCTGGTGCAGCCGTGGCCCAATCGTCTATGACAGACCAGCAGATCATTGCATTTGTATTAGAGGAACAGGAGAAAGGCACTTCACAGCAGCAGATAGCAACCCAACTATTGAAACGAGGAGTGTCAATAGACCAGTTGAAAAGAGTAAAGCAGAAATATGAGCGTCAGATGAGCGGTGACGGACTTGGCGCCAAAGACATAACCACAGACGGCAAAAGTCGCCTACGCAAGAATAACGCAAAGAAAACTGACGACGGTGGTATTTCCCAATACCGCCAAAAAGACGGCAACCGTGTAAAATCTAACGTCTATGATGAGACAAACCTCGATTTAATGGACATGCAAGACGAACTGAACTCATTTGTTCCTGACTCTGCAGCCATCTTCGAACGACTCCTTAAGCAAGAGCAAGAAAGCAAAAACAAGAAAAAGGTATTCGGACATGACATATTCAACAATGAAGAATTATCGTTCGAACCAAACATGAATATCGCAACACCAAGCAACTACCGCCTTGGAGCAGGCGATGCTGTATATATTGACATTTGGGGATCGTCAAACAACAGTTTTGAAGGAACCATAACCCCAGACGGTACTATACAGATTGATGGTTATGGCCCTGTAAGCATCAGCGGCATGACAGTTGAGGAAGCCAACAAGAAGTTGAGAAGAGAACTTGGCGCACGCTACGAGAACTCAAAAATACGTCTCACAGTAGGCCAGACAAAGACTATAATGGTGAACGTAATGGGCGAAGTTAAGGCGCCTGGCACCTATACACTTTCTGCATTTGCCAGCGTATTCCATGCCCTATATATGGCAGGAGGAATCAATGAGATAGGAACATTGCGTGACATCAAGGTTTATCGAAACAACAAACTTGTAAGCACTGTCGATGTATATGACTACATACTCAACGGCAAGCTGAGCGGCAACGTTAAATTGACAGACAACGATGTCATTGTAGTTGGCCCATACGACTGTCTTGTCAACATAACCGGTAAGGTAAAGCGCCCGATGTATTATGAGATGAAGAAGACGGAAAGCGTAGGAACCTTGCTGCAATATGCCGGAGGATTCACTGGTGATGCCTACAAGAAATCCATACGCCTTATCCGCAAGGCCGGCACTCAGTATTCGGTATATAATGTTGGAGAATTTGAAATGCAAGACTTCCACCTTAGCGACGACGACTCACTCAGCGTTGACTCGATACTCCCCCGCTACTCTAATATGGCCGAAATAAAAGGAGCTGTCTTCCGTCCTGGAATGTACCAGATAGGAGGACAAATCAACAGCGTACGTTCACTGATTGAGCATGCTGAAGGTGTAACAGAACAGGCGTTTACAGCACGTGGCGTGATGCACAGAATGAAAGCCGACCGAACCCTTGAGGTGTTGGCCGTTGACGTGGCTGGAATTCTTGACGGTAAAGTTGCCGACATTCCACTCCGTAATGAAGACGTTCTCTACATACCAAGCAAGAAGGAGCTGTTGGCAGAACAGACCCTCACGATACATGGTGAAGTGGTTTATCCTGGAGTATATCAGTTTGCCGATAATGAGACTGTTGAGGACTTTATCCTGCAGGCTGGCGGTCTGAAAGATGCGGCATCAGTAATGAAGGTTGACGTTGCACGCCGAATAGTAAATCCATACGCAACCACAGCCAGCGACACCATCGCACAGACATTCTCTTTCAAGATAAAGGATGGTTTTGTCATTGATGGTCAACCTGGATTTGTTTTAAAGCCATACGATGAAGTATATGTCCGCAAGAGTCCTGGCTATTCTGTTCAGCAGAATGTTAAGGTTGAAGGGGAAGTAATGTTTTCCGGAACATACACACTTGCAAAGAAGAACCAGCGCTTGAGCGAAATTATAGAGCAGGCAGGAGGTCTGATGCCTACGGCATACGCTAAGGGAGCACGCCTTGAACGCATTATTACACCAGAGGAGCGTTTAAGAATGGAAACTGTTATAAAGATGGCCAAGGCACAAAGTGGCGAACAAGATTCTGTGAACATGAAAAAACTTGACTTAGGTTATACATACTACGTAGGCATAAACCTCGACAAGGCTCTTGAGGAACCAGGCAGCAACTACGACATCGTGCTTAGAGAGGGTGACCGTATTATAATACCAGAATACTCAAATACAGTTAAGATAAGTGGAGATGTAATGTATCCTAATACCGTTGCCTATCGCAAAGGCAAAGGCATCGGCTATTACGTTGACCAAGCTGGCGGTTGGGGCAATCGCGCTAAGAAGAGCCGCACATACATCATATACATGAACGGCACTGTGGCACGTGCCGGATACAAGACCAAACCTGAACCAGGATGCGAAATCATCGTGCCAAGCAAACCAAAGGCAAACAAGATGACGCCAGCCGAAATCATGACAATCGGTACTGGAACTGCATCTATTGCGACCATGATTGCAACAATAGCCAATATTCTGTAAAACTAAATCTGCAACAACTGTTTATGAGCGACAAAAAGATAAAAGACACGATTGATTATATCAAAATAATAAAGATACTTTGGGGAAAGAAGAAGTTCTTCTTTATTCTATGGGCTATAGTCTTTACACTTTCTTGCATTTGGATTTTCCCGCAACCACGCTATTATAAGTGTGAAGTATTATTGGCACCAGAGATGGCAAGCGATGATGTAGCAGGAAGCCTTTCATCAATGGCGTCAAATTTCGGTATTAAGTTTGGCAGCAGTAATAATGACGCCATATATCCAGAATTATACCCAGATCTACTGACTTCAAATGAATTTATTATTGGAGTTTTAGAAACACCTATTACGACACAAGACAGTTCGCTTACAACTGATTACTATACATACTTAGTAAAGCATCAAAAGCAAAATTGGCTTACACAACCATTTGCAAATGCAATGTTATGGGTAAAGAAACTCTTTTCCGAAAAGAAGCCTGGTATAGCTGGTTCTCCTAAGGCATTAGATCCATTCATGCTTTCTGAATTTGATTACAACATCGTAGAGATTGCCAAGAGGAAAATTCTATGTTATGTAAACAAAAAGACAGAAGTCATAACAATAACCTTCACTGACCAAGATCCTTATATCAGTGCCATTATGGCAAACTCTGTGAAACAACATCTTCAGAATTTCATAATAGAATATCGTACCCATAAGGCCCGCATTGACGTGGAACATTATCAGGCTTTGACAGACAGTGCAAAGGTTGAATATGAAAAAGCCACAGCACGCTATAACAAATTCTGTGATAACAATAGAGACATTATTTTGCAATCATTACTTTCAAAACGTGATGACCTCCAAAAAGACATGGATTTAAAATACAACACTTATACTGCATCACGTACCCAACTGGAGGTCATGAAAGCAAAACTGCAAGAAAAGACCCCTGCATTTACAACATTGAAAAGCGCAACCGTACCAATCAAACCTGCAGGTCCCAAACGAATGGTATTCGTTGCTGCCATGCTTATTTTATCAACTATCGCTTCAAGCATCTGGTTGACAAGAAAAGAATTTGTAAAGATTTTCGCTGCGAAATAACATTGTACTATCAGTTTTAAATCCGCAATGGGAATAAAGCGCAACATTGCATATAGCAGTATCTTAACAATGGGCAGTCATATCTGCGCCTTGCTAACCTATCCGTATGTTTCAAGGAAGTTGGAGGTTACGGGCATTGGCATATATGATTTTGTTGATAGTATTATAAATTATCTGATATTGTTTTCCATGCTGGGCATATCAGCATGCGGTATTAGAGAAATTGCGACAAAAAGACAAGACAAAGAAGCCTTGTCCAGAACATTCAGCAGCATTTTATTATTCAACCTATTTACCACTTTAGTCGCAATCATTGCACTTTTAATTGCAATGCATACGGTAGAGATGCTGTTTCAATACCGCACCTTGTTCTATATCGGTATATGCAAACTATTATTAAACACATTCTTAATAGAATGGTTTTATACTGGCATGGAAGATTTTGCGTATATTGCAAAACGTAATCTTGCCATTAAGGTTCTCTATGTCTTCTGTATATTTTTATTTATAAAAGACAAGAACGACTGTACCCAATACTACATAATAACTGTTTCATCTGTTGCATTAAATGCCATAATCAACATTATATATTGCAAGAAATATGTAAAAATAACTCTCAAAGGCCTAAACTTTAAACCCTATCTCAGTACCATACTATCCATAGGATTATATAAAATTGTTACATCTTTATATACATCACTAAACATTGCATGGCTGGGCGTTGTATGCGGGACGATACAGGTAGGTTTTTATTCCACCTCTACAAGATTATACACTATCATCATCGCTTTTTTCACCGCATTTACAGGAGTTATGTTTCCCCGTCTGTCTTCTTTGCTCTCACAAGGAGAGACCAAGGAATTTTGGGAGAAAATTTCATTATCAGTAAATGCACTCTTCTCATTTGCATTCCCTGTTCTTTGTCTTGCAATTATTTTTGGTCCGACATTATTGCATTTCCTTGTAGGTGATGGTTTTGAGGGTGCTTACCTGCCATTCCAGATTATTTCATCCCTGATACTGATAATCGGTTATGAACAGATTCTTGTAATACAGATACTCATGCCTATGAAGCACGACCGCATCATATTACGCAATTCTATTGCCGGAGCATTTGTTGCAATTATTCTTAACCTGATAATTGTAGAGAATATGGGAGCTATGGGCACTGCTATTGTATGGTTGGCATCAGAAAGCTGCGTCTTATTCTTGTCTTTATTATACCTAAAAAAGCATTCTGATTATAAATTTCCCAAGGCAGAGTTCATGCGGTATATTGCCGGACATCTCCCCCTGGTCATTATATTGTACGCATGCAAAGTACTATTGCCATTTAACGACATCTCATTGTTATTAATAGCAGGCTGTATTTCATTGGTTTACACATACTATATCCAAATATACTTCCTGCAATGTCCAATTGTTATTCAAACAATCAATAAAGTACATTCCTATGCCAAACGACAATAATAAGAATATACTTACATCGCTTATTTCATCAAGCATGAATGTTACCGTGATATTAGCCATGGTAGCATTAGTTATATTCTTAGGCAACGGATTGAACCTTATTGGTTGGGGGTATATTGTACAAATGAGATATTATCTTTTGATGGCAGCATTGTGCTGGTCACTTTATGGATTATACTTTATTCAGTACCGTGACAGGCATATTACGTTTAAATACTATACGCTTTTCCTTACATTGTGGCCTTTTGGAATCCTGCTTACCTCCTTTCTGCTTGGCGGTAGTATTGCAGATGAGTTGATACAGGTACAGGTCTGGGTTTATGTATCAACATTCTTTATGCTTTTCTATCATTTTAAATTCACAGAAGAAAGATTAATGTGGATTATTATGATTGTGGCATTAATAACGGTTACAATACAAATATTACAGCAGGTAGATCCATTATTTGCCATTTTTGGCGGTAGTGCCGACGATACCGGCGAAGTAGTAATTACAGGCGAGCGAAACGGTATTGCCAGATATTTTGTTGGCAGTTACCAAGTGCAAATGCTTGCCATGTGCTTCTGCTGGTACAAAATGCTAAAGACATTCAAACCTATATGGTTTATACTGTCAGCATTGATGCTCGTATCAATCTATCTCTACCTAACAAAACAGATTCTCTTGACAACCATGCTAACCCTTGCAATTTCATTCTTCCTCGTAAAGGGGCGCAATGTCAGGATTTTATCTTACACACTACTTGGACTATGCGGTCTGTTCCTAATCGTCTATTGGGAAGACCTTTTCGGGGATATGATAAGGGAATCGAAAGATGACAGTTTTTCACATGCCATCAGATTTGAATTTATAGGGTACATAATTGAATATAACTTTACAAACCCCGTAAAAGCAATTTTTGGTCACGGAACAACAATTCCATTCTTCCAGGAATTACGCCACATGCTGTATTACCCGTCAGACATCGGTTTCTTTGGAGAATCCATATATTATGGATGTCTATGGGCATTGGCATATTTTTACGTTGCATTCAGAATCGTTATAACATACCGCAATCGTGTCCCTCTTTATATACGTCTGTATGTTCTATGCTCTGGTTTCATCTCTATTTTCATTTTCCCATACAGAGACAGAATCGAGATGTACAACTGGATGTGTGTCGTTTATATCGCATCGCTATATATCGACAAGCCACAAGAGCAAGATGAGAAAGACGATGAAACAGAAACAAAAGAGACGGAAATCATCACAAAGCAAAGCAAAGCATGAAATTCTCGATAATAATACCTGCATATAAGATTAATTATTTGAAAGAAGCCATTGAAAGTGTTGTCAACCAGACTTTTGAAGACTTCGAATTGCTCATTTTCGACGACTGCTCTCCACACGATATAAAATCGTTGGCAAATGAATACTTCGCAGATAAAAGAGTTAGATATTTCCGTAATAAGAGCAATTATGGAGCAGAACGCCTTGTTGACAATTGGAACAATGCTTTGTCCTATTGTAAAGGTGAATACGTGATATGCATGGGAGATGACGACAGACTTACACCGAATAGTCTTGAGATATATGCCGACCTGATTAGCAAATACCCAGAAATATCAGTATTTCATGGTCAGACAGAGATAATAGACGAGAACGGCAATATTACAGAATATCTTGAACCAAGATTTGAAAAAGAAAGTGTTTGGCAACTGATTTATTACCGCTGGGCAGGACTGGGCAGACAACAGTTTGTAGGAGATTTTTGCTACAACAGAGAAACACTGACAAAAGACGGCGGATTCTACAACCTTCCTTTAGCATGGGGCAGCGATGACATCACTGCATGTATTGCTGCAAGCAAAAATGGCATAGTCAATTCACAAGACACCTGTTTTCAATACCGTAAGAACAGGCATACTATTTCAAATTCGGAAAATGCTGATATTAAAATAAAAGCCTTGCTGTTGCAGCGCAAATGGTATGAGGACTTTCTCATAAAACAAGAGCCTATGACAGAAAAAGAAAGAGTTATGCAGTCTCTATTGCAACAACTATTACCGCAACACTTCGAATTTCACACCAAGATTATTATATGTGATAACATGAAAACCAACAAATGCCGACTTTTCCATTGGCTATCACAGCAACGAAGTTTGAAATTGAGCAAACTGCAGATTTTAAAACAGTTTATTAAAGCGATATCATAACCACCATTTCACATTATATGTTCAAGTATTATCTAAATAGATTAGGAAGATTGCTATCTTCTCTACCCACGACAATATATTTCAACTTTCATTATCTTCCTTTCCGCCAAGCCGTAAAATTGCCAATATGGCTTAGGAAAGCAGAACTGAAGAAAATGAAAGGCAAGATAATAATCAATAGTGACGAGATTAAATCCGGTATGATTACCATGGGATTTAGGGAGGTCAGTGTTTATCCTAACAGCGGCGTAATGTGGGAGAACAATGGTGGTACGATAATCTTTAACGGCAATTGCATGATAGGCAATGCCTCTTTTCTCTCATTCGGGAAAAACACCCAAGTAGAATTTGGCAAAGATTTCCGCAATACGGCAGCATTAAGACTTGTGTCATATCATGGCATAAAATTTGGCGATTATGCCAGATTGGGTTGGGAAAGTGTAATTATGGACACAAACTTTCATCCTATTTACGACATGGAACGGAAAAAATTCAGAAAAGCGGGTGGTCCTATCACTATAGGGGATTACAATTGGTTTGGCACAGGATGCAAGATCATGCATAGTGTCAACACTCCAGAAAGATGTATTTTCGGAATGGGCACAATTGTTACAAGAAATTGCGAAATGAAGTCTTACTGTGTTATGGGTGGTTCGCCAGTAAAGATTCTTTCAGAAAACGTAATGAGAGACTACGAACACGATACAGAATAAATACCATTAATAAAATCTACTTGCCTTCCCTTTAAACGAATAGCGCAAATCACGAGGGCGCTCTCCTATTTTCTTTGCTGGAATACCTGCTACGACATCGTATGGTTCCACATCTTTTGTCACAACACTACCGGCACAGCACACAGCCCCCTCCCCAATATTAACACCAGGCAGCACAGTAACATTAGAGCCAATCCAAACGCGGTTCCCAATCTCCACCGACATTTTTTTCTCTTCTGGCGACGGACATCTGAACCATGAATCACGATAATCATGTTGCAGAGTATAGACCGACACGTTGCTTGAAAGGTTCACATTCTCACCTATTGTCAACTTGCACCTTGCATCAAGAAGTGCATTGTCACCAATAATTGTACCTTCCCCAATAAACAAATTCCAAGGCTGACGAATCTCTGCTCCATGATAAACTATTACATTATTAGCAAGATGGCATCCAATACCCTTATATAGTGCTCTCCTAACATGATGAGAAGGTATTTCTGAAATATGGTAGATAACAAATCTCATTGCGCCACCTCTCATCATTTTTTCCGTGAAATGATAAGGGGCCGCTAAAATTTTTAAATACCGGTTATTTCTTCTATTTATGTAACATGAGTAAGCAACAGCCTCAATGAGTAGAAAAACAAAAACTATTTTTCTGAGACATAGAAGAAAAACCAACAGGTATAATAATAAAATATGATTCTCCATGGACAAAACTTTCTTATAGAAACTAAGAACTAATAATTATATTGTAAATTTTTGTAAAAAAAATAATACAATCAATAAACATTAATACAATATAAAAACATCTAACTCCGTTATTTATATAGCAAGTTATTCAACATAGCACACAAATGAAGCGAATAGCATTCATAGAAGAAGCCTTTATGGGAAGCACATTGCCTCTTGCAAAACAGTTTTGCAAGAATGGCTACGGCGTTGACATTTACTATCTAAGAGATTTTATCAAGGAACCAGAGGGAACTTACTGTGAATATACCGCAAGCAAAGACCGTATTACTCCTATACCGGATGACCGTCTCTGCGAAATAAGGGAATATGTTGGTGGCAATAATATCAACATATACTTGGTGCGACTAATGCGCCCCTTTGAGTCTGTGCCGGTAATAAGAAATATCGCCGGTTATATCATGAATCGCCATTTGAAACAGATGACAGAATTCATTGACTCAAAAGACTATGAATTTGTAAATGTCATTTCCAACTACAATACCGACCGCTTTACAAAAATAATTCCTTATCTTAAGAGTAAGACCGTTTTGTCGCTGCATGAAGTATGGAACCATTATCAGCCGTCAACAAAACCGTCAATACTTCTTCGTGCAGCAATTAAGAAAGGAATAGAAATAGTGGTATTCTCACAAAACAGCTATAACGACATATTAAAGATAGAAGGCATTGACAGAGAAAAAGTCTCTGTTATTCCATTTGGACTGTTTGAATCTTACGGTTCACTGAAACCGGCAGCACCAAAAGAGCCTTTGCCTCAAAAATATTTTCTGTTCTATGGCTATATAGTGCCGTATAAAGGTTTGTCGCTAATTAAGGAAGCCGTTGACATCTTAGGCGAAAGACTGAAAGATTATAAGATTGTATTGGCTGGCGATGGTAATGACCCCGTATTGCATCAAGTATCAGACGACAATCGCTATATCACTATCCCCAGATACATTTCCAACAGTGAACTTGCCTACTTGATTAGCAAAGCCTATGCCGTGCTATGTCCTTATAAAACAGTCTCGCAAAGTGGGATACCACAAACAGCCTTTGTCTTCAATACACCCATTATAGCATCCGACCTTAAAGGATTCAAGGAAATAATAGACGAAGACAACGGCCTGTTCTTTAAATGCAACGATGCGAAAGGACTTGCTGAGGCCATGCAGAAACTAATAAATGACAGCATGCTGAGAAACAGACTATCCGACAATATAAAGGCATTCGACGTCCAGCATCCGTCATTCGATTGGAATAACATATACAGCTTATACAAGAATCATTTTCTAAAACAATGACATTTTCATTACCTTTCATAATCTTGAAATCAACAGTTAACGGCAATAATTATAAATATCAACCTATTCTCTCTGACTTTATCACCAGAATAGCACTATCTTCCAATAAAAAGTAGTATATTTGCATCTTTAATTGCAAAACGAGCAAACCATTTCAAGTCTTATTAAAAGACACAATAAATTAACATTTGCAACGTTATTATATAATAACTCAGCAACCGCTGGTTTTATAATAGAGAATACGATAATCATGAAAACGATAATGCTTGTTTTCGGAACGCGTCCTGAAGCTATCAAGATGTGTCCTCTTGTAAAAAAGTTACAAGAGCATATCGATGACTTCAAAACTATTGTATGTGTAACCGGTCAGCATCGTGAAATGCTAGATCAGGTTCTAACAATATTTGACGTCAAGCCTGATTACGACCTAAACATAATGAAACAAGGACAAGACCTCTATGACATTACAGCGCGCGTACTTACCGGCATGCGTGACATATTAAAAGAGACACGTCCTGACATCGTACTTGTACATGGTGATACTACAACATCTACTGCAGCCGCACTTGCAGCTTTCTACCAGCAGATTCCTGTTGGTCATGTAGAAGCAGGACTGCGCACAAACGACATCTACAGTCCATGGCCAGAAGAGATGAACCGCCAGATAACAAGTCGTATTGCAACATATAACTTTGCCCCCACTCCTTTGTCAGAACAGAACCTAAAGGAGGAAAAGGCGATGGGACAAATATTTGTTACAGGCAACACTGTTATTGACGCACTACACTTGGTAGTCAATAAACTCAACACCGATACCCAATTAAACAAGCAACTTGATGAGGTGCTCCTTGATTCTGGCTATGATGTAAGCAGACTCAAGGACAGCAGACGTCTCGTTCTTATCACCGGACACAGAAGAGAGAACTTCGGTGAGGGCTTCATAAACATGTGCAATGCAATCAGAGACCTGAAAAACAAATATTCAGATGTCGATTTCGTCTATCCGATGCACCTGAATCCAAATGTACGCAAGCCCATCCATGAGGTTTTCGGCGAGGATTTAAGCAATCTCGGCAACATGTTCTTCATTGAACCGCTTCAATATCTTGAGTTTGTTTATCTGATGGAGAAGTCAACAATCGTTCTTACCGACTCTGGAGGCATCCAAGAAGAAGCGCCTGGACTGGGCAAACCTGTTCTTGTTATGAGAGATACAACGGAGCGGCCAGAAGCTTTAGCATCAGGAACAGTCCGACTGGTAGGAACCAATTATGATAAGATAATGGAAGAGGTAAGCACCTTGCTTGACAGCAAAGAGGCCTACGACCTTATGAGCAAAGCAGTCAATCCGTATGGAGATGGCAAGGCCTGCGAAAGAATAATAGAGGCTCTTAAATAATAATACATTTAGGTATGCGAATAGCATTAATAGATGCCAGTTTCCCAATAAACACAAGAAATCAGAAATACATTGATTCCTTGCGGAAAAACTATCCAGATGCCGACATAAAGGTTATAGCATGGAAGCGCGACGACATAGAACGCATCATTCCGGAATATCACGATGTTTACTATTCCAAGGCCGCTTATGGCAATCTTGTTGTAAAGTTGCTGAAGCTAAAAGGTTTTTATAACTTTATCGTTGAGAGACTTAAGCAGTTCCAACCAGACGTTATCATTGCATCTCATTGGGAAGCACTGCTTATGGCACCTGCCAACCTGAAAAGTAGTCCATTAATCATATATGAGAATCTGGATGTACCTACTGGTCCTTATCCGATAAGAAAGTTGACTGAAATACTTGAGAAAAGGAAACTTAGGAAAACAAACTTGATTGTACATGCCTCAAGATTCTTTAAGGAACTCTACCCTATTGACATTCCACAGATTGTGCTTGAAAACAAATCGCAGTTCAATTTCAAAATAACAGAGAACTGTATTCACGAACCGCTTGTTTTCTCATACATTGGTACCGTGAGATACAGAGATATTTTCAAGAATTTCCTTACTGCATGTAACTGTTTCAGTAATATAGAGGTAAAGGTTTTTGGTTCAGGCCAAGACTTGAATTATTTAAAGGAGTTTGCCGCCAACATGAAGAACGTTTCTTTCTATGGCGCATACAACTTTTCCCAGATTCCCTCACTCTACGAATCGTCAGATGTTGTGTGGGCTGCATATCCGAATAAAGACTTTAATGTGGTTTATGCAATATCCAACAAGTTCCATGAGTCTTTGTCATGCGGCAAACCTTGCATATACGCCGACAACACCAAATTAGGCGATTATGTCAGGCAGCACGGCATAGGCTACACCGTTGACCCATATTCTGTTGACGATATCAAGAAAGTTATCAGTCACATCATTGACAATAAAGACGAGTTGGCCGAGTATAAAAGAACCATAACCAAACACAAGGCAGACGAGAAAAGTTGGGATGACGATTTCATGCAAATTATTGACTTCATAAACTCAAATGTAAAATACTCAACAAAGTAAGAACGACAATCGTATATGGCAGTAAACATAGCAACCATACTCACATGCTACAACAGGATTGAAAAGACAAAAAGATGCTTGGAAAGCCTCTTTATGGCAGAAAATGCCTACAACTCAGCATGTGATGCAGAGAAGAAAATCGTCTTGTCGATATTCTTGACAGACGATGCCTGCAATGACGGTACTTCTGATATGGTTCGCGAAGTCTGTAAAAACCATGAGCTTCATATCATCAATGGCAATGGGAAATGCTATTGGGCCGGAGGTATGCGACTGGCATGGTCTGAGGCTTTAAAAGAGAAAGATAGATGGAATTTTTATCTGCTTTTAAACGATGACATAAAAATGAAGTCTAATGTATTTGAGGAGTTGTTCTACACGCACAACTACTCAGTCAGCACATTAGGCAAACCGGGAATCTATTCCGGCATTACCTGCGACATAGATAATGACAAGATCATAACATATAGCGGTGATGTTTTTGAATCGAATGCAAAAGCCAAGTGGCGCCGTTTGGGGCCGTCAGAAAAACCGCAAATAGTGCATCAGACAAATGCAAATATATTGTTGATAGCAAAAGAAGTCGTTGACAATGTTGGAATATTCCACCAAGGTTATATCCATGGTTGTGCCGATTATGACTATTGCATGAGTGTTGCCAAACAAGGTTTCACGACGCTTATAACAGCCAGAGTATGCGGTGAATGTGAATACGACCATATAGAAGACGGTTTAGAGACAAAAAGACTAATGCAGATGCCACTGAAAGAAAGGATGGCTTATGTGTATGCACCTACCCATTCCGACAAGGACTATCTGCTATTTGTCAAGCGTAACATTCCGAGGAAATACCTCATCAGTTGGACGTTGAGAAAAATAAGGATGTTCGCGCCTCATCTATACTACCAGATTTGTAAAGCAAGAAAAATAGACACATATACTTAGATATGGGCAAACGAATAATAGTATCCGTTGTAATGCCACTCTACAACTGTGAGAGATATGTTGCAGAGGCTATCGACTCGGTTCGTGAGCAAACGTTCACCAACTGGGAACTGATTGTTGTTGATGACGGATGCACAGACAAGTCGTGCGAGATAGTGCAAGAATATGCAAAGAATGACAAGCGTATCAAGTTGCTTCACAACCCATCGCCCAACCGCATGCCTTCATCGCCACGCAACATTGGCATTCAGGCTGCGACGGGTAGATATATAGCATTCCTCGACTCTGACGACATTTGGCTAAAAGACAAGCTTAGACAGCAGTTGGAAATGTTCAAGGACAAGCGTACCGCTGTTGTATATTCTGATTATGAGAAGATTGACGAGCACAGCCATCGCTCTGCACGTATCGTAAAAGCGCCACGCTATACCGACTATCAGCGTCTGCTATACAGCAATGTCATTGGCAATCTTACAGGCATATTCGACGTGTCAAAGGTGGGTAAGAAATATTATCTCGACATACACCACGAAGATTATGCCTTCTGGCTTTCAATCCTCAAAAAAGGATATATCGCACGCAGCACAAAAACAATCACGGCTCTCTATCGCGAACACAGCAATTCATTGTCATCCAATAAGCTGCGCAACATGTCATGGCAGTGGCACATTCTGAGGAAAGTAGAAAATATAAACCTTTTACGCTCGTCAATATATTTTATTACATACTTGATAAAAGGGTTCATGAAGAGCATAATATAAGTACCCTTGCCCGTATAACAACAAAAAAAGAGTGACCCACCGTCACTCTTTTCTTATCTATTAGAATTTCTTTCCAAATACTATGCTGGTAAATGTCATCCAGAGAATCTTTGCGTCAAACCACAACGAACCGTGCTCTAAATAATAAAGGTCGAGTTCCAAACGCTTCAGCATCTTTTCCATGGTGTCCGTATAGCCATTATACAATGTTGCATAAGAGGTAACACCCGGACGTATCTGATATAATTGTTCGTATCTTGAATCACGCTCCATAATCTGGTCTATAAAAAATTTACGTTCCGGACGAGGTCCGATAAAAGACATATCACCAATCAGCACATTCCAAAGTTGAGGCAACTCATCGAGATGATGTTCACGGAGATACAAACCAATTTTTGTCAACCTGTTATCCTCCTGGTGCTTATATAAAGTAGGGCCGCCCTTTTCCGCATCCACCCTCATACTGCGGAACTTATAAATCATAAATGGTTTGCCCTTATACCCTATCCTCTCCTGCACGAAAATTGCCGGACCGCCGTCTTCCCTTTTTATTGCAATATAGCATATCAAGAAAAGGGGCGAAAAAAGTATAAGGCAGATTAATGCTATAATTATATCTAATATACGTTTTAGACCTCTTTCAAAACTCTTCATCTCATGAATCTGTTATTATAATAATAACTATTATCTTATCTTTTTATTGTATTGTCAATGATTATTTTTATATACGCCAAACCTTTTATTTTCAATACTTCCTCAGATACAACCTAAGTAGTTCTGACTCAAGCACCATCTTACTCGAACTCAACTGCAAAACGTGAAATTTTTCGTCAAGACTGTTCACGCCAAACCTCCTCAAGTAATTCACATCAGTCACTTTTATATCAGAAGAATCTCTATAAAGGACATAAGGATTGGTAAGACACAAAGAGTCTGCCGTATGTTGAAACTCAAAGATTACCTCGCCCATTGGTTGCTTCGTTGAACGTGTCACCAACATTTCGTAACTCACTGCCCAGAATATACCTGTCTCACGCATGTCTGCCGAATTACCTGTGACCAGACTATCCACCCTTGTCAGTTGCCAATATCCATCAAGGTCTCCATTGTCAGAGACCTCCAATGTGCATGACACTGTCAGCAGACTCACAACAAAAAGGTAAAATAATCTTCTCATGCTTTAAAATCCCAATATTCCAGTTTTAGTTATCGACAGTTGGAAACCATGATTGTCTCCATAAATCTTCCCTGCATCCATTCCATATGCCCCTCTGATGCTCCAGCCATGAAGCGAAGAATCTTCAGAGAAGCAATATACAGCCTCAGCCAAAACACTCACGTTGTGACGTGGACTTGCATACGGTTCTTTGTAAGTTCCGAATCCCTTCTGATATGTTGCCAGCAAGCGGTAGTGCAGGTTCTGCGAAGGGTCACCGCTCAGTCCAAGATGGAAAGCATAGAACCGATTGTTCTTAACCATTATCGTACCGTCTTCATTGTAGATTGGCGACAAATACAGCGGATTTCCCATCACCTGTCCCCAGTGTTGCCAACCAGGGAATATCGAATGATTATAATAATCGTCAACCCCACCAATATGTCCTGCAACATTTTCATTATGGTCGTGATAAATCGGTCCGCTCTGATACTTGGAATACAAATACTCAAACACCACATTATTTACAAGTCGGCAGTTCTTCAACTTCAGTTCTGCGCCCAGCATCATATCCTTGAAATCGTAAAGAACATAGCGGTTGTCTTTCCTCACCTTATTGCTCTTGCCCTCTTCATAGCCGTCATAGTCAAGATAGAACATCGACGAATGGTCTTCAAAGAAATGCTCTCCATATAGTCCAAGGTACCACTGGTCATAATCGAAGTTCAGCTTCACCATCCAACTGCCCAGATGATTGCCCGACACGTTCTTGTAGTCTGCCTCCGGTGCATCAGAACCGCCAGGAACAAACGCATCCCAATACGCGCCTAAGCCGTTGTCGTTCTTAACCACATCCTGCGCACCACCCTCAATGGCAGTCACATTATATGCCTTACCTCCAAACTGGCATGCCATCTCCACGCCAAGTTCGAGCGAAACAGGCATAAACCTATATTCGTTGCCTATCTTTATGAATCCCGCCTTACTGTGAAACAACACATCTTCAGCATATTTGCTCTTGCGTCCTGTGAAATTCTCCTGCCAACTGTCATCAGTCATCTTGCCATATGCCAGATGACCTTTCATGCTTACCCATCCATTGGTAAAGGGGAGTGTCCAATACTCAGGCATATCCAGTCTTACCTGTGGCACCGGACGCGCGTTGATGCCGAGAGTCTGCGAACCGCTGCTCAGTTCATGGTTTTTCATCTCCATGCGATGCTGCTTGCTTCCAACTGTCAGCACCCCTTTCAGCCAGCGAACCTCGGCAAAAGCCTGCTGCACAATAAATTCGCTTGTATGGTTATATGCACCCACAATATCTATCCCATAACCAACACCCCAATTCCTCGATGAATCGGCAGCCAATGGTCTTCCGAGTGCAGCCCGCAGATAACCGTTTTCCTTTTCCAGTGAACTCAACCCGTACTTATTTGCATTTAGCCATAGCGGGGTGTAATCGCCCATCGACACCGATGCCTCTGCCGACAATCTGTACTCCAGATTATCTGTCAGTCGTGATTGGGCATTCCCTTCTATAGCAATAAAAGCAAGAAAGAATAATATATATAGTTTTACACGGGTTCTCATTCGGGATGCAAAGATACTTATAAAAAAGTGAAACAAAGAGCAGCGTTACATATTTTTTCGCAGAAATAGGGATTTCCCCACCACTATTTAGGGATTTTCCCTTGTGCCAGAACTAAATTGTTGCTAAATTTGCAACAGATAAAAACAACAGATGTCTAACATATTAAATTATATGCATTATGAAAAAGGTTATATTCACATTATTGGCAATATTCTCGATAGTAACATCTGCAAAAGCTATGAGCTACGAGCAGGCACGCGACCAGGCTCTTTTCCTCACGGACAAGATGGCATACGAGCTTAACCTCACCGACGAGCAATATGAGGCTGCATACGAGATAAACCTTGATTATCTTATGAGTGTGACCAGTCGCCACAATGTGTTCGGCACCTACTGGGAGCGCCGCAACCTTGACATGAGCTACATCCTGCTCGACTGGCAATGGCGAGCCTTCCGTGCTGCCACCTATTTCTTCCGTCCTCTGTATTGGGATGCTGGCCATTGGCGCTTCGGCATCTACGCCCGCTATCCACGCCGCCACTATCTATACTTCGGTCGCCCGGTATTCTATTCATCCTATCGCGGCGGACACAGTTGGCACTCCAATGGCGGACGCAGCTATTACCATGGTCGCAAATCCCACTATATCCACAGCGGTAGCCGTAACCACGGAGGCTTGCGCGACAGATGGGACAATGGCACTTTAGAACGCCGACCAAGCAATGCGCGAGGCAGTTCTACCAAGGTTACTGTCAATCACGGCAGCAGACCAAGCGGTAATTTCGGCAATGGCGGAAGAATCAGAAACAACCGTCACGACAATAATCATGCAACACAAGACAACAACCGCCACGACAACAACAAGCACTCCTCTACCTCTGGCAGACCAAGCGGTTCTAACGGCAAAAGGGAGTTGACAACAGGCGGTTCTTCAACAAATCGCGGTTCATTCAGCACAAGAAGGTCGGACAACCGCAGCAATTCGTCTGTAAGAAGCAACCGTGGTTCGTCCCACTCAAGCAGAAACAGCAGTGTCGGTAGCCAGCGTAGTTCTTCTCCTTCCAGAAGTTCTGCTACCTCAACACGCTCTACCAGTCGCAGTAGCAACAATGGTGGCGGACGCTTCGGCGGACATAGATAAGAATGAGGTTTAAGGTTTTGAGGTTATGAGGATGGGAGGTTGTAGAACCTTAAAACCTCAAAACAATCCCCTCAATATATGATTTTAGGATATTTATGCCGGTCTTGTTCTCGCCTCCCAGAGGCACAATAAGGTCGGCATATTTTTTTGTAGGTTCAATAAACTGTTCATGCATCGGTTTCAGCACCTTCAGATAGCGGTCGATAACCATTTCTACGGTTCTCCCTCTTTCCACCACATCGCGCTGTATGTTGCGTATCAGTCGCTCATCAGAGTCGGTGTCAACAAAGATTTTCAAGTCCATCATGTCGCGCAGTTTCTTGTTCAGCAGCGTCATTATGCCCTCGATTATTATCACCGGTTTCGGTTCCACATGCACCGTTTCCTTCTGCCTGTTGCTCTCTATATAAGAATATGTGGGTTGTTCAACAGCATTGCCAGCCTTCAACTGCTTCACATGCTCAATAAGCAGTTTCCAGTCGAAAGCATCAGGATGGTCAAAGTTTATTGCCTTCCTTTCCTCGGCAGTCATATCCGTCGTGTCGTTATAGTAAGAGTCCAATGGCACCACAGCCACATAGTGCGGAGGCAACGCCTCTGCTATCTTCCTTACCACAGTGGTCTTTCCCGAACCGGTTCCTCCGGCAATGCCTATTATTGTCATGATTGCTTATTATTTAAAAACCTCTTTGAACACCTTATTATAATATATAGCCTTATTCTCCAATTTCATGGGATATGCCCTCGACGAACTTGGCATGCGATATAATCTCATCAAGCGGTTGTCGAGCACGAACTCTGAATATCCGCCCACCTTCGGTTCTTCAATACCGTAATGCTGGCAAAACACCGTCGTTGCCAGTTGTCCGGCAGTAATCACCGCCCTGCACTCCGGGAGTTGGCGAAGCATGCCGTCAAGGTCGGAAGGTCTTACTATCTCCAAATCCTTGTCCGACGCATTGTTCTTCGTCCTCACCACTTCATCGGCTGTATCATATAGTGCAATACCCTTCTCTTTCAGGAAAGGGACAATCAGCGATAAGTCAAACCTCTTCTCCCCTTCCACCACAAAGTGCTGCTTGTCATTGAAAAAGCACAGCCCCATTATCCTCCACATGTCATTAATGAAGTTGGGATAATAGAACTCCATGCTCCAACGCTTCTGTGCCGGCGGAAACGTGCCGAGCATCAGCAGCCGGGCATTCTCCGGCAGGAATGGTTCAAAGGGATGTCGCTCTGTCGTTCTCACTTCTTCTCCTTAATCAGATAAACGATTGCTGGCAGGTGGTCACTATATCCGTCGAGCCATGAGCCGCCGGCATGGGTGCGTTTTGGGTTGCCCTTATACTTGCCTTCCTGCTGGAACAGATAGTCGCGAGTAAAAACCTGATGTCTGAAGTACTTCAGAGTCTCATAGTCCTTCTTCTTGTCACGGCAGAGCAGACTTGGCGACAGTATTATCTGGTCGAAGAGGTTCCATGCCCCGTTATACATCAGTGTGCCTCTGCCCTCCTTTGCCAGCACGTTCCACCAAGGGTTATACATATCTCCGTCGCCCACATCTTTTATCTCGCGCTTTGCTCCAAGTTTTTCTGCCATCGACGGATCCATCGGGTCGTCGTTCATGTCACCCATCACAAGCACCTTCACCTTTGGGTCGTCCTTAATCAGCGAGTCCTTCAAAGCCCTCATCTGCTTGCCGCCAATCTCACGATAGAACGAGCCATTGAAACGGCTCGGCAGATGGGCCACAACCACCGTCACATGCTCGCCCGCCATCGTACCGCTTACGGTAAGGAAACCGCGGGTATAATAATTGCTGTCCTTCTCCAGTTCCTGAACAAAGGGCACGAGCTTCACATCGCGCACCTTGAAGAGTTTCGGGTTGTAAAGCAGGGCACAGTCAACGCCACGGCGGTCGGGACCTTCCACATGACAATACTTATAGCCTCTCTTTGCCAGAGGTTCCTGTGCCACCAGATCATCGAGAGCCTTGGCGTTCTCCACCTCACTCACGCCAATAACGGCGCAGCCAACTGACATTGGCAGCACATCAGTGCCCATCTCAGAGAGCACGCGTGCCATGTTGCGCAGCTTATGAGTATATTTTATCTTGTTCCACTTGTATGTTCCATCCGGCAGAAACTCATAGTCATTCTTTCCTGCATCGTGGCAAGTATCAAACAGGTTTTCAAGATTATAGAATCCAGCGGCATATACCGAGAACTTCTTCTCTTGTGCTGAAGCCATACCGGTTCCGCAAAGGAACATCAACATCAATGTAAATATAAAATTCTTCATAGCTTTTAAATTTGATTGCAAATATCGGCATTTAAACTGATAAAATGGCATGAATATTGAAAAAACAATCAAAAAACTTTCATTTTTCAGATTAAAATTGCTTACTTTGCACCTTAGAAAAACAAAATAAAATATAATAATTAACTATGAAGAATAAACTAAAATTGGCTGTGATAGCCTTTTGCAGTGCATCGTCTGTTGCAGCTCAGGATGTCGATTCGCTCGGTTTGGGCAATGTGGCACAAGACGAACAGGCATTCACCTTCACTGAGGCTCAGCTTGGAGAAGACGATGATGTTTCTCAGAACATCTCTGTAGCGGGTTCCAACAGTAACACCTATGCGAGGAATGTCGGCTACCGATTCAGTGCTGCCCGATTCAAGTACAGGGCTTACAATTCAAAGTATAACGAAATTTATGTCAACGGCAATCCGCTCAACGACATAGAGAGAGGCGAGTTCAGTTTCTCTAATGTAGGCGGTCTGAACAACCAGACACGCAACGTCGAGATGTCGCTGCCATTCGAGGACAACGGCTTTGCCATAACAGCCCTTGGCGGTTCTAACAACTACAACTTCCGCCCGAGCACAATGCCTTCCGGTCATAGGGTATCGTTGGCTGGTGCCAACCGCAACTATACATTCAGAGGCATGTATTCTTACAATTCAGGCATCAACGACAAAGGTTGGTCTTACTCTGCCGCACTGACCTACAGATGGGCAAACGAGGGTTATATTGAAGGAACATTCTATAACGCCCTTTCTTATTTCTTCGGCGTAGAGAAGATTATCAACGACCAGCATAGCCTGTCGCTCGTTACATGGGGCAACCCTACGGAGCGTGCCGCACAGGCAGCCAGTACGGATGAGATGTACTGGATAGCCAACGACAATCACTATAATCCTAACTGGGGTTATCAGAACGGCGAGAAGCGCAACGCCCGCGTAATAGAGAGTTTCGCTCCTACCGCCTTGCTTACTTGGGACTTCACCATCGACGAGAAGACCAAGCTCACAACAACGCTCTTGGGCAAGTATTCAATGTATAGCAGTTCAAAACTTAACTACAACAACAGTACCAATCCCGCACCCGACTACTACAGCCTGATGCCAAGTTACCATTACAACGTGTGGGATCCTACTGACACTGAGAACAGGACAGAAACCGCCAGAGCCAACTGGCAGGCGGCTTACGACTACCTCAGTGCGTCAAAGGCTAACCGCCAGATTAACTGGGACCGCCTTTACTATGCCAACAAGACTGCATCGCTGCAGGGCGCTGATGCCATGTACTACCAGCAGGCATATCATGACGACCAACTCACGCTCAACCTCTCTTCTGTGTTGCGCAAGGAACTGTCAAAGAACTCTGTTCTCAATGCCGGCATCACCCTTTCTACCAACAAGGGCATGCACTATCAGACCATGGAAGACCTTCTCGGAGCAAGTCGCTTCCGCAACATCAACACCTACGTAGTTGGTACATACGCTGAAAACTCTGACGAGGTGCAGTACGACCTCAACCACCCTAACGCCGAGGTGCGCGAGGGCGACAGGTTTGCTTACGACTACAATGTGTTTGTAAACAAGGCAACGGCATGGGCAGGCTATGCTCATGACTTCAATTTTGCTCGTGTGTTTGTCAACGGACGCATCAGCGGCATGACCATGCAGCGCGAAGGTAAGATGCGCAACGGATTGGCTAAAGACAATTCTTTCGGCAAGAGCGGCACAGCCAAGTTCCTCGACGGCGGCGGTAAGATTGGTGCCAGCTTCAACTTGGGCAAGGGGCACATGATTACAGCAGGTGCTGGTTACGAACTTAAAGCACCGACCCCACGCACATCTTTCGCTTCGCCACAAGTAAACAACGACTTCGTGAACAACCTGAAGAACGAGAAGGTGATGAGCGCCGAACTGGGTTACAGTCTTAGCACTTCTTGGCTGAAGGCAAACATTAGCGGCTATTACAGCAAACTGACAGACGTAACTGAATACAGCATGGCTTATTATGAAGATAGTGATAAAAATACTTCATCTTCATTCACATACATTTCACTTACAGGCATCAACAAGGAATACTATGGCGTTGAACTGGGATTGGACATCAAGCTCAACTCTGCTTTCAGTATCAATGCACTTGGAACCATCAGCGAAGCAAAATATACCAACAACGCATACGTTTCGTATATGCGTTCTGATGGTACAAAGGCAGAAGACGGTTCGCTCTATCACAAGGACATCTGCGTGAACAAGGGAATGCGCGAGGGTGGCACACCGCTCACTGCTGCCAGTCTCGGTCTGTCTTATCATCAGGGTGGATGGTATATCGATGTTATCGGCAACTACTACGACAGAATTTATCTGTACTACTCACCGATTACCCGCTATTATAACGATTTGCCAACTGTAATTGATGAAGATACAAAACAACCACTATATGATGAAAATGGCAATCTGCTTCATGATGTAACAAAAGTCTTAGATCAGGCAAAGGGCAAGGGTGGCTTCATGCTCGACCTGAGTATCGGTAAGAGCATTTATGTAAAGAAGGGTTCTCTCTCTTTCAATCTCATGCTCACCAACGTGCTTAACAATCAGAAGATTTGCACTGGTGGTATGGAACAGAACCGCCGCGATACCATTAATGAGACTAATGGCATGACTAATATTCGTACATATTCATTCACACATATTCCAAAGAAATTCTATGCCAACGGAATCAACGGAATGTTCATCGTAACATACAAGTTCTAACATTATTAATATATAAGGAACAGATATGAAAAAGATAAGATTCATTTTAATGGGCGTTGTTTGCTGCCTGCTTTCAGCATGTATGAACGACGGTTGGGACGAACCTACATTCAGCGAACCGCCTTTTGGAAACAACGATATTGTTGAAACTAATGTTATTTCTATTGCAAGTCTCATTGACAAATATCCAAACGTGTTTGCAAGCACCGACCAGAACAAGGAGATTACTGAGGATATTCAAATCAAGGGACGCATCACAGGCAACGACCTCGGCGGCAACATCTACAAGCAACTGGCCATTCAGGACGAAACAGCTGCCATAATAATTGCCGTAAACCAGAACGGTCTTAACGGTTATCTGGCTGAGGGACAGGAGATTCTCATCGACCTGAAGGGATTGCACATCGGCGGCTATCGCAAGCAGCCACAGATTGGTGCTCCTTACAATGGTACCAGCATAGGCAGAATGTCTAAGGACATCTGGATGCAGCATTTTAAGATTACCGACCAGAACCCATTGCAGCAGACTCCTGTTGACTTCAAGAATGTTTGCAACGACATGGATGGCAACTGCGGCAAACTGGTGGTGCTGAAGGATGTGTCGTTCATCGACGCTGACGGCAAGTCAACATTTGCTCCTGCCGACGGCAGCGTGGCAACATCGGGCGGCAACAACATTAACCGCAGTCTTAGAGAGGGCTTTGGCAACAAGGAGGTGGTGATACGCACGAGTACATACGCCGACTTTGCCGGCATGATTCTGCCTTACGATGCAGACAACAACAAACCTGCAAAATGCAACATCACTGGCATCGCCACACGCTACAACAGCACATGGCAGATTCTGATACGCAAGAGCAGCGACATCGAGATAATAAAGTAACAAACAAAGAAACAAACAATTTTAAGATATGAAGAAGATATTCAAGACAATGCTTGCTGTAGCTATAGCAGCATTTACATTTACAAGTTGCGAGGACGTGCCTGAACCATACGAACTGCCGGGCAGTGGCACAGAGACACCAGAGGTTCCTTCTACAGGTGAGGCTGTAGGCGATGGAACATTGGAGAATCCGTTCAACAGTGTGGCGGCAAACAACTACGTTGCATCGCTTCCTGCAGGCACAGAGTCTGACAAGGACATATACATCAAGGGCAAGGTTGTTTCAGTTAAGGAACAGTTTACCACCCAGTTCGGCAATGCCACATTCTATATCTCTGACGACGGCACATCAAAAGGCCAGTTCTACGTGTTCCGCACTCTCTACCTTGGCAACAAGAAATATACCGATGGCGAGAACATCAAGGTTGGCGACGAGGTAATAATCTGCGGTAAGGTGACCAACTACATGGGCAACACTCCTGAGACAGTTACCAACAAGAGCTATATCTACTCGCTGAACGGCAAGACTGCCGATGGCGGCAGCGACACTCCAACAACAGGCGAGGCAAAGGGCAACGGTACACTGGATAATCCATACAACAGCATCGCTGCAAATCAGTTGGCTTCTTCTCTGGCAGACGGCGCAGAGTCAGAGGCTGTTTATATCAAGGGTAAGATTGCATCTATTAAAGAGCAGTTCAGCACCCAGTATGGCAATGCCACTTTCTACATCTCTGACGATGGTACCGACAACGGCACATTCTACGTGTTCCGCACTCTTTATCTTGGCAACCAGAAATATTCTGGCGGCGAGAACATCAAGGTTGGCGACGAGGTGATTATCTACGGTAAGGTATGCAACTACATGGGCAACACTCCAGAAACTGTACAAAACGGCAGTTACCTCTACTCTCTCAACGGCAAGACAGCCGAGGGTGGCAGCGACACACCGACAGACGGTGCTAAGGGCGACGGTACACTGGAGAACCCATACAACAGCATCGCAGCCAACAGCGTGGCAAGTGCACTGAAGGATGGCGAGCAGTCAGACGTTGTTTATATCAAGGGTAAAGTGGCTACTATCCGCGAGCAGTATGGCACACAGTATGGTAACGCCACATTCACTATCTCTGACGATGGCACTACAAACGGCGAGTTCCTTGTGTTCCGTGCTCTCTATCTCAACAATGTGAAATATACTGAGGGCGAAGTGCTCCACGTTGGCGACGATGTTGTTGTTTGCGGCAAGCTCTGCAACTACATGGGCAACACTCCAGAGACTGTAACAGGCGAGGCTTACCTCTACTCGCTGACATGCAATGGCGGAACTGAGGAACCGGAGAATCCGGGTACAACTACACCTGACGAGGGCAGTCTGTTGTCAAACGGAACTTTCGAGGCTTGGAGCAACGGTTTGCCTGTAAACTGGAAGACTGCATCAACAGCAGGCAACGCCACTCTCTCACAGAGCACAGATGCTCATAGCGGCAAGTATTCAGTTTCTGTTGGTTATGTAACCTCATCTAACAAGCGTCTTGGCTACAAGGAAACAGAACTTGAAGCAGGAAAATACAAGTTTACTTTCTGGGCAAAGGCAACTAAGGGCGGCAAGTCACAGACTCGCGCCGGTTATACTCCGGTAGCTGACGGCAAGGTTGGCCAATATGTTTATGGCGACTATGCTTCACTGTCAACAAGCTGGACTGAAGTGACATACGAGTTTGAACTCACAGAAAAAACAACAATCTGTCTTGTAATAATGAATCCAAAGAACTCAAGCTATTCTGAGTCACAAGAAATCCTTGTTGATGATGCGAAACTTGTCAAGATGTAAAATCTCGATTTGCAATATCTAACAGGGCGGTTCCACAAGGACCGCCCTGTTTTTTTATCGCAATCACTATATAGTGTTACCATAAGACAACTTGGCCGATATAAAAGCGACTGTAAATATTGTATATGTATGCACAATCAATTGTATATATATATTCACTTCTGCAATATCTTGAAAATAAGCGAATTGCATATGTCGTGCGAAGAAGTGCCAGATCCTGATGCAAGAAGTGCCAGTTCTCTCATCAAGAACTGGCACTTCTCAACTATAGAACTAACCGTTCTTCATTAA
Organism: Prevotella sp.; assembly: GCA_045602085.1. Taxonomy (GTDB): domain Bacteria; phylum Bacteroidota; class Bacteroidia; order Bacteroidales; family Bacteroidaceae; genus Prevotella. The sequence continues at coordinate 29,658 of JAZSAV010000008.1, read as the reverse complement.
TAGAACGCCGACCAAATGCATATTTATGCGTGATTGGAGCTTGAAAACAACTTGTACGATGACGTTATTTACCAATAAACTAGGCAGAGGGCAAGTAGCAAGCACCGAAAAGACAAACCGCCGTTTCAGAATTCTAAAACGCCCTTTTACACCTCCTAAGTGGCCCACTTAGCAGTGCTAACTGCACCACTTTTGATGGCTTAATGGCATGGTTATAATTCTTAACTCCTCCATATCTGTTTTGCTCTTAGTATAGGGTATAAAATCTTACTTGACATAGTAATTACATTAATTTTCATGTCTGATTACAAACACCAGAATTGACGCAGAATCATTTCTTAGGAGGGTTGTTTTACGTCGTATTTACCACGCAAGCAAACATTTATAATCAATTTACAAAAAAAACAATATTTTTTTGTTTGTTTAATTTTTATTTCTTATTTTTGCAAGTGACTTAGTCAGTCTATACAGGACGGGCGGGTCAAGACATTGTGGACTAATGCTTCCACTACCGTTAAAGAGGTCGAAACCTCACCTCGGCACGAAGCATAAAAGGACGTTTTAAACGTTATCTTCAACATCCAAAACTTCGCAACCTTTGGTCTATCTGAAGATATCGCAACAAAGCGTCCACGTAGGGTGTATTATACCTGTATGTTTGTTGGCCAGCAAACCAACAACATACATTAATATAAATACCCAATGGCGTGGGCTGGCTAAGTTGCTTATCTTGATAGACAGGCAATGCGAAGGCCTAGGATGTGGGATAAGCGGCAAATGTTTTCCCACGTCTTTTTTGTATCCATACCTTTTTTATTAATTATTAATGCTGAGACAGGGGAAAGTGGTAGGCGAGGATAATGAACATGGATAAGTTTGTTGAAAAAGTACGAGAAGATGTTGTCGCTTTTCTTAAGAACAACAATTCTTTGTTGTATAATGAAAGAGACTTACAGATGCATCTGGCAGTATGGCTGAAAAACCAGAAAAATGTTTATGACGATGTTGAAGTGGAGTATTATGTGCCCAAAAGCGAGCTTAAAGACTGTGATAGCGATTTGTATCTTGATATAGTTATCAGGAAAGGTGACAATTATTGCCCTATTGAGTTAAAATACAAGACTAAAGAAATCGATCTTGAAATTAGCCGTTTTGATGAAAAAATTAAAAACAAGGTCAAGGTTTTGAAAAATCAAGGAGCTCAAAATTTGGGTAAGTATGATTTTTGGAAAGACATCCGTCGTATAGAACTAGTATATAATCGTTTTGAAAAAGTAAAAGGAGGTTTGGTTATTTTCCTAACAAACGACAAAAACTATAAAAAAGAAAGCCGTAAGGATGCTTATTGCAGTCAATTTGACATGACAGATGGGGTAACTCATAACAGAGAAAAGCATTGGAACAATCAGAATAGCAGATGTTCAAATAAACGTAAATCTTTTGATGTTGATAGAAAATATAAGACAGATTGGGAAGAAATGAAAAATACTAATGAGACTTTTTACTTTTGCATTATAGCTATATAGTTATATTTTGATATTCGCAAATAAGCAAACAACAAAAATAAATAATTCAAAACAAAAAAAATTATGAAAAAGTTATTTCTATCATTATTTGCCACCTTGTTACCATTGGTGGCAAGTGCCCATGATTTTGAGGTGGATGGGATTTATTACAACATCACTGACAACGAAAAGTTAACAGTTGGAGTTACTTATAGAGGAACATCTGCGACTAGTAGAAAAGGGGAATATAGCGGCAATGTTGTGATTCCAGAGACAGTTGCGTATGACAGCAAAACTTACAGCGTGACGAGCATAGAAGATGGGGCATTCAACGATTGTGATATATCTATGCTAACTGTAGGAGCAAATGTGCTGAGCATTGGAGATAATCAATCTACACCAACAAAAACGATTTGGCTTACCAAAACAACACCGAATGGATATAAGAATCTTAGTGGAAAAATCAATTATGTTCCAAACGAGCAATACACGAGTTTTAGCAATAAGCAGGTGTCCAAATATTTAAATGCCATATTTGAAGTTGATGGAATGACATTTATTCCCATAAATCCATCAGAGCGCACATGCGATCTTATTGATTACAACTCTAGTTTATCTGCATCGACTGTAACAGTAGAAAAAACTGTTTCCTTCAAAAACGTTGCAATGACTGTCAAAAATATAATGCCATATACATTTTATAATAATAAAACAATAAAAAGCATAACGATAAAAAATGAAGGAAATATTGGTGATTATGCATTCTATGGTTGCAAAAACCTAAACTCGGTAACTATAGACGATAACGTGACTGGTATCGGATACAATTCTTTTGAAAACTGTACTAGTTTAGCATCTATTGTTATCCCCAACAGCGTTACTGATATTGGCGATTATGCTTTTTCTGGTTGTACCAATATATCATCTGCAACTATTGGCAATAGCGTTACAAACATAGGTGATTATGCTTTTTATGGCTGCACAAAATTAATTTTTGTAGTAAACAATTCAAAACTCAATATTACCAGTGGTTCAGAAAACCATGGATATGTTGCATATTATGCAAATAGAGTGTTGTCAGGAGAATATATAGATAACATTAATAACTTTTATTTTAAGGAATCTGATGGCAAGCCTATCTTAATAGGTTATGCTGGTAATGAAACAAATATAACATTGCCTGATTCGTATAAAGGTAAAGAATATAGCATTGGAGATTCTGCTTTTTGGAAATGTAAGCAATTAGAATCAGTTGCCATTTCCAGTGGTGTTACGAGCATTGGACAAGAGACATTCTATGAATGTAGGAACCTCAAATCAGTAACTATTCCCAACAGCGTTACGAGCATTGGTAAATATGCTTTCTCTATATGCCTTGGATTAACATCTGTAAATATCTCGGATATAACCGCATGGTGTAATATAAAGTTTGGCGATCTCACTGCAAATCCGCTATTTTATGCAGGGCATTTGTATATGGATGGCAAGGAAATAAAGAATCTTGAAATACCAGAAGGTGTTAAGAGCATTGAATATGCTTTCTCTGGTTGCTCTGGATTAACATCTGTCACCATACCAAACAGCGTTACGGAAATTGGAACTGAAGCTTTCCGAGGTTGTTCAGGATTAACATCTGTCACCATACCAAACAGCGTGAAGAGTATTAAGATGTATGCTTTCTATGATTGTTCAGGATTAACATCTGTCACCATACCAAACAGCGTTACGGAAATTGGAACTGGAGCTTTCCAAGGTTGTTCAGGATTAACATCTGTCACCATACCAAACAGCGTTACGGAAATTGGAACTGAAGCTTTCCAAGGTTGTTCAGGATTAACATCTGTCACCATACCAAACAGCGTTACAGACATTTCGTACGGTGCATTCAGTGGATGCTCTGGATTAGAATCCATTATTGTCGATGGCGGTAATCCTGTATATGACTCTCGTGAAAATTGTAATGCCATTATTAGAACATATTCAAATGTATTGGTGAATGGATGTAAAAACACATTTATCCCCAATAGCGTTACGGAAATTTGGACGTTAGCTTTCTCAGGCTGCTCTGGATTAACATCTGTCACCATACCAAACAGCGTTACGAGCATTGGCACCGATGCTTTCTCTGGTTGTTCTGGATTAACATCTGTCGCATTGTCAAATAGCCTAATAAATATTGATGCCGGTACCTTCGGTGGTTGCTCCAGCTTAACATCTATAATTATTCCAGATGGCGTCGAAGAAATTGGATATGGCGCTTTTAATGGTTGTTCAAGTATGAGGCACATATATCTTGGCAAAAACTTAAAATTTATTTCTGATCGCGCATTTTATGACTGTTTTGAATTAAAGACAGTAATTAACAATTCAAGTCTTAATATAGAACCGTATTCAAGAGATCATGGAATGGTAGGAAATTATGCAGATGAAATTATAGAAGGAGAACTTGAATTATTGGATAATTTTATTTTTAAGGAATATGGCGACCTGATATACTACTTAGGCAATGAGACAAATGTCACTTTGCCTGATGCAGGGCGAACTTACAATATAGATAAAGACGTCTTTAAGAATTGTAGTTTATCATATGTAACTATTCCTAATTGTGTTAGTGGTATAAATGTTCGTGCTTTCTATAATTGTAAGAATTTGAAATCAATAGTTATCCCAAGTAGCATAAAATATATTGATAATGAAGCATTCCGTGAGTGTAGGGACTTGAAAACTGTAATAAACAAATCAAACATTAATATAACCAAAGGTTCAACTAACAATGGATATGTTGCATATTATGCATCAAAAGTTTATACAGGCAATGATTATGACCTTTTAAATGGATTTATCTTTAATAAGTTAAAAAGAGAATATTTCTTGATAGACTATACAGACAATAAAAATGAAGTAACATTGCCTGATAATTATAAAGGAGGAACATATGGTTTAGGAGAAAAAGCATTCTTAGGTCATTCCAATTTAACATCAATAAATTTACCAAATTGCATAACGAGCATTGGTAATGAAGCTTTCTCAGGTTGCTCTGGATTAACCTCTATAAGTATTCCAAATAGTGTGACAAGTATTGGCGAGAAAGCATTCTCTGGTTGCTCTGGCTTGACATCAATAAGCATTCCAAATAGCGTGGAAAGTATTGGTGACGGGACATTCTCTGGTTGCAACAAAATAGCAAATGTAACAATAGAAGAAAGAGAAAACTCTTTAACATTAGGAAGCAATGGAGCAAATCCATTCTTCTCTGATTGTCCGTTGGATACAGTATATATTGGAGGAAAGATTATATATAACTCATCAAGTAGCTATGGTTATTCGCCTTTCTATAAAAACACATCATTACAAACTCTGATTGTTGGTGACAAGGAGGATGAAATTTACGCCAACGAGTTTTATGGTTGCACCAATCTGAAGAATGTGCAGATTGGTGATGGTGTGAAGTCTATTGGCGACTGGGCATTCTCTGGATGTAGCAATCTCGACTACTTCGCTTTCGGAACAGGATTGCAGAGCATTGGCAAGGAGGCGTTCTCCGACTGTGTAAACGTAACAAAGCTTATCAGCTATGCCGTAGCTCCTCCTAAATGTGGCGAGATGGCACTGGATGACATAAACAAATGGAACTGTACATTGCAGATTCCTCAGCAGAGTCTTGCTGCTTATCAGGCGGCAGACCAATGGAAAGAGTTCTTCTTCATCGAGGGCTTTGATGCTACTGGCATCGAGGGTGTGACAGCAGACAATCCTTCACTTAATGCCAAGACAAATGTTTATACCTTAGACGGCACATTGATAAAAGGCAATGCAAACATTAGCAACCTTAGCAACGAACTGCCAAAGGGTATCTATATCGTTAACGGCAAGAAATTCTATGTGAAGTAACCTCTCGGTTGCTGACAACAAGAAAGACTTATCTCCTCGCTGCTCTGAGTGGCGGGGAGATTTTCTAGTATGATGGGCATATCATGCATCTGTGGTAGAAGTCCACTTGGGGCGTAGTTACCGACGAACCCTATAGCGACATGCAAGTTTCAAATGTACTGCTGTCCGAACTCCTTTATAATTAAAGATTCAAACTTTTGGGTGATAAAAGCAAACCCCTAACCAAAAAGCATTGGTTGTGAAGCGCTTTTTGAACATCTCCAGCAATAATATCATCCATGTTTTGTCTAGATTCTCCATAAACGAGAAAAATTGATGTAGTACATTGTGAGGCGAATCTTTGTAAACCGCCGTTTCAGAATTCTAAAACGCCCATTTGCACCTCCTAAGTGGCCCACTTAGCAGTGCTAACTGCACCACTTTTGATGGCTAAATGGCATGGTTATAATTCTTACTTTTTGCCGCATTAACAAAAAAATACATCTGAAGTCTAAAACGGCCTTTTAGAAATATCAATCTTTATTACCTAAAATTGTTAAAATTACCAAAAAGCGCCGAAAAACGGGCAAAAAATGTAGGATTGAAATCCTCATACACTGCACTAAACTAACTGTAGTACAATGCGTTGCGTGCAAAAATGTAGGATGTATGAGAAATGCGTGAAATAATTTTCAGGGGAAATCTCATGGGGCATAATTTCTCTATATTCCATTACCGATAGCTGCAGGCAAATCAATTAAACTCTTCTCTGAATGTGTTGCAATGTAACTTAAAATTTGGTATACACGCCATATACCAAATTCAAATGACAATGTTATTTCTTTGTCTGACTTGTTTGGCAACAGTAAATCCCAGTGCACACTTGCAACATTTTCTACCCGAAGTGCAGACAAAAACAAAATATTTCTATAAACATTTGGTGGCGTGCGATATTTTTAGTAATTTTGCACCCCGTAATATGAGCATTTAATTACAACAATTTATAATATTAAGCAAAAATGAAAAAAGGTATTCATCCAGAAAACTATCGCCCCGTCGTATTTAAGGATATGTCCAACGGCGATATGTTCCTTTCTCGTTCTACTTGCAAGACAAACGACACAGTAGAATTTGAAGGCGAAACTTACCCAGTGGTAAAAATCGAAATCTCAAGCACCTCTCACCCATTCTATACAGGTAAGAGCAAGCTGGTTGACACAGCTGGTCGCGTTGACAAGTTCATGAGCCGCTATGGTAAGGCTGCTAAGAAATAAGATATACATCTCCATTTTTTAGAAAATCCATAAAGGTGCGTCCGTGTAGTTGCATATGCTCGGTCGCATCTTTTTTTATGTAACACACATTATTATATATATGAAAGGATTTGGAAAACTGCTTTTCTGCTTTATCATGGTTGTCGCCGTATGTTCATGCGGTGAGGACGACGACAGGCTGCCCGTGGCACAACAACCGAACACGGAAGGCATTAATGTAAACAAAAACAACTCAAGCGAAAACAGCGCATACGAGCGACTGGAGTTCCCACGTCTGAAGGGAGGAAACAGTATGGTTATAGTACACTCTACTGCTGACTATGGAATTAACTTCGCCGTTGAATGGGATTACCAGAAGAAATCGCAACGCTGGTCGTGCTACCAGATGTATGCAGCCAATAGCGGCGGCAATGTGGGCAGATACAATGGCGACCCGCAATATCCTTTAGACCCGAAACTGCCGGTAGAATATTATTTCGACAGCGACCCCTTCTGGCGCTCTGGCTACGACCACGGACATATTGTGCCGAGCGCCGACCGGCAGAGCACGAAAGAGGTGAACATGCAGACGTTTTATCTGACAAACATGCAACCGCAGAAGAACCAGTTTAATGCTGGATTGTGGGCAAAAATGGAGCAGCAGGTGAGAGACTGGAACGTGAGTTCATTCCGCGACGTGCTGTATGTGTGCAAGGGCGGAACAATAGACAAGGAGTCGCAGATTCTGGAAACTCTGCCTAACGGACTTATCGTTCCAAGATATTTCTTCATGGCTGTGTTGTGCAAGAACGCACAGGGATACAAGGCTATGGGATTCTGGGTGGAGCATATCAATGCCGACCATTCGCACGACCAACTGGCGCAGTATGTGGTGAACATTGACGAACTGGAAAGGCTCACAGGCATCGACTTCTTCTGCAATCTCGTTGATGAGGAGGAAGAGAAAGCCGAATCAGAATCGCGAACAAACATTATCAAGGCTTGGGGCGTGAGATAAAAAAAGCCGCTGAAAAATCAGCGGCTCCTGCTTTTTTTGAAAAAGCAATGCTCTCCTCCTTAATCTCTAAATGCAGAGCATAAATCAATCCTTAAACAATCTTCTACTCTCAAAGAATAATAACTAAACGTATGTCGTGGTTTTCTATATGTTGCTAACAAAATGTCGTCTTTCTCGTTTGACAATGCAAAAGTAACAACTTTATCGGAACACAAGCACTACATTTTGCAATAAAAAACACATATTATGTATATTTTTGACATAAATCAAAACATAATTACAAATTAATATTTATCGGACAGCATCAGCAACAAAAAAAGCATAATAATGATGCCAATTATTTGGCATTAAGGTAGAAAATAATTATTTTTGCGTTACCAAATATAACTAATTCGATTTTAAGTATATGAAAACCGTTTATGACTTTAAGGTAAAGGACAGGAAAGGCAAAGAGGTGTCGCTGAAGGAGTATTCAGGACAGGTGCTGCTGATAGTAAATACTGCTACGAAATGCGGATTCACACCGCAATACGAGGAACTGGAGATGCTATATGAGAAGTATCGCAGCCAAGGATTTACCATACTCGACTTCCCTTGCAACCAGTTCGGGCAGCAGGCGCCGGGAACAGACGAGTCGATACATGAGTTCTGCAAACTGACATACGGTACGGAGTTCCCACGATTCAAGAAACTGAAGGTGAACGGCGAAGATGCCGACCCGCTGTATAAGTTCATGCAAGAGCAAAAGGGCTTTGCGGGATGGGACATGAACCACCCTATCGCACATATCCTCGACGAGATGCTATCAAAGAACGACCCCGACTACAAGGAGAAGAGCGATATAAAATGGAACTTCACCAAGTTCCTTATAAGCAAGGCGGGACGTGTGGCTGCAAGATTCGAGCCCACAGAGAGCATCGACAACATTGCACTGAAAATTGAAGAATTACTAAAATAAAATTAAGAATATGAGTACAGAACATGTACGCTGCCTCATTATCGGCAGCGGTCCTGCTGGCTATACAGCAGCCATCTATGCTTCAAGAGCCAACCTGCATCCTGTGGAATACAGTGGAATGTTGCCGGGCGGCCAGCTGACGCAGACAACAACGGTAGAGAACTTCCCCGGCTATCCGCAGGGAGTTGACGGCAATCAGATGATGATGGACCTGAGAGAACAGGCAGAGAACTTCGGTGCCGACATTCGCGACGGAGAGATTGTAGCTGCCGACCTGTCACAGGCACCTTACAAGTTGACTGCCGACGACGGCAAGGTGATAGAGGCCGACACCGTGATTATTGCAACAGGTGCGTCTGCCAAGTACTTAGGACTTGACGACGAACGCAAGTACAACGGCATGGGCGTGTCTGCCTGTGCTACATGCGACGGTTTCTTCTACCGCAAGAAGACTGTTGCCGTGGTTGGCGGTGGTGATACAGCCTGCGAGGATGCTCTCTATCTGTCAGGATTGGCAAAGAAGGTTTACCTTATTGTACGCAAACCGTATCTCCGTGCATCTCAGGTTATGCAGAAGCGCGTAATGGAGACAGAGAATATCGAGATACTGTTTGAGCATAATACCGTTGGGCTCTTCGGCGAGGACGGTGTTGAAGGAGCACACCTCGTAAAGCGCAAGGGTGAGGCAGACGAGGAGTTTGTTGACATAGCTATCGACGGCTTCTTCCTCGCTATCGGGCACAAGCCAAACAGCGACATCTTCAAGGAGTGGCTGGAAACCGACGAGGTGGGTTATATAAAGAAGATAAACAACACGCCAAAGACAATGATTCCAGGTGTGTTTGTTGCCGGCGATGTGGCAGACCCAGTTTATCGTCAGGCAATCACTGCCGCCGCAACCGGTTGCCAGGCAGCAATAGAGGCAGAACGCTATCTTAGCGAGAATTCGTTATGAACGAGGAACGATGAACGGTGAGCGTTGAACGCTCACCGTTCACAGTTCCCTAAAAAAAACAAAAAGCCTCGCTGTCTCAGCGAAGCTATTGTCAATACTTTAAAAAACTAAATTAATCAACCATAAACCTTAACCATTAAAATCTCTTTATATCTACCTTACAACTCTTTGCCTCGGCAGATGGCGGTTTTTAAACCGCGCGTGTAATTTCTTTCTTTTTACATTGCAAAGATACAACACTTCAAAACAAAACAGGTTCACATAAAATTAAAAGAGGTTGAAAATGCGTTAAATAACGGATTTTAAACCTAAAATAACGGAAAACAAACCAAAATAAGTCTAAAATAGCACTTTTTTGCTCCAAAATAATGATTTTTCGCCATAAAAACAGTAACTTTACACCGCAAAATTATCAACATGAACTTGGATATTATCATAACTATTACTATCATTTGTGCCGTTATAGTGCTTTTATTAATAGGCAGAAGACTATATTTGCGCAGTGTTCGCATGAAAAATGATGCGAAAATGGCTATGATTTTTACAAATATCACTCACGAACTGCTCACTCCTCTCACCATAATTTCTGCATCGGTTGAAAGATTAAGGTCAACAAGTCCGCATCATTCTGCCGACTACGACATGATGGACCTTAACATTCAGAGAGTAGTGAGACTGCTTCAGCAGATACTCGAAACAAGCAAGTCGCAGGCAGGAGAACTGAAACTAAAGGTTTCAAACGGTGATGTAATGGCTTATATCAGGGAAACGGCACGATGCATAGAACCGCTGATGGCGAAAAACGGTCTTAGATACACCATCAACTGCAATCCTGTGAGTATGATGGGATGGATAGACACTGACAAACTTGACAAGATTATCTTTAATCTGCTATCGAATGCGGCAAAATACACTACTGGAGACGACGGTCTGGTGGAGCTCGACGTGCGGACAAACAATACTTATGACCATATTATAATACGCGTGCGCGATAATGGATGCGGAATTGCCAAGAAAGACATGAAGCATCTGTTTGAACGTTTCTATGACGGCGACTACCGCAGATTCCAGGCAACAGGCACGGGATTGGGACTGGCACTGACACGCGACCTCGTATATCTGCATGGCGGAAACATCTATTGCGAAAGCGAAGAAGGCAAAGGAACGATGTTTACTGTAGAACTGCCTATAAGCAAGGAGTCGTTCCAACCAGAACAGATTGACGAGAAAAACAAGGTGAAGATAACCGTTCCACAGAGCACGATTCTCGATTTCGCTGAACATGAGCTGAAACCGGAGATAGAGAATGCGGACAATGAGGAAGTGGATGACGATGCGTACAAGATTCTTATAGTTGAGGACAATGCGGAACTGCTGATGCTTATGAAGCAGTTGCTAAGCATGAAATATCATGTATATACTGCCCACAACGGCGTTGAAGCACTCGAACTGTTGAGGACTCACGATGTAGATCTTATCATTTCAGACGTAATGATGCCTGAGATGAACGGCAATGAACTGACGGAGAAGGTGAAGCTCGACCCAGATCTCAGTCACTTGCCTATCATACTGCTTACAGCCAAGACACAGGAGGAGGACCGCACGCAGTCACTGCTCATCGGTGCTGACGAGTATATTCACAAACCTTTCAAGATGGGCGACCTGCAACTGCGCATCAACAACCTGATAGAAAACAGAATGCGCATACAGCGTGACTTCCAGAAACAGACACTTGAAGAGACAAGCAAGAAGACGGAAAACGACTATTCGCCAGACAGCATTTTCCTGAAACGGGCCATTGACTGCATCAACGAGCATATTGCCGACAGCGAATACAACAGAGACACCTTTGCCTCTGACATGGGCACAAGTCCCTCTACCCTATACAACAAACTGCGCTCTATCACCGGACTAAGCGTGAGCAGCTTTATACGCGACATACGAATGAAGGCAGCATGCCGACTGGCACAGGAACGACCAGACATAAGGGTGAGCGACCTGGCGTATAGCGTTGGTTTTAAAGACCCTAAGTATTTTGCGACAATATTCAAAAAGGAATTTGGCATGCAGCCGAAGGAGTATATAGAACAGCAAAATACAAACAAATAGCACAAAAACGCTTGTTCAGACACCATAAACTCATTGTTAAAAAACATTTTTCTTTTTGCTATTCACAAAAAATAGCAATACCTTTGCATTTGAATTAAATAAAAAATGAGCATTTTTACAAATATGAAGAAAATTATCTTATCTATTTTGGCAATCATCATTGCTGCTCCAGCGTTCTCACAATACACTATAACAAGTACTTCGTATAAGAAAGAATATCTGTATTATTACGGTTTAAGACTTGGTCTTGGTGTTTCTGCTATTAACTCCGACGACGACAAACTTGACGGCGGCAGTCTGCACACAGGTTTGAATGTTGGAGCACTTATAGGTTTCCAGTTGTCACCAAAGGCACCTGTATATCTCGAAACGGGTTTATATTATGCAGAGAAAGGTGGAAAGGGAAAGATTGACAAGAAAAAATTTACCTACAACCTCAATTATTTTGAGGTTCCATTGGTAATAAAATACAAATATGAGGTTGACGGCGACTTCAGCGTACAGCCTTTTGCCGGCGGTTATTTGGCATACGGTATTGCAGGCAAATACAAGGACTACAAAGAACGCAGGTCTGAATCTTCATTCGGCAGCGATAAGTTCAAGCGCTTCGACGGCGGTCTTCGTCTCGGTTGCGGTTTCGAATACAGCACCATCTACGGCGAATTGGCTTACGACTTAGGTCTTGCAAACATCTGCCACGATGAGTTTGACAGAACTACAAACGGCGCCTTCTCTATTAATTTTGGTGTAAACTTTTAAATAATTAATAATTAAAAATGAAGAATGAAGAATTTGCTACCGCTATTTGATGGTTAGATGATTCTTCATTATTCGCCTTCGCTCATCAGCTTCGCAGTCTTCATTCTTCATTCTTCATTCTTCACTTTATTTTCGGCTTCAACTCATCAGGCGAATCCTTTGTAAACATATCTACCTTTGGAGCCTCTTTCTCAAACAGATTTGTTATCAACTGGTTGTCGATTGACAACTGCGGATTGAAATCGCTTCCGTTCATATATTCAAGTATCGCCTTGCGCATCTGACGGGCTACAGGACGCTTGTCGAGATTGCGAGAGATGTCCATCGTTGTCATCAGCAACTTGCCCTTGCCAACGTTGGCCTCAACAAGCATACCAATCTTGCGACTGATGTGCCAGGTGTCGATGGTCTGTATAGGCGACTGGTAAGATTTCGGGAACTCGCTGAGGTTCATCACCTGAGCCTTGTTAAGCAACTCCCACCAGTTGAGATTGCTCCAGTTGTCTGTAGGGAACGAGCGGAACAGCGGATGCTCATTGGCGATATAAGAACCTGTGGTGTGAGGCGGACGCATCTTAAACCAGCTGGTATTCCAAAATATCGGCAGGTAGTTCTGCTTGATGTCGTTGCCAAAGCGCACCTTTCCGGCTGCCTCTATCAGCACCTTACCGCCATCTGCAAGCACCTTCTTGGCAGCCTCGTCAAGGGTGTCTGTGATGTGGATGCCGGCAGTTTCAGGCATATTAACCTCTGCAGGATATACCCAGAACTCCCAACTGTTGCGTGCCAACGGGGCATTTGCCGATTGCGTTGAAACAGTGAGCTTCAGTTTTTGCGGATGGGTAATGGTAGAGAGGGAAAGGTTTATTGTTCCTATCTCATGATTCTTTCCTATAGGAATATCCTTTTCCGACATGACCGATGCACCAACAACACCATTGTCGGATGTTATCGTATATACGCTGCGGGCAGACTTCAACGGCTCGCAATAAGCATTGTAAAGTTCAACAGGCACAGTAAGCGTCTCGTTGTTGGTATATACGAACTTCGGGAACTTAGCCAGCGGCACGATGGAAGAACAGAACTGAGTCCAGTCTTGTGCCGTGCAGTAGCCCTTCTCGCGCCAGAACACATTGAGCACACCCACCAATGCCGAACCCTGACCGCTGTAGTCGTTGAGTCCCAAAAGCTGGAAACCGGCATAATCCTTTGTTCGGAGGTTGCGCTCTATGTCGTATTTGTATGCTAAGGTCTGCAACTTTCCACTCGCCATGAGGAATTTCTCTGCCATTTCAGCCATGCCGTTGTCACGAAGAAGATCGCGGAAAATCTCGAAGTTGCCAGCCTTATATGCACCAGTATATTGGCTTATCTCCTTGAAATCAGGAAACGCACACCACTGTCCAAGCTCGTGAGTGAGTATTGGAGAAGTGTTGACATCCTCGCCCTTGTAGTTGCGCGGACGAAGAATCTGGTCGTAGAAATCATCCTTTGACTGCGGGGCACGACGTTCCCAGTCGAGACCACGCGCACCACCCTTTACATGAAACTCGCTACCGTTGTCCCATGCCCAGCCGCCACCTACAGAGGCACCGCAATACACTCTTCGGCGGTCGCCTGTCTGCTGCCAGTGCTTTACGAAATCATTACACCACGCCACCCAGTCGCCAGCAGGTTCGTTGCCTGCTGCCAGCATAGCAAACGACGGATGATTGCCATAATACTCCACCATGCGCTCCGTTTCTTCCAAGAGGTAGCGGTCTATAGACATGCCCCGACGCAGGCGCACGCCATGATTAGGCCATGACGGACCTTCCGGCTGAAGATAGAAACCAACGATGTCGGCAGCCATGAACGCCGCTTCTGGCGGACAATAAGAGTGGAAACGCATCTGGTTTATACCATACTCCTTGCACTTGCGGAAGACGTTTAGCCACGACTCCACATCCGTTGGAGGATAGCCCGTAAGCGGGAAGCAACAGCAGTCGAGCGTACCACGCATGTATGTCTTTACACCGTTGACATAGAAATCATAACCTTCAATCTTTATGTCACGCATACCGAAGACCGTCTTCACCGTGTCCTTGCCAACGATGGTTGTCAGAGTGTAGAGGTTTGGCGTGAACTCGTTCCATAGTCGAAGGTTAAGATTTTCCAACCTCACCTTCTGCTCCATTCCCTTTGCAGACGAGAGCAGCATCTCTTTGGTGAAGACAGGAGCGTCTTGCTTGTTGCCATAGCGATATGGGGTGATGACGAATGTAGCCTTCTGCTTTTTGTTGGCATTTGCCATTTTGAGCTTCACCTCGATGCTCATGTCAGAGAGGCGAGGGAATATCTGAACATTCTTGATGTGAGTCTGCTGACGCGCCGTAAGAGACATCTTGCCCGCTATGCCGTTCCAGTTGCCCTGCGTCTGGTCAGTAACGCTATGCGAATCCAATCCCACGCACACGTTCTCCGCACCGTTATACACCTTCACGGCTATCACATTGTCCTTGCCATATATAATATAAGGTGTAACGTCAAACTCATGCGGCACGCTTAGCGACGAGTCTCTGCCCGCCACCTGTCCGTTGACAAACACCGTTGTCTCTATGTGCGGACGCTCGAGATATAGGTATATGCGCTGCTTCTTCCACGTCTTCGGCACAAACACCGTCTTCTGATACCACGCATTGCCCACATAGTGCTTGCCAGGAGTGAGGAAGAACGGAAATTTCATCTCTCCCGCCTTACGATATTTCTCCATATAGGGGTTGAAATAGAACGAAGAGTCGTAGAGACTTCCCGTCCACTTCGTGTCAACAGTTATGATATTTCCCTTGTTGTTGGTGAGCATAGAGCCTGGCAACTTTATCTTATCGTTGTATTCCGGTTTGTCGCCCATCACAAAGTTCCACTCTCCAGCAAGGTCTATGGTTTGCTGTGCATGACAGTATTCAAAGCTTAGAAAGCTTAGGGCTATTAATAATATTTTTCTCATAGTCTTTTTGTTATTGGAGTATATTTAATGGAGTTCGGGAGTGTAGGAGTGTAGGAGTGAAGACGTATGGGTGACAAGCAAATGTCTTTTATCTTCCTCTATCTCCTTCTATCTTCTTCTATCTCCTAGTCGCTCATCGTTCATCGCTCATCCCTCATCCAAATTCCTCCCCTCGGGGAGGCCAGGTGGGGGCATTATTTTATACTTACCCTCACCACCTTCTCTCCTGGAGTTGTGTCTGCCTCACGCGGGAAATACACCGGCATGTCTTTCTGCATAGGAAGTATGCGCAGTTCCAGTTCCGTGCATCCCTTTGGCAGACGCCACAGACCGTAGAGGAAATGACGGCCATTATTGAAGTTGTCGGCTATCAGTTTGCCGTTGGCATACAATCGTGCGCAGTCGCCTTGGTAAACGATGTCTAGCAGACGGCGGAACTTCGTTACAGCCTCTGCCGGCACCTTTATCTTATACACGGCGGCATTCTCGAAGTCAGCATCCGTAGGAGCCTCAGCCACTTTCTGCACGCCCATGGTTATGTTTCTTTCCTTTACGGCAGCCTCTTTCACCTTCTCGCAGGTAGCACCGAGACCGATGTCTTCATGAGCCGTTCCGACGTAGAACAACCTTGAAGCCTCTTCAGAGCTGAGCAGATAGATGTTCTTATAAACAGGCTTTTCCGTTCCTCGTGCCTTCACGTTGCGCAGTGTCTTGCCGTCAACGCATATCTCTGTAGGGATGCCCGCTATCTGCTCCATGTATATCTTGCCGTCGCGCTTGGCTATGAGCTGTGCCGTGGCATACTTGATGCCGTCGATGTTCACAGGGAAGATGCACATGGCACCTGCAGGCACGGTAATCGGCTTGCGCGGGAACTTCACTCCGCACACGTCAAACTGTACATTCTTCTTTGCCGTGAGGTTCTGCAGACGCTCGTAGTTGTTTATGAACACAAAGCCCGAACCATCTTTTGAGCGGTATGCCCAACGCAACTGGCTGTCGTCGCCCTTCTTTATGTCCTGAGGACTTGGGAACGAAGCCTCCATCGGAGCAATCACGTCGCCATAGTCCTGAAGAAAGAGGTGCAGCTTTCGCAATGTAAAGTAATGAGGATATGTCTGTCCAAACTCACCGAGCGGAGCCTGGAAGTCGTAGTTCTTCACCGGCATGTCGTTGTAGTTGGTGGCAGGCGTACGCTGGTTTTCATTTAGCGTGGTCACCTTTCCTTCCGGATTTGTTCCCCCATGATACATGTAGTAACCCAACAGGTTACTGCCACTGCCCAGTTTCACGATGGCCAACGAGTAGGCATCTTCAGGATAAATCCACGGACGGCGATGATAAGCGCCCATCATTCCGCCACCCAGTTCGCAAGTAAAGTAAGGATAGTCCTCATCGCCCTTGTTCACCTTCTCTTCCTGCTTGCCCAACTGTTCTGTTGCTATGGCAGTAGAAGAGCGGAACGCCTTGAAGTTAAACGCCTTGTAGTAGTTGCCAGCCGTCTCCTGTAGCGAACGCTCCCAGAAGCCGTCAGCATAGTCGCCATAAAGAGGTATCATCTCTCCGAAAGGCACCGGTGTTCTCAGTGCCGGCCATCCTGTGCGTGTGTAGAAAGGCAGGTCGAAACCTATCTTCTGTGCTATGCGCTTCAGCGCCACGAGATAACTGCCCCTGCCACGATACTCGTTGTCAAACTGCGCAGCGATTACCGGACCGCCGTCTTTCCACTGCAAGCCTTGCGCCTGTGTGAATATCTGTCTGTAGAGTTGCTCCACGTAGTGCATGAATATCTTGTTCTCCTCGCGCATCTTACACCCCTTTGTGAACATCCAGTCGGGAATGCCGCCATTGCGCACCTCACCGTGGCAGAACGGGCCAAGGCGTAGAATAACAGGCATATCCTGCTCCTTGCACACCTCTATAAAGCGGCGCAAGTTTCGCTGCCCGCTCCAATCGAAGATGCCTTCCTGCTCTTCTATGTGGTTCCAGAAAACGTAGGTGGCGATGATGGTCACGCCGCCTTCCTTTATCTTGCGCACCTCGTCTGCCCATTCGTCAGCGGGAATGCGTGAATAGTGCACCTCGCCCATCACCGCCGACACTCTCTTGCCGTCGAATATCAGGCTATGCCTGTCCCACTCTATCGATTTCTTTGGCACTTGCGCGGATGCTGTTGTCAGTCCCATGATAGTTGCCACCATGAGCAACAGCATAATTTTTATAGTTTTTTTCATTTTAATTTATTTTTAGTTGACGAGTTAACAAGTTAACAAGTTGACAAGTTGACAAGTTACGAGTTGACAAGTTAATACTTTAAGATAAGTCATTCATAAAAAATTATTCTCGTCTGCAAAGGTAACAATTGCAAACGAGAATAAAGATAGATTTTACTATTAATTAAATGGAGAATCTATCTAATGCCATTAAAAAAAATATTATGATGACAAATACAGATTTCTCTTCGTCTCCATAAATATTTTATTGGCTAAATATGTTTTTCAAAAAATAATCATTACTTTTGCATATAAATGAGAACCACGTAATTATACGTAAAAAATCATAGTCTAAATAATAAATAGAATACGAAATATGGTTTACGATAAAATATGGCTGGTCATTATAATGTTAATTATATGGGCCTTTGGAGGATATTTTCTTTATACCAAACTGAAACAATGTGAAGCTAAACCTATCAGAAAATTCTTTGATTCTTCATGGGCACTAAAGAAATTCATGCTTGTATTTGCTATTCCTTGCCTACTTATTACATATTTAATCCATTCTTGTATTGACTCTAGAGTAGACGAATGGAAAACGGTAAGGGCTGAAATTATTGGACATTATAGATTAAAGGGTAGAAGGGGGCCTAGCGTTATATTCAGAATTGATGCAAGATATGAAGGCAAAATACATACTTTTACCATATCTAAAGAGGAGTTCAACAAGGTTAACATAGGCGATTCTGTAGAATTTGAAGTAGGAGACGGTTCCTTTGGATTGGTTATAGGCCATTATGGCAGAATAATCCCACAATAAAAGGCTTATAGTATTGCACCCAATATAGTGCAAATGTCGATAATCTGTTAAAGTTTGATGTAACAACTTTAACAGATTATCGACATTTTTTATAGGTAATCAACAAAGCAGAAAACCGATACTTTACATTTTACTTTATAACAACTTTCTTACCGTTCCTAATATACAATCCTTTTGACGGGCGAAGCACGCGCATGCCTTGCATGTTGTAGTAGAAATTGTCTTCATGAAGAGCATCTGCAGGAATGTTTTCTATAGCTGTGAGGTCTGCCACTGGCGAGAAGACGCTCAGCGAACGGTAGATGGTAAAGCGGTCTCTCTTCTTCAGCGGGAAACTGAAGCCGGCACCGCCCGATGCCATAGGACAATAGACCACAGAGTCGGCAGCCACGTATGCCTTCTGGTTGGTGTAATCGCCCACGAGATAAGACATCACCGCCACGTCGCCGTCCTTGCCTTCAAGCGAGATGTTGCCATCGTACATTACATTCATGCCATAGCCAGGATAGAAGTAGAAGAGGTTTGACGATGAGCTGGTGAAGGTCAGACCGTTATACAGTTCCGTAACGTTTGTTCCCATCTTCTTAGCCATGCGGCAGCCCGTCTTCACGTCGAAGCCCGTTATCGGCTGCTGCGACTCGCCATACCATCCGCAGTCGGGTCCCACAGTTGATGTGAAGTCGTAGCACTTCTCCAGCTTGTACGCTCCGTTTGCCGGCACCAATGCCTGATATACGGTTCCGTCGGCAGCTGTTGCCGAAATAAGGTCATGGCTATTCACGCCGCGCTTAACGGTATATATGGCCGTGCCGTCGTCGTTTATCTTCACCTCGCAATCCGTTGCCGACATGTCGTAGAGGTTTGCCGAGCTCACGCTCTTTATCTCGCCGCCGTTTATCTTCAGCTGATAAATAGGATAATAGTGCTCTCCGCCTTCTATAGGCTGGAATCCTATGTGCCTTGCCACCAGCTGTCGCTTGTTGCTGCGCTGCGGCACCAGACGCACCTCAGAGTTCAGTCCTGAAGGCATCTTTGCCCTGTCGGCATATGTGGTAACACCGCTCACGCCAATGCTTCCGTTCTGCACCGCCAGTATGTTCACGTCTTCGAATATTCTCCACACCTTGCCGTCGATGTCCATCTGACGTATGCGGTTGGCAGGCAGGTTGGTTACCTCCACCTTCAGCGTGTTCTCGCCCTCCTTCACAAGGTTGCCAAGGTCAACGATGAACGGTGCGCTCCACGCACACCCCGCATACTCGCCGTTCACATATACGCGTGCGCTCTCTCTCACGTCGCCCAGATTGATGCTCCATCCTCCTGTTGCCAGCGCTGCCTGCTGCTTGCTCACGGTGAAGGTCGTAGTATATACGCCCGTGCCCATGAGCTGTGCCGTCTGGTCGTCAAGGTTCTCCCATGCCGTCGGTCCCTCTGCCATCTTGTAGGTCTTTGCCACCTGAGGATAAGCATCCGTGCCGAATGCCAGCGTCCACTCGCCGTCGAGCTTGATGGCGTTCAGTTCTTCAGCCACGGCATAGTCGTCTGCCGCCCTCACCTCTACATCGGCGTAGGTCTGAAGTATAATCGATTCTCCCGATTTCAGACTTACATACACCCTTCCGTTTTCCACTACCGGGTTGTACATCTTGCTGCTCATAGGGTCGAACATCACCACGCTCTTGTAGTCCACCGCCAGCTCCACATAGTCGCTCACGTCGTCGCGCGAGAGATTGCTCACGAAGTAGTGGTGTCCCGTGTCGTTCTTTCTGCGAATCATCTTCAGTCCCAGTTCCTTGCGCATCGGTTCTGGCTTAGCCTCGCTGAATGTTGCCAGCGTAGCCGCATCGTATGCATATACAATTCTTGCGCCAAGGCTTGCCAGCGATTCGAGATGAGCCTTCACCTCTTCGGGCATGTTCTTAGATGCCGGCACCACGAGGCCCTTGTATCTTGCGCCTCCCTCTGTCTGCAGTTCTCCGTCAATGTATTGTGTGGTCAACAGGAAGTTGTCGCTGATGTAGTCGCAGTCGAGACCTGCATCCTGCACGGCATTCACAGCCGCCACAAACTCTGGCAGTTTCTGTGCTATATCATCTATAGGAAACATCAGCAGCATGTTCTTGAACGTACCCGTTGTCTTGTGCCATGCGTCCTGGAAAGGCACGTAAACCAGCAGGTCGTTGTCGGGCTTGCCCATCTGCAGGAAGCTCTGGCATCGCTCCATATACTTCAGCATGTAAGGAGCGTCGCGCCAGATGCTGTTCGTAGGGCTCATGTCTATGGCAGCATAGAATTTCCATCCCGGCCATGCCACGTTGTCTGGCGTGTAGGTCGTGCCGTGGAAGAACATATGGTTGACGCCAGCCACGAACATGAGGTCCATGTCGGGTTTCATCTGCGACAGCGATGTGCGGAAGTGCTCCGTAAGCCACGTGAACGTCTCGCTCGAGGTGAGCGGTTTGCCAGCTATGTGTGCTGCGCTCGACGCATATTTCAATGTTGAGAGGTCGCTGTAGTTGGCACGCGTGAACTGCGGGTCCTTGCGCAGCCCCTTGATGCCGAAGTCTGTGAGTCCGAAGCCCTCTATCTCTGGTATGTCTACGGCTGCATAGATGTCTATAAGGTTGCCTGGCGAGCCGTGTGCCTGGTTGCGTGTCTTTGCGCCGTGCTTGTGTGCCCATGCCGTCCACTGGCGCGTGAAGTTGTTCAGCAGCATGTCGTTGAGCGTCTCGCGATAGTCAGCCCTCACCAGTCCGCCTGTGTCCTTGCGGTCGCCCAGCGCCAGCAGCTTGTCCATGTTGTCTTGCAACTTATAGCCGCGGTACTTCTCAAACTCCTCAAACATCTTCGGGGTCCAGTCGGCATTATATACCTCGTAGGAGTCGTTGAAGAATGTCTTCGGATATGGCGTGCCCGACTTGTCGAAAGCCTCTTCAAACACCTTCAGATAGTTTGCCACGGCAGTAGAGTCGAAGTGGTCCATCACGTAACCCACGCCGCCCGGCGCTGCACGCTTCACCTGCTGCATGGTGTGAGAGTTGTATATTGCTATCACGAGCCACTTGCCAGCCGGCGCCACCCACTTCAGTGTGTTTCCACTCAGGTGCTGCGTAACGTCTGTAGGCTGCCCCTCGTTGCCCTTCTGCGGATATGCCATCACGCGGTTCAGCTTTGGCTTGTTGCTCGAGGTCAGGGCAATGCTCATGGTCTGCTCTGCTGTGCCGTCGCCAGTAATGGTGCCGCTCACGTACTCGAGCTTGCCCGCTGCCTCGTCTATCGTTACCGACGGTCCTCCGAAAGGCCATCCCGTGCCGCCGTTCATGTCGATGCGCATGCCTTGCTTCTCTGCCTGCTGCTGCGTGAACTTCAGAGCGTCCATCCATGCGTTCGACAGATAGCCCAGTTCGTTCTTGTCGTTGCCCTGCACACCGTATATCGGCGTCAGTTCCATGGTGCCGAGACCTGCAGCGGCATATTCTGCCAGACGGTTGCTTACGCTTGTCTCGTCGAAGGCACTGCCCATTATCCACCATCGCGAACCAGGTTTTGCCTCATGCGCCACTTCTGGCCACTGTGCCTGCTGCTGGGCAGAGGCGTGCGCTAAGCCCAAAAGCATCAAAGTAGTTAGTAATAATTTCTTCATATTAGTTGTAGTTATTATTTTAATTACAATGTTCCACTGCCATCATTTGCTCGTTTCAAGTCCGCTGCGCTTGTCGCGTCGGTAGCTGCGGTAGTCGTCGAGTGGTATCTCGATGTCCGGTTCTTCGAGTACTCCTTCGCGTGGCAACTCGAACTTCATGTACTTGATGTTCAGTCCTCGCTCTATCCACATCGATTCGTAGTAGGTCTGTATGTTCAGTATCGTGTTTGTCTGTTCGTCAAATCCATCAGTATGATACAGGTCTTCCGTGCGTACAATCAGAGGCAGTTTGTTTCGCTCCACCATGTATGTTGTGTATGTAAACAGGAAGTTGGAGTCGGTCTTCAGATGTATCAGTCCTCCGTCTTTCAGGAACTTGCGGTAGCGGTTCATGAAGTAAGTGCTTGTCAGTCGTTTGCGAGGATTCTTCATCTGCGGGTCGCTGAACGTCAGCCAAATCTCCTGCACCTCATCCTCACAGAAGAAGCGTTCTATTATCTCAATGTTTGTTCTTAGAAACGCCACGTTCTTCAGTCCTTCGTTTATGGCCTGTGTTGCACCGGTCCACATTCGCGCACCCTTTATGTCAACGCCGATGAAGTTGATGTCCGGGAACAGTTTCGCCAGTCCCACGGTATATTCTCCCTTTCCGCAACCCAGTTCCAGTACTATCGGGTTGTCATTGTGAAAGTACTGCTCGTTCCAGTGTCCACGCATTTCAAACGGAACGTTCTCCACCACCGAATAAGGATACTGGAACACGTTCTCATATTTTGCCATATCGGCAAACTTAGCTAATTTTCCTTTGCCCATGATTCTTATATATATCTTTCTTTTTCTTCCTATACCCGCCCACACGCGATACTTTTCTTATTTCATCCATATCATCCGCTCGTTACAGGACATAGATAATGCAAAGATAAAGATTTTATTTCAATTCCACAAATTTGGCGAATGTTATAATCCTATGGTATATATAAAAATAGCGGTGTCATCATCAAAGAAGACACCGCTATTTGTTATCTAATAGAATTAGTCTATCGATTCCTTTTTCAGATCCTCATAGAAATGAGCTTGAGCTGTGTACATATATGGTATAAGGAATATAAATCCGATACCGGCTGTAAGCAGGCAAAGGATTGCCCAACCGATGAAGCTGAGATGCAAAAGGAATAAGTCCAACTTACGACCATCCATCATCTGCATACTCTTCTCTATGGCTGCATTGTTCTTCAGTTCAGGATTGTCTTTAAGAATGTAGTAAGTCATGCTGTATGAATAACTCTTGATGATGCCAGGGATAACGAACAGAAGAGACCACAATACCGTATATATAAACTGCAACAGTCCGGTTGTGAATATTCTCTGGAAGCCTTTGGTATAACCATCAAAAAGTTTAGAGTTCTCTATCTTCTCGCCACGTGCGAAATCGAGGAACAACACCAATATGCCGTATGACAATGGTAAGGTGATGAGAGTAGCCAACAGGCTGTATTCGGAACCGATACCAAACTCAATGCTATAGGTGATGGCCAATGTTACGACATAAAAGATAAGTGTTGCAATGGCTGCTGGTGCCCATGCTTTATCCAGATTTGCCAATGCCCTGTTTTTGTAACCTTGATTTGTGTCCATATTTTTTTTATTAATAAGTTAACGAGTTTACGAGTTAGCAAGTTATTTGCTTTTAAACCCTCATCCAATCTCCCCTCCTTAGGAGGGGCAGGGGGAGGTCTCATCCTCTATTCTATCACCACCGTTGTCCAGCCGTGCTTGTCTTCGATGGTACCGTACTGTATGCCTCGCAGTGTGTCGTAGAGTTTCTTTGAGATAGGACCAGGCTGGCCATCCTTGCTGAAGGTGTAGCGTTTGTTCTTCTCTGGGTCGTCGATGTAGGAAATAGGTGAGATAACGGCAGCAGTTCCGCAAGCACCTGCCTCTTCGAATGTGTCAAGTTCCTCTTCAGGAATAGGACGGCGCTCAACCTTCAGGCCGAGGTCTTCTGCCACCTGCATCAGACTCTTGTTGGTGATGCTTGGCAAGATGCTTGTTGACTCTGGAGTAACGTATGTGTTGTTCTTGATGCCGAAGAAGTTGGCAGCACCGCACTCATCGATATACTTCTTTTCCTTTGCGTCAAGGTAGAACTCGCAGGCATAGCCCATCTCATGAGCCAGACTGTTGGCCTTGAGCGAAGCAGCATAGTTGCCGCCCACCTTATATATACCTGT
This sequence comes from Prevotella sp., assembly GCA_045602085.1. Classification (GTDB taxonomy): domain Bacteria; phylum Bacteroidota; class Bacteroidia; order Bacteroidales; family Bacteroidaceae; genus Prevotella. Next base: position 5,335 of record JAZSAV010000008.1, on the reverse strand, counting down.
GCCGAGAGGCGCAGAGCGGTCGAAGTCGCGCATGATTACGTATGGATTGGTTGCGAAACCACCCTTGAAGTACGGACCAACTGGTGTTACGAAGATAAGGAAAAGATACTCCTTAGACGGATGTACACCCACCTGTGCAGATGTACCGATGAGCAATGGGCGGATGTAAAGAGTGGCACCGCTCTCGTAGGTAGGAATATACTCTTGGTTGAGGCGCACCACCTTACTTACCATTTCCTTGAACAGTTCTGTAGGAACCTCTGGCATGAGGATTCCGCGACAAGTGCTCTGCAGGCGAGCAGCATTCTCCTCAACACGGAACACGCGCACCTTGCCGTCAGGGCAGCGATAAGCCTTCAGTCCTTCAAAAGCCTCTTGTCCGTAGTGCAGACAAGTGGCAGCCATGTGCATGTTTATATACTCGTCGGAGCAAACTTCAACTTCGCCCCATTTGCCGTCGCGATAATAGCAGCGTACATTGTAATCTGTCGGCATATAGCCGAATGCAAGATTAGCCCAATCTAAATTTTTCATAACAATGCCCCTCTCTTATTCCCCGACGGGAAGACCAACTTAGGGGCGGCGGGTCTTGTGGTTTTTAAAAATTGCTTGCAAAATTAATCAAAATATTGCTTACGAGCAACAAATTCACACAAAAAGTGGCATTTTTGTGTTAAAACTCTAAAACCTTTTTTATTTCCTCATCAGTCTTAGTCAGCTTGTCCTTGCAAAGTTTTATGAGTTTCTGAGCACGCTTTAGCTGTTCGGCCATGGCATCGATGTCGGTGGTGTTCGATTCCATCTTTGCCACTATCTGTTCTATCTCGCGCACCGCCTCCTCGTATTTAAATTCGTTGTTCATTTTACTATCGATTTTACTGTTCCTTTTTCAAATATCGTCTCTATCTCGTCTCCCGGTTTCAGCGTGTCTTTGTCACGCACCGCCTTGCCGTTGTGAATAGTGATGCTGTAGCCACGACTGAGCAACAGTTTAGGGTCGAGTGCAGCTGCCCGCTGGCCAAACATGTCCAAACGGTGTGTCTGACGGTCGAAAAACTGTCGTACAGATGTTATGAGACGTGAGTTTAGAGCATCAAGATGAGCTTCTCGCTTTACTTTGACTAGCGAGAAGACTGACGGCAGACGCTCGGAGAGTCGTACCAGACGCATCTTCTGCATCTCAATTCGCATGGTGGCGCAGCGCACCATGCGCTCGTTCATATTGTCTATCAAGTCGCTTACCTTCAGCAAATGACTAACAAGATAAGCTGCTGCAGCCGTTGGTGTCTTTACCCTTATGCACGCCACCATGTCGAGCACCGACTCGTCGCGGTCGTGCCCTATGCCGGTGATGACTGGCAACGGAAACTGCGCCACGTTTTCAGCCAATGCCAAGGTGTCGAAGCCCGACATGTCGCTCGTAGCACCTCCACCGCGTATTATCACAACACAGTCGTAGTTGTCCACCTCCTCGCATATGCGTTCAAGTGCAGCTATAACACTCTGCTCCACTCCCTCGCCCTGCATCACGGCAGGAAAGAGTGTGGTTTGGAAGCGGAAACCGTATGGATTGTCGTTCAATTGGTTGCAGAAGTCGCCATAGCCGGCAGCCGTCTGACTTGATATCACAGCAATGCGCTGTGCGAACATCGGCAACTCCAGTTGTCGGTTCATGTCGAATATGCCCTGTGCCTTCAGTGCAGCAATAATCTCCTGCCGGCGGCGAGCAAGGTCGCCAACGGTAAACGTAGGGTCGATGTCTGTTACTATCCACGAGAAGCCGTATGCCTCGTGAAAGTTGGGATAAACCCTAAGCAGTAACTTCATGCCTGCACGCAGCGGTTGTCCTGTGGTGCGTTCAAAATAAGGTTGAATCAGCATCCACGTCTGTTTCCAGCATTTTGCTGATGCCTTTGCCACTGGCGTATTGCTAAGCGAGTCTTTCTGAACCAGTTCCATATAGCAATGACCTCGTGTCTCACGAGCCTCAGCAAGTTCAGCTTCCACCCAATACTCGTCTCTCATGCCGCGCTCCAATGTTGTGCGCACCATGCCGTTTAGTTCGAGCAGAGTCATTGCCTTGTCCTGTTGTATCATATTCACTACAATAAAGTACATGCAAAATTACCGTTATTTCCGTTAATCCCCAAACTTTTTAATCTATAGTTTAGTAATATCATTAAATAATTTATTATCTTTGCACATTATTATATTAATTAGATGAGCAACAAACAAGCAACACTGGAACTGGGAACGAAGCCTGTGGGCAAACTGCTGGTGCAATATGCCATGCCGGCCATAGTGGCCATGACCGCTTCGTCGCTTTACCATGTGATAGACAGCATATTTATAGGACAGGGCGTAGGGCCACTCGCCATATCGGGATTGGCACTCACTTTCCCTTTCATGAACCTCACCGCCGCTTTCGGAGCTGCAGTGGGTGTGGGAGCATCAACGTGCATTTCCGTAAAACTGGGACAGAAAGACTACAGCACTGCGCAGAAGATACTGGGCAATACCGTAGTTTTGAACCTTATCATAGGCATCAGTCTTAGCATTATCTGCATAGCATTTCTCGACCCGATATTGTTTTTCTTCGGTGCGAGTGAGAACACGCTGCCTTATGCACGCGACTATATGCTGATAATTCTGCTGGGCAATGTGTTCTCGCACATGTTCTTCGGAATGAATGCTATACTGCGCACGGCTGGAAAACCGCGCCATGCAATGTATGCCACGATATTCACCGTTGTTATGAATATCATTTTGGCTCCACTTTTCATCTATACGTTCGACATGGGGATAGCCGGTGCCGCATACGCCACGATATTGTCGCAGGTGATGGCACTAGTGTGGCAGATGAAACTGCTTACGGACAAGCGTGAACTACTTCACATTAGAGGCGGAACGTTCGGACTGGAGAAGAGCATTGTGCAGAATATCCTCGGCATTGGCATGTCGCCGTTTGCCATGAATGTATGTGCCTGCGTGGTGGTGATATTCGTAAACAAAGGACTGCAGGAGTATGGCGGCGACCTGTCGCTTGGTGCCTATGGCATTGCCAACCGCATGGCGTTTATCTTCGTAATGATAACAATGGGTATTAACCAAGGCATGCAGCCGATAGCTGGCTACAACTTCGGTGCACAGCGCATGGACCGACTGATGCAGGTGCTGAAATACTCGATTATAGCGGCAACGGTTGTAACGACAACTGGTTTTATGGTGGCAGAGTTGGTGCCAACATTATGCGCACATCTATTCACGTCAGATGCAACGCTTATAGGCATGTCGGCATCTGCCATACGCATCATCATGGTTACGTTCCCGATTGTGGGATTCCAGATGGTGATAACCAACTTCTTCCAAAGCATCGGCAAGGCGAAGATAAGCATGTTCCTGTCGCTATCACGACAGATGCTGTTCCTGCTGCCATTGCTCATAACGCTTCCACTATGGTTTGGCGTTGACGGCATCTGGTGGGCAATGCCTATATCCGACACGATAGCCGCACTGGTGACTCTGGTGCTCATGGCTACATACATGAAGAAGTTCAGAAGAAAATATAACTGCGCTTGATATTATGGAAAACAAGAAGATTATAATAAACGTGGGACGCCAGTTGGGCAGTGGCGGACGTGTCATAGCAAAGATGCTGGCCGACGATTTTGGTTGCGGATTCTACGACCGCGAGCTTTTGAACCTGGCAGCCAAGGAGAGTGGTTTCCGTGAAGAACTGTTTGAACAGAACGACGAACACAAAGGATTTTTCCGTTCGCTGTTCCATACGCTGAGTCCGCATGTCAGCGAGACAAGTTTCTATAACAACGACATGTCGCAGGAGGGGCTGTTTAAGTTCCAAAGCGATGCCATACGCAAGGCTGCCGACGGCGGTTCGTGCGTATTCGTTGGTAGATGTGCCGACTACGTGCTTCGCGACTACGAGAACGTCTTCAATATCTTCATCACTGCAGATACTGAATACCGCATCAGACAGGTGATGGAGCGCAAGGGATGCGACGAAGCAAAAGCGCGCAAGATAATCAATAGCGGCGACAGCGAACGTGCTTCGTACTATAATTATTATACAGGCAATAAATGGGGGGCAAGTGAGTCGTATGACCTTTGCATCAACACATGCCTTTTAGGTCTGGAGCGGACAGAGAAATATATAGCCCAGATAATAAGAGAGCGTTTCGGACTATGAAGAGAATAGGGATAATCAGCGATACGCATGCCCATTGGGACGATAAGTATCTGCATTACTTCGAGGAATGCGACGAGATATGGCATGCAGGCGACATCGGTTCGTTGGAGGTGGCACAGAAACTGGCTGCATTCCGTCCTCTTAGGGCTGTATGCGGCAACTGCGACGGTGGCGACTTGCGACTGATGTACAAGGAGATTTGTCGGTTCAAGTGCGAAGATGTTGATGTGCTGATGAAGCATATCGGCGGTTATCCCGGCAATTACGATTGGTCGATACGCGGCAAGATATATGCCTCGCCGCCACAACTCTTCATCAGCGGGCACTCGCACATACTGAAAGTGATGTTCGACAAGACGCTGAATCTGCTACATATCAACCCTGGTGCGGCAGGACTTCAGGGATGGCATAAGGAAAGAACATTGGTTAGACTGACCATCGAAGGCAATAAATTTACCGATTGTGAAGTTATTACTATAAAATAACATATTAGTATTATGAAGAAAGTTTTGTTTTGGATTTTGAAAGTATTGGTAATGCTCATGTTCTTTGCAGCCATTGCCGCCTTGACTGATTTCATTTTCAATACAGTGATGGGAGTTGATATACTGAAGAATTTCTGGTTCAGACTGACACTTATATTGGCAACATACTGGATTTATAACAAGACACTGGAATACAGATGTGACAAGTTTATATATAATCTGATTAACAAAATATTCAAATAACAGACGTATAAATGAGGAAAAGACTGTTCTGGGTCATCAAAGGACTGCTGGCACTTGTCGCCTTACTTGCAACTTTGGCGATAATATATTTATTCGGGAGATATGTCCTCGGCGTGCATTTATTGTCAACATTCTGGCGCCGACTGGTTATTTTCCTTTCGTTTGTCCTTTTCTACAACGTGGTACTTAACGATCCTATAGACAGACTATCTGACTTTATAGCAAAAAAGATTTCAAAAGAATGAGAAACATTATTATTACCGGTGGCGCTGGCTTTATCGGCAGCCACGTTGTACGCCTGTTCGTAAACAAATATCCTGAGTATCGCATCATCAATGTTGACAAACTGACCTATGCCGGCAATCTTGCCAATTTAAAAGATATTGAAGATAAGCCGAAC
>JAZSAV010000007.1:0-126027 GCA_045602085.1 Prevotella sp. | reverse complement strand
TGTGTCAAAAAAATCCCTAGAATCCCTATACATAAATTTACGTGACGCGACACTCATCCAAAAAATATTTTCAACATTTCTCATACATCCTACATTTTTGTGACTAACCAACTGACACAGTGATTGTTAGATGCAGTGTATGAGGAATTATATCCTACATTTTTGGGCGCTTTTTCGATGCTTTTAAGTAATTTTAAGAATTTTATTGAGAAATCCATTTCCCAATAACATATCACTTACACTACAAAACTGCGCCACTTTCACCCCAAAAGCGGTGCGGTTTTGACTCGAAAGTGGTACGGTTTTGATTACAAATAGTGCAGTTTTGATTTTAAAGTGCGGGGGCTGTGAGGGTTGTGAGGGTGTTTTTTAAACCCTTTACGCGCGCGTACGCGCAATACGCGATGAGAAAAAATGTTGCAATTTCATATAAAAAAGTTTGCAAAATGCCCTCACAACCCTCACAGCCCCCGCACTTAAGCAGCCATCGTTATTGTTAAATAAATATAAATATGCTTCGGCCATATTCTAAAAACATTGAAAAAATGTTACATTTGTAACCTAATTAATACGCGCATAGACGAATGTGTGCTGAAATGTAATAATGAAATATGTACCGCAGTAAGCGGAAGAGTAACCTTTTTATTAGGAATAGTGATGGAAATATCTGAATTTTAAAGTCTTGAAACAGCCGACAAAACCGGTTGGGATGGTTTGTTCACTATTGCGAAGAGGGGACAAGGAAATAAGAATAAGAGAACGAGAAAACAAGAATTTATAACGTTATAATAATTAATTTATGAAACTACGCAGTTTATTTTTCGGAGCACTCGCTTGCATAACAATGGCAAGCTGCTCAAGCGACGACGACAGCACAGCGGCAGACAAAGGCAATACCAAGTCGTATGTGTCAGTACGCCTCACCATGCCAGGCAACACTACCCGCGCATGGGATGATAATGCCGACAGCAATTTTGAGGACGCGCCAGAATCAGAGTTGAAGGTTAAGGAAGCCATGTTCTTCTTCTTCAACGAGTTTGACGAGGGTTGCGCCAACGCTACTATCATTTCCGGCGAGGACCTCACATGGACAGACGGTACAGCAAATACTGTTGACGAGAAGTCAAACGCTGTAATCGTTATCGACACAAGAAAGGACCCAAGCAAGCCAAACCCATTTGAGACTCCATCAAAGATTACTTGTGTGCTGAACCCAACACCAGCCATCAAGGCATTGCAGAACAGTCAGGTAGATTTGTCTGACCTGCAGGCAAAGATTGAGTCATACAACTTCGACAAGGCTCCTTTCATGATGTCAACTTCTGTTTATGTTGACGGCGGCAAGGTGATTGCAACTACCGACATCAGCAACAACGTGTTCGACAATACCGACGCAGCAAAGGCTTCTCCTGTAAGCATCCCTGTAGAAAAGGTTGTAGCAAAGGTGAACACTGTATATTCTAAGACAAAGTCAGAGAACTTCCCTCTCTACATCAACAAGGAGGCAGCACCAAAGACTCTCTATGTTGAACTTACAAAGGCATGGTGGATTGACAACACACGCACAGAGGCTGACCTCTTGAAGAAGGTAAGCACAAGTTATCCAGAAACTGGCGTAAGCAACATTAACTGGTGGAACGACGCAGTTAACAGCCGTTCTTACTGGGCAAATACTGCTGATTACACCGATGACAAGTTCCTGCACTACAAGTTCAGCGATGCTACAGGTGCCGACAAGTTCTGTCTGGAGCACACAAGCGTTCAGAACTACAACCCTGATTCTGCCAAGATGACAAAGGTTGTGTTCCAGGGTTACATCAGAGACGCAGCTACCGGCGACGCTGTTGACCTCATCAAGTACTCTGGTTTCCACTATACAGGCGAAGGTCTGAAGAACTTCATCGCACAGCAGGGTGTTGTTCGCAAGTTCTACAAGAAGAAGGACAGCGAGACAACTTACACACAGCTCAATGCCAGCGACATCAAGTATATCTGGAACGAGGACGGCAACATTCTGAACTACAAGAGCATAAGCGGAACCGTAACTCCTTTGAAAGACTATCATGTAATGGTTAGTCTGGATGCAAACAACGAGTATAAGTACTACACATCTGTTGACGAGGAGCCAAATCCATTAAACCCAACAGAGACAACAGCTGCCGCTATCGCTCAGGAATGGCAGTCACGCTTCGGCGAACTGAAGTACTGGAAGAACGGTCAGACATATTTCTTCGCAGAGATTACCCACAACGACGCTTCTTCATTTGCAAAGTACGGTGTTGTTCGCAACCACCTCTACAAAATGACAGTCAACTCATTGAAAGGTTTCGGTACTCCAGTGCCAAACGAGGACAAGACCATCATACCAGAGCGTCCGGTTGACGACAAGGAGTCTTACATCTCTGCAGAAATCAAGATTCTGAAGTACCGCATCGTAGAGCAGTCAGTGGATTTGCATTGAAAATGAAGAGTGAAGAGTGAAAAATGAAGAATGAATTAAGCATTCAAAGATAATATATGTACAAACGTTTGAAGACCCTTGCGGTCATACTGCTCATGACACTCACCGCCAGCGCACAGCAGGTGGCACTGAAGACCAACGTGCCGCTCGACATCTTGCGCATGCCGAACATCGGGGCGGAAGTGGAACTGAGCAAGAAACTGACATTCGACCTTACAGGCTATTACACACCGTTCAAGCACTCCAGCGACAAGCAGCACAAGCTGCTGATGGTTCAGCCGGAACTGCGCTACTGGCTCTGCGACACGTTCAACGGCCATTTCTTCGGTTTGCACCTGATGGGCGGAGCATACAACACATGGAACGTGGATATGCCTTTCGGCGTGTTCGACGACATTGACGAGTATCGCTACAAGGGACGTTTTTACGGCGGCGGCATCAGCTACGGCTACCAGTACATTCTCTCGCCTCACTGGAACATTGAAGGAACAGTGGGCGTGGGGTATAACTACGTGACATACAAGAAGTATGACTGCGGTAACTGTGGTGAGAAACGCGACGAGGGTAACAAAAACTACTTCGGGCCTACGAAGCTTGCGCTTAACCTTATTTATCTTTTTTAATTAACAGACAAAGAATAAAAAAGCAAATAGGATGAAGAACAAAGCAACATATATATTATCTGTGTGTCTCATGCTTACGGGCTTGTCGGCTCAGGCACAAACACAGGACATTCTCACTCCTGAGAAGATAAGGATAAACAGCTACGAACTGGTGACCAACCCAGACGGCAAGCTGTATGCAAACATCAACTACACTCTGACGGAGGACCTAAAGGTATCGAGCAACCGAATGCTCACTCTCACTCCAATGATTTTCGCCGACAGCACCAAGGGCAACGGCAACAAGGAACTGAGCCAGTCGATATTCTACGGCAGAAAGCGCCGCATCATACAGGAGCGACAGGGATTGCTGCCGCTGAACCTCAACGCTTTCACGCTGAGGAAGAACGGTGAGGAGCAGACAACCGACTCACGCAATGTCATCGACCTGGAACCGTGGATGGAGGAATGTCATCTAAAGCTGCACGCACAGCTGTGCGGATGCGGCAACGCCGAGGAGGAAACAATGATTATAAACATCGGCCAGCTCCTCGGCCCTTTCCCCACCTACGAGCACATAGCGTTCCTCATGCCTATCGCTCCGCCGGTAAAGACGGACAGTCTTAACGGAAGCGCATATCTCGACTACCGGGTAAACCGCACCGAACTGGATCCTACCTACCGCCGAAATCCTGCAGAGCTTGACTCCATCAGGGCAACGATTGCTCCTATTCGCAAGGACAAGAACGTTTCGATAACCTATGCCACTATCAAGGGTTATGCTTCGCCGGAAGGCGACTGGGACAACAACGTGCGACTGGCAAGCGGACGTGCGGAGACCATGCGTGCGTACATTGTCAATGAGTATGCCTTAGAGGGCGTGCGCTTTGATGTTGACTTTGAAGCGGAAGACTGGAAAGGCCTGCGCCGCCACATCGTGGAGGGCAATCTGCCTGAGAAGGACGAGATTCTTGCCATCATCGACGACCCGAGCATAAAGAGTCAGGATGCACGCGACTGGAAACTGAAGAAGCTGAAGTGCTACAAGGAGAAGATTCTGGGCGAGATATATCCTGCCCTGCGCCACTCCGACTATACCATCTACTACACCATCCGCGACTTCACCACCGAGGAGGCAAAGGAGATATTCAAGGTGCGTCCATGGCAACTGAGCCAGGCGGAGATGTATCGTGTGGCACAGACCTACGAACCGGGAAGCGAGGAGTTCAACAAGCTGTTCATGACAGCCGTGACCATGCACCCAAACGACACTACTGCCAACCTCAATGCGGCGGCCATCGCACTGAATGCCAAGGACTTGAAAGCAGCAGAGAAGTATCTTGAAAAGGCTGGCAACAGTCCTGCTGCCATCAGCAACCGCGCCATACTGCAGTGGCTGAAAGGCAACGAACAGGAGGCTTACCGCCTGATACAGATTGCGGCAAACGCTGGATGCAAACAGGCGATTATGGCTAAGGAGGGAATGGAGAAGAGAATGAAATAAGAAAAAAGAAACATATTATTAACAAATTAAATTATAACAATTATGAAATTAAGAAGCTATTTCTTCGGAGCGCTCGCTTGCTTAGCATTGGCAAGCTGCTCAAGTGATGATGATGCTGTTGCTTCTGGTGAGGAATTTGATCCAAGCAAGACGCATTATGTGGCTATCAACATTGTGAACCCAACAGAGACACGTGCTACTGGTGGTGATTTTGAGATTGGTTCGGACACAGAGAACCAAATCGACGAAGCTGTCCTTATATTCTATGATGAAGCCAATAACTACATTTCACATGTAAGCAGAGGACATAACGATGACGAACTCAACCAATGGCAGGAGACCCCTTCTACTGAAACGACTCCAGGAGTTGAGAGAATTACAAAGGCTGTCTGCGTTTTGAACGATTTGACAGAGGAACCAAAATCAGTGCTTGCTGTAATGAACTATGCCGTTCCTTCAGAATTCTTAACAAAAGGCGGAGCTAATGCAACATTAGCAAAACTCAAAGCTCATATTGCTGAATCTGTAACAATTAACACTGCCGCTGGCGATTTCGTAATGACCAATTCTGCATATCAAGGCAACTGCGAAACACCTCTTACTCCAGCCAACATCCAGTCTTCAGAGGTTCTGGCATTGTCAAGCCCAGTTATAATCTACGTAGAGCGCATTGTTGCAAAGGTTGAACTGAAATTGGCTGAAGGCCTTGCTAACAATTCTGCACTTAACCTTGGTACAACAACTCTTACTATCGATGGTACAGAAGGTCGAGTTGTTAAGCCAACTATTGAGGGACATGGTTTCGTAGGAACAAATACCACCCACTCATACCTTATAAAGAACCTCGGCACTAAGAAGGATTGGGAATGGACAGGTTGGAATGATGCAACAAATAAGCGTTCTTATTGGGCTGTATCAGCTGTACCAACAGCATATAATTATTATAGTTGGACAGAACTGGATGGTCAAGCAAATGAGTTCCCATTATACACAGCAGAAGGTATAAATAATTATTTTTACGAGAACACAACAAACAATCCATCAAACGAAAAAGGTTATTCTGCAGACGCTAAGACTGCAACAACTCTTGTTCTTCCTGCAACATTGAAGATTGGCGATGAAGCAGTTGACCTCGTAAGACACGCAGGTATCTATTATACAAAGGCAAACTTCTTGCAGGTTGTTGAGAACCACCTTAATGGAAAGCATTTGACTTACATATATGGTGGTACAGGAAATCAAACAGACTGGAGCAGCATACTCGAAATGAAATTAGCAGGAGCACCAGGAGCTAATGCTTATAAAGCTACACCAGAACTCAAAGACGATGCAAATATCACATTCGATTCTCCGGCTATCCAAACAGCTGTAAATGACGCTCTTGATGCATTAGGCGAAGCATATTACTGGAATCAAGGTAAAACATATTTCTTCGTAACAGTTGAGCACTTTGGTACACCTGACTGTACACACGGTATTGTTCGTAACCACATCTACGAAATTTCTATCGGTGGTACAACTGGTCTCGGCACACCTGTTGTTAATCCAGGCGATGACATTATTCCTGAAAGACCAGGAACAGAAGAAACAGAGTCTCACGTTGCTGCCCAGATTAAGATTCTGAAGTGGAAGATTGTTAAGCAGTCAAATGTGATTCTGCAATAAATCCCCAATTATCCGAAACGAAAGATAATACTATAAAAGCAGGGGCAGAGCTCTGCCCCTGCTTTCAATCAAAAAACAAATATGTCTTTAAGAAAGAAATTTAAACAGCTGATGACCATCGCCACCGCACTGGCGGCAACAATGACATTCAGCTCTTGCGACCAAGTGCTTGACAACGGTTACGGAGAGTGTACCGTGAATTATTACATCGACTTCTGCTACGACTACAACGTGATGGAGGTAGATGCTTTTCATAAGCAAGTGAAGAGCGTGGCTGTTTATGCTTTCGACAAAGACGACAAACTGGCTCACATAAAGACGGATGCAGGCAACCAGCTGGCTGCCGATGACTACAAACTGCATGTGGGAAAAGGTGAACTGGGCAGCACAAAGGCAACAGAGGGTTTCAACCCTGCTGACTACCAACTGGTGGCATGGTGCGGACTTACAGAAGACGCAACTTTCACACTGCCAAAGACGACAATCGGCGAGACAACCATCGAAGAACTGAAATGCAAGATGGAACGCTCGGCAACAAACGAAGTGGGAAAGCTCACACCGCTCTTCCACGGAATGGCACTCTACCCTGCCGTGACCAACGTTGAGGACAACCTGAACCCAACGGTGATGATACCGCTGATAAAGAACACCAACAACATAGTGCTGGTGTTGCAAAATCAGGGCGGCGAGGAGATGAGAGCGGACATGTTTGAATTCTACATTACCGACAAGAACGGACTTATGGCTTACGACAATAAAATCTTGACGGACGATGAACTCAGCTACAAGCCTTACAGCACTGCACAAGGCTCGGTAGATATGACAAAGACAACAAGAGCATCATCCGACAAGGCAAACATAGTAAGAGCAGAATTCTCGTTCGGAAGAATGATGATTGACCATGACGCAAGACTCACCGTAAAGAACAAACTGACAGGAACAGAGGTGTTCAGCATTCCTCTGATTGACTATGTGCTGCTTGTAAAGAGCAACTACAAGAGTCACTGGGGCGACCAGGAGTTTCTCGACCGACAGGACGAGTACAACATGACGTTCTTCCTTGACAACAACCTAAGATGGCTGAACGCAGAGATTATCATCAACAGCTACAGAGTGGTGCTGAATGATACTGACCTGCAAGGATAGGAACGCCACGCTAATATGACATATTGACATAAAAAAGAGGATTAACTCCCTTTATATAGTAAGTAATTAGGCCGCAAAGGCTGACATTTAAGGAAACGACATTATAATATATGAGGCAAGGGTGTATTAATGTGTTAATACATTTGCTTCTGCTGTTATTGGTTGCATGCCAAAGCAACGAACAGACAGATGTGAGCGATGCAGATTATTGCACCGTTCATATAGTGCTGTCAACCAACCAGATAACACACCCCACACGCTCCACTGCCGACAACGGCAGCAGTGTGGTGGTTGCCGATGAACAGGGAACGCCTGCCGAGAACTACATTAATCCTTACGACGTGTCGCTGCTGGTTTATGAACTGGCGGAAAACGGAGGGAAGTTTGTGGAGGAAGCTTTCATACACCGCATAACACCGACGGCAACAAAGGGTGTGTATAACGTGGAGGGAGCACTGATGAAGATTCCAAAGACCTACAAGGGGGCGGAAAGGAACTTCCAAATCATTGTGCTCTGCAACCAGAGGGGCTTGCTGAGATCGAACATCAACGACCTGAGTCTGGCAAACACAACGGTTGATTATCTTACAAGCAACCTCACATTCAACTACGACCCAACATTCACCGAGAAACTACTCGAACAGGCAAACGAAAGCGACGACATGAAGCGCACGGCAAGAATACCGATGTTTGGCGGAGTGCAGTGCAACCTCATACCGCAAGGGGGAAGCAGAGAGATAACGGGGATAACGATACCTGTGCTCAGGGCACTGTCGAAAACCACCGTGATGCTCGACATTCCTGAAAGCGACCCGCTGCACGACGACTTCTTCATTGACTATATAACAATGAAGAAATACAACACCAAGGCTTTCATGGCAGGAACAAACCCGCTGATGGCTGACGGAAGCACGAACTTCAACAGCAAAAGTCAGACGGGCATGAGCGACCCGCACATTCCGGCAGCACCGGGGACGGCAAGCGACCTGAGGTTCTGCAAGATACAGAAGACGCTCGACGGCAACGGCAACTACCAACTGCCAGAGAACAGCGGCGACCGAACCAACTGCCATATTATATATGTGCCCGAATATGACAACAACGGAGGTGCCGACGATGCGTATATGGCCATGCGCATAAGGACAAACAACTATGGCGGAAGCGGCGACGGAGGAGGACTGACGGGCGTGAACTCCGACCTCTTTTATGCCGACTATACAGGCAAGAGCAGTCAGACGGTAACGGCAAACACCTGGGACCTGATACGTAACGAGGCTCACGAATACAAGATAACGAAGATTACGGAAGAGGGCAACATGAGCATCGTGGCAAACGTGCCGTGGGTTGTTGAGGAATCGGAGATAGGATGGCATCTGGACGTGAACGCAAAGTTTGACGTTTCAAACGGAGATTCAGAAGCAAACTACTGCTTCATGCTCAACCCACGATATGAAGACAGCAACAACGGCGGCCACTTCGCACTGCGCAACGCAAGCAGCTTTGCTTCGTTCACATTCCAACTGACAGCACCCGAGGGTGCGCTGTGGAAGGTACACCTGTCGAACACGGAGGACTTCAAACTTAGCGGTGGCGTGTGGACGGCACGCGCCAGTGAGAAGCAATTTAGGTTTGACATAGCAACAAACCACGCATGGACACTCGACCGCGACCCCGTTACGGGAGAACTGTACCCAGCGGATGAGTTCGAGCGTGCACTGACAGAAAAAGGAAGGATATGGGAAGCAACTGGCGGACCTGAGACCGATATATACATTACCGTGACCACCGACGGTATCAATGAGCGCGAGGTGGTGATAAACCCGCCTGGATATAAGGACAGCAAAGGTAATCCCGGCAAATACAAAGGCGGCAGACGCTGGCCAGGCACTGACACACGAGTGCGCATGAAACAGCTGAAAGCCCATTACGGCGAGGGTTACTACGAGTGGGGCGAGCTTTATAAGTAGGGGCTCCCAAAAAAAGAAAAAGATGAGCAGATACATAAACATGGTCATAGCAATGCTTTGTCTGACGCTTGCAGGATGCAGCGAGATTGACGAGCTGGAGCAGGCGGAAGTGCTTGCCGACCGCGTGCTGATAGAGTGCAGCGTGGCAGACTTCGGCATGGAAGTGAGCGACGGGACAAGGGCTGTTGTTTACGACGACAACCAGATAACAAAACTCGACCTGATGATTTTCGAGGCAAACCCCGATGCTGGCGACAACTACCACCGCCTGCTGAAACACCTCACGGCAAGCAACATAGCGGGAAGCGGCACTTACCAGTGGGACGTGACAGGACAACTGCCGAAGGATTATCTGAAGAACAAGTATGTTACGCTGTATCTCATAGCCAACTACTACCCTTCCGACCATGGCGGCGAGACGCTCGACAATCTTGACCCAGGCGACGAGGCAACTTTTTTCAGAGTGGCAAGCGAAGACCCGTTCCCTCCGGGCGACATGCTGAACCACGGCATCGTGATGACGCAGGTGGTGACGGGCAGCAAGAACGATGTGATGACCGAGGATGCCAACCACAACATCATCTTCAACTTCAACAGTTTAGAGAGGGTGATGGCAAAGGCGGAGTTTTTCTTTAAGGGCATAATCGCCAACCGACTGGAACAAAGCATTGACTTTGAGAACGATGCAGCCTATATGGAGGGGTGGGTGAAAGAACACAACGACAGAACAACACTAAGCCGCAAGAGCAGGAACAAAGGCGGCGAAACATCTAACTTCCTGTATATCGATCATACGCAGGGACAAAATAGTTCGACAGTAAAATACACTATCGCCAACACGAACTTCAACAAGGCGGAAAGATGGCGAATGGAGATGGATTTTGCCGGCTATAACGCATTGTCAAACGACAGTTGGCAGATGCCTTATCTCGATATTCTTGACGGCAACGGCAACCAACTGCTCAACATAGCATACAACAACAGGCCGATAAACACAGATAATGGGTATGTGACGTGGGCTTTCAACAACTCAAATACCGGCGCTGCCCCTACCGTAAATCCAGGAGGGGCTATGGGTACGGCGAGCATCAGCATGGGAAGCAACCTTAAAACAAACGGAACGAACAACGTAAGCTACAGCGACAAGACTGCCACCCTGACAAGAATAACGCCAAATGCCAAGAAAATCAGCGTTGACAAGGAGACTTCGTTTCTGTCGTTTAAGTTCAAACCTGCAGCAGGAGTAAAGTTCACGCCAAAGAAACTGAGTTTCAAGACAGCGAGGTTTGGTACCGGTGGCGGAATATACGACATCTATGTAAAGCAAAACGGTTCGGAGAATCTTATAATGGAAGGCTACCGACCTGAACGGCCAAACGACAAGAAGAGTGATGTAAGCATAAACATCAAGAACCCGTCGGGAGGAACAGGCAAGTATCTGGAAGATGCCGGAGAAGAGACAGAGAAGAGCAACGGTCATCTGGATAGTTACCACGGCAATGATGAGGTTACTAACCTCACGATGACTGTAGGAACGGCTACGGCATATAAGGTTTCGTTCGATTATGGAACAGCACTCGACAATGTAAGTGCCACGTTCAAGATTGCAGACAGCAACGGCAACAACGTATATACAGAAGAGATTGTGCTGCCGAAAACTGCTGGCTGGCGTTCTTATGCCACGATTAGCGGTAGCACAGAGATTGCCAATATGCCAACAGGAGACTATGTAATGTCTATAAAATTCAGCAATACCGGCGGTTATACAGCAAACATAAAAAATCTGAAACTGGTGCCCGTTGTCAGGGAGATAGAAGATGACAATGACGGAATGGAGGGCACTGCTGATGCAGGAACGGAGATTTCAATATCGTCGTTCAACCTTGACGGAATGGCGGCAAGCGAAGAGGAGGTTGAGGTTATATTCTATATCTACAACCTCGACCCTGGCAAGGATGTGGGATTTTGCGACATCGCAATAAATGGAACGTTCATCGACGAAACCAACTGGAATGCCTACGACCAAAAGGCCGCAACTGCAACATTCAACGGAAACACTGCAAGCATAAGTCTTGATGCAAGAAGTGCCGGCGAATACTGGATGGACAATGCGCAGATGAGCTCATGGTATCATCTGATGATGGAATCGAACGGAGAGAACATCACTTGCAAGATAACAGATGCCAACGGCAATACAATACTTCAGAACCAGATGGAAGAGAACGGTACCAAACCATCGGCAGTACTGTGCAGGTTGGGAAGGGCAGACTCAAAGTGGGCGGTTGACGACATTAAGCTTTATACGCTCTATGACGACAGAGAGATAACTGCCTACAAAGTGCTTAACTACACCAACGGATATACGCTGTTCAATATAAACGAGTCGGACAAAAGCACCGAGACAGAAATAAGGAACAGCACCGCTGACGGCTATACGACAACAGGGTTCAAAGACTTGGCAAGTCATCCGGACAAACTGAAAGACCCTGCAAACAACAGCTTCGCCTTCTACTTCTACCCCAACTACTGGTATGACCCGACAAAGAAAGGCAATATGGCAGAAGAGGAACCGATATTATTCGACAGACAGACGCATGTGCTGATAAAGGGTACTTACAACGGACAGGAATACTTCTATAAAGTGCCGGTGAACTACCGACTGCCGAAATACAGTGATGCTCATGTGGCAACAAACCACTTTGACGCGAAGATTGACGAGATTTGCGACACGCAATATCCCACCACGGAAGACCAGTGGACGAATACGTTCTACAATTATGTGCTGAACTATATGTATTACACCTACGAGACGTGTTCGGAAGAAAACAAGACAAAGTTGAGGAATGCATGCATACAACTGTATAACGCTGCCTCTACGGCTGGAGATAAAGAAAAAGCCAAGACAGCTGTAAAGAATCTTATTGGTTCTACAGACATCTACAATGTCTTTAAGGAAAAGAACGAAACCGAGGTGGAACGCCTTTGCCGAATACAACGCAACCACCATTACAAGGTGACGCTGAACATCGACAAGATGGGTGGCGTGACGGAAGACGAAGCGGTGTATTTATTCCCTGAACCATACGGCAACATAACGGCAAGGCCGGAGTTTTGAACCTCAGGAACCTCCCCTGCCCCTCCGAGGGAGGGATGAATGGGAAAAAAGTTTAAAAGAGATGAGCAGATACATATCGATAGTATTGACAATGCTTTGCTTGATGCTGACAGCATGCAGCGAACATGAAGCAGTGGGAAACAGCAGTTCTGACGGGAAGACTGCCGTGAAGCTGTTTATTGTGAACAACGACATGACCACGATGACGCGCTCTTATAAGGACAACCCGAAAG
Source organism: Prevotella sp. (assembly GCA_045602085.1). Taxonomy (GTDB): domain Bacteria; phylum Bacteroidota; class Bacteroidia; order Bacteroidales; family Bacteroidaceae; genus Prevotella. The sequence continues at coordinate 113,334 of JAZSAV010000007.1, read as the reverse complement.
AGATGAGCACCATCGTGAACTACTGGCTGTTGTTCTACAAAAACGACGGCAATGGCAACTATACTCTGACAAACAGGGAGAAACATACTATTGATGCGACGGAGCAACAGATAGAAGACGGCATAGCACTGGATGCAGGAACTTATCACGGTTATGTGGTTGCAAATATCGACGACAATCTGGTGCCGGCCGCCGGTACGGCGGAATCGGTGCTGTGGGATGTGCAGCTGACATGGGACAACGACCAAAACGACTTGAACAAGAACAGGCAGATGTTCGGCTTTTTCCAGAAGATGGATGACAGCCCGGAAGAAATGAACGCCACCAACATAAACAACTCGATAGACGATGAAGTGCGTTTAGAAGGACTCTACAACGTGGTGCCTACCGAGCACAAGGCAAAGGATATTGTGATTGAGGAAGGACTGCTGCAAGCAAACCTGACGGCAAAGTTGTACAGAGCCTGTGCGCTTGTCTCTCTGCACTTCGACACATGGAACCTCGACCCCACTGTATCGCTGAATGTCAAAAAGGTTACTCTGCATAACATACCTAAGACATCAAAGTTGTGGAGCGAGTCGAAAGCCGAGAGCAACGACACTTATACCGATGTTGTTTCAACGATAAAGTTTGAGCCAAACAGTTCTGGCGGCGAGGAGCGCACAGTGAGCAGATTCATAAGAAATGACGGTAACTACATGAATACCGACAACATACACACGCTGAAGCGTTATTTCTACTTGCCAGAAAACAGACAGGGAGTGGCAAGCATATCAGGCAATCTTGAGGACAAAACGGCTGGCGAAGGCAAGGCTATGCCTTTCGCAACGTATATTGAGGTGGTGGCTGACCACATCGTAAAATCGGTAAACGGCGACACCAGAACCAAAGAGATAACCTATCGCTATGCACTGGGCGAAGACTCGTATGGCAGCAATGGGAAGATAGAATACAAGAACTATAACGTGACGCGCAACCGCCACTACAACGTATATCTGACACTGAAGGGCTACGGGTTGAACAATGCTTCGGAGAGTATGTGGAAGACGCAGCTGAACGACTTCAGCACAAATGCCACTAACGGATATGCTCCTGTGGTAGAGATTACAAGCGAATATATAAGACTGGTGGATTATAAGGGCGACACCTATAGTTCTTCGTCTTGGAGCGTGACAAACAACAACGAATGGCTACATATAAGCAAGACGAAGTTGCGCAGTGATTTCACAGGAAAGGATTTCGCAAACTCTATTAGCGGGACCAACGAACCGGTAATGTTTTATATTTACAACAAGAATAGCGACAGAACAACAGTTGAAGGCAGCATAACCATAACCTACGACGACGGCAAAAGCGAAGAGATAACACTGAAAAGATTCTTCCCATATAAGTTCAACTTTGGAGGATGGACCAGTCCTGTTGCGTTCCTTAATCCTGCCGGTTCAACCGAAGAGGCTGACAGAGGGGAGGTTTACCATAATGTTTTCCCTTGTCTTTCAAACTGGACAAAAGAACAAAAAACCGCATTGCAGCTGTTTGTAGCCGGTTGGGAAAACAAGGAAGTGAACGATGCAAACAAAGACGCGATAAACTCACTCATCAAAAACATACAATTCAGATGGCCGGCGGAGTTCAGGGCAACAGACACTCCTAAGGCAAACCTACAAGATGATGATACGAAGTATGACGGAACCGTTACTTTTTCATTCATACGAGAAGCAAGATACAACGGTTACTATTCGTTTGAGATTTATTCAAACGGATATACACCTACAAAGGTAAATGTTCTTATACATGCTCCGCTTAAAATTGACAACGTGAAGCAGTGGGCAACCTTCTCTGAATCACAATTATCAGTAAGCAACGGCGGTTCTTTTACAGCAACGAGTTTATCAGCCAACGGCAACAGCTTCAATAATGCTGGAGACAACAAATACGAAGACATCACCGTTAATGGCACAGAGTACAAGTATTTCCTGCACAACAAGAGCGGCGACACTTATTTCGACTTTGAAACAACAGGGAAGAACCAGACGATAAACATTGTGGCGCGCGGAAGGTATGATAGCAACAAAATTGGCGTGTTCAAGGTAAACGATGATGGCACTGAGGGAGAAAAAGTGCATGAGTTTGTGGTATCCTACAAGAACAACGTCCGCAACTACAGTGTGCCGCTGTCTAAAACCGGGAAATACAGAATAAGAAAAAACTCTGGAGAAATCTATTATTATTACTTTGCTGTGAACTAAAATTCTCTTAATTCGTTTACAAAACTTTATTTTTTGTATCAAAACATAGGATATATTTAATAATATAATTATTAATTTGCCCAAAAGAGATATTTATTGTACCTTTGTAACACTATGTTAGCATGAGCTAACTAATAACCAAATAAAAACAGGAAAAGAGAAGGTACAGTGAAAATGAAGCACTGGCGTTTTATTATATCAATATTGCTCGCTGTCGCAATCATATCATGCGACAACGAGAACAATTCTATCGATGATGTTGACAAGGCTGAAGTGAATGTCAACATCACCCTCTCTATTGGCGGCGGTGGAGGAACGACAAGAGCAACGTCAATAGCTCCCGACGACAATCCAGACATTGGCATTGAGGGCGGACTGCCTTATGAAGACTATATCGCTCCCAACGACATTGACCTGCTGGTGTATGACCAGAACGAGCAGTTTGTAGAGCAGATGAACGTTCTGTGGCTGAAGAGCGACTACGAGGGCGGTTCGGCTTCTACAGAAGAGTATCGCTGCTACATAAACGGTTCGCTGAACATAAGCAAGGCTGACATCAAGGCAGGCAAAATGTTCCACCTTGTGGTGCTGTGCAACCAGAGAGGAAAACTGAAGGGCAATGCCGACTACAACAAATGGTCGTTGCCTGACCTGATAAGCAGTTTGAGATACAACGGCTACGACAACGACTTTACCGAAAGTCTGATGGCAGGCAACGCCGACCTTAACCAGACGGCACGCATACCGATGTGGGGAATATGCACCACAAGACTGGCGGTGGGCGAACTGACAAACGTGGAGATAAAGGTGCTAAGGGCAATGGCAAAGGTGAGAATAAGACTGGCGGATGCACTGACGGGCTATACACTGACGGGCGTGACCCTGAAAGAAGCCAACACGGGAGGGACATTGGCGGCACAGTCGGTGAACGATATCGTGCAGGCTTACTCTACAACATGGGACAACGGCAACAAAGTGTATAACACCACATGGAACAATGCTACGGACACTCCGATAAAATGTGCTTCTTTCTACGACGGCGGAATGTGTGGCGGACTGCCTTTTAGCGAGACGACAGAGAACGGACAGCGTTTTTGGGTTATCTATATGCCGGAGCACAATCATGTGACAGACTTTATCAACGGCTACAATGAATCGGGTGTGCAACAGCAGACATACATGGAACTGACCATCCTGGACAAGAACGGAAAGACGGTAAAGTTTGACGGGAAACTGCCTGTGCTCCACTTCGGCGACTACAGCAAAGCAACAAACCCGACCGCCGCTGAATGGGACGTGATAAGAAACGAAATTCACGAGTATATCATCACCGGCATCGTTGGCGCCGACGGACTGACAACGGAGGTGAGGGTGATAAAATGGTTCGGATACAGGCATCCGGGAATTGTTATGTAACAACCGACAAGAAACTGAGACAATGATTCTAAGACTGGCAAGAAATATATTGGCACTGTTGATGTTGATGCTAACGATGGCATGCAGCAGCGACCAACACGACACCACACTGAACGGCGAAGGCGCAACGACGGACGTGACCATGATGATATGCACACTGAACGGCGGCACACGAGCATGGGACGGAACACTGGAGAACTCAGAAGCAAAGGAACTGATGAGAAACTGGTTGATAGTGGTGGTGAACAGCAGCGACAACAAGGTGGAGAAGGTGATTGCATCTGACGAGCTTGCCAATCTGGAACAGGACTACACCAAGGAGGAACTGGCACCAGGAACAAAGAGATTCTACTCGTTTGCCAACATATCTCTGGTCGAACTGAACGCCAGTGTGGGCACGGAGATTGCGGCCGGCACACAGCTGACCCACGACATGATGAGTGCGGCAACGATAAAGCCGCACGGCAACAACTGGGACGGCAAAAGGGGAATACCGATGAGCAACTGGCAGGAAGCAACGGTGAGCGGAGAGAAGCAGACGATAGTGCTCTACCTCTGCCGCACCATCGCCAAGATGAAATTTGAAATACACAACATCACCACTGAGTCAATGACGGTGAAGAACATCACCATAAGCGACATAACACAGAACAACAGCAGCACCCGACTGCTGCCAAGCGTTTCTATAACGGAAACCATTGCCAACGGCGGACAAGGCGCACCTACTCTAATGCCCAATCTGCCTGATGCTGCAGCCGACACCGTAGTGAACATTCTGAAAGGCGACGGCAGCGATGCCATAACCGTTGCGGCAGGAGCAAAACAAACGGCCATGGTGTATGTCAACGAGAGCACGATAAAGGCAACGTCAAGATACGGACTGTTCCAGCTCACGCTGACCATCGACAGAGGGGGCAGCGAAGAGGAACTGCGATTTGCACTGATAAGCAACGACAACAGCAACTGGGAATATATCTGCAGAAACGACTCACGAACCATACCGCTGACACTCGACGACTACAAGCTCGACGTAATACCCGTTGACTATCCGCCGATAGGTGTCTATCCAGCTTCGGTAAAGGAAGAGGACGGCGTGTTTACCTGCACCTTCCATGCAGGCGGCGAGTTCGCATACATTCCTGTAGTGACACGATACAGCAATGGCGAGCAACTGCAATATGGTTCTACCGAAAACACATGGAGTTACGTGGACGGCAGTTGGACAACTGATAATCCAAAAGGCATTTACCAGACAACACCACAATGGAACGGTACTGACCACCGCTTTGAGGGTGCATTAAACAATACAACGGGCGAGGCATACCACGAGTTCAGGGTAAGAGTGAACAAGGGTGGCAGCGCACAGCAAACGCTCACATACAGGTTGTGGACAATAAGGAAATAAGGAACGAAGGCATGCAAAAAAAGATACTCTACATATTGGCGATACTGCTGTTTATGACAAGCACCGTGCTTGCCCAAATAACAGATGGCACTTATTATCTACGCAACAGACAGACAGGATTGTTCTTCTCTGCCGGCAATAGATGGGGAACGCAAGCAACACTGTCTGAAACAGGATTAGACGTTGTGGTAAAAAAGGCAGGTGACAAATATACCATATACTCCAGATATCTTAAAGAAACTGCCACAGATGTAGAATCAAAATCATACCTTTATGTCGATGGCGACAAGAATGCATTTGTTGACAATGCAAAGACGGAATTCAAAATAGACAATGCCGGCGGCAACTACTACAGAATATCAAAGAACGGAGAAACTGATTATTTTACTGCTTATGATAACAAAACGGTTATCGACTTTAAGGGTGATAACGGCGGTTCACGCTATGCCCAATGGGAATTTCTCACTCTGAATGACCTGAAGAATGAATTGGGCAATGCCTCCTATAACAATCCCAAGGATGCTACTTTCTTTATTAGCGGTCATGGGTTCAACAGAAACGATAATATCAGAAACGGCGAATGGGAAGGCAGTAGTCCTACCATTGCCGGATTCGACAGCGGTGCAGACGGAGCAAAGTATTGCGCAGAGATGTTTAACAAGACCTTTGACATTTATCAGGAGCTTACAGGTTTGCCCAACGGCATCTACTCGCTCAGTGTGAAGGGATTCTACCGACCGGGGCCATCAAACAACACCTCGACTGACAGGAATGCTCTGCTTTATGCCGACGTGAACGGAACGGATGATGGCGGCGAGACAAGCAAACCGCTGATGCACATCAACACTTACAAGCAGGGAAGCAAACTGTATGATGACGATAAGGAAATAACACTGGATGGCAACAAATACTATGTTCCTTTTAGCGTCAAGGGAACACTTACCTATTTCAATGCAGGTCACTATCATGACAACAAGCTGTGGGTAGAGGTGACAGACGGAACACTGCGCATTGGAATAAAGAAAAGTGTTGCCGTTACTGACGACTGGACCATTTTTGATGACTTCCGTTTGACATACTATGGCACGAAGAATGTATCCAACCCATACACCGGTGCAACGGCAACGTATTATATCCAGAACGTGGCAACGGGAGAATATCTGCAAGGCGGCGATGGTTGGGGAGCAAGACCAACGCTCGGCAACGGTATAGAGTTTAACGTGGAAAAGGTTTCTGACGGTGTGTATAATCTCTATTCGGGCATCAAACATACCGATGGTTATCTTTGCGACGAGGGGTATATTGACCACGGAAAGACAAACTTCATTATTCAGGAAGTGGAATCGGGCATCTATACCATTGCAACAACCAATGCACATTGTAACAATCTTAATCCAAACAACGACGGAGATTTAGGCAGATTGCTTACCGTTGCCGGAACATCGATTGGCAATATACCGTTCAGTCAGTGGTCGGGAACGGGTGCGGATGCCACAGTGATAAAAACAACTGCCGACAATTTCTCAAACAACATCGGCAATACAAATATTACACCTGGCGGTATTATATTCGGCGACGGAGATGTTCGTTGCGAGAAGTATGCCGACATTACAGGTTATAAGACCATGCGCATAAAGGGAACGCCTGGCACTTATATCCAAATAAGACTAAACAGAAGAAACAACAACAGTACTTATGAAGGCGACACTGAACAAGTAGAGATTGGCAGCGACGGATGGTGCACCGTTGATCTCACTAAATATACCACCATTCATCTTAACTCCATTAAACATGCTTGGGAGTCGCCGATAGCAAAAACAACGATTGAGGCCGTTAATCTGTATAAGGGAAATGGCAGTATGGCGTCATTCATTGGCGGGACAAACGCTTCAGCAAAGGAGGCACAATGGAGATTCGTTACGGAGGCACAGCGCATTGCCGACCTCAGCACCGGAAGCATGGACAATCCTAAGGAAGCAACGTTCATGGTAAAGGGTGCAAGCTTTACCCGTGACGATACAAGACATGAGAACGGCGGTTCTAACGGCGACCCTGCCGGCAAGTGGACGACAACTGGCCACTGGTTCTATGTATATCGTGACGACGCAGCAGGTTCTGACGGTGCGGCTGGTATCGTAAAGTCGCAAGTAGCAGCCGACGATGTTTATCAGACAATAACAGGTTTGCCAAACGGAATATACGAGGTATCGGCACAGGGTTGCTACCGCAACTTCACCAATGCAGTGCTCTATGCCAACAACATGAGCGTGGCATTCGATGTGGCTGGCAGTGAGTTTGATGCCTGCATGAACAACAATCATGCTTCTGATTGCAGTTGCCGCCGAGTGGCTTCAGTACAGACATACGGAACAGACAAATACAAGAAGACGCTGAGAGTGAAGGTTACTAACGGTACTCTACGTCTAGGTATTAAAGGAAATAAGTCGGATGCCAACAACCTATTTATCTTTGATAATTTCCGCCTTGTCTATCACGGTGCCGTAGAGCAGACCGATTATTACATAAGAAACGTTGCTACAAAAGAGTTTGTTAGGGCTGGACTTGACTATGAGGCAAAACTGATAAGAGACAAATGGGGATTGCAAATGCTATTTACCAGAAACGACATAGACAAGTATTCTATCGATACTAAGGTGTCTAACGGCGGCGAGAACCATTACATCAATACTGGCGGCTATGCCGACGGAGCAAAAACCGACTTCACACTGAAACAACTCGCTAATGGCTACTACACCATTGGCAGCGGAACGAATTATATGGCAGCAAACAATGCTAACAATTTGGTGGATTTCGTTAGCGACATCGATGCTGCAAACAACAGCTACGCCCAGTGGGAACTGCTTACTCGCGAACAACTGATAACGGAACTGAAGAACTCTGGCGCATCGGACGCAAACCCAAAGGATGCAACATTCTTCATACAGTCGCCTAACCTCGGACGCCATGACCAGAGAACCAATGCCGACAACTGGAAAGGTATTGACTTCAGCAGTGCCGAGTATGGCGGATATGCAATAAATTATGAAGACTTCAAGAACGGCGACTATAAGGCGAACCTCGTGATAGAGAAGTTCAACAAGAACTTCGATACCTACCAGACAATCAGCGGACTGCCTGCCGGGGTCTATGAACTGACGGTAAAGGGTTTCTACCGTGCCGGCAACCTGAGCGAGTCGGCAGCAAGTTCATTGGCAGGAACAGACCACTTGCGACCGATGGTCTATGCCATGCAGAACGGAAAGATGATTGGCATGGCACCATTGTTGTCGATTTACGACATCGACGCCACTGCAAAGAACTCGGCAAGCGGTCTGTCAACATCATCGAACGGCAAATATGTGCCCAACTCACTGTCGGATGCTGCTAAGGCAATACGCGACGGTTATTACATAGAGAGCGGCGAATACAACAAGGTAAGGTTTGTTGTACCTGCCGACGGTGCTACCGTGCAGATTGGCGTAAAGAAGAACGTATTGAACGAAAACGACTGGACAGTGTTTGACAACTTCGAACTTACTTATCTCGGCGCACCAAAGAACGGCGAGACTCAGACAACATACGATTATGAGATAGGAACCGTGATTGGTCCGGTATATGTAAAGAACAGAGACCAGCAACTGTATCTCACAGCTGGTGGAAGCGATGGGTTAACGGCTGTGCTTGGCGACAAGATGTATCAGCATTCTGTTTATGAAACCATCGACAAGTATAACAAGGGTGTGAGAGAAACCGACTTCACATTCCAAGTGGTAGGTGCTGGCAAGATGCTTGTCAACACTGGCATCGGCAATGGCTACATGACAAGAGACGGCGGCGTGAAGGTTGACGGAAAGGCAGAAAGCGGAAACGGATATTTTGAATTGAGGAAAGCCGCAGACAACCACCACTACATCACTTACATCACGACCAACACAGTGACAGGAGCAAAAGAAACGAGATTTTTAAGATATTCTAATGCTGATGCAACTGATTATGAAGTAAATCAGGCATGGAACTTCAGAAAAACCATCACAACAGGTGATGAGTTCGGAACGGATAACACAAATTGGGAACACACCTACAACAATGGCAATCGGTGGACATACAAGCAAGCACCAAACAATTCTTCACTATCACTCAATGGCGAAGAGTTCAAAGATACAAAAGGACTGCTTTTTAAGGCAAACAAAGACAATATCGCAATTTATGAGAATAATCTGCTACGCATAAACGGCACAGACAATGACATCATTATACCGAACTTGAAAGCAGGACAGGTTGTCACCGTAAAATCAAAGACAGCAAATTCAGAAGACAACAACCGCTATCTCACAGCAACAAACCTGAACGTGACTTCTGGATTTACTCCAAATCCTGGGAATGCGGAAATAACCAATACAGGAACAGTTATCGCTGATGGTGATGTAAAGATAACTACCCACGGCGGACTGAACATCTACTCCATCGAAGTAAGCACCCCTGTAAGCACAAGAGGAGTTGGTCTGGAACTAAGTGATGCACAGACACCAGGCAACAATTACCAATGGCTGCTGCAAACCAAGCAGGACATCATAGACAGTGAGTTTGGCACTGCCACTGCCGACAATCCCGTTGATGCAACATTCCTCCTAAGAGGAACAGCATTCCATAAAGACGACAGCCGCAACAGCAACTGGAAGGGCGTGCAGACTGTTGGAGGAGCACAAAACAACTATGTGGCAAACGTAAATGACAGGACATTTGACGTAAGCCAAAGAATATCAGGAGTACCTAATGGTGTATATGAATATACGCTGCAAGGATATTATATCACAGCAGACGGCAGCATAAACACTAATGCCAGATACTATGTTTCAACCAACGGAATGTCATTTATTGCACGCAATACAAATGATATGCCTGCTGTTATTAACGGCAAGAATTATTCATCTGCCACCCAACCAACCTTAGTATGGCAACAGGACTTTACCACGGGCGACATTATCCCAGCAAAAGGAAAAAATTATGATGTCGTCATATCTGAAAAAGTTTATAATGCGGGAACCGACATCGGAACAATTACGATAAACAGCATCGCTATAAATAGCAATTTCGGATTGCAGACAGGAACAACATGGCTGCAACGATATACTGACAAGGGGCAGAAAGGATTATATTCAAATAATAGTGGTTACCGCTCAATAGGAATAGCCAACCTGAAAGCAGGTCAGATAATAAGAATAAAGACCAGCGACACTGATGCCTTTAGCGCTGCCAACAACGTGGTACAGCTGGACATGACTTTAGCAAATGACGGCGAGGTGACTTTCCGTGTCATAAAAGACGGAAATGGCGGTATCAGCGTTAAGAGATATACATATATCTATAACGTGGCTGTTTATAATGAGGTAAGTTCAAGCACTGACGTCAATATATCCAACATAGCTGATGCTGCAACATTGATTGCCAACGAAAACGGAACACATCCTGTAATAAGGTTCAAGGTTGAGAACGGGACAATAATACTCGGAGCGTTCAACATTATGAAAGCAGAGAACACTTCTCTTTACATGGACAACGTGCGTCTTACTTATTTAGGTCCAGATGCAACAGACTATGGCACACCGATAGACATTGAGCAGGGATTGATACATAAATACTCACGCTATTACGACCTGGCTGAACAGGACGGCAATCTGACACTCAACAAAAAGACATATCTGGCAAGCAACAACAAGACAACCATGAGCGACGATGCCATGGTGAAGCATCCATATATCGATAAATGGATACAACATACACCACAGTATGAAGAGACTATCTACGCGATGGCGGGACAGGACCTGAAGATTGTGATGCCAAACTCTTACACCTCAGAGGAACAGAGCTCGGCAAAATTCTACCAGCGTTTCTACAACTTCCAGACCGACGGACTGCTGACAGAGAATGCCGCAACAAACGGCACATTCTCGTTCAACAACAATGCCACGGTAAGGAAAGAAATGAGAGTATATGAAGGTGTGGCAGCAGCCCCTGCCGGTGGATGGTTGTTCGGTAACAGATGGAACAACCAGATGGTGTCTAAGTTCAACTTCAAAACGCCTACCACCTTCACTGATACGATAATGATTGGCGTTGACCACTCCGACTTTACCGACATAGGCGACATGGGAATGTTCGGCAATCTCACCGAACCGACACTGACTCAGCGACTGGTTTACTACATACATCCTGCAAGCGAAATGGTGGAGAAACTAAGTTCTTGCACTGGCGACAAATACCTGGAGGTGAAGTCAATCTCGTTTCCAACCATCTGGCACGGACAGAACATGAACAAGGCCGACCTCAATGCCGTGGCTCTCGACTTGCAACTGAAGAACTACTTCACTAATGCAACGAAAGTGCCAGTAGCAAAGGATTTCGAGATTACCATAGACGACGGCGGAACGGGTATCACGCTTGCAACAGACTCATTCAAAAGCAATACCGACCGATTCATATCATTCAACTATCCAACCGGAGGTGTTGTTAATAACTACAAGAACACTGCATATATATATGTGAAGTCGAACGGAAAGAACATTGCAAAGTTCATACTCGACTTCGTGCCAAACACCGAGTTACGACCATGGAAAGACATCATGGGACGTGCAGATATGCGCCGCTCACCCATTTACCTGGAAGAACATGCCATACTGATGGAGCAAATGAACTTTGACAGACATTATAATAGCATAAAGACTGATAGAAGTACATGGCCTGTGGGCGATGTTACTGCTATCAACGGAGTAGAGGAAGACAGGTATGTGTCGAGCTACGACCAGTTCAACCACTACCCTCTCAACTTCGACCAGACATCGTTTGCTGCTTACTATCCTAATGCCATCTGGGGACAGTATTCCGTTATGAAATCAGTGAGAATACCAAGCTGGACCGACGTAAGGTCGTTCAAGGACATCAACCAACTTTATCATGACCATTATACGAAGGAGGGAAATGTTATCCAGACAGACAAGTACAAGGGCAACGGTTACTTCATGTATATCGATGCGTCCAACTTCCCAAGTTCGGTGGCAACGCTTAACATCGATGAGGAACTGTGCGACGGTACTACTATCCACTTCTCTGGTTGGGTGTCGGCAATGGCGGCCTCAACAAGTACCAGTGATGCGCCAGGTTATCTTCTCTTCTCTATTGTAGGAAAGAAGAGCGACGGAACACAAGAAACCATAGAGTCGTTCTGCCCAGGCCCTATCCGCGCCGATGCCATGGACTACAATGGAACAAGGGTGACAGCCGACACATATAATAATGAATTGTGGGGCAAAGACTCAAGGTCTATCTGGCAGCAGTTTGCCTTCTCGTTTGTCATAAGACCGGAAATGGCAGCCAAGTATAGCTCGTATGCTCTGAAGATAGACAATTACTGTTCCAAGACAACCGGTGGTGACATGATGGTGGACGACGTGCGCCTTTACATACAGAAAGCAGTGCCCGACATCATGCAGAACGTTCCCGTTTGTAATGCAGGACAGCTGAGCAGTTTAGAGATATACACTACCTTTGAACAATTGCTTGATGCCGTTGACAAAACAGAAGTAACAACTAATGAAACAGATGCAAGAGCCTCTTACGAGAGAACAAGCAGCGGACTGTGGCAAATACCGCAGGCATGGTACTGCTTCTTGGATAAGGATGTTTACGACAGTAAGATTAAAAACGGCGAGGGAGCTAACGCGGCTTTTGAGGCTGCATTGGTGAGAAAAGGCGGTAACGACGGAGGCGGATATTATAAGTTTGACTTCAGCAACTACTTCCCTGCAAACAATGGCGGTGCGGAGAGTTACTTGAACAATGGGTGGCTCAATTACATCAACACTGCTAAGGGCGAGATTATCTATTCGCAAGATGGAACGACGATAGCAGAGCGACGCATATATCTCAATCCTCCATCACAAGGACTGCTAGCATCGGGCGAGGTGTCACTGAAAGAGATGGCATATTATTACAAATCAAGTGCTGATGTAGAACTAACATCAGATATGTTCCATGAGTGGAATGGCGTGGGTGCGGGTTCTACTATCAAGACGGAAACAGTTGTCCTCGACAATAATATAGGAACTGCAGTTGGTAATAATGCAATGATTTACGGTTGGTCAACTGTTGACTACCTCCACTATGCCGACCTTAGCGCATATACCAAGATGGTTATCCATGGTACGCCGGGAATGCAGTTGCGCGTTCTTCTTAATCGTGTTGCACACGAGGGCGCTCTGACAGAGATTAATCCTGTTATCAGTCAATATGGAACGGCTGAGGTTCATCTGTCTTCTTACGAATATGCTCATCTGAATGCCATCAAGACAGGCGGGAGCAGTCCGGCCGGTACGATAACAAAGATTACTCTTGAGAAAGAATGGGTAACGGCAAAGCCTGATTGGAACATGGATGTATCGTCTGACGTGCTTTATGGCAGTCAGCAAGGTGATCCTGTAAGATACACCGACCTTGCCGGCTATGATGAACTGAGAATATATCAGACAGAAGGAAATCCCATGCGCTGCTTCTTCATTAAGTGCGACGGCAGTCAGATTACCGTCAGTTCAACAACAGAGCCTGACATAGTGAAGAGAGCGTCAGATGCAGAACCATGGGTTGTTGACCTCAACGCTCTGAAGACAAAATACGGACAAGTAAAACTGATAGGAATCAAGGCGGCAACAGGAAACGAAACGGCAAAGGCATCAAAGATTACGGTATATAAGTCGAGCGGTCTTGAAGGCGAAAAGGATTATTACATCGTGTTCCGTGCATACAAGGGTTATAACGGCGAGGCGACTAAAGACAATCCGAAGGACTTCTTTGTGTTGGAGAGTGCCATGTGTTCTTCTATGGCAGAGTTCAAGCTGAAGTCAGGAACGGAGGTGCGCTTCGACGGTATATTGAACTATGAGGGCGGCAACGTTTATTGTGCCGGTCAGGTGGCGACGATGAAGGTTGAGATGCAGGGTATTGGCGAGAACAATGAACTGATAAAGCAGGAAGACCTATTCTACGACTGGTGGATAGGCGATGCCGAATCGTTCACCACCCAGCAGAACGGCAAACCGGACAGTCCGAAAGACGTGCTCTATCTGTTCAGAGAGGAATATCCGGAAGCAACCATATATGACGGCGAACCTGCCAAAGGTGCATTTACCGAGGCTTGCCGCACATATCTGGAAGAACTTGTTACACCACAGGGTAACAAACCTGCACGCCTTCACCTATATCAGGCATCACTCAATGCAAGAGTAGATGGCGGTACCAAAAGCGAGATGACGGTAATCGTGGTTCCTATTGAAAGTCAGTTGAAGACACTCTTGGGAATGGAGTTCTGCAACGAACCGATGAACCTCACCATAAAGGTTACGGGACAGGGACCTACTGTATCTGGCGGATTTGAAGGTACTGAATATCCTTCATATATAGTAGAGCAACCATTGCGCATCGGCATGAAGCAGATAGAACTGATTACAGACGATGCCAACAACCAGTGGAAAGCCGAAGACGCTGCCATGTACATACCGCTTAGAGACCTAAAAGCTTCTGAAGGAAAATATATCACGTTTGAAAAGAAGATATGGACAGACGGAACAACGCTCGACATTGCAGCCGTTTATCTGTCGGAGACAAACGACCCCGATATGATTTCATACGAAGAGGTTAATGGCATAAAGGAAATGAGGTTTGTTGGCAAGATTCATAAGTTCAAGGCTGCCAAGGACGAGAGCAAGGCGTTTGAGAGTTATGTTCAACTGACACTTAATCCGGAGTTCAAACCTAAGGAGGGTTACAGATATACGCTGAAGACCTCGTTTGTAGAGATTGACGACAATAATGCCATGAACACCTGTCATGGCGACCTTATCATTCCTATGTATGTCGTGCCAGAGTACCAGGTATGGACCGGAGGTGCAGACAACAACGACTGGGCAAACAACAAGAACTGGCGAAGGGCCGACAATAACGAACTGGACAAAGACGGTGAAAAGTATGCAGCATCCGGACGTGCAACTAACGAACAGAACACTACAAGTGCAGGAATGGTACCGATGAATTTCACAAAGGTGCTTATGCCGGCTTCTGATGGCAGTCAGTACTCATATCCAGTGCTTAATAATGTAGTCATAACCGACGGCGTGGTTGACTTTAACGGACGCACAACACAGACAAACGATATTGAATACTATCTTGAGGCCGACAACAGCAAACCTTCTGTGACGTCGTGGGTTCCAAGAGACATCGACCTTTATTGTTCCCAGTTCCGCAACAACACTTGCGACGAGATAAACTTCGCTCCACGCAGTCAGATGCTCAACACGCAGTATCTCGAATATAACAAGGCATGGGTGGAATACGAACTTGAATCGGAAAGATGGTACACACTGGCATCACCGCTCAAGGGTGTGGTTTCGGGCGATATGTATCTGCCACGCAACACGGCAAAGCAACAGACACCTTACTTTACCGACATATTCTACGACAACGGCGATTATTCACGACTGGAACCTGCCGTATATCAGCAGTCATGGGACAAGGCAGAAGCTACGACATACCGATTGGAACGCGACCAGATGACAAGCAAACTGCCACCTGCTCTCGAAGCAAATACTGCAACGGTGAATGTGGCACGTGCCTTCAACTGGAGCCGCGAGTACAACGACGTGAAGGTACCGTTTGGCATTAACGGATTCTCGGTTAAGGTTGACGTATCACGCATCGACGGCTACAGCAAGGGAAGCGGCAACGACGTGCTGCTGCGACTGCCTAAGAACGACAAGACATATTCATATTATATGTATGACGATGCAACCAGCGGTTCGCAGACAGTTGACCTCACGACGACGGAGGTGAACGGAAAGATGTTGCGCGAGGGAGCGGGCAAGCTGTTTACCGACGATATGAAGACAAGCGACAACATGACGGTGAGACTGACCAACAACAGCAGCGACAATGAGTATTTCCTTGTGGGCAATCCGTTTATGAGCGCACTGAATCTCGATGAGTTCTTCAACAACAACCCATCGCTCGACAGAACATATTGGATTCTGACCAAGGACAGCTACATCAGCGGCGTGAAGAGCGAGGGACAGCACTGGCTGACAAGCGACGGAACAAATGCTGGCGACATTGCTCCGTTGCAGGCATTCTTCGTAAGGAAAACAGACGATACCGGCGGTCAGCTCGATGTTAAATTCACTAAGAACATGGCAGTAGCAGCAAGCGGCACTACCCTACTGACACGAGGCATGAACGGAGACAGCGCTTCTCCGGCACTGCAAATCACTGCCACAAGAGACGGCATGACAAGCAACGCTATCATTACATGCAACGAAAAAGCTTCCGACGGATTCAGAAGAGACGAAGATGCGGAGGCGCTGTTCGACTCAAATCTCAAGGATGCACCTATAATATATACTATGGCTGGCGACATGGCAACGGCCGTTAACCAGTGCTGCAATCTGAACGGCATACCTTTAGGCATCGAGAGCAACGACGAGAGCATGGTGACACTGACATTCAACGGCGTGGAGATGTTGGGCAAAGACCTATTTGTATATGATATCGTTGAAGACTTCGCCACTCCAGTCATCTCGTCTGGTTCTTCAATGGCCATCAAGGGAAAGACTTCAGGCAGATACTATCTCGTAACCTCCGACATCAGCGGCAGCGGTTTCGACTCAGCTCCGATGATTTATGTAAAGGGCAATACGGTGAGCGTGGTTTCCATGTCGGCCGACATCACTTCAATAGAGGTCAATGATATCGGCGGACGCAGGATATACAATGCTTCTGATACCGGGAGAAGACACCAGTTCCAGCTGCATAGCGGCACATACATTATTAATATAAAGACAGAAAAGACTCAGGTTACGAGAAAGTTCTTCATAAGATAACCCAAATCGGTCATCACCATGACTTGGGATAAAGGAATAAGTGAAAGAAAGGAGAGGACTCCATTCTTTCACTTATTTTATTTGGTATTTACAAAGTAAATTAATAACTTTGCGTTCGATATATCAATAATAGATGAAGATTCAAGATTTTGAAATAATGGCACCTGTCGGGTCGCGCGAATCGCTTGCTGCGGCTATTCAGGCGGGGGCTGATTCTGTGTATTTCGGTATCGGGCAGCTGAATATGCGTTCACATTCGGCCAATCCGTTTACCATCGATGATCTGCGCGATATTGCGGAGACTTGTAATGAGAAAGGCATAAAGACCTACCTCACCGTCAATACCATTATCTACGGCGAGGACATTGAGACCATGCACGAGATTGTTGATGCAGCCAAAGAGGCCGGCATTTCAGCAATCATCGCCAGCGACGTGGCCGTAATGACTTATTGCCAGAAAGTGGGACAGGAAGTTCACCTCTCAACCCAGTTGAATATTTCCAACATTGAGGCACTGAAGTTCTATGCCCAGTTTGCAGATGTGGTGGTACTGGCACGCGAGCTGAACATGGATCAGGTGGCAGAGATTTACCGCCAGATAGTAGAGCAGAACATCTGCGGTCCGAGCGGAGAGCAGATACGCATAGAGATGTTCTGCCATGGTGCACTATGCATGGCCATCAGCGGCAAGTGCTATATGAGTCTTCACGAGGCCAACCGCTCTGCCAACCGCGGCGGATGCGTGCAGATATGCCGCCGCTCATATACCGCCACCGACAATGAGACTGGTCATCAACTGACTATCGACAACAAGTATATCATGAGTCCTAAAGACCTCAAGACCATAAGGTTTATCGACCGCATGATGAAGAGTGGCGTAAGAGTGATGAAGATTGAAGGCAGAGCACGCGGACCAGAATATGTCTATACCGTGGTGAAGGCATACAAAGAGGCTATACAGAGCGTCATAGACGGCACTTTCACCGAGGAGAAGAAGGACGAATGGGACGAGCGTCTGGCAACGGTGTTCAACCGCGGTTTCTGGGATGGTTACTACCAGGGACAGACAATGGGCGAATGGAACCGCAACTATGGTTCTAACGCCACGGAGAAGAAGGTATATGTGGGAAAGGGAATCAAATATTTCTCCAAGCTGGGCGTGGCGGAGTTTGCCATCGAGGCAAGCGAGATAAGCGTTGGCGACAAGCTGCTCATCACCGGACCTACAACAGGAGTGATGTATCTCGATGCCGAAGAGATACGCTATGACCTGAAACCTGTGGAAACAGCAAAACAGGGATGGCGCGTTTCCATACCTGTGCCAGAGAAAGTAAGACCTAGCGACAAACTTTTTAAACTGGAAAAGCAATGACAATCAACGAAATACAAGACGAGATAATAGAAGAGTTTGCAGGTTTTGACGACTGGATGGACAAATACCAGATGCTCATTGACCTGGGTAACGAGCAAGCACCGCTCGACAACAAGTATAAAACAGAACAGAACCTCATTGACGGCTGCCAGAGTCGTGTATGGCTGCAGGCCGACTATGAGGACGGAGTGATAAACTTTACTGCCGAGAGCGACGCTCTTATAGTAAAAGGCATCATCGCACTGCTAATAAGAGCACTTAGCGGTCATAGTCCAAAGGAGATACTCGAGGCAAATCTCTACTTTATAGATGAGATAGGACTGAAAGAGCACCTTAGTCCCACACGCAGCAACGGTCTGCTGGCAATGATCAAGCAGATGCGCGTATATGCACTGGCATTCAGTGCTGTGCAGGGATGAGAATATTGGATGAGGGTTAAGGAATGAGAGATTAATATACAATGTGCTCCTTGACCACAGCGGCAGCAAATTCTTCATTCTTCACTCTTCATTAAAAAATAAGCTTATGAGAAACTGGTCGGACGATTACTGGCTGCTTATATTGCAGCAATACCTGAAGAAACCCGTTGGCATCAAACCGATGTACAGCAGGAGCATGGTTGACCTCAGCATGGAACTGCATATCCATCCTTCCGTACTGTTTGGGAAGATGTGTTCCGTGGCTAACCTCGAGACACCGCTGATAGAGAGGATTTGGGAGAAATACAGTGACAAACCGCAACGTCTCACACGCGCCGCAAAACTGATGCGCGAGATGAAAGGTTTCAACAACGCCAGCGAGTTCTTCAACGGTGTTGAGGTGAACGAGACGTTTGAAAAGGATTTCCGACCTATAACCGAAGACGAGACATTGACACCCGTCATGCTCATAATAATACTTGACCTCTATTTCAGACTCACCACCATAACCATGGTGGCAGAGACACCAGAAGTTATCGAACTGGCACGACTTATTAAGCACAAACCAGAACAGGTGGTAGAGGTGATGGAGATATTCCAACGCTGCGACCCATACCTCAACCGCAACGACGTGATATTCAGTCATCTGATGCTGCCTTGCCAACAGATTTGGAACAAGTACGGCAACTGGGATACAGAGGAACTGGCATCATATGCCAAGGAACTGACAGAGTATTTCATCTCTTAACACATGGCACAAGAGCAAACACAGGAACAGAGTCAACAACAGTCGCTGAAGCAGACAGCAACGATTTCTCAGCAACAGTTGATACAGGCATCTCTTATTGAGTTGCCACTGATGCAACTTGTTGACAGGATAAACACAGAGATGTACGACAACCCGGCACTGGAGTCAAGCAGCAACAACAGCGACAGCGACGACAACGACTCGTTTGACGGTGGCAGCAGCGACGACAACTTCGAAGAAAGCAACGAGCAGGAAAGCCAGCAGTCGGCACTCGACGAGGCTCTAAGCAACATCATAGGGCGAGACGACGAGGAACTGCCCGTTTATCAAGGCGGATATAGCAACAGCGAGGAACGCGAGGATGTTGTCTATGGCAACACTGTTTCTTTCTACGACAAACTGAAAGAACAGATGGGACTGGTAACCATCAGCGAACAGGAGCAGAAGATAATGGAATACCTCATCGGTTCGCTCGACGACGACGGACTGCTGAGGAAGTCGCTTGACGCCGTGTCTGACGAACTGGCCATCTACAACAATATTGACGTGAGCACCAAAGAGATAGAGAAAGTGCTTATGATAATGCAGGACTTCGACCCACCCGGCATCGCCGCACGCTCACTTCAGGAATGTCTGCTGCTGCAGATTGAGCGACGCGAAGACTCAAACGTAAAGACGCTGATGAGAAAGGTGGTTGCCAAGTACTTTGACGAGTTTACCAAAAACCACTGGAACAAGATAAAGAACTCGCTTAACTTAACGGAACTGCAGGCAAAGGCATTGCTTGCCGAACTGCGCAAGCTGAACCCGAAACCAGGTTCGTCGATGAGCGAAAGCATCGGAACCAGCAACCAGCAGATAACGCCCGACTTTATCGTAGAGACTCTTGACGACGGTCGCGTGGTGTTCCATCTGAACAACGACAATATTCCGGAACTTACCATATCGCAGTCGTTTGCCGATATTCTTAACGAATATCAGAACAACAAGGCCAACATGAGCAGCGAGAGAAAAGAGGTGCTGCTTTATACCAAGAACAAAATTGCTGCCGCACAGAGTTTCATAGAGGCGATAAAGGTGAGACGCCGCACACTGACAACGACTATGCAGGCCATCATCAACTGGCAATACCACTTCTTCACCGACGGCGACGAAAGCATGCTGCGCCCGATGATTCTCAAGGATATAGCCGACAAGACAGGACTGGACATCAGTACCATTTCACGCGTAAGCAACAGCAAGTATGCACAGACGCGATGGGGAATGTTTCCGCTGCGCTTCTTCTTCAACGACGCCTATATCACTGAAGACGGCGAAGAACTGTCAACCCGACAGATTAAGGCGGCACTGCGCGACATCGTTGAGGAAGAGGACAAGAAGCACCCGTTGAGCGACGAGGCACTGAAGGAAGAACTCAACAAGATTGGCTATCCGATAGCACGACGCACAGTGGCAAAATACCGCGAGCAACTGAACATTCCTATAGCAAGACTGAGAAGACAATGATAAGAGTAATCATACGCATAGCAAGAGTGATAAGCATTATCTTCACTCCTTTCTATCTGCCTGTCATGGGATTGCTGGCATTGTTCGTGTTCAGTTATCTCAACATCCTTCCGCTTGTCTATAAGGCAAGCGTGCTGGGCATGGTACTCTTCTTCACAGCACTCGTGCCCACTCTGCTCATACGCATCTATCGCTACTTTCAAGGATGGACAAGAGCGGAGATAGGCCACAAGGAAAAGCGAATGGTGCCCTACTTCATCTCCATAGCATCGTATCTCTGTTGCATCTATGTGATGAAGAACCTGCACATGCCCCACTTCATGGGCAAGATTCTTATTACGGCTTTGATAATACAGATTGTCTGCGCCCTGCTGAACATCTGGTGGAAGGTGAGCACCCACATGGCTGCCATAGGCGGCGTTAGCGGAGCAATGCTCGTATTTGCCTTCATACTCAACTTCAACCCGCTGCCGTGGTATTGCATGATGCTGTTCTTCTCGGGCATCCTCGGTTCCAGTCGCCTTATTCTCCGTCAGCATAAGTTGTCGGAGGTTGTGGGAGGTTATCTCATCGGCACATTGCTGGCAGTAATTTTAATGATTTATATTTAGA
This sequence comes from Prevotella sp., assembly GCA_045602085.1. Classification (GTDB taxonomy): domain Bacteria; phylum Bacteroidota; class Bacteroidia; order Bacteroidales; family Bacteroidaceae; genus Prevotella. Next base: position 91,689 of record JAZSAV010000007.1, on the reverse strand, counting down.
CCACATTATAAAAGTTTTAATCAATTATGCAACCAATAGTTAGTATCATAATGGGCAGCACAAGCGATATGCCCGTAATGGAAAAAGCATGTAAGTTTCTTGACGATATGCAGATACCTTTCGAGGTTAATGCCCTCTCTGCCCACCGCACACCCGACGCAGTGGAGGAGTTTGCCCGCGAAGCAAAAGACCATGGCATCAAGGTGATTATAGCAGGTGCAGGTATGGCAGCAGCACTGCCGGGCGTGATAGCAGCATCTACCACCCTACCGGTAATCGGCGTGCCCATCAAGGGAATGCTAGACGGACTGGACGCCTTGCTCAGCATCATACAGATGCCTCCTGGAATACCTGTTGCCACTGTCGGCGTGAACGGTGCACAGAATGCTGCCATCCTTGCTGCAGAGATGCTAGCTCTCTCTGATAGCGAAGTGGCTCAGCGCCTTTATGACTTCAAGTGCGGGCTGAGGGCAAAGATAGAAAAGGCCAATCAGGATTTGGCTGAGATAAAATACGCCTACAAGACAAACTAAATGACAGATTTATTCAATTATCAGCGCCGTCAGTCGGGAACAGTGACTGTTGGCAACACACAACTTGGCGGCGATAATGCCGTCAGGGTTCAGTCGATGGCTACCGTCGATACCAACGATACCGAGGGCGGCGTGGCTCAGGCCAAACGCATCATTGATGCCGGTGGCGAACTGGTGAGGTTCACCACTCAAGGCACACGCGAGGCGGAGAACATGAAGAACATCTCAGCCCGACTGAAGGCCGACGGATATGACACACCACTTGTTGCCGACGTGCATTTCAACCCGAATGTGGCTGACGTGGCGGCTCTCTACTGCGAGAAGGTGCGCATAAACCCGGGCAACTATGTTGACCCTGCGCGCACGTTCAAGCAACTGGAATATACAGACGAGGAATATGCTGCCGAACTGAAGAAGATTGACGAGCGGTTTGTGCCATTCCTCAACATCTGCAAGGCCAACAATACCGCCGTGCGCATAGGCGTAAACCACGGTTCGCTCAGCGACCGCATCATGTCACGCTATGGCGATACGCCTGAGGGCATCGTTGAGAGCTGCATGGAGTTTCTGCGCATCTGCAAGCGTGAGGCGTTCAACAATGTGGTCATTTCCATTAAGGCCAGCAATACGGTGGTAATGGTGCAGTCTATGCGCCTGCTGGTGAGTGAGATGGAGAAAGAGCAGATGGACTACCCGCTGCATCTCGGCGTTACCGAGGCTGGCGAGGGCGAGGACGGACGCATCAAGAGTGCTGTGGGCATTGGCGCACTGCTTGCCGACGGCATCGGCGACACCATTCGCGTATCACTGAGCGAGGAACCGGAGGCGGAAATTCCTGTCGCGCGCCATCTTGTTGACTACATCACAAAGCGCGCCGGTCACATGTACATTCCTGCCACTGCCGCCGACGGATTCAACTGGATAAAGCCTGAACGGCGCACCACTGTTGCGGTAGGGAATATCGGTGGCAACAACGTTCCGGTGGTCATTGGCAGCCGATTGGACAGCAACTTCAGTTTTGCCAATGCCGACATGACGCCCGACTACATATATGTGGGCAGTAACCTGCCGGCAGAGCGTGACCCCGAGATGCGCTATATCGTTGACTTCGGTTCGTACAACGGAGAAAAGGGCGTCTATCCTATATTCCCATACAATGCCATTCCGTTCGTGGGCATGGTACAGGCACCTATGAAGTTCGTCGTACTGCAGTTTGGAGTACCTACAGAAGAGGTGGAGGCTTGTCTCCGACTGCACCCCGAGGTAGTGGTAGTTTGCATGGGCATCCACGACAACCGCCTGGGCGCACAGCGTGCCTTGGTGCACGAGATGATGCAGCATGGCCTGCAAAACCCCGTTGTATTCTGCCAGATGTACGAACATTCGCAGGAACAGAAAGAGAATTTCCAACTGGAAGCGGCTGCCGACATGGGTGCTCTGATGTTTGACGGACTGACCGACGGCATTTGGCTGATGAACAACGGCACACTGGCTGACGACGACATTGACGCCACAGCCTTCGGAGTGTTGCAGGCATCACGCCTCCGCACCAGCAAGACTGAGTATATCAGTTGTCCTGGCTGCGGAAGAACCCTCTACGACCTCCGTTCTACCATCGCACGCATAAAGGCTGCCACAGCCCACATGAAAGGTTTGAAGATAGGTATCATGGGCTGCATCGTAAACGGTCCGGGCGAGATGGCCGATGCCGACTACGGTTATGTTGGTGCCGGCAGAGGCAAAATCTCCCTTTACCGCAAGAAAGAATGCGTAGCAAAGAACATCCCGGAGACAGAAGCCGTTGAACGCCTCCTGCAACTTATAGAGGAGAGTACTAGAGGTTAGAAGAACTATAAGAACTAAAAAAACTAGAAACTCTAGAATATCTAGACTATCTAGACTATTTAGAACATATAGAAAAACCAAAAAAACCAAAAAATGAAAAGACTAACTATTACTATCTGCACCCTCCTATCACTCAGCACTGCCGTGCATGCCGATAATGGGCAGACCGTTTACATAGGAGACAGTGTGGTTGACAAGTATGCCACGCAGCTTACCTTCGACGGCAACAATGTGGTTCTCACTTTCGAGGACGGCACCACACAGACGGCTGATATGGCAACTGTGTCTATCAACCTTACCTACAACAGCGACCCGTCGGGCATCGAGAATATAATTACCGACTGTAAGACTGAAGGCAGGGTGTTTTCTATAAGCGGCCAGTATCTGGGCAACTCCACCGAGAAATTGTCAAAAGGCTTGTATATCATTGACGGCAAAAAGGTTGTAATAAAATAGCATGACAACAATGAAGAAACAATTCCTTTCCTTATTCTGCCTCGTAGCAGTACTCACCCTACTGATGCCTGCAATGGCTTCAGCACAGACATGGGACTTCAGCAGCGTCAGTCAAACCGACCAGGACAACCTGAATGCAGATACCGACAACTGGCTGTTCGACTCTGGTAACAACAGATGGAAAAACCAGAGCACTTACACCAAGCAACCATTAGTTGCAAACGGCAAGGAACTGCTGTTCACCAAGGGACTGCTCGTAACGGTAGCTTCGACCGACCGCATACGCATCGACATGAAGAAGAAGAGTTTCACACTCAACGGTGCCAACGGTGTGGTAACAATACCTGCTCTAAAGGCTGGCACACAGGTAAAGGTGGTTTGCCAGAGTTCAAGTTCTTCGTCCGAGCGTCGTCTTGCACCAACCAACCTTGCCGTGAGCGAGGGATTCGCGAAGTCGAAGGACAAGACCACCAACATCGGAACAGTGGAGACCGATGGCGACGTAACCCTGACCAGCGATGGAGGAATATATATATACAGCATCACCGTGGGCAATGAATCGGGCGGCGGAAACACCGAAGAGGATGAAGAGAATGCTCCCGACCATTCTGCTAAACTGAACACAACAATGAATCAGGCACAGCTGACCACCAAAGGCAATGTGATAAAATACTACAACACCGCCGACTTGGCGGCCATCGACATCAACCGCAATGCCGGTACGGTGACAGTAAAACCGAAACAGGGCGACTGGCAGGATGTGTTCACACAGTCTGTTACCAACATCGCCTTCTCAAAGACCACCGAGACACAGCAGAACGGCGACATCAGCAACAACGGCGTACAGATTACAGAGGCAAAGGGATGGTACGAGTCGGTATATGCCGAGTGGAACATCCTTGACGGAGCAACCTCATACAACGTGTATGTAAAGGGCGGCGACTATGCCGATTATACCAAGATAGACCAACAACTGGTGCGTAACTACGGCACATACGGACGTGCCGACGTGGTGGGGCTGAAGGCAGCAAGCGACTACCAGCTGAAGGTAGTGCCGGTGATTGGCGGCAACGAAGACAACAGCAAGGCAAGTACGGCAAGCAGACTGACTGCAATGCCTTATGACCGAAGCGGATTTGCACACCATAACAACAGTAACGTGGGAGCGTATCTCGATAACGGAACACTGAAACCGGAGACACGCGTGCTCTACGTCACAGCCTCAACGGCAAAGACCGTTACGCTCGACGTGATGAAGAACAACAAAGGCGAGACAACCACGTTTACAGGACTGCAGAACATCATCAACGGTTATCAGAAAGGATATGAGACAAGACCGCTCAACGTGAGAATAATCGGTACGATACGCGACACCGACATGGACGAACTGATGAGCAATGAAGGACTGCAGGTAAAAGGCAAGAACAACAGCATAGCCATGAACATTACCATTGAGGGCATTGGCGAGGATGCTGCCATCTGGGGATTCGGCATACTGCTGAGGAATGCCGTGAGCGTTGAACTGCGCAACTTCGCCGTGATGCTATGCATGGACGACTGCATCTCGCTCGACACCGACAACAAATACTGCTGGCTGCACCACCTCGACCTGTTCTACGGAAAGACCGGCGGAGACTCAGACCAGGCCAAGGGCGACGGAACAATCGACATTAAGGGCGACTCGCAGTTTATCACCATTGCCTACTGTCACCTCGTGGATGCAGGTAAGGCATCGCTGTGCGGCATGAAGAGCGAGAGCGGACCTAACTATATCGACTACCATCACAACTGGTTCGACCACTCCGACTCGCGCCATCCGCGTGTCAGAACCATGACCGTGCATGTGTGGAATAACTACTATGACGGCTGCGCTAAATACGGTGTAGGAGCAACAAGCGGTTCAAGCGTGTTCGTTGAGAACAACTACTTCCGCGCCACCAAGAATCCGATGCTCATCTCGCTGCAGGGAACCGACGGCAAGGGCGACGGCACTTTCTCGGGTGAGGACGGCGGCATGATAAAAAGCTTCGGGAACGTGTATGCCGAGAAAGGCAAGAGTGCCAACTACACCCCTATCACACACCTGAAGAGCAATACCGACTTCGACTGCTACGAGGCGACCACACGCGAGGAGAAGGTGTCAGCCACATACAAGACTAAGGTGGGCGGAACAACCTACGACAACTTCGACACCAACAGCTCACTCATCTACACCTATACGCCTCTCACGGCAACCGACGTGCCTGCAAAGGTAACAGGATATTGGGGCGCCGGCCGACTGAACAAGGGTGATATGCACTGGGAGTTCAGCAACTCGTCGGAAGATACCAACTATGACGTAATCTCCGGATTGAAGAACGCGCTGCAGAACTATAAGAGCACACTGGTGGGATGGTTTTAGAGAGTTGCCAGACGACAGTGATACAGCCTTTTTCCAATATCATTTTCCGATTAAAAAAATAGGTTCTTTGTAAGCAAAATATTTCGTAAAATCGAAGATTTTTCGTAACTTTGCACAATATTAAGACTATAAACGAATTTATGGCAGAAGACATAGCTAAGGAAAGTAATTATTCCGCGAGTAACATCCAGGTGCTCGAGGGATTGGAAGCCGTGCGCAAGCGCCCGGCGATGTATATTGGCGACATCAGCGAAAAGGGTCTGCACCATTTGGTAAACGAGACTGTTGACAACTCTATCGACGAGGCAATGGCTGGCTATTGCACCCACATAGAGGTTACTATAAACGAAGATAATTCAATCACTGTACAGGATAACGGTCGTGGTATCCCTGTTGACGAGCACAAGAAGCTGCACAAGTCGGCTCTTGAGGTTGTTATGACCGTGCTCCATGCCGGAGGTAAGTTCGACAAAGGTTCCTACAAGGTGTCGGGCGGTCTTCACGGTGTGGGCGTATCGTGCGTGAATGCACTTTCATACAAGATGCTCTCACAGGTTTTCCGTGACGGCAAGATATACCAGCAGGAATATGAGCAGGGCAAGCCTCTCTATTCAGTGAAGGTAGTGGGCGAGACAGAACTGCGCGGTACACGCCAGCAGTTTTGGCCAGATCCAACCATTTTCACCACTACAGAATACAAATACGAGATAATTGCCAAGCGTATGCGCGAGCTGGCATTCCTGAATGCGGGCATCACCATCACGCTAAGGGACTTGCGCCCTGACGAGGAAGGCAAGACAAAGGAAGAGGTGTTCTACGCAAGCGAGGGTCTGAAGGAGTTCGTCCGCTATGTTGACCGCCACCGCGCCCACCTGTTTAACGATGTCATCTACCTGAAGACAGAGAAGCAGGGCGTGCCTATCGAAGTGGCTGTGATGTACAACACCGACTATTCTGAGAACATCCACTCTTATGTAAACAATATCAACACCATCGAGGGCGGTACCCACCTTCAGGGTTTCCGCATGGCTCTCACCCGTACTCTGAAGAAGTATGCCGACGAAGACCCGAACATCTCAAAGCAGATAGAGAAGGCAAAGATAGAGTTGGCTGGCGACGACTTCCGCGAGGGTCTCACTGCCGTTATCTCAATAAAGGTGGCAGAACCGCAGTTTGAGGGACAGACAAAGACGAAGTTGGGCAACAGCGAAGTGAGCGGTGCCGTACAGCAGGCCGTAGGCGAGGCACTTACCAACTATCTTGAGGAGCACCCGAAAGAGGCAAAGCAGATTTGCGAGAAGGTGGTATTGGCAGCAACAGCACGTATTGCAGCCCGCAAGGCTCGCGAGAGCGTGCAGCGCAAGAGTCCGATGACAGGCGGCGGACTGCCGGGCAAGCTTGCCGACTGTTCTAACAAGGACCCAAAGAAATGCGAAATATTCCTTGTCGAGGGAGACTCGGCAGGTGGTACAGCAAAGCAGGGTCGCGACCGCAATTTCCAGGCCATCCTCCCCTTGCGCGGTAAGATTCTCAATGTAGAGAAGGTGCAGTGGCATCGTGTGTTCGAGGCTGAGTCAGTAATGAACATTATACAGGCCATCGGCGTGCGCTTCGGCGTTGAAGGCGAAGGCGACAAAGAGGCAAACATCGACAAGCTGCGCTACGACAAGATTATCATCATGACCGACGCCGATGTCGATGGTTCTCACATCGACACGCTCATCATGACCCTCTTCTATCGTTTCATGCCAAAGATTATCCAGGAGGGACATCTTTACATCGCTACCCCACCGCTCTATAAGTGTACTTACAACAAGATAAGCGAGTATTGCTATACAGAGCAGCAGAAGCAGATGTTCATTGAGAAATATGTCAACGGCAACAGCGAAGACAAGCGTCTGCACACTCAACGCTACAAGGGTCTTGGAGAAATGAACGACGAGCAGCTGTGGGATACGACAATGAATCCTGCCAACCGCTTGCTGAAGCAGGTAACGATAGAGAATGCGGCAGCTGCCGACGAGATTTTCTCTATGCTCATGGGCGACGATGTTGAACCACGCCGCGAATTCATCGAGAAGAACGCCAACTATGCAACAATCGATGCATAATAAAGACTTATAGCTTTTATAAATAAAAACGGATTAGGACCACAGACCTAATCCGTTTTTTTATCACTCAAAGCATCTGCACCTTCACTCCCACCGACAATCCCAGTATGTCCCAAAGCGAAAGATACCTGTCGATAATCATCGCACGAATGTATAGGTCGCAGGTGCTAACTTCATAGAAAGCCGTTATGCTCTTTATCTTCTTCCGCTTGTTATACGGTATAATCTTGGTCACGCGCTGACCAACGAAGATATTGGCACGCACCTTTGTTGACAGAAACTCATAATACTTGTCAGGATAGCGACCCGGCTGACGATCCCAGAACTCATGACCGAACACCGTATTCAGGTATAGCCCGCACGACAGTGGTTCTATCGACCAACCGTCCTTAACGTAGATGCTCCAGGGTATATAGTTCTGCTTCAAGGTCATTGTCAGCTTGCCCCTGCTGCTCTCATACTCTGGAAGATAACCCAACAGCAGGTTCGTTTCCCATTGGTTATGACGACCGTAGTTCCATCCTATTCCTGCCGACAGAAACCCCATATTGCCGGCATTCTGCACTATCAACTGCGTAGGTATAAGCCCCTGCCAGTGCTTACGGTATTTCCTTATCCTGCGGTCATACTCCGTTGCCTTGCCTTCATGAACAAAGACGCCCCGCTCGGCCAGGCTGTCATTGTCGAAGTATTTCAGCGAATCGGCCACGCTAAGCGTGTCGATAGGCAATGCCGCCTTCACCGTAAGCAGCGAAAGCAGCAGGAGCATGTTAGTAAGCAACAATCTCATAGTCATAGCCGTTTGGCATTATCGTGAAAACCATAAAGTTGCGGTGCTCGGCACTGTCAACGCCGTAGTACATCACACCGTCTCCGTATATATCGTCAGCCTGCCTGCAATGGTCGTGCCCGTTGATGCAGAACAGCAATCCGGGGAAACTCTTCACATAGTGCTGGAACACCTTTGCCACGTTATTGTTAAACTGGTCAGAATACGGGCGCGCATGCATGCAAACCACCGTCTGGTCGTATTGTGCAGAGTCCTTTTTTATCTCTCCTTCTATATAATCCAGATTGGGCACCGCCGCCAAGTAGTCGTATTCTGTGGCGTTAGTGTTCAGGCAGACAAACTTCACCCTGCCGGCAATGAACGTATAGTCATTCTGCCCATACATCTCTGCAAACGTCTGGTCGCCGGTACCAAGAAAGTCGTGGTTTCCAATGATGGCGACGTACGGCACTGGAATGCCTGCAAGTATGTCTCTCGCCCACATAAATTCCTTTGTCGTTCCGCAGTCGGTCAGATCGCCCATGTGAACGACAAAGTCCAGACAGTCAAGCGTTTTCAATTTTTTCACCATTGCCTTAGTATCCGAATACCAGCCATGGGTATCGCCGACAAACGCCACACGCAATGTATCCTTGCCGCTGCATGCCTTCTCTATGCGCTCTATATTGGTGGCGTTAATGTTTCGCTGACCGTCAATGCGCACATCGTAGGGATGCATGTCAAAGGCATCCTTGCATGACATCAGCGCCATACACATTATTATATAATAAAGGAACTTCATAAGCCCTAATGATTCAGGCCTGCAAAGTTAGTGATTTTCCTTAACAAAACTATTTTCATAAACAAAGTTTTTATGTTCATTTTATCACATTTTCCTCACTCCTTAGAAATAAATATTGTAATTTTGTGTGTCAAATCGGACAGAGCACGATGGCTAGAGTGAACATAAAAGACAGCGACTTGCAGAAAACCAAGGCTTGGGGAGATGCAAAATACATCGAGGATGACATCATCATCATCGATGATATTACCAATGCACCCATACCTGCCGAACCGCGCCGCATGAACTTCATCGTACTGGCACTGTGTACGGAGGGCGAGGCTACCTACACACTCGACACTCAGGAGATGTCGATACGCCGCAACAACGTGCTAATAATACTCGACCGCAACGTCATCAACAACTTCAAGGGCAGCAACAACCTCAAAGGACTGTGCATCATGCTGTCGGTGAGGTTTTTCTTCGAGACCATCCGCAACGTCAGTGACGTGTCGTCTCTACTGCTCTTCTCGCGCTACCACCCCGTCGTTAGCCTCTCTGAGGAAGAGGCGAGCACGTTCCGCAACTATTTCTACCTGCTGAAAACGAAGACAGCCGACAGCAGCAACAGGTTCAGGCGCAACGTTGTGAGCACGTTGACTTTGGCCATGTTCTACGACCTGAGCAATGTGATACACCGCGTACTGGAAACTGGCGGAGTGCGTCAGACGAGTCAGGAGATAATCTTCACCCGATTCATCAAGTTGCTTGAACAGAATTTCAAGCACGAACGCCGCGTGAGCTGGTATGCCGAGCGACTGAACATCACGGCAAAATACCTGTCGGAATCAATAAAGAGCGTCAGCCACCGCACACCGAATGAGTGGATTGACAATTATGTTACAGTGGAAATGCGAATACTGCTGCGCAACTCAACAAAGACAATCAAGGAAATTGCCGAGGAACTGCATTTCGCCAACCAGTCGTTCTTTGGCAAGTACTTCAAAGAACATGCCGGCATCTCACCTTCAGAGTATAGGAAAGGAGTGTGAGGTTAAAAAAACTGTCTAACCGCACACCGCATCCTCCTCCACAGCGCAACCAGGAATCCATTCACGCCTCCGGTATTCAGTCATATATATCCTTGCTTCTGCAGTTCTGCCACCGTATCTTCCAGTTCGGCATACCATTCTGCACCGAAACGGCGGATGAGGGGTTCTTTCAGAAACTTATACACAGGCAAATCCAGTTCCTTACCTTTCTTCACTGCCTCCTTGCACACATCCCAGCGATGGTAGTTGAGTGCCGACATGCCGTTGCTCAGTTCCTTCACTCTTATAGGGTACAAGGCACAGCTGATGGGTTTGCAGAACTTCGTCTTTCCCTCTCTAAAGGCTTTTTCCAGCGTACACAGGCAACACCCCTTGTCGTAACATGTAAACACGCAGTCTTTGCCGTTGACGATGCTCGTAACGAGGTCGCCTTCCTCATCGGTATATGCCACACCTTGGCGGTCGATGACGCTCTGTGCAGCAGCCGAGAGGTCGCCCCACACCGTGTCGAGCGCATCCTCTATGCCCTCCACCTCGTCGATGGTCACTGGAGCACCGGCATCGCCTTCAATGCAACATTCACCCTTGCAAGCATCGAGGTCGCAACAGAATCGTTCTGTCAACACATCCATCGACACCAGCACATTACCTATTTCTATTATCGGAATCATTCTATCGTTCATGTATTCTTTTTTTAGTTGTTGAGTTGATGAGTTAACAAGTTGCTTGACTCTGCGAATGTTCTCTTGTAGTGGCATATCCGCATATCTGCCCGCCTAAATCTCCTTGTATCTATTATATATTTCATCTAAATCCCCCTCCTTCGGAGGGGTTAGGGGAGGTTTCACTACCACTCTATCCCCACCACTCCATGCTCTGCCAGATAAGCATTGGCACGCGAGAAATGATGATTGCCAAACCATCCGCCGCGGTTGGCAGATAGCGGTGAAGGGTGTACTGATTGCAGCACCAGATGTCTGTCTGCATCTATCAGAGATGCCTTGCTGCGTGCATAGCCGCCCCAGAGTATGAACACCAGATTGTCCCTGCCGTCGCTCAGTGCTTTGATAGCGGCATCAGTGAAAGTCTCCCAACCATGGCGCTGATGACTGGCTGCCTGGTGTGCCCTCACGGTAAGCGTAGCGTTGAGCAGCAGCACGCCCTGACGCGCCCACCGCTCAAGATTGCCCGACATCGGAATATCCTTGCCGAGGTCCAACTGTATCTCCTTGAAGATGTTTATCAGCGATGGCGGAAACTGCACTCCGTCATATACCGAAAAACTAAGTCCGTGTGCTTGCCCCGGTTCGTGATAAGGGTCTTGCCCTATTATCACCACCTTCACATTGTAAAACGGACACAGGTTGAAAGCATTGAATATCAGCCTGCCCGGCGGATAGCATGTATATTGCTTATATTCCGCCCTCACAAACTCAGTAAGTACGGCAAAATAAGGCTTCTCAAACTCCTCCGCCAGCCTCACCTTCCACGATTCTTCTATCTGTATGTTCATAAATCACTGATTTATATCACAAAAATACAAAAAATGTTTCAAAATATAGGCAAAATCTACCATTTTTTGTTTCAAAATAGGGGCAAGTTGAGCAGTTTTTGTTTCAAAATATAGGCAAACATCACCGTTTTTTGTTCCAAAATAGGGGCAAGTTGAGTAAACAGTACCGGGGGCGGGGACTCCCCTTGACAGAAAACAACCTCACAACCTTACAACCTCATAACCTCACAACCTCATAAGGTGCTTTTTGGTTTCCAACAAGGTGCTTTTTGCATTGCAATTTGCACCTCATTGCATTGCATTTAGCACCTCGTTAGGAAGCAATTTGGTGCTCATTGTTCTCTTACAGGAGTACAAGAGGACTTTGTATTTTAGGAGTGTAGGTGTGAAAGGATTGTAGGAGTCAGTAGTGCATACGTATGCTTTGGTAACAAATCTTAATCTCTCATCCTTAATCTTTAATCTTTTGAGAAAAGTGCACCCATCTGCACTCAATCTGCACGCCTGTAACTCATTGACCTTCAAGGCTCTCATTCAAAAGTTCAGATGTTCAGATTTTTTCAAAATCTGTAGAATTCAATCTGTCTTTGTGTCTAAATTTACATCCCTTTAATCTGCAGAATCCTTAGGCAAACGAAATCCCCATACAATTTTTTTCAACTTTTTTTTGTTGTTTTGAAAAAAAATTTTACTTTTGTAACCGACTCTTAAATCTATTGCAATAATTGACACAGACGGACGTGCTCCGCGCCGCATTACTGCATAGACAGTTCACGCCGAGCCAAGTTGGGCGATTCGGGATAACGAGTTCCTGACAAGGCGGGCAATGGGTGGGGCAAGAGAGTCACGACATAATTTAGAAAGGCGTTTACTAAACGCTCACCTTCTACTCTTCAAACGTCGAACACTTGAAGAATCATCGTAGGAGTGGGAGCAACAGTAGATGTCCTCGGGATGTGTTTATACGCATCCCCTTTAGAATTATAAGCACATATCATTATTTATTGATATGCCTTGCTGATTTCCATAAGGGGCAAACTATATTCATATCGGCGTGGGCTTCGAAGTTGCTTATCTTTACGATGAGGCAAGTTCGACGGCCTGAAGAGTGAGATAAGTAACGAGTACGGATCTCACGCTTTTTTATTTTTGTGTTGACGTATAGGAAAATAATAAATCTTGCAGGAGATCGCAAGAACTAAACAAACCTAAAAACAATTAATTATGACTACTAGGGAATTGATGGAGAAACTCAAAAATTAAGTCCTCAACATACTAAAGAAAGGACAAATTAATTTCCATACGGAATTTAAAGCTTGTAATCAATAACAACTTCACCTGGTTTTGTGGGTGAGAGAGATAACTAAAAGCATTCGTTCAAATATACTCTGCAAACTTGAAATTATAATATTATTCAACTCAGTTGTGTGAATTCAAATAAATATTAAAATGTATAACAACAATCAATTCATAGGTGGTTTTTACCATGCTGACCCCAATGCTATTTTTGACAAGGAACCATATTTCGCTTGCCAAAATAATTATGTATATAACGGTTGGGGACAAAATGTTCAAAACGTTACGATTATTGTTAATGGAGCACACCAATATTCATTCCCCTACATTTGGGAGTATGGCAAAATTATAACGTTTGGAAGAGAAAACGGAATATATTTTAAGTCAGGAGACACTGTCACTCTATATTGCGGGCAACTATGCGTTGGGACATGGACTTATTATCCGTCGTTTAAATTACCTAATATTAAATTAAGGGGAGCAGGTAAAATATTAAAATATGGTTGGAAGTTTATTCGAAGGATTAGATAACTACGCCAAATGAAACAAAAGAACTAACAAGACAAGAAATAACAGAAAAGGAATATGAATTTTGAAATGTCGTACATTGTTGCTCCATTGTTAGGGGGTGTAATTGGTTATATAACAAATGACATCGCAATAAGAATGTTGTTTCGTCCGCATAAGGCCAAATACATTTTGGGAATAAAAATACCATTCACGCCAGGCATCATACCAAAAGAAAAAGGACGTATTGCAACAGCAATCGGTGGAGCAATTAGCGAGAATCTAATGAACAAAGATGTTCTGGAAAGAAATCTTTTGTCTGAGGATATGATTTCAAAGATTCGTAATTCAATAAGCGCATTTTTTGAGGAGCAGCAACACAATCCTGAGACTGTTCACGAATTTCTTGCACACTATCTTACAGAAGAAGACATTGCAAAACTATTCTGTTCGGTTAAGGAAGAGCTATCTAATCAAGTGGCAACAAAACTTGGCGAGGCAAATCTCGGAGAACAGATTTCGGATGTCGTAATGAACCATGTTTCATCCAAACTACGAATAGAAGGATTAGATATTGACATTCCCCAAATGATGAGAGGCATTATTGGTACTTCTGTTTGGGAATATATCGCAGGACTTATTGAAAGACCAACAAAGCTTTATCTTTCCAAAAATATAAACCAGATGTTGTCTAATAATGGTCCGGAAATTATCAGCAACCTTATAGATAAAGGTTTGAATGACTTCTATGGGCTTTCCATGCAACAACTATTGCAAGGGAAGGACTCACAAATAGCACAATTTACAAACACATGCATTGGAATGTACAGAACGGTTATTACCGAACAGCTTCCTCGCATTCTTGATGCCATCAATATTCCTGCCATAATTGAATCGCGCATCAACGAGATGGATATGGGTGAAACAGAAAAACTAATATTCCAGGTAATGGATAAAGAGCTAAAAGCCATTGTATGGTTGGGAGCTTTGCTTGGACTATTGATGGGATGTATAAATATTTTTATTTAGACATTTGTGAGTGTTGCGATACGGTTTAAGATTTAAAAATAGAATCATTATGCAAGTGCCCATAGGACAATTAATCGGAATTACATCAAGAATTGCAGAATATTTCGGTTTAATAGAAGATGTCAATACACAAATAAAGAAACTGCTTCATCAGGCTTTTAATGCCGCAAAAATGAATTTAGAATATGCTCGCAATTCATCAGGACAAAACCAAATTGATTATATCAAACAAGCTCAAGTAGAATTTACCCAAGCTGTTGCTGTTGAAGAAAATGAAAACAAAATATTAGCGCTTGTCGGATTGGCAATGTGCCAGAATTTACTTGGCGACTACATTAATGCAGATTCAACATATAATAGAATCAATGATATAGAATTAAGCAGATCTGAACATTTAAAATACATTGTAAAAGATGTCCCATTTCTCTTTCTGAGACTGAATGTGCAATGGAGGGGTACTTACAATCCCATTTTGAATTCATGGGGAGAAAGGGTCAGGCATTTTGAACAGGTAAAAAACAAAGCTTTAAATATTAGAAATACATTACTAAAAGGGCATAAACTATATCTAAATAAATAGGAATATTTTAATTAACTTAATTATAAACAAATCACCTATGGAACAATTAATTAACGACATTCTAAGAAAAAGAAATGAACAAGTTCCTGAGATTGAGACTCAAATAACTGTTCTTAAATCTATTCTACAGAACCTCAAAGATTATGATAATCTTCGTTTGAGCATAATTGATTCTGAAGGGAATCTCAAAGAAGATAGTCAATATGGGTATCTGATTAGATATCCAGAGGTTGTTGCATCTATTTTTGATGCCAGCCCCAATGATTTATATCCAGCAATTAACGAACACATAGAACGTTTGGAAAGATTGAAACAGCGCTTTGGACGGAAATCTTTAACAATTCAAATATTTGGTGGTGCCGGTTCTGGCAAAAGCACTTTTATCCAATCCATAACAAATCTGGACAACAATGTTGTTATGGCAGCTGAAGGTGATCATTGCACAGGTACTACCTCTTATATTCGTAATATAAATGAAGAACGTTTCGAAGCACGAATCTATCCATATACAAAGTATGAGATACTGAAAATCTTCAATGACGGCCTTAAGGAAACTTTAATAGCTAAAAATCTCAAAGAATACTCTATTAACTCTTTTGATGAAATAGAAAATTTTAACCTTCAGAGCATTGGCCTTAGTATTACTGATTATGTAGTAAGTCACTATATTACAAATTTCAACACTATTAAATCAGTTCTTTCCGAAGTTGATACAAAAGGAATATTAGATGAAGAAAATAATAGACGTTATATTAAGATTGAGGATCCGAAAAATGTACAACAATACATTGCGCACCATAATGATTACAAGACAAGCGACCCGAAATATAAAACTTACAAGAAATACTTAGCTGTAAAGTTTGTTCGTGTCTTTACAAAATTCAACCACTCTAAAGCAGGCAAGATTGAGTTGCTTGATAGTGTTGGCTTCGGAGATATAGCCACGAAGTCTCTGGTAGAAAAAGGAATGTATCAGTCCATTGCAGATAATTGCGATATTGTCACTATTATTTGCTGTCCTTTCAAACGCTCTGACATTGCTCAAGCCGCAGAAACAATGGACAAGGCTCGTTATAAAGGAGAACTACCGATTCGTATTGAACGTATATCTGGAAGTTGTTTGTTTTTAGTATTGAACAATGATAGACGCCCTGATAAAAATAACACTGATTATTGTGAATATTCCAAGTCCGTATGGACTAATGGAATGAATCCAAAAGTAGATAGTCCATTACACAGAACTGAGACAATTTTGTGTGCTGATTTGCACGAACCAAAAGAAACAGAGGTGAATGTACTTGTCCCAATATTAAAGCAAGTAACTGAGAATTTGCCAAACATAGACCAAAATATCAAGAAAGAGGTCAACGATAAGACATTAGAACTTCAAGAACAGTTCAATTCTTTTGTACAAAAAATTTCAAATGTTCTTATCGTAAATCCAACAGGTGGAGGTCATGCTGGTTTTATCACAAGATTTAAAAATATCTATGAAAGGGAATTAAGAATAGGGCTCAATTCTATACTCAAAGAGGCAAAAGATGACATAAACCATCCTGCAGCAGAACTAGGTAGAAGGTTAAAAGTAAAATGTAACCAAGATAGCATTGCTGGATATATAAAAGCACTTGATACCGACATCTATAACATTAATCCTGCAGCTACGCCTGCAGAATGGCTTGACTCATACGAAAAATTAGCCAGCAAATTAGCTCATTCTATACCTAACAATTTTAAAGAAATTGATATTGAACTTAATGACATAGTTGCAAATAGAAAAGCCACCATTTTAAATTGTTTGTATGACAATGGCAAATTTAACACCATACTCAAAAGAAAAGATGATTCAACAGAAAGCACATTAGAATGGGGAGCAAAATTAAACGAATTTATAGTAACAGAGGTTGAATACCCTACACTACATAATATCATTAAAGAATTATTAACGTTTAACATAAGTATTGATGGTCTGCTTTTGTTCCGTATAATAAAACATTTCGATGAATTATTAAAAGAAGAAAATGTTCCTAATGCACAAGATCTTAAACAAGGTGGGGAAAAAGCAATGAGTTTTTATTTGGACAGAAATTTAAATTATTCTTTCGACAAAATAAAGCCTGAACTGGAAAATTTTACTACCAGTCCTAATGAAGCAATATATTACGCATTAGATTCATTTGTATATAACTTATTATATCATCCAAGAATCAAGGATGAATGCATACTTCTATATCAGCGATATGAGAACAAAATCTGGAGAGAAGACCTAGAGAGTATTCAAGCCCAGACTGTTGCATTGGATGATTGGAAAAATATAAGAGACAAAATGAAGCAATTTTCTATTAAGACCTTGTAAATATTTATTAAAGTAAAACCAAATACATATGTTTGAAATTTTTAAGAAAAAGACACCAACGCTTAAAGTTTGTATGTTAGGCGGAAAAGGGGCAGGAAAATCTAGTGTTTTGACTGCATTGTATAAGAATATGGAAGAATCGATCTGTGATTCTAAACTTTATATCAGACCTGAAGATGCTACAATCACCTTGCTCAATAACAAATTCAATGAGTTACTTGACATGTTTGCTTATTCTGCTGAAAATGGTGCAATTCCTCCTGCAGGAATTGCAGGAGATACAGACGTATCATTATACAAATTTAAATTTGGAATGAAGGATACTAATGTATCTATGAATATTGAGATTAAAGATTTCCCAGGTGAAAAGGTTGAAGATAATCCGGAAATGGTACAACAATTCATAGAAGAATCAAATGCTATCTTAATCGCTATTGATACTCCCCACTTGTTAGAAGAGAACGGGACTTTTAATGAAGCGAAGAACTGTTGCCAAATAATAACATCATTTTTTATACAATACTTAAAAAATCATCCTCAAGAACGTAAGTTGATAATATTCGTTCCTCTTAAGTGCGAAAAATATTATCATGAGAATTCAATAAATATTGTTACAGCTGCTATTAAAAAACAATATAAAGAGCTTTTGGATTATATCAAAAATAATAATAAATTATCGGTATGCACTACTATTACTCCAATACTAACTGTTGGAGATATTGTCTTTGACAAATTCAATAAAAATGCAGACGAAAGTATTAAGGTTGTATCCAAAGGTAATACAAGAAAAATGATACCTGCTGAGGTTATATACAAATACCGCAATTCCACTGCAAAATACAATCCAGAATATTGCGAGCAACCATTGCTTTATCTCTTAACATATATGGCTAAAGAATATTACAAACTTAAGGAAACTGGTCCCGATGGAATTTTTGAAAAAATTCTTAAACGTCTCAAGGGAATATTTAATCTTATAGGAGATAATCCTGAGTTTTTATTAGAAGTAAACACTAAACTTAAGCGAAAACGCATCACTGAAAATTCACAAAAAGGGTACGAAACCATTACTGGAAAAAACTTAATCTAAAAACAATTATGGCAAAATTAAAAATAATGATGATTGGTGGTCGCAGATGCGGCAAGACCACAATATTATCAAAAATCAAAAAACACTTTAATGAAGTGTTAACGCATGGACCAGGAGAAGGAGCTGATTTGTTAAGTCTGATTACTCCATTAAACGGAATAACTGAACTCAATAATGCACAAGACTGTATTAATGGTTTATTCAAAAATTATAGGGAATATGAAGAATTCGCAATCGATGAAAATAAAAGCGAAGGTAAAACTATAACAACTTTTAACTTAGTCCCAATAAAAGGAGCAGGATCATTAGATTTGGAATTTACCGACATTCCTGGAGAATGGTGCTCATTTATTCCTGGATATGATAATAATAATCATTTAGAAGATGTAGTAGATTTAATAAAAAACTCAAATGTAATTATAATTGCAATAGATACCCCTTCATTATTTGAAGAAAATGGTAAATACGCTGATTACTACAATAGGATTAGAGATATAAAGGAATTGTTCAAAGCAGCACTTGTTGGGGATACTTTAGCTAATAATGAATCTCAAAAAATGGTTTTGTTTGTTCCATTAAAATGTGAAAAATACATTATTAATGCGAATGGAACTGCCAATATAAATGAACAAAAAAATGTTTGTGATAAAGTTGAAAAACATTATGTAGAAATAATTAATTTTTTTAAGAATTATCCGAATAATATAACAATGGCGATTCTACCCATTGCCACCATTAAAGAAGTTGAGTGGAAAAAGTATTTTGCAATTGATTCTACTACTGGTAACCAAGTAGCGATTTATGATGAAAACGGAAATCCAAAGTCTTTTATACACGGAAATCCAACTCTTTTAAATTCAAAATTTATATTCAAACCACAATTATATAATAACATAGCAAATGGCAACACAGAATCCCAATCACTGTATTGTGAACAGCCATTGGTGTATTCATTAGTGTACCTGTTTAAATATATTCAGAAATTAGATCCTGGCATTATTGGTAAATTGGCAAAAATACCAATAATAGGAGCATTCTTTGCCGCTCTTGCTAATCTCATAGGATTATTTATTAAAAATAAAGCATATGAAGAAGAAGCAAAACGACTTCAAAGAAAGCACATGTTCAGAGATAAAAATGGTTTCAGAGTATTACAAAATCCATTACACATATAAGATATGGACTTAAGGACAAGTGTTACAATTCTAATGTTAGGTGCCAGACGTTGTGGTAAAAGCACAACGTTGGCATCTATGGTCAAATCGTTAGACTACGCAAATGCATCCATAAATGTTGAGTATAATAATGAAGAGACCAAACAATATTTACATGAGAAATACGCATTAATTCAAGATGTGTTTTCTGACATAAATACTAAAAACGGCTTTTGGCTTGGCGATGCCGATGTCACAGGTAGTGATTATGATATTAAAAACTTTGATTTGTCTGTCAAAATAAACAAAAAGTTGATTGTTGATGTCAGATGTATAGATATACCAGGCGAAATACTTAGTTCCGATATTCCTAAAGCATGCATTGCAATAGAGAAAGCAGATGTCCTTATGATAGCAATAGACACACCTCAACTATATGAAGGAAAAATCGCTGGCAAGACTTTTAATCAAGTTGATTCAATAACAGATTTATTCAAAGCTGCACTAATCCCTAAGAAATTATATAATAAAAGGATAATATTTGTGCCCATTAAATGTGAGAAATATATTCGTTCAGGAAAAATAACAGAAGTTAATCAGAAAATTAAGACGGTGTACTCTGATCTTATAAGATTATGGACAGAAACTGTACATAATGATATCTATATAACACCAGTCATCTCGTTAGGCGATGTAGAGTTTCACCATTTCGAAAAAAGCGAGAATGGCACTAACATTGCTTATTACGAATACACTGGCAATAAGAACTATTCCCCAAAATGGTGCGAACAACCAATATTATACGCTATAGAATTTGCTTTGCAACAAATGCCTTGGGATAATAAAAAAAATAGTTCAATCCCCATATATAAACGGATTTTAAAATATATTCTAAATTCATTTGATTAAAAATATGACACTGACTACTATTTTAGCCATCATGGGAATAAAATATATCCAATCAAATGTTCCTCAATGGAAGAGAGATGTTGATGCTTGGATGCAAAATGACATTGAAGGTTTCCTTAAATTTAAGAAGGAAGTTTTTGACATTATCGATAAATCTAAATCCAATAATAAAGGATTTGAAATTATTAAACCAAATTCACAGAAAATATGAGATATTTTTTCTATAATTCTTTTACACTTGGAAGTGGGTATAAATATGCTGAATTAAAAGATAATGCTATTTGTGAAACACAAATACCTTATGATATTGATTGCGATTTCTGCAATGGTGGATGTCAAATGGTTGTAAGGAATACGAATAATGATAAGTCTATTTTTATTCTTAAAGGTATTTTATATGAAAATGACGAAAAGAGGTTTGATGAACAAGGCAGAAAAGTGACCATTAATTTTGCGATAGAAGCAACTTTGTCAGAACAGAAAATACTTAACAATATATTTTTTGCTATAATTGCGGAATGGGCTAACTTATGTAAATATTTAGGGGATTCAATTATAATTCCATTCCAAAATGGTTCATATGGTTATGGCATTGAACAAAGCCGTATAGATTTACTTGTTCAATATTTATCACAATATAACACAGAATCTATTAAAAAAGAAATAGGTATAAAGCAAAGTGACCTAAATGCCATTGTACTAAAATCTTCAGATCTCTCATATTACGAAACACTTGCTAAAGATTTTTACAGGAGCAAACACAAATGTGTCGTAGCAAATTTCATTCGAAAGAATGTAATAACAGGAGATGTTTTTGCTAAATTAACCTCAAAAACATCTACTGATGATTATAATGAGTTTGTTATGAATGTAAACAAAGGGAAAACAGCTCCTTTAGTTTTAAAGGATAAGGAATTAGAAAGTCATACAAAAAGAGAACCTGCTTTTCCTTGCGAAGACAAAGAATCAAAAGATAAGGATTCTGAAACAGAAACTAATAATGAATTAAATAATGGTTCTCTATCTTCAATAAATACACATAAAAAAGAGATTAAAAAGGATTTTCATCTGAAATTATGTCCATTTATAATATTCATTGTAGGTTTTATTAGTGGACTTATACTTGGTTATATAATTTTTAAACAAATTAAATAATTATGGAACAAACAATATTAAAAGGATTAAAAACTACTGAATTTATCCATGAATTGGATAAAGCTGGTATGGACACAGTAAATGCGATCCCTGGATTTGATACAGTATCGGATTTCATCATTAAAAATAGTGTAGAAACATACTTTAATATTTTACTTAAGGGAAGTGCGATACAGTTAACAGAAAGCAATTCCCCTTATGTTTTAAATATATTCAAAGAAACAGCAGAGATACTGGACTACAAACAGGAATTACCTGATATATATTTAACTCGTGGATTTAATTTTTCAAATAAAATTCAAGGATATAAACACCCTATAGTTATTTTAGATTCTAACTGTGTTGAGCAATTGGATGAGAATCAATTAAAATTCATTGCAGGAAGATGCTTAGGAGGCATTATTGCAGGCCATAACAAATTTGAGTTTTTTGCATGGACAATTAATTCTATCGGAAGTCTTATCTTACCTGTCGTTTCAACAGTAGCTACTTTACCAATTGGACAATGGCAACGAAAATCTCTGTTAACAAGAGACAGGACTGGCCTATTGGCATGCCAGAGTTTTGAGTCTGCAATTCAAGTATTAATGCTTACAGCTGGTGTTCCGTATGGTACAGAAAAAGATGTCGATTACTTTGAATACCTTAAACAAGCAGTTGCGTTCCAAAAAGCAGGAGGGTTACAAAGATTTGGACGAACAACAATGACTCTAGGTAACGACGAAGCATGGTTGGTGGATAGAGCATCTGAATTATTCAATTGGCATGAATTAGGTGAATATGATAAAATAATTATGAATCATCAATAATTGTAATTCTATGAAAAATGACTATTTAGACTCAGCACAATACGAACATCCATTAGATAAAAATTTATTATTAACACTAAAAAAGATACCTTTCATTGAAACAATTGGTAATTGGGTAATGGATTATTATTCAAAAACCGATTATTTGGTTAAAGGCAGAGGCAGCTATTTTGAAGTAACAGAGCAGTCATATCCAAGAGTTGATAATCTAAGAAAAATAGCAATGGATAGATTGTCAATTGATTTTGATTTTCCTATATTCATCAAAAGGGACTGGAGCTATAATGCTTACACTACTGGTTCAAAATCACCAGTAATGGTTTTACATTCATCTATAGTAGAGGATTTTACAGATGACGAATTGCTTTCTATCATCGGTCACGAAATGGGACACAGAAAAAGCAAACATACTATATTCCACTTTATGGCTAGTAGCGCAGTATTAATAGCTCAGAAATTTGGAAACATCGGCGAACTGACTATGCAATCTATAATAATTGCATTAAAAGAATGGGAAAGGAAATCAGAACTAACCGCAGACAGAGCCGGGTTTATCGCTAATCAAAATAAAGAAGCATCGATAAAAGCGCTTTTCAAGTTAATGGGAGTGCCATATGACCATGAGAATAAATTAAAATACAATTTAGATATTAAAGGTGCATTATGCCAAGCTCAAGAACATTATGCCAATCTGGAAAATTCAATGCATAAAAAATTTGTGTATGCACTTCTTACATGCTATATTGATCATCCATGGACTATTGAACGTATTGATGAAATAAACAGCTGGGAAGGGATTCCAAGAATTTAAATAAATTCTACAATGATAAACAATGAATTAATAGATAAGATAACAAACGAATTAGGTTCTCATAGGGATGACTTTGTTTCTAAAGTACAAAGCAGAATATTCACCTATATTTCTTCAAAAAGTTCATCTGATTGTTTAACAATAGTAGAAAAGAAAGTTTCGAATATAACTTGGAGACCTTCTAAAGCATTGGATGGATATATACCACGATTTATATGTTTTTTAAGAAAGAAGAAATACGATAACAATGAGTTGGATTCTTACTTAACAGATGGGATTGTGGGTATTGTTGAAAAAACATACGGAGAATTTATTAAGAATAACACAAATTTAATAGTAAAGCCTATAGTAGAAAATCTTCTAAAACAAAAAGATTTTATTGATATCATTGCTGGGCAAGCTATTGAGCGTTGGAAAGGTACAATTAGTGGTGTATTAAAGCAAAAGTTGATGAGTATTCTTGTTCACAAGATAGAAGACTCCATCAGTACCAACATTGTTCATGCATCTTCAACTGCTGTAGTTGCCACAACATCAAAAGTTATAGCTACTGCGGCCGCAATACCAATTTCAAAAAGTATAGCTATTGTATTAGCAAAAAATATGGCAATAATGTTAAAAGGAGTCATTGCCAAGTTGTTAGCAAGCACTGCGTTTAAAACAATGTTAGCTGCTATGGTAAAAAAAATCGTAGCAGCTAAAGTCCTTGCTGTAATAATATATGTTATTGGTACTAAAATATCGGGAATTAGTATTGGTTGGATTATCGCGCCATTAATAATGGGCTTAATCGCATATGAATACTTTACGCTTCCTAAAAAAATGGCAAAAAAAATTTCTGAAGAAGTTGGTACTGCTTTAAATGGAAATTTTACAGAATTAAATAAGAATGTTGCTTCGGGAATAGTTGCTGAATTAGGAACGGCTGCTTTAGGCACTTTTGCTTCTGATGTAATAAACGATATCTCGATGAAAGATATTGTAGATTCACTATGATGATTTGACTATAGAGAATCACATATCAATAAGTGCTTTTGATAAACTTACAATCTAAAAGAATAGTACAGAATCAGGCTGACCGAATAGTAAAGATTATGAAACCGACTAAGGGTCAGTTAACTTTAATCGTCTTAGATGATATAAGATTATAATAGTTAATTTGCTGATATATGTCTTAAAACTTTTACTGTCATGAATAATTTTGACCAAGAAATACTTAGATTAGAAGCTACTAATGAGTATCATAAGGCGTTTTTGCTTTGCTTGCAGAATATGAAGAATCCGGATTTGCAGCAGAAAGCAAAGGATAAAGCACATTCTTTGATAGAGAATCATTTCTACAATGTAATGGAAAGGTATAGCAAAGGCTATCGAATAACCGTAGATAAACAGTTCGACGATAACTGGTTGCTGGATGTTGCGATAGAACTTGGATACAAGGATATTAAAAAATCGACCATGAGTGTTGGTTTTCTTGATTCTGTACCCAATATTGTTCTTGGATTGTTTTGTGCAAAGCACAAATTGGCTCTCAGACGCAATAAGGACAATACGACAACTATTTATTATAAATTTACATTCTGGTGTGACGATTTCAAGATGATAAAGGCTGTTTGTGATAAGATTGTCGAGATGTATTAAATAATTAATTTAGCGTAGAAAAGATTACTGATACACACAAAACGCAAAAGAAGCTTCAACAAAAGTTATTATCTTTGCAAACAAATGATTACCACCTAAAAACTTGAATATGACAAAGGAATTGAATGAGATTGCAAGGTTTGTCATTGATTTATGGGGAAATAATATTTATGATGATTATGTATTATATGTTGATACCCATAACATTCCGGGCTTACCTGCCGGTGTAATATATGGAAAGGGGTTAATATTAAGTAAAGAGTCGAGTGTTCAATTACCTGTTCCAACAATCAATGATACTATAAATTACTTGTTAGAGGCTACAAGCGGATATGTAACCAAGATTGCCTTATTCAATAAAGAGGTATTCTATTATTATAAGGTTGAATGTAGAAATAATGAGATAATTATTTCCGTGAATATGTCAAGCATGATATATGGCAAATCAATGATACATATAACAGATATTAAAAGAATTGAAGAAAACAAATGGGAACTGGTTGCAAGGGGAAGTCATAGCAGAGGGAAAAGGAACAAAGGTTATATAGGTAGTTTACAGGAGTGTTTGTCGTGTGTTATCGATGAGGAAGAACGATTAGGTTCTCCTTATGAACAAATTAAATATGACTTCAACGAGGTCCTAAAAAAAGACTTGAAGGTTACCGTATCTGAAGATGGTAGCATTTCTGTCAACAACTGGATTGGGATATAACAGAAAAGACACTATCTTTGCAGTAAACTTACTGATGTATGGTTGCGAATCTAAATGAACTACAATTAAAGAGCGGTTTCTTTGCAAAACTTATATGCAGAGAGCGGATATTGGATGGTTTAAACGATGGCACTATCTATGTGCTTACGAGCGACTGTCATGAATGGAATGATGCCATAATAAAAGTGCAAGACTACATTAAACAAAGCAAAGTTAAGGAATTGTGGCATCTGCCTTATAATATTGAGTCACTATCAGACATTTCGTTGTTGGAAAATGACGAAGGTTTGCTGGCTTATATGGATGATACGGAACAGGGATGCAATATTTTGATGCCGCTATATACACCTGACCGGAACTATAAATGTTATCTGATTGGCAATATTGACGATTGCAGTAATCTGGATGCGGCTTTCGGATTCTTGACGGTTGATGCACAGAAGATTTGTGACGAATGCTCATTTGCTGCTTTTGTCACTTCGATTGAGACCTCGCCCGATGAGGCAAAAAGGATTTGGATGCAGCTTATAAATTTTAATAGTCACAGCTTGATTCCTGAAGGAGGACAGATATCATTTAAAGGAAAGTATAATACGTCGGCAAGCGAATATACTTTTTTTGGAAAAGGATTTGAAAAAATCATCAATATTCCAAAAATAGAGTATGCCGACCTGATTAGAAGCATGAAAAAATTTCCTGATACAATCGAGACCATATCAAAAAGCACGGACAACGGATTGTATGAGGGACAAATGGAATATGCCAAAATATGCCAGAACTTGAGCAGTGTAGAGAAGAATGAACTGATACTTGAACTTGCGAAACGCATTAAAGACAAGAAACTATTGGCAGAGGCCATTGACGCTGTAATCAACAAGGCAAAATCTTCTCGCTTGAAGGTGGTGCTGGTTCCGAAGGTTTCGGAAGGGAGGATAGATGGAAGAAGAATGCACGGTGACTGGTGTACATATCTGGTTGATGACAATGGTAGAAAGCAGTGGCTTGATTTTGAACCTGCTTCTCATGTTATATATATAATGAATCTTATCCACCGCATCAATAATCCTGACACTCCTTCTGTTGTAGATATCAGCAAACAGGAAAAGGCCTTTGTTGATATATACAACGCCATTTATAACGGAGACGGCAAGGAACAATATAAACGTTTAGTTAAAAATGTTGAGAAGAGGGATGGCAATGGATTTGACCGCAAACGATTAAGTGATTGCTACAAGATTATCACCAATTGCATTAATATTCAATGCTCGTTCTTTAACGAGAGCCCTTCGCCTTATATAACTAATTTGGAAAAACCGCTGACAATAGACCCTAAGTTGATTGAGATATCAGAAAAGTTCAAGAAGATTGATAGCCTCAAATGGCTTTTCTTAGCAAAATAGATTCTGAAAAATAGGTGCCGTGCACCTGTAAGTTCTCATTTGTAGCGTTTGCAGTATTTTTGCCTCAAAATACTGCAAACGCTTTTTTATTTATCAATTTAATTATATGCAACATGAGAACAAAAAATTAACAGAACCCTAAACGCTTGCTAGATACAGCAGGTTTTTACTCTCTAATTAAATAAAAGGCCATTATTGTTCAACATTATTAACCGATAAAACGATACGATTATGATTCTTACATTGAACACTAAATTTCAGGGATATACCCCAATAGAACTCTTAGATGATAGCACCCCATATCGTGAGGTGTATCAGGCAAAGGATGAAAATGATAAAGATGTTGCGCTTATTGTTTATGACATGAATGAACTCCCTGCAATCTTTGTTGACAAAAAGATTCCAGAACTGCAGATAATACCAAAACTGTCAAATGATGTCTTTCCTACCTATATTGAGCGCGGTGATTACAATGACAATAATACGTCGCTTTGTTGGATAGCAACAGAATATGTCGGCAATATCTCTTTGACAAATCTTATTTTTATGAAGAAAACCGTTGACCAACGTGAGTTGCTTCATCAGTTCTATAGACTACTGATTGGCATAAAAGAACTCTCATGGCATATAGGTGATGGTTGCCATAATAACATTTCCATTGACAACATAATAGTGAGTTTTGATGAAAATGACAAACCAAGACTATATCTCGTAGGTCTTGACTGCGTCTCTCAAATGTGCAAAGGAACTGCCTCCTTTAATACAAATAGGCTGCCTTTAAAGTTCAGAGCTCCAGAAACAAGAATTGGGGCATATAACATAAAGACAGACATCTACTCATTGGGAATTGTGCTTTCCTATATATTGCAAAGTAAGCATCCATGGGAGCGATTCATAGACACAATCTATGAGGAATCGTATATAAAATATATCATGAAGATACGCATCAATTCTCCTGAACTTGAAATGCCAGAAGCATTACAAGAGATTATACGGAAGGCAATAGCACCCCTGCCATCGACACGCTACAAGAACTTGGAGGATTTCGCTGCCGACTTGGCAAAGTATCTTGGATATGAGAAATTGGGAAGTTTTAAGTTTTCCACTACAAGTAACTCTGAACTTGAAAAACATAAAAACGAAGAATATATGAAAGAAGACGATACTGATGACAAGATGCAACAACAGACACCAGCCCAACCAAAAGCCAATGTCAAGATTGAACGCGTCAAGGGAAACGGGTTCAAAGATGTGGCTGGCATGAATCAGCTTAAAGGCAAGCTTACGCGCAACTTTGTTGATATAATGCGAAACCGTGAACTGGCGGAAATGTTTCATATTTCTCCGCCAAATGGCATCTTGCTTTGGGGACCTCCAGGAACAGGCAAGACCTTCATTTCTCGCAAACTGGCAGAGGAGAGCGGAATGTTATTCAGCCATATCAAACCAAGTGATTTGGGAAATATTTACATTCATGGTTCACAAAGCATGATAGCAGACCTGTTTACAAGAAGCGAGAGATTGGCTGAAAAGAATAATTGCGGTGTCTTGTTGGTGTTTGAGGAATTTGACAGTCTAGTCCCTAAACGTGGAGCAAGCGATGATTCCAACCAGGCAAACGAAGTGGCAGAATTTCTCACACAGCTCAATGACTGCGCCGAGAAGAATGTGTTTGTTGTTGCAACAACGAACCGAATTAACGCCATTGATCCTGCAATAACCCGCAAGGGACGTATGGACGAGATAATCTATGTAGGGCTTCCTGACGAAGAGGTCAGAAGAGAGTTGTTTGAAATAGAACTTCTTAAACGTCCGCATGAAGATATTGACATGAAACATATCGTTGAACTTACCAAAGGTTTTTCCTCAAGCGATATCAGTTTCATTGTAAAGGAATGTGCAAGATGTTCTTTTGATGAGAGCGTAAAGGCAAACAAAGTGGTCAAGATTAACCAAATGATGCTTGAAAGGATTATCACCGAGACAATTCCTTCTGTAACTACAGACGAACTTAGAACGTACGAGAAAACCAGGGACTCTATCTCAAGAAAAAAGCAGACAGAGCGAAACCGCATCGGCTTTGTAAGATAATTAAGGAAAGAAAATTCTATATAGTATAAAACATAACAAACTTTAATTTTATGAATCAGAAAGAGATTGTACTGGAACAGCTGAACGCCATGGGGTTTGAGACTGTTGAAATGAACGATGTGGGTTATTTATTCAAGTATGAGGACATAAACTACTTATATTTGACAGATGAGGATGATGAGAAATTTCTACGTATCGCAATACCAAACTTGTTTGAGGTTACTGACGAGAACCGAATTGACGTTCTTGAAGCAATGCACGATACAGCATATTTACTGAAATATGCCAAGGTCTGCATTATGTACGAATCATCTGTATGGGCATTATACGAACATTATCTGTCGTCTTCTGATAATTTGACAGAGTTATTGGAACATATCATCATGTTATTGGAAGCAACGGCCCAGGTATTCCATAAAAAGATTACTGGCGAAGAAATTGTTGGGCGTTCTGATGATTCGGATGAATTAACTGATGAGCATCTTGAAGAGGAACTGCAGAAAATGCTTGATGGTTTAAAGGATGAAGAGCAAGAAAACTAAAAAATATTATTAATATGAACACATTT
The DNA here is from genome assembly GCA_045602085.1 of Prevotella sp. Lineage (GTDB taxonomy): Bacteria > Bacteroidota > Bacteroidia > Bacteroidales > Bacteroidaceae > Prevotella. The sequence goes on along the minus strand of JAZSAV010000007.1, from coordinate 62,120 downwards.
GAATTAGCAAAAAAGTATCTCACCAGTCAGCGATATCAAGTGCTGGAAGAGAATTGTACGGATGAGCATATTGTATTCCGTTATCAGATGAATACCTTTCATTTCTGGGGAAATCCAAATGACGAGCACTTCTTTGTTATATTGTTGCCTAACTTTGCAGAAGTCACAAATGAGAATATTGGACAGGTCAAAGAAAATTGCCACCAGATAAACAAAGATGCGAGAATGATTAAACTCTATGTTTTGGATGATGTGATATTGGCCGCAGCTGAGATCTTTTACTTGGCAGAGGAGGATTTCATATTCCAAATAAAAAATGCTCTAAAACATTTAAAGATGGCAAAGGTCATGTACAATAAACTGAATGAATAGATGCTGGTTAGAATTTGTTAGCTACCATCTAAAAGCAATAATAATTTTGTAATAACTAATCAAAATAATCAAAAGTAAAAATGATGACATTTATTTGTATTTTGATTCTTGCCTACATGATTATTGGCAAGGACATATCATCTCTTCTCAGAAGATTGAGGAATGTTGATTGGCATGAGAAATTCAAAGAATTGATGGACAAACTAAGACCTTGGGCTTTAAAGGCTGGACGTATAGCAACTCGCCCTCTGCTACAGTTCTACTATGTGATGGTTGATGAAAAGACCTCAACGCTCGACCGCGTATTGATTTATGCAGCAATTGCCTATACGATAATTCCTATGGACTTAGTTCCAAGAACCGTTTATAAATACCTCGGAGTCTTGGACGACGGCATTGCCATGCTTTATGTCTATAAGAAAATCAAAAACAGGATTACTCCAGAAATCAATAGCAAGGTCGAAGACACGCTCAACGAGTGGTTCGGCGTAGAGTATGAAATGATTGAATGACAGTTAATATAAATACTCTCACTCTTCAAACGTCTGCGTGCCACTGACATTCTCGATGCGTTTGCCTGAGGGCATGATGACGGTGGCGTTGGCGCCATCGGGAACGGTGACGGTGAGCGAGAAGCGGCCGCCGCGGTTCATCCATTGGACACTCACTTTGCCTGCATTGCATTCAGTGCTGCCCTTACACCACTCCAGACCTTTTACAGGATGGGGTTCAATAAGCACATTACTGCCGTTGATATTTATGCCAAGCAAGTCGGGGATAATAAGATTCTCAATATGTCCCTGCATGAAATGGTTGAGCGAAGACCCCATCCTTGGGTTCCACTGCTCGCTGAGCGTGGTCATGCCCTGAGTGAGCTGATAACCATAACCAGGCACATCATAGTGGTCGAGCATACGGTAGAGAATATCGCGCTTGCCGTTCTTTGCCAAGGCATTGAAGAGATAGCGGTTGCCGATATCACCTGTGGTTAGTTTGAAACCATGCTTGCGTATGTTGTTCTCTATGTTCATCATCACAGCCTCCTCATCGCCCTTTGGCACCAGTCCCATGCAGATGGCTATAGAGTTTGCCGCCTGACTGCCCGTATCAAATGTTTTCTTCTGGGCATCATAGAAATTGGCAATGATGGCAGCGGCAATGGAATCGGCGCGAGCAGAAAGTCGATTCTTATCGACTGCATTGCCAACTATATCGGCAGCATCCGCCATCATGCGCGTCCATTTGTAATAGTGAGCTGTGCTCACCATCTTTACCGATGTGTTGTGAGCAAAACCCGCTTTGCCATCCCAGTAGTCATACCAATCGCCAAGTCCTTGGTCAAGGATATAACAGCTGTCTTGTGTCGCCAGATAGTCAACATAGCGCAACATATCACCATAATACTGGCGTATCAGTTTGTCGCTGTCGTAATGCTGCTTGTAGAGGAATGGCAAGGCAATGAAAGCCCCACCCCACTCCGGTGACTCGTTAAACGGTTTGCCCCAAGTCTCTCCAGGGAACACAGTGTATTGCGGAGCTGTAGTCGGCACGGCACCATTGTCGTGCTGTGCGTCGCGTATGTTGAGCATTGTCTGTTCAATCATTGTGCGTGCATCGTAGTTATATACCAGTGCCTCACCGTTGAGCCAGTCCTGTTCGAGCCATCCCAGTTTCTCACGGTGCGGACAGTCGGTGAACACCGCCTGCCAGTTGCTGCGAATGGCACGGTCGATGAGCCAGTGGGTATCGTTAATCAGTTCATTGCTGCACTCAAATGTTGAAATCTTGCGCGCTGAGTTATATATAAAGCACGACTTGATGTCGTGAATAACTGGCAGTCCCTTTGGATTTGGCTCACCCTTCATCACCGCGCCTTCCACCTGTATATAGCGGAAGCCGTAGTATGTAAATCTCGGATGCCATGTCTCCTTGCCCTTGCCTGAGAGGGTAAATACATGATAATGCGGTCTGCCTGTCTGTGATTGGTCACACAGTCCTGCCTTGTCAAGCTTTTCTGACATTGTAAGCTTCACCTGCTGACCAGCCTTGCCCTTGACTGTTATCTCAGGGAAACCAGCAAGATTCTGTCCCATATCAAGGATTATCAGATGAGAGTTGAGGGATGAGGGCCGAGGGTTTGTTGCTATGTCAAGCAGTCTTTGCAAGTTTTTTGTCTGCACCTTCTGCTTACTCAGTTGCTCGAAAGGAACACTCATCAGCACCTCCTTCACACCGAAATGCTCCATAATCCTTATCGGTTCGGCAATCTGCTTAGTCAGTTCCCCCTTCGGTGCCTGCTGCACAACAACAGGTTTCCAGTTGAAGTCGGTTATTCGAGCATCATAATCCTCGCCGCCGTAGATGCTATTGAAGGTGATATTGCTCAGTGCCCACTGCCAAGAACCGTCACTCACTATAGTCTCTTTAGTTCCGTCGGCATACAAGATATTCATCTCGAAGATGAGAGTAGGCGGGCCAAACGATATCTTCATCTTATGATAACGCTTGCCGTGCTCGTTGAAGAAGCCATTGCCTAAGAGCACCTTTATCTCGTTGTCGCCACTTCTTAGCATGGCAGTAACATCGTAAGTGTTGTAGAACAACGTCTTGTCGTAGTCGCTCCATAGTGGTGCCAATACGGCGTCGCCCACCTTACTGTCGTTGAGCATAAGCTCATAGAATCCCAGTCCGCAGATGTTTACCTCAGCCTTTGCAATCTTCTTTCCTGCAGAATAATTGCGTTTCAGGAATATGCTTTTGGTGGCAAGCGTATCTACTGCCGCCCACGCCTCCTTCACCTTCTGCTCCTTCAGCACACCGCCACTATAATGACGCCCTTCGGGAATAGATGTCTGTGACTTGCAAATGGCACCTATCCATTTGCTTCCGCCGAACGGCTGTTGGGCATTGGCAGAAATTACTGCCAATAGCAATGCCGCAATAGATATTATGGTTTGTCTCATTATATAGATAATCAGGAGTATGTTTTGTTTTTTAGGAGTGTAGGAGGAAGGAGTGTAGGAATGCAGACGTATGCTATATTTTTAGGAATTAAAGGAAGTTATCGCTTCGCTAAGAAGTTAGAGGACGTACGCTTTGGTAACAATCCTTAATCTTTAATCCCTAATCCTTAATCCTAAAGGTAAAATCCTCTCACAATACCTTCTCGCAAATTAACTTGCCGAGAGTCTCTCTTGAACCGACCAACTTGCCATCGACAAAGACACGGAGTCCCTTGCCTGCATGGTAGCGGTTGCCATCCTTGTCCCACACGATGCTGATGTTACGACCGTGATAGAGCACGTTGTCAAGACAGAAATAGTCCCACTTGCCCTCTGGCAACAACGGATTAACCTCGATAGTATTGTCTGGACGAGGACGAAGACCACAGATGCCTGTGATAATCATGTCGCAGAAAGTAGAGTGGTTGTAATAACGGCTGCGCTCCTGGTCACCCTTGAGCCAGTAGCCCGTTGTCTCGTCAAGATATTCGCCGATATACGGGCGACCGCGATGACTCTGACTCTCAACATATTTCTGCATTTCTGCAAAGTAGAGACTGTCGCCTACAATAGGATTCTCGTTTCTGTTGATATAGTTTGCCATGGCTGTAAGAGTCTGACTTGTGGCAAATGGCCATACAGCACCGTCCCATTCGCACTTGCCCACACCACGAGTACGGAACTCCGGATGGCGGCGCTCAGCTGTGGTCTGTCCGTAAGGAGCAGAGAATCCTTTCTTGTCAGCAGCCTGCAACCATGCCACGCCATACTTGCTGTCGTCCATAGGCATGTTCACATACCATGGCATGAAGCCGATAGCCTCGCGCACGTTAGCCGACGAGTCGCCACGATGTGTCTCAAAGAACTGATGCTTCTCGTTCCACAGTGTAGAGAGTATGAGGTTCTTAATGGTATCGGCACGCTGGGTATATAGCTTTGCCATGTCTTCCTTGCCAGCAAGAGCAGAGATATTGGCAAGAGCCATGGCGTTGCCATACATATAGCTGTTGATTGACGGGCGCATGTACTTTTTGCGGCGTCCTCCGCTGATGGTTTCTTCCATAGCATCCTGCACGTCGGCCTGCCAGAAGAGTCGGTTAGGCAGACGGTGGGTAGTGTCCCACTGGTTAAACTCCCAGTCGAGGTCGCTAAGCATACCCACAATCCAGTCCTTTCTGCCATCAGCGAGATAGCGCTGCCAGAGTGAGTGAGCAATCCAAGAGCTGTAGTTGCCTATCTTCTTCATTGGTTTGCCATCGTTGCCATGGAACCAAGTGTTCATGGCCTGGTCGAGATAGACAGGATTGCGCATCCAACGGCTCTCATGAATGTGATGGCCCACGCCAGATGCGATGAGGTTGTACTTATCTGAATATGAACGGCGCACGAGGAACTCAGTCATGGCATAGCCCACGCTGGTCTTCTCGATATGCTTGCGGATAGTCCACCAGCGGTAGTAGTACATCTGCTCAAACTGAGTCTGCGGACAGTCGAAGAGCGGTATGTTCTCCTGCATCCACTCCCATGCCTTAGCATTAGGTATTGCCTGCACGATGTTCTCATCCTCCATGGTGTTGAAATAGTCAACATGGTGCTTATAGTCAGCCGCATTAAGGAATGCCGCTGTGCCGGTCACGTCTTGTGAAGATGTCTTGAAGTTGGCAATAGAATATGTTGCCTCCTTGTCACTGCGACCAGCATCCTCAAGTGTGCCATACCAGTCGGCCTCGGTGTCGATAGTTGGGAATGTGCGCTCGCCACCTGTGCGGAACATCACACGCTCGATGGCTGCCACAGGAGCGAAGAAAATGCGCTGACCAGCCTTCTTGCCATTTACAAACACCTGTATCAGTCGGTTCTTAACAGAGAGCACTGCCTTTACATGATACTCCTTGCCTGCCTCATACTTGCCCAGACCGCCGTAGCGTGCACCGCCCTTGCAACGCATCAGTCCTTGGTCGGTCAGTTCAATACGCGAACAAGCCGTTCCGTTCTCGTCGAGGAACTCAATCTGGAGCAATCCGTGGTTGTTCTGTCCAGCCTTGAGGTCGAACTCCACTGTCAGTTCCTTGCTTGCAGGAATCTTTCTTTCTATGCGTGCATAGTCGTAAGGGTCGCTGTCACTCAGTGTGAGCCACTTGCCGTCGAGCGCCACGCGTGCCATCACCGGACTGTATATGTTCCAGTCGGTAAGCTCGGCAATGGCCTTGTTCTTGCTGAAATCATTGTCGGCATGGTTGTGGGCTACGGTCTGTACAGGCACAGGAATGCGCGATACCCACATATCCTCCTTGTTCATAGAGTATGTTATCCACATGTCGCCATCCTCAGGCGTACCATTGCCCTCCTGAATGCCACGCACATACTGCGGGCCGTGACTCTTGTAGTTGCCGCCATATCGCATGCGTGTTATCTCACCGTTGACGAGATTGAGCGTTGTATATTCCAGTCCGTCCTTTGACAGTGATATGGCCATTGGCCAACGGAACTCAGACGGGTTATAGACAGTGGCGTAAGTGCCGTCAGAGAGACGCTGTCCCCAAATCTTTGCATTACTGTTTACAAATCCCTTTGCCCTTTCCACAGGTTGTTCCCATGTCATGCCGCCGTCGCTGCTGATAGATGTCAGCGCATGCTTCCAAAGACTGGCTATTCTGCCGTCGGGCAAGGTGTAGTCGCAATAAGCCTTGTAAGCCTTGTTCAACGGGATGAGCGGATCGTTGCGGTCGGCCTCCTCTACCCACTGCATGCGGTAGCGCGGGTTGGCAAGAATCTCCTCGCATGCCTTGCGCACGTTCTTTGGCGCCTTGGTGTACATGCGGAACGGAATCTTATACTCTCCGCTCTGCTTCTTCTTGTCGGCAGCCTGCGCTCCTCTGACAATGTTGAAGTCGAGTGGTGCCGTCGCCACGGTCTGCTTTGTCTTGAGATATGGTTTATATGAAGTGTTCACATAGATGAAGAATACCTCGCCCATAGTACCGTCAGACTTTATCTCGCGCACCACGCGTCCGATGCCGTTACCGTCGTTAGGATCGTCTTTCTTGTCGAGCGCCACACCATAGTTGCCCATGGCAAGCAGTGTTCCGTCTTTAGCCACATACCAGCCCACACGCTGATGAGCAATGGCTGTCAGTCCCTGAGCCTTGTCCTGGCGTCCAGGCTTGGTGTAACCATCAGGTACCGGATATTCTGGGAACAGAATCACCGGGTCGGTCCACTGATAACCGTCTTTTGATGTCTGGAGCATGGTGCGTGACGGCGGCACATGCTCATCGACAGGGTCGCACAGATAGTGCATATAGAAACTTCCTTGCCAGTAGGCCATCATCGGTTGATGGTTATATGTCCATCCGTCGCCATTGGCCTGTGAGGGTTTCTCGCGGTTGGCGCGAAGAGTCTGTATATTGTGTACTCCCACCACCGGACTCAGTCCGCCGTCGTGACGCTGCGGATTGCTCAGTTCTGTACCAGTATAGTGGATTCTGTCTTGTGCCTGTGCTCCTGTTGCGAGCATCACGGCTGCCATTATAATGTATTTTTTCATAATTCTTGATTTTTAGTTGAGAAGGTTTTCAACAACCGACGCCGAAGCCTTGAAGATAGTGCCGTGCTTATGACCGGCAGGAACGCTTACGCAGTCGGTATATTCCTTGAAATCAACAAAGTCTTTTGTAAACGAAGCGCCATATCGCTTGTTGTTATAATCATCATAATAAATCACATAACCGCCGTTGGCCTCAACAACAGTGGGGCCTTCAGTTAGGAAACCGGTGAAAGGTGCCGACGGTGCCGACCACGGACCTTCTGGATTCTTGGCAAACGATACCTTCAGATTGCGCTCTGAACGTGTGTTGTCCTTAAGCACCATGACATAATCGCCTGGCGCACGCTTCAGGATGGTGGCATCGATGCAACTGAAACCTGGATCGATGAGCAACTTTGCCTCAGAGAAACGGACAAAATCGCGAGTGGTGATATAATAAAGACGATGGTTGTTGAGGGTGTCTTCCTGACCGAGTTCGAAACCTGCATCAGGAACGCACGATGCCCATACAATCATGGCCTGCTGTGTTTCAGGGTCGTAGAACAGTTCCGGTGCCCAGACGTTGACGGTTGAGGTGTCGGTCATGACACTGACAAAGCGCGGTTCGCTCCACGTCTTCAGGTCGCGACTCTCGGCATAACCAAAACCACGGTCACCGCGCCAACTTGTTGTCCATACCAGTCGGTACATGCCATCGGGTGTGCAGATGATTGATGGGTCGCGCATCACCTTCTGCTTGCCTATTGTAGGTTCCAGCCAGATGCCAGGGATAGAGTCCCAGTGAATACCGTCTTCACTGTAAAGGAAGCGCAGACCGTCGGTGGCCGGTTCGTGGAACGATGTGAAAACATAATAGTCTTTCTGTTTGAAACAAGATGTCAGCAATACAGAGAAAAGGAAGCCAAAGGCTAATCTAAACAGTATCTTCATAATATTTATATACACTTTTATTATAGTTAAGACGAACATGCGCACGAAATGTAATCAGTAAAAAGGGGCATATAGATGTATTTTAGCATACCTATGCTTTGTTGTTTATCTAAAATTTTGTATTTTTGCATTTACTTGAGCAACAATCAATACAGAAACATGAAGATTCTTATATTAAACGGACCAAATCTGAACCTCTTGGGGAAGCGCGAACCTGGCATTTATGGCAGCGAGTCGTTTGACGCCTACCTGCCTGAACTGTATGCCAACTATCCCGAAATAGAGATGGAATATTTTCAGAGCAATGTTGAAGGTGAACTGATAAACAAGATGCAGGAGGTGGGTTTCGACTACGACGGCATAGTTCTGAACGCCGGAGCATATACCCACACAAGCATTGCACTGCACGACTGCATCCGCTCACTGAAAACACCGGTGATAGAGGTACATATCAGCAACGTGCACAAGCGCGAGGAGTTCCGCCACCATTCAATGATTAGCAGCGCATGTATGGGAGTGATTTGCGGTTTCGGCCTTGACAGTTACCGACTGGCCATAGAGGCGTTGAAAGGACAGAAGAAATAATTACGGCCAAGGATGACTATCGACGAATATATACTGAACCACATTGACCCGGAAGGGGATTATCTGTACAGACTCTACCGAGCGACAAACATCCATCTGCTTCATGGCAGGATGGCAAGCGGTCATCTGCAAGGACGGGTGCTGAAGATGCTGGTACAGATGATTCAGCCGAAATATATTCTCGAGGTAGGCACATTCAGCGGATACAGTGCCATCTGCATGGCGGAAGGACTGGAAAGGGAGGACGCAAAGCTCTATACGTTTGAGATAAACGACGAGCAGGAGGACTTCACCCGACCATGGATAGAGGGTTCGCCAGTGGCCGACAGGATAGAGTTTATCATAGGAGACGCCATAACAGAGGCTCCGAAACTGGGCATTACTTTCGACATGGCATTCATTGACGGCGACAAGAGGACATATATAAAGACTTACGAAGCCGTGATGAAGATGATAAGACCGGGCGGATTCATACTTGCCGACAACACACTGTGGGACGGGCACGTGGTGGACGCGGCCTACCAGAAAGACCAGCAGACAAAGGGGATTAACAACTTTAATGACTATATAATGAACGATGACCGCGTGGAGAGGGTAATGCTACCGCTGCGCGACGGTCTGACGATGATAAGGAAAAAGAAGGATTTGAAAAACTAAAAAGATTTATTATGCAAGAAACAAGACAAAACAAGATAGCAAGACTGCTGCAAAAGGAACTAAGCGTCATTTTCCAGCAGCAGACAAGGATGATGCGCGGAGTGATGGTGTCGGTTACAAGGGTCAAGATTTCGCCAGACCTCAGTATCTGCACTGCCTACCTCAGCATCTTCCCAAGCGAAAAAGGCGAAGAGATGATAAAGAACATCAACGCCAACGAGAAAGCGATACGCTACGAACTGGGCACAAAGGTGCGCCACCAGTTGCGCATCATACCAGAACTGAGATTCTTTATCGACGACTCGCTCGACTATATTGACCGCATTGACCAACTGCTTAAGGGTTAGAAATGTTTCCGTTCTTTGTCGCCAAAAGGTATCTGTTCTCAAAGAAGAGCACAAATGTCATTAATGTGATTAGCGGCATCAGCGTTGCTGGTGTCGCCATAGCAACTATGGCTCTTGTGGTAACACTGAGCGTGTTTAACGGTTTCCACGACTTAGTGGCATCGCTGTTTACCAACTTCGACCCGCAGCTCAGGGTTACTCCTGTTGTAGGAAAAACTGTTCCGCACGACGACCCTATACTGACAAAGATAAAGGCATTGCCAGAGATACAGGTGGCAACGGAATCGGTGGAAGACCAGGCACTGGCAATTTATGGCGAGCGACAGTCGATGGTGATAATAAAAGGTGTAGAAAACAATTTCGACAGTCTGACACACATCAGAAGCATACTTCAGGGCGATGGTGTGTTTGAACTGCATGCTGCAGGTATGCATTATGGAATCCTCGGCATCCAACTTGCGGAGGAACTGGGCACTGGCTATTATTTCAAGGAACCGCTGAAGATTTATGCTCCCAAAAGGGTCGGACAGCTTAACATGGCGAATCCGATGGACGGGTTCGTAGAGGACGAACTGTATTCGCCCAATGTACTGTTCAGCGTGCTGCAGTCGAAATACGACCGCAACTACATCATCACCAGCATTGCCTTTGCACGCAACCTCTTCGACCAATACGGCATGGTGTCGGCTCTGGAACTACGACTGCAACCGGGATGCGACATTGACGAGGTAAAGGAGAAGATTAAGGCCATTGCCAGTGACAAATATTATGTGAAGGACAGGTACGAACAGCAGGAAGATACGTTCAGGATAATGAAGATAGAAAAGTTTATCGCCTATATCTTCCTCACATTCATACTCATGGTGGCATGCTTCAATATAATAGGAAGCCTGTTTATGCTGATGATTGACAAGAAGGACGATGTGATAACACTTCGCAACCTCGGTGCAAGCAACAAGCAGATAGTAAGCATCTTCCTCCTTGAGGGCAGGATGATTTCTGCCGGCGGAGCACTGATAGGTATTCTGTTGGGACTGTTCCTCTGCTGGCTGCAACAGACATTCGGACTGGTTGGTTTAGGAGAATCAAGCGGTTCGTTTATTGTTGATGCCTATCCCGTAAGCGTACACCCAGAAGACATTCTCATCGTCTTCTTCACTGTCCTCATAGTAGGTTTCCTTTCAGTGTGGTATCCGGTTAGATACTTCGCAAAAAAGCAAATAGGATAACCGCTTTCAGTAAAGCACAATCTTCTTTACATCGACGGTTTCATGAAAGAAAAGTTGCGCTGACTCGCGGAACTTGTCTGGATTTTCTGTTGTAAGATAACTTACCGTGCCGCCTTTTGAACAACGTTGTTCCATATCGGGATGGTTGATGAAATACTGGCGCAGACTCTCTGCCACATACTCGCCCTGCGGAACAATACGCACTCCACGGGGAATGTATTTCAGAATCTTTGACATCAACAACGGATAATGGGTACAACCAAGGATAATGGTGTCGATGTCAGGGTCCTTGCGCATCAACTGACTAATCTGCTTTTCTACAAAATAATCGGCAGCAGGACTGTCGGCTTCATCGTATTCTACCAACGGCACCCAAAAAGGACACGCCACACCACTCACCTTTATATCGGGATGAAGTTTCTGTATCTCCAGATTATAGCTCTCACTCTTTATCGTACCCTCGGTAGCAAGAATGCCCACATGGCGGTTCTGGGTAATAGAACCTACCACTTCTGCCGTAGGACGTATTACGCCAAGCACACGACGACGTGAATCTATATTGGGGAGGTCGTTCTGCTGGATTGAACGGAGCGCTTTTGCCGAAGCTGTGTTACAGCCGAGGATTACCAACTGGCAACCCTGTTCAAAGAGGTGCATCACCGCCTGACGAGTGAACTCATAGACAACATCAAACGAGCGCGGACCATATGGGGCACGGGCATTGTCGCCAAGATACAGGAAATCGTATTGCGGCAACAGCTGCCGGATGCCATGCAGAATAGTCAGTCCGCCATAACCAGAGTCGAAGACTCCGATAGGACCTGGTGTTGTAGGGAGATTCACTTGCTCTGCAGGGTGGTCTTCACTATGCCGTTGATATCTTCGCCTTGTGAAGCGTTGATGAACGGACAAGCATTGTTGTCGGTATTAATAATAAAAGAATAGCCACGGTCTTCACCGATAATCTTCAGCAAAGAAGCCAGATGCTTGTGCAACGGTTCGAGAATCTCCTTCTCTGCATTTGCAAGCAGACGAAGACTTTCTTCCTTGAAAGCGATATTCTTAGCAAGCATATCCTTCAGTTCATTAAGACGCTTGCGGAGAATTGACTCAGGGAACTCGCGCTGTCCCTCAAGGAAATCCTCATATTTCTTATTGAACTCCTCCTCTACCCTCTTGGTTTCTGCATCATATTTAGCTCTCAAATCGGCAATGTTCTTCTGTGCCACAGCATAATCGGGCATCGCCTTGAATGCTGCTTCATAACTAAGATAACCAAACTTTATGGCATTACCGCCGACTGCCACTTTCACAGAATCAGTCTGTGCAAACGCAGAAAGTGAAACAAACACAACGAGGAGTAATAAGAAACGCTTCATAAGATTTTATGTATTATTGATTAAATGATATTTGGGATGAGGGATGAGAGTTTGATTGCTATGGATATAATCTTTAATCTCTCATCCCTCATCCAAAAACTTACTTCAGTCCGAGTTTAGCCTTTACATCAGCGGTAACATCGGTGCTGAGTGTTGTGCTGATATATGGCACACCACCAGCGATGTCCATGATATATACATAACCACCAGCCTGACCAACAGCCTTGATAGCCTCGATTACCTTTGTTGTGATGGCAGACATCTTTTCCTGTGATGCCTTAGCAAGAGCCTGCTGGTTGTCCTGATAGCTCTGCTGTATCTTCTGTTGCATCTCACCCAGTTCCTGCTCGCGGCGCTGACGGATGTTCTCAGGAAGAGTCTTGGCCTCATCCTCATACTTCTGAACCTTTGTAGCAAACTCGTCCTGCATGCTCTTGAGGTCAGCCTCATACTGCTTCTGAAGAGCATCGATTTCTGTCTTTGCCTTTGTGTAGTCAGGCATTACCTGAATGATTTCCTGTGCGTTAACATGTCCAAACTTCTGAGCCATTGCTGCGATAGGAGCACACATCAGAAGCATTAAAATTAACTTTTTCATTTCTTTTTATATTTGTTTTTGATTAATAATTAATTTCTTTTTTATCAATGAGCATAACCCAGTTTCTGCAAAACCTCATTGGAAATATCCACCTTTGGACTACCAAAGATTATTCCGGCATCACTGGCACGGTCGAGGATAAGCTGATAGCCTCGCAGGTCGGCAATGTCTTTTACGGCATTGTATATCTCCTCCTGTATAGGCGACATCAGTGATGTGCGTTTCTTGAACAGTTCGCCTTCTGGACCGAAATACTTTTTCTTCAGTTCAGATGCCTCCTTCTCCTTCTCCATTATGGCATCCTGCTTGTCTTTCTTCTGTTCCTGTGAAAGGAACACCACCTCGTTCTGGTAGTTCTTATACATGGTCTGCGCCTCTGTAGTGAGTGCCTCCACCTCAGCCTGCCACTTCTTAGACACCTGGTTGAGCTGTTCGTTGGCACGCTCATAGGCAGGAATATTGCGCAGAATATAGTCCATATCCAACAGCGCGAACTTCTGTGCGCTCATGGTCAATGCTGATATCAGCATTGCAAATGTCAGTACTATCTTCTTCATATCTTTATCCGTTTTTAATTGTGTCGTCTCTTATTAGACGTAGCGAGAGACTAAGAAGTTACCTACGTTAATGATTTTTCAATCTTTTTTATAGGCATTAAGTTACTTAGAACTCCTGTCCTAACACGAAGTGGAAGTTGCTTCCACCCTTTGTTCCTGTTGACAATGTCTTGTCGAAACCATAAGCCCAGTCGATACCCATCAAACCAACCATCGGCAGGAATATACGCACACCTAAACCGGCAGAGCGCTTCATGTCGAACGGATTGAAGTTCTTAGTCTCGCTCCACGCATTACCACCCTCAAGGAATCCGAGTCCGTAGATTGTGGTATTGCCGAGCATGAACGGATAACGGAGTTCAAGCGTGAATCGGTCGTAGGCATAGCCCTGTGCTGAATATGGAGTGAGCGAACCGTTCTCATAACCACGCAAACCGATTGTCTCCTGTGCATAACCCGTAGAATATCCACTCATACCGTCACCACCCACATAGAAGGTCTCGAACGGAGATTTCTTATATTTGTTGTAAGAACCGAGCAATCCAAGTTCTACACGTGTCATGAGCACGAAGCACTTGGTGCCCTGTGTAAGCGGAGTATAGGTGCGGGTCTTGAGCTTCCATTTGTGGTACTCAATCCAACGGTATTTCTGCTGCTGTTCGTACTGATACTGCTCAGGATTCTTCTTGTATGTCTCAGCCGTTGCCAGTTTAGAATAGTCCTTATTATCCCATACCGACCAAGGCGGAGTGAGCGTTACGGAAGCAACGAACTCAGAACCGCGGCGCGGGAAGAGCTGGTTGTCGGTACTTACGCGCGACAGGGTAAGACTGAGGTTGATGTTGTTACAGTTACCGTTAGAGATGATGAAGTAGTTCCAGTCCCTAAGCATATAGCGCTGGTAAGACAACGCTGCCGACAACTGGAAGAAGTCGTCTGGCCAGCGAAGACGCTTACCGAAACCGATAGACAGACCGAGCATCTGCACATACTTGTCGTCATCAAGATAACTCTCATAGTTGTTATAGTAGCCATTATAACTGCCATAACCGCCATAATAGTTATAATAGTTGTTGTAATAACTGCTATTGTAATAATTGCTTGACACGTCGGTCTGCTTTGAGTAGAACGCACTCACGTTGAACGCATTAGGACGCTTGCCACCAAACCATGGAGCCGAATAGCCAACGCTATATGACTGATAGTATGTACCGTTGGTCTGCGCACTGATTGAGAGTTGCTCTCCGTCGCCGATAGGCATGATGCCACGGTGCATCTTGTTCTTTCCAAAGAGGTTGCGCATAGAGAAGTTGTTAAGCTTCAATGATATACGTCCGATAACGCCAGTCTGTCCCCAACCGAGCGAGAACTCCACCTGGTCGTTTGACTTTTGAACCAGTTCCCAGTTGATGTCAACCGTTCCTGTCTCCGCATTCGGCTTGACATCAGGATTAATCTGCGTTTCGTCAAAGAATCCCATTGACGCCACTTCACGATAAGAACGCATCAGCGCATCCTTAGAGAAGAGGTCGCCCGGCTTTGTTTTCAGTTCGCGGCGAACAACCTCCTCATAGAGACGGTCGTTACCGAAAATCTTCACACTGCTGATGTGCGCCTGCGGTCCCTCGGTAATACGCATCTCAAGGTCGATAGAGTCACCTACGATGTTCACCTCTACCGGTTCGATACGTGAGAACACATAACCGTTGTTCCAATAGTAGTTGCCCACGGCATCCTCATCTTCAGAAAGACGCTTGTTCATCTGGTTCTGGTTATATACATCGCCCTTCTTCACTCCCAGCATGTGGTCGAGCTCAAACGAAGGGATGATGGTGTTTCCCACCCAAGTGATATTTCTTACATAATACTTCTCGCCTTCCTCTATCTTCAGATAGATGCTCACGTGCTTGTCGTCAACATTCCAGACGCTATCCTCAACAATAACCATGTCGCGATAACCCAGTTCGTTGTACTTGTCGATAAGGTTCTGCTTGTCGGTTGCATATCTTTCAGGAGTAAACTTCTTGGCTTTCAGGAAAGAAGAAAGTTTGCCTGCCTCGTGAGTCTTTGCAAAGGCACCCTTACGGAACAGACCGCCCTTAATCTTTGACAGTTTCATGCCTTTGTTACCCTCGATGATGATGTCGCGCACCTTCATCTTCGACTTCTTGTCGATGTTTACGTCTAGAATAACCTGATTGGTTCCCGTAACATCATCGCGCTGCAGAATCTCCACCTCGGCGTTCTTGAATCCCTTCTCGTCGAAATACTTCTTCGTGAGAATCTTTGCACGGTCAATCATGTTCGGCGTTATCTGACTGCCTTTCATGATGCCCAACTTTGACTCAAGGTCTTCTCGCTCCGACTTCTTCACACCGTTATAGTTGATTGCGCTCACTCGGGCACGCAACGACAGATGTATGCAAAGGTATATCTTGGAACCCACAATAGAGTCGGCAGTAATAGACACCTGAGAAAAGAGTCCATGTTTCCAGTAGCGCTTCACCGCCTCGGTGATTTCATTGCCAGGGATATGCAGTTGCTGACCGACCTCCAAACCGGAAAGTCCAGCAAGCACATAGTCCTCGTATTCTTTGACGCCCTTAACGGCGATGCCACCAATCTCGCACACACGAGGCGTACCGGCATAGGAGATTGTAGGATTGACAATCTTCTCCTGGGCCATTGCCAGCGTGCAGTTTACGGCAAGGAATGCTGCCAGCAACATCAGTCGGCAGTTGAATCCCTTCCTTATATACCTTATTATATTATATTCCATTATAATTACTGGGATATTTTATTTGCTGTTTTCGCTTTCCTCTTTCTCAACCTGCTCCTCGGTCTTACCGAAACGACGCTGACGACCTTGATAGCTTGCTATTGCATCATGCAGCGCAGCCTCGTCGAAGTCGGGCCAGTATGTATCGCAGAAATACAGTTCCGAATAAGCTATCTGCCACAACAGATAGTTGGAGATGCGCAGTTCGCCGCCGGTGCGAATAAGCAGGTCGGGGTCGGGCATGAAGTTAGTGACAAGATGCTTGCTGATTGTCTCCTCGGTAATGTCCTTAGGCCAGATGCCGCCGGTCCTTAGGTTCTTGACAACCTGACACAACGAAGGATTGTCCATCTGCTCTCTCACCTCTGCCACAATCTGCCTTACGGCATTAGTGATTTCCCAACGACTGGAATAGCTCAATGCCACCACCATGGTCATGGCAGTGTTTCCCGCAGTGTGCTCCTCTGTTTCGTGAAGCTTTGCCCTCACGTCGTCCGGGATGCGCGACATGTCGCCGATGACACGGAAACGCACATTGTTCTTCATGAAGATTTCGTCTTCAAGCGATGTGAGCACAAGTCCCATCAGTGCCGACACCTCATCAGCAGGCCTGTTCCAGTTTTCGGTAGAGAATGTATATAGTGTCAGATACTTAACGCCCAGTCGGGTACACTCGGATGTAATCCTTCGCACCGCCTCCACACCTGTCTGATGGCCAAATGTGCGATGCTTGCCGCGTTCCGACGCCCAGCGACCGTTGCCGTCCATGATGATGGCAATGTGCTGGGGTATGCGTTTCATATCGAGTTGTTCTGTCATAATATATTATTATAAATCGTTATTACATGTCTTGCACTTGGCAAAAATGTCGTAGGTAAGCGACAGTTGCAGCGTGCTGTAGCAGTCGGTATTCTTGAAAGCCCCGCTACTCTTAATGCCATAAGGATCTTCCACTCCGTCGAGTTTGTCGCTCAACGTGAAGTGCATAGACCATTCCAGTGAGAGATTGAGCCTCTCTGCCACCTTGTATTTTACTCCTGCTCCTATAGGCAGATTGCCTGCAAAGACACTGCCTCCATCGGTCTTGACGCTTGTCACACCCACTCCAAACGTGATGTAAGGCGTGAAAGGCCGGGCACCGCGGTACTCTCTGCCTGTGCCAAAGGGCCAGAAGTTATATTCATAACGCAACCCGACGTCAACGAGCGAGTTGTCAAATGTCATTACCGTGTCTTGGGTTGCCGGATACCATGTGGTCAGTCCTTCTGAAGAACCTTTAATTTTTCCGAAGCTGACGTTGAGCGCCCAAGCCATACGAGGGTTCGTCCTGTACTTGGCTATCAGCGACCCCATGGGCTGCATGTTCTTGGTGAGACTACCGTTGAAGTCGCCCTGATAAGCAACGAGTGCTCCGCCGACACCTATCTCAGCCTTATATTCCGGATCTTCCTGCGCCACGGCATTGACACCTGACAGCAGCAAAGACAGCAACACCATCACCAAGTAGCGGGTGATGCGTGACGCATGACGTCTGGTCGGTGATTCAATATCCGTTATCTGCAACTCCAAATCCGTAATCTAAAATTAGTTTGCAAGTTCTTTCTGTCTTGCGCTACAAATTCTTAATTCTTATTTCTCCCAACCCATCTTATTAAGACGGCCACGCCAAACCTGACCGGTGCCACCGCAGACAATCCATATAAAGTTGTCGGCATCAGTAACCACGGCGAAAGATGTGGCGCTGGCTTCGAATGCATCGGCAAGCACTATACTCTTGCTGGCTTTCCATGTGATACCTCCGTCGCGACTCTCATAAATGTTTGCGAAAGGAGCAGCGGTGCATCCGCCAATACCGGCTCCGCCCATGGCCAGCAGACTGCTGCCGTAGCCGAAAACCTTCAATCCTGAGAGACGTGGCAGAGGATAGCGCATTGTATTGTCAAACTCTATGAATGCCCACTGTGACTTACGTTCAGTAGAATATTCCACAATCTTACGCCAAACCATGGCATACTTGTCGTCTGGATAGTCGGCAAGCGAGCGGTTGCCCACCATCACTGCATAGTCGGCATCCTCAACATATTCGAAAGGAGCACAGTGGTAACTGACATCCTGTACGGGGAGGTTGCTCAATGCAGCATCGCATATATCGTCAACCCATGTCACGCCACCGTCTCTTGAACATTTCATCGCTCCGTTCTTGCCCAAGGCATAGAGTTCAAAGGTGCTGCCGCCAACCAACTGAGCCAGTTCGGGTTGTAAAGCGACGTCAGCAAACGAGGTGCCGTCGGCAGAACTCTTAAGCATTTCGCCGTCAAGGACATAAATCTTGCCACCGGCAACAACTACATTATTGTAGGCATCGCCACTCATCTGCACTGCCGACTTGATCCACGCATTGCCGTCTGTTAGCGATGTTGCATAAGCCACGGTACTAGTTCCGTCAGAACCGAACACATGCAGGTTGCCACCAAACACCACCGCCTTCATGTCATACAAGGCTGCCAGTTCGCTATTTGCCGCAAGCTGTTTCCATTGGAACGAGTCGGCAAGTTCCTGGTGTATGTTCACCGTCACCTTATAGCGACGGCTCACACTGTTGTCAGATGAATAGACACGGAGATATCTCGGTGTAGAGAAATCAATAGAGTCGGTTGTTGAAAGGTAGGCCACGCTATCACCTACAAGATTCTCGATACCTACCATGCCGTTGTTCTTTGCAGTATAGTCGCAAAGAAGGTTCTTAGGATTGGTTCCGTAAGGCAGAGAATCTGCATTGAAAATCTCCCCCTTTACATGGTCGATGGTAAATGGATAGTTGGCCACTGCCGTGCTGTTGGCATAATAGAGAGAATCGCCGCCTGTTGACGATGTGGTGTGCGAAAGAACCTTTGCATTTGATATGAAAAACGAGGTTATCGCCACGTCGTCATAAAGCACAAAATCGTCATCATCCGAATCCAAGCACGATGTAAAAAGGACTGATGCCGCCAGCAGCAGGTATATATGATTAAGAAATCTTTTCATCAACATTTTGAATTTTTAGGTGCAAATTTACTCACAATTCCGCAAATAGCAATATTTTTAACGCGATTATTAAATAAAATATATGATTAATCATCAATTTTAGGCTTTTTTAAAGTGTTACATATACAAAAAAAGAACGCGGTATGAATCACTCACCCCGCGCCCTTCCAAACCGTATGTTAAATCAGTTGCAATTGCTACCAAGTCAACATAACGTTGTTTTCAAATCTAATAACATAATCTTTACCTTAAATCTATTAACTACTAACCTAATGAATAACAATGTATTCGTCACGAACACGATGCAAAAGTAATATTTTTCGTGTGCGTTAACAAATAATTTCATATTCTTTCTTTAATATTAGATTTCTTTTTGATTTATGTCAACAAAATCGGCATATTCCTAACTGTCACTTGCAAAAAGCAACAATGAGAACTGACTTACCTGGCTGATAAACAAACAAATTCAAAATTAGCACAGCATTATCTTCCTTATATCGCCAAAAATTGCTACCTTTGCATCATAACTTGAAACAATTTAATTATTAATAAAACTATGAAGAAATTATTTCGACTATTCTGCCTGATGGCCATTGCCACCTTGGCAATGCTTCCTATTGAGGCGCAGGCAGCCAAGAAGGGAGGCGACTTCACCGTGGGCAACAAGACATTCCTGCTCAACGGCGAACCGTTTGTTGTTAAAGCGGCCGAATTGCACTATCCGCGTATTCCGCGCGAATACTGGGAGCACCGCATCAAGATGTGCAAATCGCTGGGTATGAACACCATCTGCCTCTACATCTTCTGGAATATCCATGAGCAGAAGGAGGGTCAGTTCGATTTCACAGGCAACAACGACGTAGCTGCTTTCTGCCGTCTGGCACAGAAGCACGGCATGTATGTAATCGTCCGCCCAGGTCCATACGTTTGTGCCGAGTGGGAGATGGGCGGTCTGCCTTGGTGGTTGCTGAAGAAGAAGGACATCCGCTTGCGTGAGAGCGACCCTTACTTCATTGAGCGTGTGGCCATCTTTGAGAAGGAAGTGGGCAAGCAACTTGCTGGTCTTACCATTCAGAACGGCGGTCCTATCATCATGGTACAGGTAGAAAACGAATATGGTTCATATGGCGAGGACAAGGTGTATGTAGGCAAGATTAGAGACATCGTCAAGGCGTCGGGCTTCGACAAGGTGGCTCTGTTCCAGTGTGACTGGTCGTCTAACTTCACCAAAAACGGCCTTGACGACCTCGTGTGGACAATGAACTTCGGTACTGGCGCCAATATCGACCAACAGTTCCGCCGCTTGGGCGAGCTGCGTCCAGAGTCTCCACAGATGTGTTCTGAATTCTGGAGCGGTTGGTTCGACAAATGGGGAGCCCGCCATGAGACTCGTCCTGCCAAGGCGATGGTTGAGGGTATCGACGAAATGCTCAGCAAGGGCATCTCATTCTCACTCTATATGACCCACGGCGGCACATCGTTCGGCCACTGGGCAGGCGCCAACAGCCCCGGCTTCGCACCCGACGTCACCTCCTACGACTACGATGCGCCTATTAACGAGTATGGTCACGCTACGCCTAAGTTCTGGGAACTGCGCAAGATGATGGAGAAGTACAACGACGGCAAGAAGCTCCCCGCTGTTCCCAAGGCTCCGATGCCTATCATCACCGTGCCTAAGTTTGAGCTGAAGGAGTTCTCTTCTATATTCAATGGCACAGATTCAAAATTCAAATTGCCCATTCGAAAAGAGGGGGGCTTGATGACCTTTGAAGAGATGGACATGGGTTGGGGTTCGATGCTCTACACAACCACAATGCCAGAGATTCCTGCACAAAGCGTTATTACGGCTGATTTCCACGACTTTGCGCAAGTGTTTATCAATGGCAAATACATCGGAAAGATTGACCGTGTGAAGAATGAGAAGAGCCTCACTTTGCCCCCTGTAAAGAAAGGCGATGAATTGGAAATCTTTGTTGAAGCGATGGGACGCATCAATTTTGGTCGCGCCATCAAAGACTTCAAAGGCATTGTGGGCGAAGTAGCCATCACAGCAGAAGTGGAAGGCATCGAAACCACATGGAAACCGCAATCTTGGGTTAAATTCGGATTGCCGGACTCTTATGAGAAAGCCGCTGACGCTTTTGTCCACAACAATGATTACACAAAAGCTGAAAATGAAGGTCAGCGATTGGGCAAGAAGCCACAATGGAACGTTGATGGACTTGATTTAGTGAGCAAGCGTGGCTACTACCGTGGCTACTTCAACCTGAAGAAGGTTGGCGATACGTTCCTCAACTTCGAGACTTGGGGCAAGGGTCAGGTATGGATTAACGGCCACGCCATGGGCCGCATCTGGTCGATTGGTCCTCAGCAGACACTCTATGTGCCTGGTTGCTGGTTGAAGAAGGGCAAGAATGAGATTATCGTGCTTGATGTTGTAGGTCCGCGCGAGACTGCCGTTTGGGGACAGACAGAGCCGGAACTGAACAAGTTGCAGTTGGAGAAGAGCAACAAGCACAACAATATAGGCGATAAGCCAGACCTCAACTCGGCTACTCCAGTAGCTAAGGGCGCTTTCAAGGCTGGCAACGGTTGGCAGACAGTGAAGTTCAACGCTCCTGTAAAGGGTCGTTATGTTGCCATTGAGTGCTTCTCTACACACAGCGGAAAGAATCAGGTGGCTATAGCCGAAATCTATATGCAGGGTGCAGATGCCAAGCGCTTGAGCCGCGAACCTTGGACAACCAAGTATGCCAACTCAGAGCAGGACAACGGCAACCACTATGGCGACAAGGTGTTTGACCTTCAGGAGTCAACCTACTGGATGACAGAGAAAAGTGCGGGCACGCCTCACTTGCTCGTCATCGACCTGGGCAGCGTTCAGACAGTAAGCGCACTTGAATATCTGCCTCGCGCTGAGCAGGGAGCACCGGGTGCTGTCAAGGATTATAAGATTTACGTTTATTAAAGAATAGTCTCTCCCCTTCCCCTCTCTTAAAGGGGTGTGAATGAAGAGTGAAAAACGGGCATGTTGTTGTTAACTAAACAGAAACAACATAAAAAATACCCATTTATCACTCTTCATTCTTCATTTTTTCGTAACTTTGCAGTCAGAAACTCTTGATGGGCAGCAGCATGCTGCGTCTCAACAAGGCAGATAGTTCGAACAGACAAAAGTGTCAGCACTGCACAACTCGTCAACTTGTTCACTCGTCAACTTGGCAACTTATTTACTCGTCAACTCAAAAAACTATATAAAACATGGCAAAGAAAGCATTACTTATGATTCTCGACGGATGGGGAATCGGAAAGCATGGTAAGGGCGATGTTATCTATAACACACCGACACCTTATCTCGATTATCTTACAGCAGTTAGTTCACATTCTCAGCTCAACGCATCAGGCGAAGACGTTGGTCTGCCTGACGGTCAGATGGGTAACTCAGAGGTTGGCCACCTGAACATCGGTGCTGGTCGCATCGTTTATCAGGACCTGGTGAAGATTAATATTGCTTGCCGCGACAATACAATACTCGAAAATCCTGAAATCAAAGCTGCCTACGGTTATGCCAAGGAGACTGGCAAGAAGGTTCACCTGATGGGTCTTACCAGCAACGGTGGCGTTCACTCTTCTCTCGACCATCTCTACAAGCTCGTAGAAATTGGCAAGGAGTATGGCCTGAGCGGCAAGACATTCGTTCACTGCTTCATGGACGGTCGCGACACTGACCCGAAGAGCGGCATTGGTTTCATCAAGGAACTGAGCGAGGTATGCCAGAAAAACGATGCTAACATAGCAAGCATCATCGGCCGTTTCTACGCAATGGACCGTGACAAGCGCTGGGACCGCGTGAAAGAGGCTTACGACCTTATCGTTGAAGGCAAGGGCAAGAAGGCAGCCTGCATGGTACAGGCAATGGAGGAGAGCTATGCCGACGGTGTTACCGACGAGTTCGTTAAGGCTATCTCTAACGCAAATGTTGACGGAACAATCGGTGAGGGCGATGTAGTAATCTTCTTCAACTTCCGCAACGACCGTGCTAAGGAGTTGACACAGGTGCTCACTCAGCAGGACATGCCGGCTGAGGGCATGCACACCATCAAGGACCTGCAGTTCTACTGCATGACTCCTTATGACGCTTCGTTCCAGGGCGTTCACATCTTGTTCCCTAAAGAGAACGTTACAAACACACTGGGCGAGTATCTGAGCGCACAGGGCAAGAAGCAGTTGCACACAGCCGAGACAGAGAAGTATGCTCACGTTACATTCTTCTTCAACGGCGGACGCGAGGCTCCATACGAGAACGAAGACCGCATACTCGTGCCTTCACCAAAGGTTGCTACCTACGACCTCAAGCCAGAGATGTCGGCATACGAGGTGAAGGACAAGTTGGTAGAGGCAATAAACACTCAGCAGTACGATTTCATCGTGGTTAACTTCGCCAACGGCGATATGGTTGGTCATACTGGTATCTACAATGCCATTGCCAAGGCTGTGGCTGCTGTTGACAACTGCGTAAAGGATGTTATCGAGGCTGCAAAGGTAAACGACTACGAGGCAATAATCATTGCCGACCATGGGAATGCCGACAATGCCGTTAACGAGGATGAGTCACCAAACACAGCCCACTCTCTGAATCCAGTGCCATTCATCTACGTTACCAACAACAACTCGGCAACTGTGAAGAACGGTCGTCTGGCCGACGTTGCTCCTTCTATCCTCCACATCATGGGATTGGAGAAGCCTGCCGACATGACTGGCGAGAACCTGATTTGCGACTAATACGCATACATCCCATTATAAACAGAATCCGATTGTAAACCGCTTGCAATCGGATTTTTCTTTTATGCAGTCTTAAATACCATTCGTAAAAAACTTGTAGAGACAATTGGCATGCCGTAAAGCATTTTATGTATTGTAGGGACAGATCAGCGTATCTGCCCGCTCTTATCTTATGACAGAAGAGACAAAAGGTTGAAAGAATTTTCGCTCATCGTTCAACGTTAATCTTTCATCGCTCACCACCAAATATTATGGTTCTGCGTCACTTTAAGTGGTAAATCCATCTTTTCTTATTTCCTCCATGTATCAGTTTTGTTCTTAGCTGCTGCATCTGTGCCGTACTCATATATTTTCGAAAAATATTTGCAAATTGACAAATTTGCAGATAAAAATAAATTTTATAGTATATGGTATAAAATCTTACTTAACATAGTAATTACATTAATTTTCACATATGATTACCACCTCCAGAATTGACGAAGAATCAAAATTTTTCACGAGAATCATGGGAGTATGTTATTGTTTAGAGGAAACAAAAAAGAGGAAGCATGCTTCCTCTTTTTATACAAAATTATATCAAAATTAATAAATCAAACCAGAAATCTGAGCAGCAAGTTCATTACTTGGATCTATTATCATCAAATCACCGGAATACTGATCAAGTTTAAGCCAATGCTGAGAACGCTTGTTCTTTATTCTGCCTGAATTACGCCACAACTCATAATGATATCTAATAAGATAATCATAAGCATTTATCATGTTATTTTTGGCTATATTATCCATTGGTGAATAAATGTCATTAGCTGCAATAATACTCTCACAGAATTCTACACCAGTTGTCTCATTAGTTAGAACGTCTATGTTCTTCATTGCAAGCAAACGATAATAAGTTGCGAGTGCAGCATCTTTAGGTGACAATTCTGCCATTTCTGCATAAACATCATCTACTTGTTTCCATGCATTAACCATCTTTGCTGTATCAACGGCCTGGGCTTTAACAGCCAAAGCAGCACCCAACTGGTTCAGTTCCTCTACATAGTCCTTACGACCGAAACCTTTCTTCTTGTCAATATAATATTGAGCAATACTGATTTTCCTTTCGTAATCTTCTGAATATAGACGCGTATGCTCATTTACAATAACGTCCTCATTATTCTTAAGGTTATCCAACTGACGCTGCAAACGCTTAAGTTTGAGAGCAGACTCTGTAGTCTCAGACTCTTTTCTCGTTTCGTCTGTCTGTGTCAAACACATTGTAAAGGCCTCGTTGTACTTCTTGTCAGCAGATGGCAAGTCACCCATTGCAGCGAAAAGTTTAGCATAAGTCAAATAGTCATCAGTAATCAACTTCACATTAGGCATTGCAAACAACTTCTCTGCATATACCTTAGCAGTGTCATTCATCTCCAACCTCTGTGTTAAGTAGAATGCCTGACGTATCAGACCTTCGTTCTCTGGATATAAACCAAGACCATACGATGCTACATTATAGAATCTTTTGGTATGCAACATAGCAGTATTATAGAGTGTTTGCATCGCAGAATCTTTCTTTGCACCCGGTTTAAGATTTTTCAGATATCTACCATAAGTAAGATTATATGTCACCTGTGCAGAAGCCATATAGTTCAGATAATCTGTTTCTGTAAAATTACTCCTCTTGGTAGAGTCTGCCCAGAAGGCCTTCTCGAAATAATCAAGTGCATAAGCCAGCTGATCTATATCATAATACATACGAGCAAGTTCAAGATTGGCAGGATAGATTGTGTCATTCTTTGCCAGTTCGCGTACTGCTTTCAACGCAGATGTTGTGTCATTATTAATGACAAGCTTCGCGAAAGCCAAATAATTCTCTGGGGATTTAGGAGCATTTTTCATTCCCCTCCTATACCATTTTATTGCTTCAAGATAATGACCTTCATCACGTTGAATGTTACCACCCAACAAATAGGATTGTCCGTAAGTTGAATCTGCTGATATTGCATGATCTATGTACTTATATGCAACAAGACTATCCTTACAAAAATAATTAGTAATAAGGAATGTGTCAGGAACACTTACACCCTTAATAACCCAGTTTTTGCGCGCACCCTCATACTTATAGTAGGCATTGGCGATGCCTGTCATCACTTCCGGATTCTTCTTAAAGCGTTCGTAAACCTCATTCTTTATGTAGGCATGAACAACAGCTGTATCATATTGACCTGCAGGTGGTGCTGTTGGCATACGCTTAAGCAAGGTATCAACAGCAGAAATCATTGCCTTTGGGTCAACAAACTTAACCTTTTTAAGGTCTTGTTTCTTTTTAGACACTACTTCAACTCCACCAACACTAGTTGTTGTTGCCTTGAGCTTTACTCGTCCACCATTAGTTGTCTTAGTAACAAATCCCACAAAGGAAACCTCTAGTTTTGTGTTCTTAGGCACTACAATCTGATACTTTCCATCCTTATCAGTAGTAACCGCCTTATCAAGGCCAATGGCTCTTACAGTTGCACCAGGAAGCGGTTTCTCGTACTCATCAAGAACAGTTCCACTTATGACATAGTCTTCCTGAGCCAATGCTGGAGATGCATTGAAAACAAAGATTCCTAATAAAACGACTAAATATAAATATAATCTTTTCATTTCTTAAACAACGATTTTATGTCATCAATATTGAAATTATACTGCACACCGAAGTTGAGTGTTTCAAGATACTTTACATAAAGGAAGTTTCTACGAGGTACACTCATATCGCCAATCCAATAGAGGGTTGGTGAGAAGAATGCAGAGAAATCATCATTAATGTTGTACTTCAACTTCAAACCGGCATTAAGTCCCAATCGTGTCTTTGAATCACCAACACTCTTTGAATAGCGAGCAATATGTCCCTTTTCAACTTTCTCGTCGCCATCCAGTTCCTGGTCAATGCCATTGAACATTGCGATAGTAGGACCAACGAATGCCTCAAGCTCAATCTGACGAAGTGGGTTATATCCTGCCAGCGCATTACTCAAGTTGATGTTGTAGTCGAATGAGAGGAAATTGAATGAATAACGGTTGTTAAACAAACCTCTTCTATTCGCCACATACTTCAGTTTACCTGCATCCGTCTTTGTGTATAAATTGTAATTTGCCATTGATGAGTTTGCCATTGAAACCCTTTCAAATGAAACTCTTGCAGAAGAGATTCTATCGAAATGATACTGGGCAAACAACTGGAGATTGTAGTTAAAGCCATGTCCTCCACTATAAGAACTTGTTGTCTGAGTGAAGTTTGTACCCAAAGCTGCTCCAACAGTTATTGGTTTGTCAAGATAATCAGCCTTTGGTTCCCAATCTCTGAACTTCTTTGCTACTGTAGAAACACGAAGTCCTACATTGATTGTTCCCTCATGACCCGCAACAAGATTGTCTATCTTCACGTTCTTATAATGCAACTTATACTCATAACGGGTAAGACGTGGTTCAACAAATGCCTGCAATCCCTCAGAAAGTTTCATCCATGCATTGATACCTGCTACATAAGTCTGACTGAGTGTGCTCAAACGCTTAGTACCTTGATACTTATATCTATGAATCCAACCCATCTCACCACCGAGCAAAAGATGACCGCCGAACTTGCTATCCCAACTGAAGTCCTTACGGAATCCAAACGGATTGAACATTGCCTCAAGACGGAAACCCGCGTATGTCTGATGCTGGTTGTTTACATATTCAGGCGAATATGGTGTTTCTTTTGCTGGCGTTGTCTCTCTATACCATGTAGAAACACGAGATACAGCAGAGAGTCGCAAACCGATTACTGGTGATAACCACTTGCCTGCTGATACTGATACCTCTGAACCTAGAGTTCTCAACAATCCGTATCTACCGGTATTCAGAACAGTTGCACCACTTGCAAATTCAAAGAACCAAGGTTGTGACCATGAACGGAGACTTGTTTGGTTTGAAACCTTACTAAATTGTTTGTTGGCAATATATGCACTGTCAGCCTTTGCTACGAACAACTGGTCAAACTCTGTCATGTTCTCTATCTGAGAGATACGACTTTCTTTTGACAGGTTATTGTTGAAATAATATATATAACCTATTGAGAATCCATAGAAGAAATCAAGTTCACGCCAGTTCTGACTACGTTTTGGTGAGCAAGCACTCAAGTCATACTTGTCTGTTGCCAAACCAGCGTATGGTTCAAATGTAAAATATCCGTGAGGACCGGTATAGAACTTCAACTGTACGCCAGCATGACCTTCAAAAGATAGACCATGACCTTGCCAACGTCCCAAGTGAGCATATTGTCCACCGATACCGAGAACAGAAGATACACCAATAAGTCGAGTTGGATTGTAACCACTGATATAAGATGACCAGTCGAATATATGGTCAAGTTTCAGACCTGCCTTGAGATAACGGACGTCTGTTCCTCGTTGATAACCCCAACCGCCAACAAGCGTACCTCTAATGGTGTTTAACTTATCAAACTGCTTACCGATAGAACCGTGGAGTACAGTTAGAGTACCGAACTTATAATCATCTGCAGGAGGAGCCATTCTCTCGAATCCGCCACCCACTTCAATGAACAAATGGTCGTACCACTTTTTTGTGAACGATTCACCAAAATTACGATAACGGGAGTCCATTATGTAATCGAAAGCATCGAATCTATCCAGTGAATCCGCCAAATTCTTCTTTCTAAGTGTATCAAGCGTATTCTTCTTACCTTGTTCGTCCTCAAAATACCCCATTGGATAATCTTGAGTTGTAACAACCGTATCGCTAACAGCCACCTGCTCTTCTGAGACAATATGACTATTATTAGCAGACATATAACTGCCAATAGTCATAAAACTCATGAGTAAAAGATATCTCATATTCATCTTATTATCGTCTTTTCTCGTCTTTTATATTAGTTATTACCTGTTGCAGCAACCTCTGCTGGTGTCTCAGGTGCTACCGGTGTTTCAACTGGCTCTGTCTCCTCGCCATTCATGTCTTCATCCTCAATGTGCTTCTCACGATTTTCGGCATCGCGCTTCTGCAAAATTTTGAAGAGCAGATCGTATGCAGCTACCTGTTGGCGTGTATATGGGAAGTCCATACGCTCATTTTCATCAATGTGACCATCATTGAAATAGTAATTGCGATATTCTGGTCGCATCTTAAAGCACTGATGGAAGTAAGCCAAATAGTGAGGAATATTTACAATGTCTAAATCTTCAGCTGCAGCCTGTTCCTGTTCTGTCATATAAGGAGTAAGATCTGGCTGTGAGAATTCAAGCAAACCTTTCTTACCTTTTACCTTGCGTGCCCATATGATACCTTTCAGATACCATTTCTTAGGGTTGCTATCCTCAAGCATATCAACCCATTTCTCTGCCTCAGCAGGTGAAGCCCAGTCAGACAACTCTGTATAAAGAATGGCTCTATTCTCTACACTTGCACCCAAAACATGATCTTTTGCAAGTTTAAGTTTACGTTCTTGTTCCGATGTGAGATTAGTATGCTGACTCAAAGCACTCAGAGACTTGACATTCATGTAGTGTTCAAGATTCTCAAGACCCGGAACCATTGCGCCCTGACTCTTTAGCCAATCGATATAAGACTGTGAAGGTGCAAATTTCTGAAGCAAGAAATAAGAAATCGCCTGAGTTACTATGTGACCTGAATAGTTAACTCTAACCTGAATACCATCGATAATCTTATTGGCCTTCTTATCGGTCTCAAAATGAGTAACATTTGAGTTCTCAACATCAATAAACTGACCCACCATGATAGTGTCAGCCAATCCCATCTTCTGATTCATACGCTGCTTTAAATCAAATACGTATGGAGTAAGCGGGTCAAACCTATAGTCATAACCCTTGCGTGTAAGATAGCGATAAGCCATATTGGTAAGAGTATCTCTATCAACACTATCCTCAATCTGAGCAAACAGATTATAGTAGTCACCACTTGTAAACTGCTTCCTGCCTAAGCGGTATTCATCCTTGAAATTCTTATACTCTTCAACAACCTCTTCTGGTGTGAAGACGTGCTCCTTGATATAGTTATAAGAGCATTTCATTATCTGGAATGTTTGAAGAAGTGGTTTAATTGTATCATTATAGCATGACAAAGCATAGATGGCACGGTCGAGAGGTGAATCCTGATCAGCACCAATCTCCTGTATCTTGGCTCTAACGGCATCGGCCTGCGGTTTCATACCATTCTGCTCCAATCTGTCAGCAACATCACTCCAGGTGTAAACCTTTATATCGGTACTGATTGAGATACCCTTAACAAGATGTGGCAGAATCATTCTTCTTGCAAAATCAGCACGCTGACGGGCAAGACTCTGGTTTGTGGCATTTGAACCTTCTGGAGATGCACTACCGATAATCTCAGGGTCAACGAGACGTGTTCCGTATGATTTCAACTCTTCGATAATAGCATTAGCTTGAACTTCATTGAGTGAGTCGTCACGAAGTTCTGCTCGTCCTGTAACAAACTTAAGGTCCAAGTCACGTTCGATTTTCTTATCAGTAACTTCTTCTTCTGCCTTAAATGCCTCATTCAGTTCCATTTCTGGCACAGAAGCACTGAAGTTCAAGAACTTAAATGGTCTGATACTTAAACAACCACCACGCTCTTCACCTTTTTTATATGAACGATGATAATTCTCAATATTAAATTGTGTCAGAGGTCTGTAAGACTTGCTTGCAACAGGTTTCTTGAAAACAACGAATGTGTCAATCTTCAACTGACCGTCTTCCCAGTTCAAATTATCGAATGTTGAACGATAAACGCGAGCAACAGAATCCTTTGCAAAGAAATCATAATCCTTACGCTTATCCTGAAGAACATGATACTTGTCACCTTCGTAAACCAATGTCATGCAGTAATCAACTGTATCCTCTGTTTGGCAATCCAATGCAACACACTTTACCATCAAACGAGAATCTTCTTTCAACAGGTCCTCATCAACGCTAAGTTTTACATTAAATACCTGATTACCATCTTCTGTATCCCAACTAACAGGTACAGAAGTTCTTCTATCCTTACCGATAGCTTTTACTTCACCCTGAAGAGCATTAACCTTTGCTACTGTTTCATATCTTTCTTTTCCCGCAACGACAGGTACAACCCAACAGTTACCATCATTATCTAATACAACAATAGATCGACCAGGCAGCATTTTTTGAGTAAAAATACCATTCTTACGGGTTTTATTCAAACCATATTTACGCTTCCATTGATCTATTTTTCCATAAGCATATTCCAAATCATTAGGATTTCCCTTTGCCATCTTATCCCACTTGTCAAACTCTTGCTTTATTTCTGCTGCTAAAGCATTTGGGAAAACAGCAAAAGCAGCGGCAATACGAGTTCTGACTTTTTCTTTACCTTGCTCAACCATTGCAGGTTCTGAATATGCCTCACAAACGACACTAATCTGCTCTTCATCCTGTGCTAACGCAACCACAGAAGAACAAAGCATGACAACACAGCATATTGTCTTGATATATCTCATCATAAATCTATTCATTTTCATATTACCCAAATTATATTTGTGAGATTATTTAAGGATATAAGAGAGTGAAACACCAATACGTGTAGGCAACAGATAATATCCGTTAGCATTTCTACCTCCTAAACCACCAGTAGCTTCGTTTCTGTTATCACCTTCATAATATTCCTTCTGCTTGTAGGCGATAGCACCGAAACCTGCATGGCAATCGATATTCCAACGATTGTTAAGGTTGATAACATAACCGAATGTCAAACCTGCACCGAAAGACACGCCGTCATAAACCTTTCCTTTCCATGTAATATCATAGTTGGCAATGAGTCCTGCCGCTCCGACAAAAAACTTATGCAGAGGGCGACCAGAGAAGAAGTAACGATACTCGGGCTGTACGCCAACCATCTTAACATCCTTACCCCAAGGCTTATAGTTACCAAATATATGTCCGCCAAGAGTGGTGCGCTCACCGACAACAACTTCTACTCCTGCGTTAGGCGTCATCATAACATCAAGGAGCATATCTGTATTTACCGCAAGCATCTGCGCCTTGGCACTGATACCGCAGAATGTAATTAATATAACTAAAAGTAACTTTTTCATCTTTTCTTCTAATTGATAACTATTTACCTTTGGGGGTTAAATTATTCTGCAGAACTTACTTCGTCTGCCTCAGTTTCCTGTTTACCAACAGCAATCTTTATATTATAGATTGAACCGGCATTGAATACCTTCTTTTTCTTTGGAGCCGAAATTGTATATGTCTTTACTACGTCAGCACCGTTCTCAATTGTATAAACTGTCACCAAGTAACTTTCTGCCGGTGGCAATAAAAGACTCTCACCAAGTCGCTTTCCTGTACGATCAGACCAATCAAGTTCTGCCTCAGACGAATCGTATGAGACTTTAGTGGTTGTCAACTTCTCACTTGATTTCAATCCGTCAACAGATGGTTCACGCAAGAACAACTCCGCAGAATCCTCAACATTTGTAATCTCAAAACCTATATCGTCTATTGAACGAGCGGCAACCGTTAAACTGCCTTTATAAGGAGTCTTCACTGAAATACCAGTAATATGAATGTTATTTGCATTCTCATTATAAGGATAGGCAGTAAAAACAAAACGTGTAAACACATGCTGCATATCGATTACCGGATAAACACCTCGTCTTGCAGCATATTTGCTATAACCCTTATATGCAACTATTGTTTTCTGCTCATTTGCAGGAATGCTCAACTTATTTGCCCTGATTTTAGAATTCAAGACACTCTGAGTAATTGTTGGCGCTGCACCACAAAGGATGTCCTGTGAACCGTCAATCTCAATATCATACCAAATCTTTTCACTCGTTCTATTTGGAACAAAATTACCCTTTGCCTGCAAATCATCAAGATAATAAGCAAAGAAATTATAACCAACATAAGATTTTTCTGCCTTACTAAAATCAACACCATCAAATTGTGGTATAAGCATACCGTTACTTATCTGTGACAAGCGTGTAGGCATACCATGGTTATAGTCTTCTCCATCAAGCAGACAACTTTCGTTCTGTGCATCACCATTTCTACCAGAATAAGCACTTCTTGAGAAGTCAACAGTCTCTGGCATATCAGTAACCTTACGAGAATCTCTGAAAGCAAAAACATAAATTTCTGCTGCATTCAGTTTTGCCTTGTTTGACTCAAACGAGTTATCAAAGGCACCCGTACCACGTGTTGCTGCCTGTGAGAAGAAACTCTGCTCGTTGACAAACATAAGGAATGAAGTATCTGCCGCAGATTCATTATTCTCAACTTCATCCTCATATTCATAAATATAAGTAGGTTGGGAATATCGGCAAGAGAATAGCGTCAGAAGACAAAATACCGACAATATAAGGAACTTGCACTTAGCAATCATTTGTATCTAAATTTTAAAATCAAATTATAATTCTATTTCAATATCTCCAGAAGAAGTCCATTGGTCTAAACCACCACCGTTATCAACATTGTCTGTGAGTTTTTTACCATCAATAACAAGTGACGCTGAAACACTTAACGTTGTACCACTATTGTTGCGCTTTACATACCTGTGTTCATCAACAAAAGAATAAAGTTTTGCCTTTGTCAAGGTGTTATACAGGTTTATCTTACTCTGAATCACATTAGTCTTCGCTTCTCCTTCTACATGAGTATAAATCAGCACCTGAAGAATACCAGGACCCGTTGTGGTCTTTGTTGACTCTGCATTGACAATCGTTGGAACATTAATGTTTGCAAGACAACGAAGATATCTATTATCCGGCGTATCTTCTATCACTTCTGCATTTGCATCAATGAAGTCAACATCAAGAAGCGCTCTATATGTCTTAGAAATATCAATATATCCATTTGACAAGTTGAACTTATAAGGAACACCTGATATTTCTGCCTTTACAGAGTCAATAACAAAAGGAGCCTTTGTTGTTGATGATTTACTGATGTTAAAACGGATACGCAAACTTTGAGTTATTCTTGAAGGCAAAATCTCCACATCATACGAATGAGCCTCCAAGATTTGACCTGGAACTGCATAATACAAAGGTCCCATACCAGGAATGATATAATCAGCATAATCGTTGAAGTCTTTCCAGTTCGGCATCAAAGCCTTTAGCTTCTCATCATCCTTCTTGACACTCTTATATTCCAACCAGAAATTATCTGATTCTGCATTATTCGTTACAAAGCTAGTGATTTCACTACAATCCAATCTCATAGTATCAAGATTGAATGTTATGAACTTGTATCTTCCAACCTTCATATCGAACGCACTCACTTGTTCACCAACACCTCTTGTCTTAGCAGCTGAAGGTTCTTCTGTTCCTGCACCTTCCGAACCTCCTTCAGGAGTTTCACCTCCTGTATTATCATCAGGAGTTTCTCCCGGTGTCTCTTCGGGGGTTTCTTCTGGAGTAACAACATCTTCAATTACAGGAGGAACCGTTTCCATAAACACAGGTGCATTATAGACATAACGTCCGAATGAGTTTTCTGAATTAATAGCCATTACTGACTTAAAGTTATCATTCACCCTATAGGCTATCATATACATTGAATCTGGTATAACTGTATATGTACGCCAATCGTATGTGAACTTCACCTGTGCAGCATGAGGATGTTTTGCTACCTCACACAATTCAACGTCTGTTCCACAGGCTGTGAACATCAATGATGTTGCTACCAAAGCCTGTCCCATTATCATCGTAAGCCTATTACTCATTGTCGGCCTCCTTTTCTTCATTGTCATTCTTCTCTGCTTCTTTCCTTGCTTCTTCTTCAGCCTTTCCACGCTCCTTTTCAGCTTTTTCTTGGGCTTTTGCATCAGCCTTTGCCTTTGCATCGGCTTCTTTCTGAGCACGTGCAGCATCCTTCAATCTTTGTTTTTCTGCTGCATCCGCCTCTTTCTGCGCCTTTGCAGCCTCTTTCTTGGCTTTTGCATCCTCTTTTGCTTTTGCCTTAGCAGCTTTCTTAGCCTGAGCATCGGCTGCTTTCATAGCAGCCTTTTTCCTTTTTTCCAATTCTTTTGCTTCTTTTGCCGCTGCCTTCTGCGCCTCTTTTGTTGAATCTGCCGCTATCTTGTTTATACCTTCATGTATAACATACACGCCCTTAAAAAGACTGTCAATACCACCATATCCAGCATCCCATGTTTCTTTTGTGATTCGCTCATTATTCTTATCTGTCATCATCTTGTTAAGGCTATCACGGTATGCCTGATCAACATCATAACGCCAAGCATACTTCTCCTTGACAGTAGTATTTCCGAGACGATAAACAAGTCCTACACGCAAGTCACTAAGTACCGGATGGGGCACAACACCCCAATCCTCTGTTCCCACAACAGGATAACAATTACTCTCGCGGTCATGCTTGTATTTATCGTACTGAGCATAAGCAACACCCGCACTTATACCCATCTCAAGATCCATACTGTTGCCGTTTTCAAATACATACAATGGTTTGATAAAGCCCCAAGTAAAACCGAATGTAAAAGCAGAACCTTGCTTACCTTCGTTCCCCAATTTGATTGAGAACTTATTATAAGAAGCATACAAACCTCTATAATAAGTAATATCAGGATGCTTAGGTTCTTCGCGACGGCAAGAGAACAACTTGTTCAACAGTCCCTTTGGTGCTGGCGGATAAACACCTGCTCCTTCACCAGCTACATTTCCATAACCGCCAATCTTGCGCATGCGATAATAATAGCGCACATCTGCCCTTGCGCCAGAGATGTTATAGACAACACCTGGATTGAATGTATGACTTGTATTCCAGTTGCCACGAACATTAAAACCTACCGTCCAATGGTTATAAGTCTTATTACCAAGATCAATCTCAACACCTATATTAGGAGTTGTCAATACCCAATCAACGAAATTTGTACGAAAGGCTATACGATCATTAAAATCAAGAACAAGAGCAAGAGAGTCTTCTTTCTCCTTCCCTTTATCCTTAACCTGCGCAGAAGCCAGCGATGACACTGAAAACACACAGATAAACGCCAAAAACTTTAATAACTTCACGTGTAAAAAAAACATTAGGATGCCCGCTGTTACAAGAATACTAAGCTTAGTTTACCTAGACTTACCATTTCCTAATAATTAGCAGCACCAAGTTACTTTTATTATATTATAATATTATATTTGCGGGTGCAAAGTTATACAAAATAGACTATACATTTCTTTTGACACGCATTAAAATATGTTAAATAATACAAAATCAGACATATTAGTACTTCGCCATTGTCCGGCCTTGACAGAATTGTACCACATTACGGTATGCAAAGGTAGGCATATTTTCTTATAAATCCTACCCTTTTTCATGAAGAATTTATCCGATTCCCAGTATAATGATAGAAATTACAACCACCTCATTTTGTTAATTTCTCATAAAAGGGGTATTATTGGCAGATTTTTGAGTATTTTTGCATTTAAATAATAAAGTATATATATAAAATATGTCTTGCATATTACAGATTGATACAAGTACGGATGTATGTTCTGTTGCTGTCAGCATCGACGGAGCGTGCATGTTTAACAAAGAAGACCACAGCGGACCTAATCACTCGATTGTTTTGGGAACATTTATTGACGAGGCGTTGTCTTTCGTTGACAGTCAAGGCATTGCACTCGATGCTGTTGCTGTAAGTGGCGGTCCTGGTTCATATACCGGATTACGAATCGGTGCTTCAATGGCAAAGGGAATATGCTACGGTCGTGAATTAAAGTTATTGTCAGTGCCCACACTTGAATTGCTATGCGTACCGGTATTGCTCTGTCATGACGAGATAGAAGAGAATGCACTGCTCTGTCCTATGATTGACGCCCGAAGAATGGAAGTTTACGCCGGGTTGTTCGACAGAGCACTCAAACCTGTACGCGAGACACAGGCCGACATCGTTGACAACAACACCTATAAGAAATGGCTTGACGAGCGTCCGATATACTTCTTCGGCAACGGTGCCGCCAAATGTATGGAACAGATAAATCACCCCAACGCCCATCTCATAGACAATATCTGCCCTCAAGCCAAATGGATGCAACCGTTAGCAGAGAAAAGAATACTTCAAGAGAGATTCGAGGATGTGGCCTACTATACCCCATTCTATCTAAAGGACTTTGTGGCTAAGGAAGCCAAGAAACTATTATAATATGGAAATCAAAGGATTAGACTATAACACTCAACGCGAGGCATTACATATGCCGGAATACGGACGCGAGATACAGAAGATGGTTGACTACGCAGTATCTATCGCCGACAAAGAGGAGCGTCAGTTATGCGCAGAAACAATTATTGACCTCATGGCATGCAAGGTGCCCCATCTGCTCGACAACGAAGACTACGAGCAGACATTATGGGACCATCTCTATCTCATGAGTCGCAAGCAATTGGACATCGAATGGCCGTTTGACGTAACAAATGCAGAAAAGATACTCAGCAAACCGTCACCGATGCCATTGCCCAACCGTGGCAGTCAACTGCAAATGAGGCATTACGGCAGACTGGTAGAGTCTTTGTTGAACAAACTCAAAGATATGCCAGAGTGTGACGAGCGGGACGAACTGACACGCATAACCGCAAACCAGATGAAGCGCGATCTCGCCATCTGGGGACATGGGTCTATTGACGATGAGAGAATAATCAACGACCTCGCTCGTTTTACCGACGGCAAGATCCAAGTTGATCCAAATGCATTCAAGATTGACGTGTCATTGGCAGGTTGCAGTGCAGAAGGAAACACAAAGAAATCGAAGAAAAGAAAATAATACCTTAAATCATCATGTCAGCATTTATTATAGAAGGTGGTCATCCGCTTAGCGGCACTATCACTCCTCAAGGGGCCAAGAACGAGGCTCTGCAGGTGATTTGCGCCGCCCTACTAACTCCAGAGAAGGTTATCATAAGGAATATCCCAGATATTCTTGACATAAACAACTTATTGCAACTGTTAAGGGATATCGGCGTGGAGGTAGAACGCCTCAACCGCAACGACTACTCTTTTCAGGCACGCAACCTGAATCTGGATTTCCTTGAGAGCGATGAGTTCCTCGTAAAATGTGCTTCACTGCGTGGCAGTGTCATGATGATTGGTCCACTGCTGGCACGATTCGGCAAAGCCATAATAACAAAACCTGGCGGCGACCAGATAGGACGCAGACGACTGGACACCCATTTCCTGGGATTTACCCATCTCGGAGCCAAGTTCAAGCACATAGAAGATCGCAACGTTTACGAGATAGTGGCAAAACGCCTTAAAGGTACCTACATGTTGCTTGACGAGGCTTCTGTTACTGGTACTGCAAATATCGTGATGGCAGCTGTGCTTGCCAAAGGTACAACAACGATTTACAATGCAGCCTGCGAACCTTATCTTCAACAGTTGTGCAAAATGCTTAACAGCATGGGAGCACGCATCAGCGGCATTGCTTCAAACTTGTTGACAATCGAAGGCGTTGACTCACTTGGCGGAACAGAACATAAGATTCTGCCCGACATGATTGAGGTGGGTTCGTTTATCGGCATGGCTGCAATGGTAGGCAGCGGCGTGCGAATAAAGGACGTGTCGTTAGACAACCTTGGCATCATTCCAGAGTCGTTCCGCCGTCTGGGCATAAAGATAAATGTTGAGGGTGACGACCTGTTCATTCCAAAGCAGAACCACTACCAGATAGACTCGTTCATCGACGGCACCATCATGACGATAGCCGATGCACCATGGCCAGGACTTACTCCCGACCTTCTCTCCGTGTTCATCGTTGTTGCCACACAGGCCCGCGGTTCAGTACTTTTCCATCAGAAGATGTTCGAGAGTCGCCTGTTCTTCGTCGATAAGCTCATCGACATGGGTGCCCAGATAATACTCTGCGACCCTCATCGCGCCGTTGTTGTAGGACATGACCGTAAGATTCGCCTGCGCGGCGGAAAGATGTCCAGTCCTGACATCCGCGCCGGTATTGCACTGCTCATTGCCGCTATGAGCGCCAATGGCACCAGTCGCATTGAGAACATCCAGCAGATTGACAGGGGCTATGAGGATATCGAAGAGCGTCTTAATGCTTTGGGCGCTAAGATAAGGCGAGTGGAATAAAAGTGAAAAAACTCTAGAAGTGAAAAGTGAGAAGTGAAAAAGTATGAACGAGGAATACTATAAAATAGGCAGGATAGGCAAACCGCATGGTGTCAAGGGAGAAGTGTCGTTCCACTTTTCCGACGATGTATTCGACCGCACAGATGCCGAATACCTTATGCTATGCATCGATGGACTGCTCGTACCATTTTTCATGGAGGAATACCGCTTTCGCAGCGATGAGACAGCATTGGTGAAGTTCTGCGACATCGACACTCAGGAACGCGCATCCGAACTCACAGGTTGTGAGGTGTTTTTCTCGAGAGAGCTGTCCGACAGTGATAACGAGCATATCTCGTGGTCAGCTATTATCGGTTTCACACTCATAGACCAAGCTACTGGCAACGGCATCGGACGCATAGCGTCTGTTGACGACAGTACCATAA
Organism: Prevotella sp.; assembly: GCA_045602085.1. Lineage (GTDB taxonomy): Bacteria > Bacteroidota > Bacteroidia > Bacteroidales > Bacteroidaceae > Prevotella. The sequence continues at coordinate 22,811 of JAZSAV010000007.1, read as the reverse complement.
ACATCCTATTCGAACTTGAGAACGGAGCACTTATCCCAGCATCAGAAGAATTGATAACAAAAATAGATACAAAGAAAAAAGAAATTGAATTGGAGTTGCCCGAGGGCATACTCGATTTGTGATATCTATGGACAAGAAACGACAAATAGCCATACTCGGTTCTACCGGTTCCATCGGCACTCAGGCTTTACAAGTGATTGAGGAACATAGCGACCTCTATGAGGTTTATTGCCTCACTGCCAACAACCGCGTGAAGGAATTGGCAGAACAGGCACGCAAATTTCAGCCCGCAGCGGTGGTTATAGCCAACGAGGCTCTTTACGACGAACTTAAGAGCCTGCTTTGCGACCAACCAGACATAAAGGTCTATGCCGGAGCCAAGGCAATAGATGAGATTGTAGAGTCAGAACCGATTGATATAGTACTTACGGCAATGGTGGGTTTTGCAGGTCTGTCGCCAACCATCCATGCCATCAAGGCACGCAAGACCATCTGTCTTGCCAACAAGGAGACACTGGTGGTTGCCGGCGAACTGATTTGCCGTTTGGCAACAGAATACCACACCCCCATACTGCCTGTTGACAGTGAGCACTCTGCCATTTTCCAGAGTCTGGTGGGCGAGGATGACAATGCCATCGAGAAGATTCTGCTCACGGCATCAGGCGGTCCGTTCCGCACTTACACATTAGACCAACTGGCAACGGTAACAAAGGAAGATGCACTGCGCCACCCTACTTGGGATATGGGAGCAAAGATTACCATCGACAGTGCCACGATGATGAACAAGGGTTTCGAGGTGATAGAGGCAAAGTGGCTTTTCGGTGTACAACCGGAACAGATTGAGGTACTTGTTCACCCTCAGTCAATAGTCCACAGTGCCGTGCAGTTCGAAGACGGTGCCGTGAAGGCTCAGTTGGGTGTTCCCGACATGCGTCTGCCTATTCAGTATGCCTTCTCTTTCCCCAAACGTCTGCCGCTGACCTCCGACCGACTCGACTGGTTCAGCAAACCGTTGGAGTTCTTCAAACCTGACATGCAGAAGTTCCGCTGTCTTGCCATGGCATTTGAGGCATTAGAGAAGGGCGGCAACATGGCTTGTATAGTAAATGCAGCCAACGAGATTGTAAACCGCGGATTCCTTGAAGACCGTTGCGGATTCATCCAGATGAGCGACATCATCGCTGAGACCATGCAACGATGTACCTTCGATGCCAGTCCTACCTACGAGACATATATTGCGACCGATGCAGAGGCTCGCCGCATAGCTACAGAAATAATGTTAAATAAATAGTTATATTTCAGTTAATTAATAATGGAAGTTTTTTTAATACGCCTATTGCAGCTTATGCTTGCAATATCGCTACTGGTACTTCTGCATGAGGGAGGCCACTTCTTTTTTGCAAGATTGTTTAAGATACGTGTAGAAAAGTTTTACCTTTTCTTCGACCCTTGGTTCCACCTCTTTGAGTTCAAACCCAAGAACAGCGACACTACCTACGGCCTTGGATGGTTGCCATTGGGCGGTTATTGCAAGATTTCGGGAATGATAGACGAGAGTTTCGACACCGAGCAGATGAAACAGCCCGCACAACCGTGGGAGTTTCGTACCAAACCGGCATGGCAACGTTTGCTGGTGATGATTGGCGGTGTACTTGTCAATTTCATCACCGCCCTCGTCATCTATTCAATGATAATGTTCGTTTGGGGCGAGTCGTATGTCCAGCCAAAAGACATGACTCACGGAATGAAGTTCAACAGCGAAGCCAAGGCTTTGGGATTTCAGGATGGCGACATCCTATTAGGTACAGAAAATGGCACATTCAAGGAGTTTGGTGCCGACATGTACCGCGAAATAAGCGAAGCAAAGCGCGTCGATTTGATTCGCGATGGCAAGGAGATGAGTCTCGACCTGCCTGGTGAAATCAATCTGTTGAGCATGATACAAACAACACCAAAGTTCATGGAACCGTTATTGCCTGCAGTGGTTGACAGTGTTTTGCCTGGCACTGCAGCTGAACAGATTGGCATGCAGAAGGGCGACAGGATAGTTGCTTTCAACGGAAAGGAAATAGACTCTCACAACACTTTCCTTTACGAGATTGGCAAACTTAGCGACGTACTGGCTGTTGCACAGTCACCAGCCGACAGCATGAAGGCACGCGTTGCCACCCTGGTCTTCGCACGTGGCGAACGTCTCGACACTGCAAGCATCACACTCTCACCTGATTTGAAGGTCGGTTATTCGATTGCTTTAAACGACTATAAATATACCAACAAGACCTATTCGTTCTTTGAGAGTATTCCTGCCGGTGTAAAATATGGTATCGACGTACTGTCTTCTTATGTTGACGACCTTAAATATGTGTTCACATCAGAAGGAGCCAAGTCGCTGGGCGGTTTCGGAGCCATTGGCAGTCTGTTCCCTCCTGTGTGGGACTGGTATCTGTTCTGGAAGATGACGGCTTTCCTGTCTATCATCCTCGCCTTCATGAACATACTCCCCATCCCGGCACTCGACGGCGGACATGTTGTGTTCCTCATCTATGAGATGATAACCGGTCGCCAACCGGGAGAGAAATTCATGCTTTGGGCAGAATATATCGGTTTTGGAATCCTCATATTACTGATGATTGTGGCAAACCTCAATGACATATTAAGGTGGCTCGGATATATGTAAAGTAATACATCATAACATTTTACCTAAGCAGGCAGCAAAATTTGTTGCCTGCTTTTATTTTTGCAAACAGCCATCATCTGGTTTTTTAAAATTCTTTTTCAATATTACTGATTACAAAACGCGTACTTTTCAGTCTATTATATAAGGTTTAAAATATAAAGAAGTACGCAATATGAAAAAAGAGATAATCAGCATGATGCTCTGCCTGTCTGCAATAATGCCAGCAGGAGCACAATCGTTTGAAACAAAGTACGAACGTTCGGTCAGCGACCTGATGAAAGACGTATCGAAACAGTTTGGAGTGAAGTTCAAGTACAACGTCGATACCGTAGGCAAGCGCATCACATATGCCGACTTCCGCGTGCGCCCTTATTCTATTGAGATGACGCTCGACAACATTTGCAAATATTTCGACTGGAACTGGTGGAAGAGCGGCAACTCTTATAAGATTAAGCCATACGAGTATCCACGCCGCCATGAGGATGAGGGCAAGATGATGCTTGATTACCTAAGCACAAAATATAACAACAGTAGCGAATGGGAAGCCCGTCGCGCCATTCTGCTGAAAGAGGTAAGAGAGAAACTGGAGATAGACAAATATCTCGACGAGTGCGTAAAAGGCGCAAAAGCCAAACTATATGAAGTTCGCAAGCACGACGGTTATACCATGCAGAACATAAAGATTGAGCTGACACCTGGAGAGCATCTGTTTGCAACTATCTACACACCAGCAAAGGCTAAGGGCGTGAAATTCAAGAAACCAAAGAATGGCTATCCTCTTATCATCTGTCCTGACGGTCACTGGCCAGGACGTCATCGTCCAGACGCACAGAAACGACTGGGCACACTGGCACGCATGGGTGCTATCTGTGTGGATTTTGACCTCTACGGATGGGGCGCATCAGAAGCTGAAGTGGGCAAGGAAGCCCATCAAACCAGTCGTGCACATGTATATCAGGCAGCCTGCGGATTGAAATTGCTCAATTACATGCTCGACACACGCAAGGATATAGACACCACCCGCATAGGCGTTTGCGGTGGTAGCGGTGGTGGCACACACACCATATTGCTCTATCTGCTCGACCAGCGCATTACGGCTGCAGCTCCTGTGGTTCACTTGGCATCCCACTTCGACGGCGGTTGCCCATGCGAGAGCGGTAAGCCTGTACAACTGGCTGGCGGTGGAACATGCGAGGCTGAACTTGCAGCTACATTTGCTCCACGCCCACTGTTAATAGTAAGCGATGGCGGCGACTGGACATCAACAGTACCAGAGATGGAATTTCCGTTCTTGCAGCGTATCTATGGTTTCTACGGAGCCAAGGACAATGTGCGCAATGTTCATCTGCCTACAGAGCGCCACGACTTTGGCGAGAACAAGCGCATGGCCGTTTACGACTTCTTTGGTGATGTATTCAAACTGGACACAACGATGAAGGACGAGAAGAAGATTGTGTTGGAGACAAAGGATGAGTTTTATGTTTATTAGGAGCCTACCCCTAACCCCTCCCGAAGGGAAGGGGACTTGGATAAGAGTTAAAAATGAAGATAGAAGAAGGTAAAAGAAGATAGAAGTAGATAGAGGACAATGGTCTCTGATGCAAGCAACTCATCTTCTTGTCAACTCGTCAACTAAAAAAGAATTATGAAGAATTTTAAATATACAAAAAGACTGCTGATAGTGGCAGCAATGCTGTTAAGCATTACAAATCAAGCATCGGGTATTGAATACAAACTGTGGTTCGACAAGCCTGCCATGACATGGACACAGGCAATGCCTATAGGCAATGGCCGACTGGGAGGTATGGTGTTCGGTAATCCAGGTGTGGAACGAATACAACTGAACGAAGAGACCATCTGGGCCGGTCAGCCTAACCACACAATAAATCCGAAAGCAAAAGAGACAATGCCAAAGGTACGCGAACTGGTATTGCAAGGTAAGTTCAAAGAGGCCCAGGAATTGGCCAATGAGGGTATCATGCCTGGAGCAAGTCGCAATAGCGGTATGCCATACCAACCATTCGGCGACCTCTACATTGCCATGCCGGGACATGCCGACTATACTAACTATTACCGCGAACTGAGTCTGGACTCTGCCCGCACCATAGTGACATATAATGTGGATGGTGTGACATACAGACGCGAGGCTATCTCAACACTGGGCGAGGGCGACAATGTGATAATGGTGAGACTGACTGCAAGCAAACCAGGCAAGATTACATTCACCGCCAACTTCACCACACCTCACTACGACGTAATAGTGGGTGATGACGGCAATACAGCCACACTAACTGGCGTATCGTCAAAACACGAAGGCATAAAGGGCAAGGTAAGATTCCATGGTCGTTTAGCTACACAGACAAAGGGCGGCAAAAGCAGTTGCGCCAATGGTGTTGTATCAGTAACAGGCGCCGACGAGGCTGTGATTTATGTTGCCATCGCCACCAACGTGCGCAACTATGCCAGCATCGAGGACGATGAGGTGGCAAAGGCTAAGGCTCACCTTGAAAAGGCAATGGCAAAGGGTTTTGCCAATCTGAAAGCCGCTCATGAGGATGTATTCCAGAAATACATGAAGCGTGTAAGCATTAACCTTGGCGAGGATAAGCACAAAAACATTCCTACCAATAAGCGCATAGGCATCAACGATAACTATTTTGTAGCCAACTACTTCAATTTCGGTCGTTATCTGCTTATCTGCGCATCACAGCCTGGCACACAACCAGCCAACCTGCAGGGTATCTGGAACGAGAAGATGTTCCCATCTTGGGATAGTAAATATACAGTGAACATCAACTGCGAGATGAACTACTGGCCAGCAGAGGTTACCAACCTCACAGAAATGAATGGTCCGCTGTTCGATATGATTCAAGACCTTACCGTGACAGGTGCTCGCACAGCAAAGGATATATATGGTGCTGACGGTTGGGTGCTTCACCACAACACCGACATCTGGCGCGCCACATGGCCTATCGACCGCGCACAGTCGGGAATGTGGATGATTGGTGGTGCATGGATGTGCCGCCACCTCTGGGAGCACTATCTATACACTGGCGATAAGGAATTCTTGCGCAAGGTTTATCCAACAATGCTCGGAGCAGCAAAGTTCTTCAGTCAGACAATGGTGAAAGAACCAAACAATGGTTGGCTGATTGTTGCGCCATCGGTGTCGCCTGAAAACTATCCACGAATAAAGGGAGGCAGCGGCGTGCCTCTTAATGCCGGTGTTACTATGGACAACCAACTCGTTTACGAACTGTTCAACGAGGTTGTGGCTGCCACTGAGATTCTTGGCGAAGACAAGGCAACAGCCGACCACTACAAAGGACTGATAAAGCAGTTGGCACCAATGCAGATTGGTCATTGGGGACAGTTGCAGGAGTGGATGCAAGATTGGGACGATCCGAAAGATGAACACCGACATGTCTCTCACCTCTATGGTTTGTTCCCCGGCAATCAGATTTCTCCATTCCGCACACCAGAACTGTTTGATGCTGCCCGCACATCACTTATCCATCGTGGCGATATCAGCACTGGCTGGTCTATGGGTTGGAAGGTTTGCTTCTGGGCACGTCTGCTCGACGGCGACCATGCCATGAAACTCATCAACGACCAGCTGACACTGTCACCCGACACATTCCTTATCTTCGGAACCACAAAGCAGCGCGGAGGAACATATCCAAATCTTTTCGATGCTCACCCACCATTCCAGATAGACGGCAACTATGGTTGTACTGCCGGCATCGCCGAGATGCTGATGCAGAGTCACGACGGATTCATCTATCTACTGCCAGCACTGCCAAAACAGTGGACAGAGGGAAGCATCAAGGGCTTCAGGGCACGCGGTGGTTTCGAGCTGGACATTGAATGGAAGAACAGTAAGATTACCCGTCTGGTGGTTAAGTCAAAGAACGGCGGCAACTGTCGTCTGCGCTCGCTCACCCCGCTCAAGGGCAAGGGACTGAAGAAGGCAAAGGGTGAAAACACCAACCCGATATACAAGTGGCACGGTTCACAGCAGGTGCTTATTAATAAAGAGGCGAAACTAAATAAGGTTGAACTAAAAAAGACATATCTCTACGACCTGCAGACAGAGGCTGGCAAGGAGTATGTATTTAACTAGGAAAGATTGGAAGTCCTAAGAAAACCTAGGTCCTCCTAGGATTTCCTAGAACATCCTAATTCCTCCTACCCCCCTAAAAAAAGAAACAAAAAAACAACGATATGAAAAAACTACTATTGCTTTTGATGCTCACACTGCCTACAATGATGATGGCAGTAGAGAAACCATGGAAGAACGGCAAGTTGAAGATTTCAGAGAACAGCCGCTTCCTGCAGTTTGAAAACGGTACGCCTTTCTTCTGGCAGGGAGAGACGGGATGGTTGCTGCCGCAGCGCCTCGACCGCGCAGAGGCTCAATACTATCTGCAGCGCTGTGCTGAAGCTGGTTATAACATGGTGCAGATACAGGTTGTCGATGGCACACCATCATATAATATTTATGGCGAGATGTCGTTGATTGACGGTTGGAACTTTGAGAATATCGACAAAAAAGGTGTTTACGGCTACTGGGACCACATGGACTATATCATCGACAAGGCTGAGGAATACGGCATCTATATCGGTATGGTATGCGTTTGGGGTTCACAGGTTAAGGCTGGCAACATCAATGCCGAAGAGGCAAAGAGATATGGCGAGTTCCTTGCAAAGAGATACAAGAACCGTCCAAATATCATCTGGATGATTGGTGGCGACCTGCAGGGAAGCATCGGTACTGATGTGTGGGATAGTCTGGCTCGCAGTATCAGGGCAATAGACAAAGACCACCTCATGACCTTCCACCCACGCGGACGCTACACATCGGCAAAGTGGTTTGCCGACCGTGAGTGGATGGACTTCCACATGTTCCAGAGTGGACACCGCCGCTACGGACAGCGTATGGGCAACAAAGACTATCCTATACCTGACAATACCGAGGAGGACAACTGGATGTATGTTGATTCTACATGGAAGTACAATCCTATCAAACCCGTTATTGACGACGAACCTATCTACGAGGATATCCCACAGGGACTCCACTCACCAAAGGAACCACGTTGGATGGACTATGATGTGCGCCGCTATGCCTACTGGGCTGTGTTTGCCGGTTGCTTCGGTCATACCTACGGACATAATGCCATCATGCAATTCCTCAAGCCGGGCTATCCTACATCATACGGCGATCCGGGCGACGTGAAGACATGGTATCAGGCACTGAAAGACCCAGGTTTCAACCAGATGAAATACCTGAAACGACTGATGCTTGCCTTCCCATTCTTCGAACGTGTGCCCGACCAGAGCATTATTCTTGACAATGGAACAAAGTACGACCGCTTGATTGCTACCCGTGGCAACGACTATCTAATGGTTTACAACTATACCGGCCGCGAGATGCGTCTTGACCTGCGCAAGGTTAGTGGCGACAAGAAGAACGTATGGTGGTACAATCCTACAAATGGTCGTCTAACATACCTCGGCGAATACAAGAGCGAGGTGAAGACATTCCGCGTACAGACAAGGGTGAACGACATAGAAGACGGCGTTCTTATAGCCGTTGACTCAACGAAGGACTATCTGAAGAAGGATCAGAAAGAGATTCTTAACGACCTCTACAAGGCAAAAGAGCGCGACCTTAACGAATAAAGCAATATGAGGAAATACACATTATTATATATAATGGCACTGTTCACAGCTCTTTCTGCAATGGCTAAGGTGACTGTGAACAGTCCAAAAACAGAGAACCTCTGCAATCCGTTGGGACTCGATACCAATGCGCCACGTTTCTCATGGCAGATAACATCCGACAAGAAGGATGTTGTTCAGATAGCCTACGAGATTCTTGTTGCATCTTCTGCAGAGAATCTTAATGCCGACAATGGCGACCTGTGGAGCAGTGGCAAGGTGGAAAGCAGTGAGCAGTTGTGGATTACATACGCCGGCAAGCCACTGAAGAGCAATCAGCGTGCCTACTGGAAGGTGCGTATCCACACCAACAAGGGTAAGTCGGAATGGAGCCAATCACAGGAGTTCGGCATCGGACTACTGAAAGAAACCCACTGGAGCGGTCGCTGGATTGGCCTGGAACGACTGATGCCGGGCGAGGCACACGGTCTGCATTCACGTCTGGCTGCACGCTATCTTCGCAAGGAGTTCGACCTTGGCGAAAAAGAGATAAAGCGTGCAACAGCCCACATTTCTGGTCTCGGACTCTACGAACTGTACATCAACGGTAAGGAGATTGGTTCGTCTGAGGTTCTCAAACCTGTACCGTCAGACTATCGCCGCACTGTTTATTACAACAGTTACGACGTGACATCTGCATTGGCTAAGAACACAGCCATCGGCATCGTACTTGGTAATGGTCGCATGTTCACCATGCGCCAGCATAAACCGTATAAGTCGCCTGCTTTCGGGTTCCCAAAATGCCGCATCAACATTATCGTTGAATATGCCGACGGCAGCAAGCAGACACTGAAGAGCGACGAGAGCTGGAAGGTAACAGCCGACGGTCCTATCCGCGCCAATAATGAATATGATGGTGAGGAGTATGACGCACGCATGGAACTCGGTAGTTGGAGCACTGTTGGTTACGACGACTCAAAGTGGTTGAAGGCAGAGCGCACAGATATTCCTTACGGAACATCACGCGGACAGATGACTCCAAATATGACAGAGGAGAAACTCGACATAAAACCTGTGGTAAACGTTGTCGATGGCAAGACCATTATCGACTTCGGACAGAACATCGCCGGATGGATTTCATTTATTCCACGTGGAAATGCTGGAGATACCATTAAGATTAAATATGCAGAGAAACTGAATGAAGACGGCACACTCTACCTTGAAAATCTGCGCGATGCACAGTCTGAGGATATCTACATCTGCAATGGCAAGGAAACAGAGCCTTGGCATGCTGCATTCTCTTATCATGGTTTCCGCTACGCGCAGATAACAGGCATGGAAAATGTCAATGCCAATGATTTCACCGCACTCGTGGTTAGCGACCAGATGCAGACAAGCGGTTCGTTCGAGTGTTCAGACCCTATATTAAATAAGGTGATGAAAAATGCGTGGTGGGGCGTGAAGACCAACTACAAAGGAATGCCTGTCGATTGTCCGCAGCGCAACGAGCGTCAGCCATGGCTTGGCGACCGCACCGTAGGTTCGCTTGGCGAGAGCTTCCTTTTTGACAATGAGCGCCTTTACAGCAAGTGGATGCGCGACATCTGTGAGTCACAGCGCGAAGACGGTGTGTTCTCCGACGTGGCACCAGCGTTCTGGAACTACTACAACGACGACGTTACATGGCCGGCAGCATTGCCTTTCACCTGCGACATGCTCTATCGCCAGTTTGGAAATAAACAACCAATAGTAAGTTCTTATCCTTACATCAAGAGATGGATAGAGCATGTAATTGGTGAATACACAAGCGAAGGCGTGATTACAAAAGATAAGTATGGCGACTGGTGCGTACCGCCAGAGAAGTTGGACATGATTCACAGTCAGGACCCAGCTCGCAAGACCGACGGTTCACTCATCTCCACCGCCTACGTCATCCGCTGCTTGCAGTTGCTTGAAGAGTTTGCTGCACTGCAAGGTCTTGATAGTGAGGCAGCCAACTGGAAGTCGCAGCGCGAAGAAATGTCAAAGGCATTCAACAAGAAATTCCTGTACATCAAGCGCGGCACCTCTGTGCGCCCTGGTCATGTGCTCTATCCCGACAGCGTGTTCTACGGCAACAACACTGCCACTGCCAATCTGCTGCCACTGGCCTTCGGACTCGTGCCCGACGACTGCAAGGACGATGTTGTGAAGAATATCGTTGAGAACATCATCATAAAGAACAAGGAGCATGTCTCATGTGGTGTCATCGGTATCTCATGGCTCATGCGCATGCTAAGCGAAAACGGTTTTGCCGACGTTGCTTATCTCCTTGCCACCCAAAAGACATACCCTTCATGGGGATATATGGCAGAGAACGGAGCAACCACAATATGGGAGTTGTGGAATGGCGACAAGGCCAATCCTAAGATGAACAGTGGCAACCACGTCATGCTGCTCGGCGACCTGCTCACATGGTGCTACCAGAACCTTGGCGGTATCAGGAACGGCAACGGTGTGGCATATAAGCACATCATCCTGAAACCAGATTTCGACATTCAGGACTGCAGTCATGCCAACGTTAGCTATCAGACTCCTTACGGCAAGGTGGTGAGCAACTGGAAGAAGACTCTTCAGCAACTGTCATGGGACGTAGAGGTTCCTTGCAACACCACTGCCGAGGTGCATCTTCCTGACGGAACAGTAAAGAAGGTTGGTTCTGGCAAGTATCATTTCGAGTGCAAGATACCAACCGGTCATCCTGCCATCGTAGAAGACAATTTCCTATATGAGACAACTTCGTTTCCACAGTGCCATGCTGGCACTATCCTCGAACTGCCTAACGGTGACCTCCTTGCATCATACTTCGGCGGTACCCGTGAGCGCAATCCTGATGTTTGCATCTGGGTGAGTCGCAAGGCAAAGGGTTCTGACAAGTGGGACGAACCAGTATTGGCAGCCGATGGCGTGTTCGAACTGGGCACACCTGATGCTCTTCTTGCAGGCATCAAAGACTCAACTACAGAAGCGTCTGCCGGACCAATACTGCCTTATCATAATGGAACATTGAAGCGTAAGGCTTGTTGGAATCCAGTTCTCTATCAGATGCCTGACGGCGAGATATTGCTGTTCTTCAAGATTGGTCTGAAGGTGGCCGACTGGACCGGTTGGTTGGTAAGGTCAAACGACGGAGGCAAGACTTGGAGCAAGCGCGAAGCACTGCCAAAGGGTTTCATTGGTCCTGTAAAGAACAAGCCAGAACTGATTAATAACCGCCTTGTATGTGGTTCAAGTACCGAGGGAGACGGATGGCGTCTGCACTTCGAGATTTACGACTTGGCAACAAAACAGTGGAAGTATGTCGGTCCTATCGAGGCAGAAGATGCTATCCGTACCGACAAGCCAGAGAAGCAGCAACCTATATTCATCATCCAACCGTCAATCATCAAACTGAAAGATGGTCGTCTGCAGGTACTCTGCCGCACGCGCAATGCCAAGATAGGTACATCATTCAGCAGCGATGGCGGTGACACATGGAGCAAGGTAACACTGCTCGACGTGCCAAACAACCAGTCGGGAACAGATGCTGTAACACTGAAAGACGGTCGTCATGTCCTTATCTACAATAACTTCGAGACTGTATTGGGCACACCTAAGGGACCGCGTACTCCTATTAGCATCGCACTCTCCGACGACGGTACCAACTGGAAGCACGCCCTTACCCTTGAGGACTCACCTATCAGCCAGTACTCTTATCCTGCCATCATTCAGGGTAAGGACGGTTCGCTCCATTGCATCTACACATGGAGACGTCTCCGCATGGCTTACAAGAAAATCGATTTGAAGAAACTGAAATAAAGATGAAAAGAATTATTTCCTTTATAACCACAATAATAGTCTGCGCAAATATCAATGCGCAGACTATTAACATCGTTACCGAGAAAAACGCAAACAACCGTCAGCAGTACGCAGCCGAGTATCTTCAGAAGAAGCTCAATGCCCTGGGTTATGAGGCGGCAATCAGCGAGAACGGCAAGAAACAGAAGGCCGAATATCACATTTTCTTGCAGCAGTCCAAGAAGAAGGGATTGGCACAAGAGGGGTTCAGCATCGTTGTCAAAAAGAAGACAACAACCGTTGTGGGCAACGACGGCACTGGTGTCATCTATGGCTGTAACGAACTGGCAGAGCACGCAAAGCAGTATGGCAATCTTGATTTCAAGTCTGTAAGCAACGAGAAACCTTGCATGGTGCTTCGCGGCGCTTGTATCGGCATGCAGAAGACAGTCTTCCTGCCCGGTCGCTATGTATATGAATATCCCTATACACCTGAGGATTTCCCCTGGTTCTATGATAAAGAGCATTGGATAGAGTATCTCGACATGCTTGTTGACAACCGCATGAACTCGCTCTATCTCTGGAACGGCCATCCGTTTGCATCGCTTGTCAAACTGAAGGACTATCCCTTTGCCATCGAGGTAGATGATGCCACATTCAAGAAGAATCAGGACGTGTTCTCTTTCCTCACACACGAGGCCGACAAGCGAGGCATCTTCGTTATCCAAATGTTCTACAACATCCTGCTCAGCAAACCATTTGCCGACCACTACGGACTGAAGACGCAAGACCGCAACCGTCCTATCACACCGCTCGTTTCCGACTATACCCGCAAGAGTATCGCAGCATTCATTGAGAACTATCCTAATGTGGGTCTGCTCGTATGTCTCGGTGAAGCGATGGCAACAATCGACGACGATGTGAAGTGGATGAAGGAAACCATAATCCCCGGTATCAAGGACGGTCTGAAGGCCAGTGGCCGCACCGACATTCCCCCGGTAGTGCTCCGCTCACACGATACCGACGGGCCTTTAGTGCTCCGCGAGTCACTCCCGCTCTATCCTAACATCTATACGATGAGCAAATACACCGGCGAGAGCCTCACCACCTACGAACCTGGCGGACCGTGGGGCGAGACCCACCGTCAGTTGGCAGAGGCAGCACCAGTACATATCGACAATGTTCATATCCTTGCCAACCTCGAACCTTGGCGTTGGTCATCACCAGAGTTCACCCAAAAAACCGTTCAGGCAATGCACCGTGTTCACCACTCAAAGGGTTTGCACCTCTATCCACAAGCCAGTTATTGGGATTGGCCATACGCAGCCGACAAGTTGCCAAATGGCGACCGTCTGAAACAGGTTGACCGCGACTGGATGTGGTTCAAGGCATGGGGACGTTATTCGTGGAACAGCGACCGTGGCGACGACAAGGCATACTGGAAAAAGACTCTTGCTCAGCACTACGGCATCGACACCATTTCTGCCGGTCATCTGCTTGAGGCTTATGATGAGTCGGGCGAGATAGCACCGAAGTTGCTTCGCCGTTTCGGTATCACTGAAGGCAATCGCCAGACCCTTCTGCTCGGTATGAAAATCAGTCAGTTTGTCAATCCATACAAATACAATATCTATCCCGGTTTCTACGAGAGTTGCGGTCCGCAGGGAGAGAAACTCATTGAATACGTAGAGAAGGAATGGAAAGGTGAAAAGCATGTGGGCGAACTGCCGCTCGACATCGTCAACGAGTGTGTCGCTCACGGCGAGAAGGCTGTTGCTGCCATGAAGGCAATCACCGCACAGCCTACCAAGAACAAGGAGGAGTTTGAGCGTATCAAGAACGACATGGAGTGCTACCGCACCTTTGCCATCTCCTTCCGCTATAAGGTGCTTGCCGCACAGCAGGTGCTCAACTACAAATGGACCAAGGAGATAAAGTATCTCGATGCTGCCGTACCGCTGCTCAACAAGAGTCTGCTCTATTGGTACAAGCTCGCCCTTATCACTGACGACACCTATCATTATGCCAACTCCATGCAGACCTCCCACCGCCGCATCCCTGTTGGTGGTGACGACGGCAAGTTCAAGACATGGAAAGACATGATTCCTGTTTACGAAGAGGAACTCGAGGCTTTGCAGAACAATATCTACAAACTGAAGAATCCTACTGCCAAGAACACCGACGAGAAGATTGCTGCCGTCGTTCCTGCCACGGTACGCCTCATCTCTCCTTCCAAAACCGTCACACTCACCAAGGGAGCCTATCTCTATGAGAACCGCCCTGAGATGATCGACTCTATCGCCCCTGAACTGGAAGGTTTACAGTCTATCATCCTCAACCGTGACACTACCCGTATAGTAGGCACCACCCTTGAGTTTGAAACCGACAAACCGGTGAAGGTACTTGTTGGATTATACAACGATGATGACCCAAAGTGGGCAAAGGCACCTAAGCTTGAGGTCGATGCCACCGGCAATGAATACGGTCAGGCAGAACCCGTTATCACCAATGCCATCAACATGACAGGCATGCCACTGGTAAACATCCATACATACAACATGCCAGCCGGCCGCCATACCCTGCGCCTTCCTAAGGGCATCATCATGGTAGCAGGCTTCACCGCCAGCGACATCAAACCCCGCGATGCCGGTCTCAACGGCGCCGGTGACGAAGTTGACTGGCTGTTTATGAAGTAACTAGAAGGCTTAGAGTATCTAGAAAGCCTAGAGCCCCTAGGAATCCTAGAATCTCCTAGGGGTTCCTAGCCCCCAAGCCCCAAGAAAAAAAACAAAAAAAACAAAACAAATGAAACGACTCGCTATTCTATCATTGCTCATCACACTCTGTATCAATCATTATGCTTCAGGCATTGGCAATGACGTTATGCAACGCATATATAAAGAGGTACGCACACCTTATAAATACGGAATGGTCGTGGCACCGGCAGACAATTATCATAAGATAGATTGTCCCACTGTCTTCCGCGAAAACGGCAAATGGTATATGACCTATGTCGTTTACGACGGTAAAGACGGCACCGACGGCCGCGGTTATGAAACATGGCTTGCCGAAAGTGATGACTTGCTCACATGGCACACCAAGGGACGACTGCTGTCGTTCAAGGACAGTGGTTGGGACATGAACCAGCGTGGCGGTTTCCCGGCACTGATAGACTGGACCTGGGGCGGTTCATACAAGATGGAGACCTTCAAGAACCGTCACTGGATGACATACATCGGCGGCGAGGGTACGGGCTATGAGGCTGTGCGCGCACCGCTGAACATAGGTATGGCTTGGACCGAAGGCGACATCACCCAGCCCCATGAGTGGCAGTCGGCAGACAAACCCCTTCTGAGCATCAACGACAAGGACGTGCAATGGTGGGAGAAGCTCGTGCAGTACAAGAGCACCATCTACCGCGACGATGCCAAGACTCTGGGCAAGCGTTTCATAATGTTCTACAATGCCGGAGGCATCAACCCTGCCAACGATATGAAGGCAGAGCGCATCGGCATCGCTCTCTCCGACAATCTGAAGAAATGGAAACGTTACGAGGGCAACCCTGTTTATTCTCACGAAGCCAAGGGCATCATCACCGGTGATGCGCAGATAGTAAAGATGGACGACCTCTACGTCATGTTCTATTTCTCTGCTTATAATCCTAAGCGCAACTACAATGCCTTCAATACCTTCTCTGTGAGCCGCGACCTTATCCACTGGCAAGACTGGACAGGTGACGACCTCATCTATCCTACCAAGGAGTACGATGAGATGTTCGCCCACAAGAGTTATGTTGTCAAGCACGACGGTATAGTATATCATTTCTATTGTGCCGTAAATAACGAGGGCCAGCGAGGCATCGCCGTTGCCACCAGCACACCAATGGGCAAGAGTGCCGTTTCATTCCCTGCACCAGAGACCAAGGGCCGCCGCACCATCACCAATCTCAATAACGGTTGGGAGGCTCGATTATTGAGGAGTGAAGGAGTGAAGGAGAATATTATTTCCAGGAGTTCAGGAGTTCAGGAGTTCAGGAGTTCAGACAATACCTCAAAAACTGAATCAACCAACTCATCAACTCGTCAACTTGTCAACTCGTCAACTAAAATCATCAACCTCCCCCACAACTTCGATGACTATTACGGTTATCGTCAGCTGCGCCACGGCAATCTGCATGGCTCTGCCGTATATAGCAAATCGTTCGATACCGAGAAGAAACAGGGCAAGCGTTACTTCCTCCAGTTGGAGGGTGTAGGCACCTATGCCACCGTCAATCTCAACGGCACTGTCTATCCCAAGGAACTCGTCGGAAGAACGGTATTTACGCTCGACATCACCGACGCACTGCGCAACGGTCGCAACGAGATAAAAATCGACGTCGATCACCCCGCCATGCAGACTGAGTCGCCATGGGTTTGTGGCGGTTGCTCGTCAGAATGGGGATTCAGCGAGGGATCACAGCCGTTAGGCATCTTCCGTCCTGTCAGTCTCATCGAGACCGACGAGGTGCGCATCGAACCGTTTGGCGTACATATCTGGCACAACGACCGTGCCGACTCTGTGTTCATCAACACCGAGGTTCACAACTACAGCACCGCCACCGCCACCATTGATGTGGTCAATAAGTTCATGCTCTCCAGCGGCAAGCAGGTTTTCCGACTTGTAGAAAACGTCACCGTTGCTCCTGGCGAGACGAAGATTTTGCATCAGCGAGCTGCCGTCAGCGACCCAATACTGTGGAGTCCTGAGAATCCGTATCTCTACCGACTCGCCAGCATGATAAAGCGCAGCGGCAAGACCACCGACGAGATAACCACCCCGTTCGGCATCCGCACCATCTCTTGGCCATGCCATCGCAAGGACGTCGACGGTCGTTTCTTCCTCAACGGCAAACCGGTGTTCATCAACGGTACATGCGAGTACGAGCACTTGCTGGGTCAGGGCCACGCCTTCTCTCCAGAGCAGATAAAGTCGCGCATCAAGCAAATCCGCAATGCCGGTTTCAACGCTCTTCGCGAAGCCCATCAGCCTCACAACCTGCTTTATCAGCAACTGTGCGACGAGCAGGGCATCATGTTCTGGAGTCAGTACTCGGCACATATCTGGTACGACACACCTAAGTTCCGCGAGAACTTCAAGAAATACATCTACCGTTGGATTCGTGAGCACCGCAACTCACCGAGTGTCATCCTCTGGGGATTGCAGAACGAGAGCGTGCTTCCAAAGGAGTTTGCCGAGGAGTGCAGTGACATTATCCGCAGTCTCGACCCAACCGCCCGCACCATGCGTGCCATCACCACTTGCAACGGTGGCGAGGGAACCGACTGGAACGTTATCCAAAACTGGAGCGGCACCTATGGCGGCAATGCAGATAACTACGACAAGGAACTGTCACAGCCAAACCAGTTGCTTAACGGCGAGTATGGCGCATGGCGCACCATCGGTTACGACGAGGATAAGTTCTGCGAACTCATGGGTAAGAAAGCCCGCCTCGCCGAGAAGGCAAAGGATAGCGTGTGCGGCCATTTCCAGTGGATATTTATCACTCACGACAACCCAGGTCGCGTTCAGCCCGACGGTGCCTACCGCCGTGTCGATAAGATTGGACCTGTTAACTACAAAGGACTTGCCACCATCTGGGAACAGCCAACCAAAGGCTACTATATGTACCGTCACATGTACGTCAAGTCCGATACCGTCATCCCGACTGCCGCTCATCGCAATAAAGACCTGCTGAAGGCAGCCGACGGCTATACATATCTTTATAGAATCAACTGCGGTGGCGACCAATATACCGACGAATACGGTCAGACATGGCTTCAGGATGATACCACCTTCAGCCACTCATGGGGCGAGGACTACGGCATGCACCCTTATCAGGCATCACAGTCAACAACCAAGGAAGAGATTCACGGTACCAACAGCGATCCGCTGTTCCAGTCGTTCCGCTATGGTCGTCATCTGCTCTGGTACGACTTCCCATTGCCAGATGGCGAATACCGCATCGAACTATACTTTGCTGAGCCATGGCATGGCAAAGGCGGTGGTGAGAGCGATGACTACGAAGGACTGCGCATCTTCGACGTAGCAGCCAATGGCATCACCGTAGCCGATGATATAGATCCATGGGCAGAAGCAGGTTATTGTGGTTCAATGCGTCGCGTGGTTACAGGCAAAGCCGTAAACGGCAACCTCCGCATCTCTTTCCCAGAGGTAAAAGCCGGTCAGGCCATAATCAGTGCCATCGCCATTGCAACATCAAGGAGTGAAGGAGTGAAGGAGTTCAGGAGTTCAGACAATACCTTAAAAACTGAATCAAACAACTTGTCAACTCGTCAACTTGTTAACTCGTCAACTGAAACAACCAACTCGTCAACTAAATTCTCCTGGTCCTCCCTCGATACCGACACCATTGCCAAACTGCCAAAGAGCGAGCTTCCTGCCGATGTCGATGCCATTCCGGCGAGCGACTACCTGCCGGTTAAGATAACAACCAAGTCTGGCCGCAAGGTACAGCCGTCAACAAACCTCAAGACCTCAGAACCTCTCGTCACCACCTGGACCATCACCCCAGGACTCGGCAAGGAGTATGCTCTGCGCTTCCGCTACAAGAACGTAACGGGTGCACCGGTCAAGGCGCATCTGAAGATTGTAGATAGCAAGAAGACCGTGCTCGTTGACCGAGAAGTTAGTTTCCCGCCGACACCAAAGAAGTTCAAGATGCTCAGCACCACCACCGGCACCCAAATCAATGCCGGCACCTACACGCTGACCATCGAAGCAAAGGACCTTGAGTTTGAGAAACTTACTGTGCAGTAGAATATTAGATTCATAGGATGTCCTAGGATAATCTAGGATAACCTAGGATTTCCTAGGACATCCTACCCACATCAAATAAGAAAAAAATGAAAAGATACCATTTCCTCGCTTTGCTTGCATTATGCACCAGTCATTTTGCATTCGCCACAGAACAGCACGACTGGGAGAACCATCATGTGCTGCAGATAAACCGCGAACCGGCACGAGCCTATTTCATTCCATACGCCAAGAAGAAAGGTGACAGCCAACTGTCGCTCAACGGCACATGGCGCTTCCATTGGTCAAAGACTCCCGAGGGGCGCATAGCCGATTTCTTCAAGCCAGGTTTCGACTGTTCTTCTTGGGACCATATCACCGTGCCTGCCAACTGGGAGGTAAGCGGTTACGGCACACCTATTTATATCTCTGCCGGCTATCCGTTTAAGATAGATCCGCCGTTTGTTACGCGCGAACCGAAGAAAGACTGGACCACCTACGAGGAGCGCAACCCCACAGGTCAGTACCTGCGCACGTTCCAGTTGCCCGACGGATGGACCAGCGGCCAGACCTTTCTCCGCTTCGAGGGGGTGATGAGTGCGTTCTATGTATGGATAAACGGCGAGCGCGTGGGCTATTCGCAAGGTTCGATGGAGGCATCTGAGTTCAATATCAGCAAATACCTGCGCCCAGGCAGCAACGACATCGCCATAGAGGTTTATAAATACAGCGATGGAAGCTATCTTGAAGATCAGGACTTCTGGCGCTTCGGCGGCATCCACCGCGATGTAAACATCTACCACACACCCGACGTGCGCCTCAGCGATGTGGCAATACGCACGGAACCTTTATTAAGGAGTGTAGGAGTGAAGGAGTGTAGGAGTGGAAACTATACTTCAAGGAGTTCAGGAGCTCAGGAGTTCAGTAGTTCAGACAATACCTCAAAACCTCACTCAAGCAACTTGTCAACTCGTCAACTTGTCAACTCGTCAACTAAACAATACGATTACCACCTCCACATCAACCCCGAGTTCTCCGTCTATGGCGAAGAGCGCGGCAAGGGATGCACATTCACAGCCATCCTCACCGACGACAGCGGCAAGGAGATTGGTCGCCAATCTACATCCATAGAAAACATTCTCGACCTCAGTCATAAGGCAGCCAACATGAATGAGTGGTTCCCGCAGCGCGGCTATCGCAAGTTCGAGCGCATGACCATCGATGTCAAGGCGCCAAAGCAGTGGTCTGCAGAATATCCCAACCTCTACTCGCTCCACCTCGAACTTGCCGACTCCACCGGTCGAATCATTGAGCAGACCGACATGCGCGTGGGCTTCCGCCACGTCTGCGTCAACGACGGCCAGGTACTGATAAACGGCAATCCTGTGAAAATGCGTGGAGTAAACCGCCACGAGCACGACCCGCAGACGGCACGCGTGATGACCGAGGAGCGCATGCTTCAGGATATCCTCCTTATGAAGCGCGCCAATATCAATGCCGTGCGCACTGCCCACTACCCCAACGTGCCTCGCTGGTATGAGCTTTGCGACAGTCTCGGCATCTATGTCATGGACGAGGCCGACCTTGAGACACACGGTTTGCGTGGCACTCTCGCCAGCACTCCCGACTGGCATGCTGCCTTCCTCGACCGTGCCGTGCGCATGGCAGAGCGAGACAAGAACTATCCATCAGTTATCTTCTGGAGCCTTGGCAATGAAAGCGGCTATGGTGCCAACCACGCTGCCATGTCGGCATGGCTTCGCGAGTTCGACCCAACACGCCTCATCCACTATGAAGGGGCACAGGGCGAGAACGGCAACGACCCGCTCACCGTCGATGTCATCAGCCGTTTCTACACCCGAGTGATGCAGGAGTATCTCAACCCTGGCATACCCGAAGGCTCAGATGCCGAGCGCGCGGAAAACGCACGCTGGGAGCGATTGATGGAGATTGCTAATCAAAGGAATATTTCAAGGAGTGAAGGAGTTCAGGAGTGCAGAAGTGCAGACAAAACATCACAACATCACAACATCACAACATCACAACCTGGCACCACCAACTCGTCAACTCGTCAACTTGTCAACTTGTCAACTAAACATCCCCGCCCAATCATGACCAGCGAGTATGGCCATTGCATGGGCAATGCCTTGGGCAACCTCAAGAACTATTGGGATGAGTTCTACTCTCACCCCCACATGCTCGGCGGATTCCTTTGGGACTGGGTTGACCAGGGCATCGACCGCAACTGCGTGTGGAGCCGTCCTGACGGTCAGCGTCCGCGTGCCGCTAACAAATTGGAGATTGCCTACGGTGGCGACTTTGGCGACAAGCCCAACCTCAAGGCGTTCTGCCTCAACGGTGTGATAATGAGCGACCGCCAGACCACACCAAAATACGAAGAGGTGAAGAAAGTCTATTCGCCCATCCAGTTCCACCGAGATGGCGACAAGATATATGTGCGAAATCTCTACAGTTTGTATCCGCTAAGCACATATCAATTCCAAGTTGAGTTGCAAGAAAACGGAAAGATTGTAAAGAGTGAAGTCGTAGGAGTAAATAATGATGACTCCGCCATCAACCTCTCATCCCTCATCCCTCATTCTTCATCCAGCGACGACCTTCGCCTCAACATCAGTTGCCGCCTGAAGGAGAAGCAGCCATGGGCAGATGCTGGCTACGAGATAATCAGCGAGCAGATAGTCATCAACGACAATCCATTGGCAGTAAGTTCGCAAGTAAACAAGTTGACAAGTAAACAAGTTGACAAGTTGAATGCTTTTTACGCAAACGACTCTTTTACTCGTCAAATCGTTAACTATCTTACACCTAACTTCTTCCGCGCTCCTACAGACAACGACAAGAGTTTCGGCAACTGGTTGGCTAAAGACTGGACCCGCTACGGCATCGACAAGCCAGAGGTGAAGCGCATCGACGACAACACCACCGAGTATCAGTTCTCTTACTACGATGCCAAGAAACCTGAGATAGCCCCAGTCAAGAAAGGTTCGATTATCGTTACCACCAAGGCAACAGTACTCGACAACGGATTGATAGATATTGTTCAGACCTACGAGTGCCGTGGTGAACTGCCCGAACTGCCACGCCTGGGCCTCAGCGTCAACCTGCCTTCACAATACGATGATGTAAAGTGGTATGGTCGTGGTCCTTGGGAGAACTACCCCGACCGCCTTACCTCCTGTCCTGTCGGCTGGTATGAGAACAAGGTAGGCGCCACCTATACCCACTATGCCCGTCCGCAGGATGGCGGCAACCACGGCGATTGCAGTGTGCTGATACTCAGTGGCAACGGCATGCCCACGCTCACCGTCACTGCCGTTGACAAGACCTTCTCGTTCTCTGCCTTGCCCTATAGTGCTACCCAACTGGCAGAGACAGCCCACGACTACGAGCTCTACCGCTCCGACCACACCCACCTGAGTATCGACTGTGCCGTCCTCGGCATCGGCAACAGCAGTTGTGGCCCTGGCGTACTGAAAAAATATGCCATCGACAAGAGCCAGAAGCACACGCTTCATCTTCAGGTAAGCATCGGTCAATAATTCCAGTAGGCAACGATATAGCAAGAGGGTGTGTCAAAAAATAGGCACATCCTCGTATTAGTTTCTTGACACAAAGACATATTTCGTTAATCATTCAATGCTCATCGTTCAACGTTATTTGGAAAGAAGAGACAAATCCCAATATCCCTAGAATAAAATCTGTCTTTGTGTCAAAAAAATCCCTAGAATCCCTATACATAAATTTACGTGACGCGACACTCATCCAAAAAATATTTTCAACATTTCTCATACATCCTACATTTTTGTGACTAACCAACTGACACAGTGATTGTTAGATGCAG
>JAZSAV010000006.1:0-163107 GCA_045602085.1 Prevotella sp. | reverse complement strand
TAAATAATACATAGCGTTATGAAAAAGCGAATATTCATTCTGTCATGTCTCCTGGCCCTCAGCAGCATCGGCTTTGCCCAGAAGACCTACGATTTAGAGATAAAGATGACCGACGGCACGGTGAAGACCTATCCCATGCAACAAGTCATCAAGGTGATACGCGAGGACAGGAGAACCATCGTCTATCTCAAGACCAAGGAGACCCACACCATCCAGGTGTACAAAGACACCGACATCGCCTCGGTGGAGTGGAAGCCCTCGGCCGATGCCAACAAGAATAGTAAACCTAAAAATACTGAGCAATGATTCCATCACGATCACCCCTTAACCTTCGGGGAGCGTGAAGCAAGAGATGAGGAGCCGGCCAAAGAAGCCGGCTCCTCATTGTGTTGTCATGGGCTGAAGCGTGGCTTTACACTCCAAGCACGATGGCAGGGTCTATGTTCAGCTTGCGACTGATTTCCCTTCCCGTTTTTAGTGACGGCTCACCCTTACCCGTTATGATTTCACTCATACGTGCGGCACTGAGTCCAAGCATCTCTGCCAATTTCGACTGAGTCAGTCCCATTTCATACATACGGAGCTTCATGGTTTCTACCAAAGTGGGAGCCGCTATAGGATAGTGCTCTTCCTCATATTCTGCCACCAAGTCTGAAATCAAATCCAGCTCCAGTAGATTCCTGTCATCAGCAGGAGTGTCATTGCTGACAACTTGAAGCAACTCATTGATACGGTCACATGTAGCTTTATACTGTTTCTCTGTTTTTATCTGTGCCATTCCCTATATATTTTTAATGTCCTTTATTTTGCTGTATTCTTCGTGTGTTCCAACAAACCTCATATAGACTTTCTTGTTGACGAAAAGTACTATTGCAACTATCCGATAGTTGTTCCCCTTGATGTCGAATACATAACGGTCATTACCAACATAGTCTACTGTGTTGAATGTCTGCTTGATGTCCGCGAAACTGTTCCAGTCTGCCCTTGATGTTCTTTTATACCAATCACGTAGAGGCACGTCGGCGTCAGCATGTTTGGCTATGAACTCCCGAATCATTGAGAATGATATTATTCGCATACTCACTATTTTGGGGGCAAAAATAAGAATAATATTCGGAAAAACCAAATATTATTCGGATTATTTTAAAGAAAAGACATCAGCGGAACTAAGAACAACCCACTTCTGCTCAAACAGGGAAGGAAGGGAAGGGAATGCTGAATAAGAAAACCCCGTGAAAAGGACTGAGTTACAAAAATCGTCCTATCGTATGGATTCTGAACAATGCCTTCTATATGGTAACGGGCAATTCACAGAGAATTAATCGTTTGGATATAAATAATATTTTCACGGATTCTAACGAGGAATTTCCGATAATGCTTGACGAGATGAAGTCTGTTTATATATCAGAAGACATGACTGCATGTCGGCGATATGTTGACATACCCAAACTGATGCCATACAATCCCGTGACGATTTTCGTTTACACTCATCGCACCGTGCGCTTGAAAAACAGAGGATTGCGCAGCACATCTTTTGCAGCATACGACACTCCAGAGACATTCAAGTCGCCCGACTACAGCGTTCTTCCAAAAGAGCCTGACCATCGCCGCACTCTCTATTGGAATCCGAATGTTAAAACCGATAAAAACGGCAAGGCGAAAGTGGAGTTCTATAACAATTCTTCTTGCAAGCAGGTGGTTGTTTCGGCGGAGGGGATAACGGCGGAGGGCAGAGCCATAGTTTTAGAATTGAAGGATTGAAGGATTGAAAAATTGAAAGATAAAAGCCTCTCCCCCTACCCCTCTCCCTGGAGAGGGGAGTTGAGACGAGAGTGTTTCACTAAAAATAGGGAATCCCTTAAACCCAAATCGGTCATTTAGATTTTAGTGCGTTTGTCTTGTTATTTTTGAGAAGATTTTTTATGTGTTCTAAAGGAGTATTGCGGGCTATACGACTGAAGAGACATGAAAATATGCCAAAAAGAATAGACAAAAGTGCAAAAAGTATTTCTTAATATCACATTTACGGTCTAATGAACGATTTGGGTTAAAGCTATCTGCTACTCTTTCGAACAACCCAACCGATTTTCGGAATCAAGGTTTTGGTAGTGCTGTCCACTTCTGCACCAATGAACCCAGACCATATTTCCATCGGTGTTTCTCTGATTATTTTTTCACCATCAGATTCTTGGGATAAGAAATCTACTATCACATGGTCGTTAGGCATGTTTGCAGTATGACTCATTGATTTCTTTGTCAATCCATTCTTGTCAGGGAAGAGTTTTAAAATCCATCCGTCCAATGCGGTAGGAATTTCAGAGGAGCAGGCACCTCCTTTTAATCGGTCAACTTTACTCTTACAAACCATCTTTTGCCAGAAACGTTGGTCAGGATTTCCTTGTGCCGCCTTAACAAACTCGGCCAGAATAGGCTCTAACTCCCTTATCCATTTCTGAAGTCCGTATTGTTTCAGTTGCCTTGTCTTGTCGAGAACTCGCTGCCAGTCTTTTGCACTACCCTTCAGGGTTATACTTGGGAAACCACATGAAATAAGAAGTTCCCTGTAATTAAAATACTTCTTTACACTCTCCATCAGAGTTATTCCCGAGGCAATGCGTGCAGCCTCTGTTGTTGTAGAGAAGTCTGCCATAAGAGTCTGTGCGATGTTTCCTTTGGTATGCTGGCGTATCAAGTCTGAAAAGGAATCAACCATTTTCACCCAATTATGCTGCTCACCCTGCAACATCACCACCAGTTCCTTCTTTCCTTCATGGCTAACCAGCTGGTCGCGGAGTTCCTCTGGATGGGCGTTGACATAGCGGGCAAAGCCTTGACTGATAAGCAACCAAATCATGTCGGGCGATAATTCAAACGACAGATGCTTAGCATACGCCTGAAGCATAGAACTGAAAAAAACGTCTTTCTGACTTTCAAAAGTCATTATATTCCTTTCATCGGCAAGACTAGTGGCTACGATGTTAAGTCCATTAGGTCGTATAAAACCTTGCATGAAAGTCACGGCAGCCTCTTCGCCGTCTTCTAGATTCTGATTTAGAATCTTCCAATATTTATTGTCAACTGGCTCCAACCCCTCATCCACTACAAAGGTAATGCAATTGGCATTTTTAGAGATTATCTTCTGTGACTTTGCTCCATCATTATCGTTGGCAATAGCAGAATAAGCACTTGTTGCAATCATGGCAACAAGCATTGTCAAAATATACTTCCTCACGACTCTCATAATGTTTATAGGTTTTAAAAGATTGTTTTATAATGCAAATATATATGTTTTATACTATACAACCAAACTTAGCAAGTAAAAAAAAACATATGGTAAATGATTTGAAACAAAAGGGCGATAACACATACAAAAAAAATATTTTCCTTATTTCTCATACATCCTACATTTTCAGGGTTAACCAATTGACACAATGTGCGTTAGATGCAGTGTATAAGAAAATTTTACCTACATTTTTGGGTGCATTTTTGATGCTTTTAAGTAATTTTAAGAATTATATTACAAAAAAGGAAGGCAAACAAGACATGCCTTTAGCATATCAAAAGATGCAGTTACGAACCAAAAGTGGCCCATTTACAAGTGCTAAACGGCCCAATTAGGTGTTGTAAACGGCCGTTTTACAAAAAACGAGTGAAATAACGGCAAAAAGTGTAGGTAAAATTTTCTTATACACTCCATATAATTAACTATGGTACAACTTGTTATGGGCAAAAATGTAGGATGTATGAGAAAATAGCATTTTAAAAATAAAATTATATTAATAGGGAAATCCCTACGACCTTTTAGGGATTTTCCCTTTTACGTTTCTTTTATTTTGATTAATTTTGTATCATCGAATTAATCTGTTGGCTATAATTCTATGTCTGGATTGCACAAGAAGATAAAAACATTCCTATTGGCATTGCTCATGGCATTGCCGGCAACGGTGTATGCACAGATGGAGGAATACTCGTCAAGGGTTGTGGATGCTGAGACAGGCGAACCGCTGCCGATGGCAACCGTGCAGGGAGCGGCGGAATCGACCGTTACGAATATAGAGGGATTGTTCAGTGTAAAAGCCGATGCCGGCGATGTGCTGAAGATTTCATACATAGGATATAAGTCGGTGAGCATAAAGGCGTCGGACATTAAAGCGAGGATAAGACTCAAACCTGCTGACATACAACTGAAAGAAATTGAAGTGAAGCCGTTCACCTCTACACTGAGAAAGATTGTGAAGAAGTCGATAAGCGCACTCTCAAGCAATGCGCACAGACGAGCCAACTACCTCTACCGACAGACAACAGCTGTGGATGGGGTGACATCGAGCATGGTAGAGGCTTTCTTCAATGCCAACTCGGCATATAACGTATGCGGAATGGCACTCATCACTGGCAGTTACTCACAGTCGGACAAGGAGACCGACAGCACCTTGTCGTATATAGCCAGCCTCTACCCCCTGTCGGAAATTGCCATTGTCCAAAACGAGAGAGTGCCGCTTGCCTACTCCTTGCAACTGATGCCGCTGAACATGGATTACGACAGGTATTATGACGTAAGCCATGAGACAATAGACGATGGCGAGCGCAAGATATACAGCATCGAGTTCAAGCCGAAAGGCAACTATGACATGATGGTCTTTGACGGCAAACTATTTGTAGATGCACAGACATTGCGGTTGTTGAAGGCAGAAGGCAGGTTGCTGAACGTGAAGGTGGAAACCGACTACAACCATTTCTATGCCGGAGTGCTAAATGCTGATGTGGGTTTCACGGTGTGCTTCAACGAAAAGAGCAAATACGGCGAAGTGCAATCGGTGTGCATCGATGCCGAGTTCAAGGACATGATGCACAGTCAGAGGTTCAGCTCCATACTGTATAATGTGGGTGACAGGAATGTGGGCAGGGCGAAGTGGACACGTCGCAAGGAAGACCTGCGGTTGCAGATAGACCGCATGGGGTATGACAAGCAGTTCTGGCGAGACAACGAGATAGTGAAGCGAACGGCGGTGGAGGCGGAACTGGCAAGACTGAGGGAGGAGAACTTCGACAAACAATACGACAAGACAACGGTTTCCCTTACAAAAGAAGAAAGGACGAATGACGGCAATAAACCAGCCGATAATGGCTACGGAAACAAGAACTATAAGGACCTTGCTATAGCAGACAGCATTCAGAAATATTTCTCGCTCGTGCAGCAGGAGCGTGTGTATATGCACTTCGACAACACCAGTTATTACAAAGGCGACTCAATATGGTTCAAGGCTTACGTTGTGGGTGAGCGCGACCTGAAGAACATCAACGCCAGCAAGATACTCTATGTGGAACTGGTAAATCCCTACGGCATACCGGTGGAAACGAAGAAACTGGTAATCAGCAGAGGACAGGCACACGGTTGTATGGCACTGGCGGACACCATAAATGCCGGTTACTATGAGGTGAGGGCGTACACGTCGTGGATGCTCAACTTCTGTCGCGGCGACAAGCATGGCAATCCGTTCTTCTATCAGAAGCGGACCAAGGACATATTGGGCAATCACTATCAGCGGTTCCTTTATAACAACATGGGAATATACAGCAGAGTGTTCCCCGTATATGACGCGCAGGCAGACGGCAACTACCAGTATAAGACCATGCAGCAACCGCCGAAGACCACGTCGGACCTTGTGGCGCACAACAAGAACGACGAACTGGTGGTGAGGTTCTACCCAGAGGGCGGCAATCTTGTTGACGGCGTCCGAACGCGAGTGGCTTTCGAGGCAAGCAATGAATTGGGCAAGAAGATAAACCTTATTGGCGATGTTGTCTGTGGCGGCGAGGAACAACGTGTGCAGACACTCTATGCTGGCAGGGGATGCTTCGAGATAACGCCGCGGCAGGGCATGCCGATGTTGTTCAAGGCAAGATATAACGGCAAGGAGTACAGCTTTTCTCTGCCCAAGGTAGAGCGTAAGGGTTATGTGCTCAATGTCTATAACAATGGCGACAGCACACGATTGAGCGTGAGGCGCAATGCAGAAACAGAGGGAAAGACGGTTGGATTGGCAGGATATAGTCGCGGTTCACTGGTTTACGGCAATAACGTGGATTTGCTTACGGCAAAGGAATGGACGATGGCGGTGAGCAACAAGGACTTGAAGACAGGTGTAAATATCTTCACACTGTTCACTGCCGATGGCAGTACTGTAGCCCAACGCCAAGTGTTCGTTGACAATCATCAGATAGACACGCTCTTCCTGAAAGCCGATACGGTAAGCAAAAACCTGCAGCCCTACCAAAAAATCAATATAAACTTCACACTCACCAGTTCCTCCCCCAAGATGGAGGTTAAGGATGGGGCTTTCGCTTTAAGCAGTTCCTCCCCCAAGGGGGAGGCGGAGGAGGGAGCTTTCCAAACCTTCTCCCTCTCCGTCGTTGATGCAGAGCATACGGAACAGAGTCTTCGCAACGGGAATATACTCACGGAACTGCTGTTGTCGTCGGAGATAAAAGGGTTTGTGCCCAATCCGCAGTATTATTTCGAGAGCGACGACCCTCAACGGCGAAAGGCACTTGACCAGTTGCTTATGGTGCAAGGCTGGAGCAGGTATGACTGGGAAGAGATAACGGGCAAGAAGAGGTTTGAACCCTACTTCCGCATAGAGAAAGGACTATCGTTCAAGGGGCGCGTGATGAGAAACGACGCATTGGCTGAGGATAATGCGGAATACACATCTGTCTATGACCGGAAAATCAAGAAACCGATTTGGGTGAATCTTGAATTGGAAACGCGCTATAACGGTAACTTCACCAAGGATGTAAAGACAGACAGCATGGGGCGTTTCCATATAGGTATTCATCCTTTCTATGGCAAGAGCGAAGCGTTCCTGTTTCTTAACAGATACAACAGGAGCGTATTAGGAAAGAGTGCCGGCCCGGTTGGTCATGTGAGGGCGGTCAACTCTGTGCGCGACACGACACTTGAACTGACACATTATATCCGTCCGGAGAATGTGGTGTCGCCGATGCCTCGCCCTTACGACTATTATGAGACACAACAGTATGACGAAGGACAGGAAAAGACACTGGTTGCTGATGGCGTGCTGTATGATTCCGGCAGTCAGTCGTATGTGTTGAACGACATAGTGAAACGCGGACGCAAGAAATGGACGAAGTTCCAGCACGACCGTCCGACGTTTACCGTTGGTGTAAGGGACATGGCGGCATTTGTATCTAACCTAAAGGGAGTGGTAAAGGACTTCTATTTCAATGATTACTTTAACAACATGAATATAGAACTGTTCATGCACTACTATGGTTTGTCGGGCGGCGTGACTTATTATGTGGATGAAGAAGAACTGATAAGATTCCCGACAGAAAGATTTCCGAGTCCAAGTCC
Organism: Prevotella sp.; assembly: GCA_045602085.1. GTDB lineage: Bacteria > Bacteroidota > Bacteroidia > Bacteroidales > Bacteroidaceae > Prevotella. The sequence continues at coordinate 155,732 of JAZSAV010000006.1, read as the reverse complement.
GAAGTTCAGTATGGGCTATGGCACAAAAGAGAGTCTGCCGGAAAACGTGAGATTCTTTCCACAGAAAGAGAATTTCATGACACTGAACATTTATGCTGATATGGAAAACAGGGAGATGCTTTATAATGCTCCACGCTATAACTATCTGGCGACCAATCTTGCAGGCGATGAACCAGGAAAAACTAAAAGATGGCCTTTTACCATAAGGGCTGGCTATGACGTGGTGGAACTTGTTCAAAACGGTTTGAAAATGCCGGTAACACTGTTTCGAAAGATTGTATTCAACGGCATTGCAGAACCGGTGGAGTACTATCACCCTGACTACAGCAAACTGCCGTTGCCTGAACATAAGGACTACCGCCGGACTCTCTACTGGAATCCGAACGTGAAGACCGACAGCAGAGGCAGAGCGCAGGTGGAGTTCTACAACAATTCAACTTGCAGACAAGTGGTGATATCGGCAGAAGGAATAACTACTGATGGCAAGGTGATAGTGGCCCATAATAAATAACAAAAAAAATATTTTCCTTATTTCTCATACATCCTACATTTTCAGGGCTAAATGGGCCGTTTAGGTATAGTAAACGGCCCGATTGGATACCGCAAATGGCTGTAATAATTATTTCCATTCAACAGAAAGATTGTGGAACATGGTGGTACTTTCACCACAAGAGCCAGTATGCTGGATGGCAACACCGCCAAAGGTATTGGGAGTAATGGTTGCAGACAAATCAACCTTCACTGGCAGCGGTGAGTCGGCTGGCAAAGGCGTAGAGGTTTCTACATGAGCAGTTAGCAAGTTGTCTTTAACACTCAGTGAGATTGTGCATCCTGTGCGGTAGCATCCCGATGAAATGGGCGAAGATATTGCTTTTGTCAGTCCGTTCTTGTATTCCACAAGATAGAAGTCAACAGCCTTGGCATGCTTCGTGGTACGGATGATACGGAGGGCATAACCGGTGAGCGTGCGGGTGTCGAACTTAATACAGATGTCCATGTACTGACCTGTGGCACTGCCGAAGCCTTGGCCTGCCGTCTTAGTTGGATCTACATTCAAGGTCAGTGACATATCACAGTAACTGCCATCAAGCGGGGTGTACATCATTCGTGCACCGCGCTGTGCCTGCACTAATCCCCAGCCAACAGCACCGTTAAAGCCCTTAGCATACGCCCACATTGGTTTGTTTTTATCGAAATCCCAAGGATACTCGGCTGTATCTTGAGGTTTAAACCCGTCAACGGTCCAACATCCAGGAATAAGTAGCGGTTGCCACTGACATGGGAAATCGGCAAAATCGGTAGTCAACGACTGTAACTTACTGATTTTTTTAGGGTTGACAACTTTCTTTAAACTTACATATTGCTTCTCCCCGTAGTTGCTAAGATGACTCTTTGGGCGGATAGAAGCTCCAATATAATACCACTTGTCAGCCTCTGAAAGGGCATAACTGCGCTTGGGAGAACGATGACTGACACTCACGGCAACAGCACCTCTGCCCTCTTTGTCCTTAGAGCGGTACCAGATAATCTCCGACTCATCGCGTCTGCCTTGCAGATTAAGATTATAGTTGAGATAAAGACTATCACCACGCTGTTCGATAGCAATCTTTGTGACCTTTGGCGGTTGCTGTAAGCTTGGTTCAACAGTCATTGCCACTGCCGTCTGATGACCATACGAAGTATGGGCTAATATACTAAAACGGGCGGTTTCATCGGTATTGTTAGTTGGAACAACCAGTAAGGAGTCGCCTCCGAGCGGGACAAGACGGACATAATGGGCGTAACCCGCCTGCACACTCCAATCTACGTGTGCAAAGCCAGACATATCATATCCGCTATGGCGCATGAGTGTTGCCGAGAGTACTATGCTGTCGCGACCTGTCTGAAGCTGTACCTTTCGCTTGTTTGCCAACAGACAAGTGGGCATATCAGCATAATCAACAGACATGGCTGTGGGATTCCACCCGTCATCGCCACGCAAGAGATTATAAAGGTTATATTCGGTCTTGCCTTCAGCAGACACACCCTTGTATGCCTTCAGCAGTTCCAAACGGTCGATTTCAACAGTATTCTCCGCCATTTTATCGCCTACACGATAGGGTTTGCCGTTAAGATAGAAGCCTCCCTGATAGCAACGCATCCAAGGTTCGGGGTAGTTTGTCCACCCCACATAAGTAGAATCAGAAGAAGAATGATAGCGGCAGTCGATGAGCGAGAGCACACCGGGAGCCTTACAGAACACCATCTCGCGATTGTTGCTCTCAACGAAGAAATCGCAATCGAGGAACACCGCACCGCATCGGTGAGTGGTATAGAAAGGTTTTTGTCCGTAGAGTCCGATGGTGCAGTGAAGATAAACGCCATTGCCGGTAAGCGCATCGTCGGTACACTCCATGTGGCAACGGTCGAAAAGTATGCGGCGAGCACCGTTTAGCGGGTTCATGTTGAGACGACTGATAAAGCGGACATTGCGAGCCACGGCACGATCGCCATGGCAATATGCCACATGCGCCTGGGTGATGGCACTGCTCCGCTTCTTCCTTGACAGTTCGGGTTTGAGCGGAAACTCCAAATCAACATTACAGTAGTTGCCCATGGTAAGATTACTCACCTGCAAGCCGTTGCCTATAAAAAGAAACATGGTGAAGTTGCCCACTGCACCCTGTGTCTGACCACGCTGAGAGGCAAGAACCACATTGCATGCATCGTCAGAAAGTCCGATGAAATGGAGGTTTTCGCATCTCACCACCATACCAAACGGTTCTCTGCCATCCTTTCCTACCGCCACTTTCGGGTCATCAGGGTTGTCAACCCAATAGACATAGGGAGCTATAAAGACACGCATGGGTTTCTCCTCTGTGCCATTGATGAAGGCTTCGGCTGCCTCCTTGAAGGAGTTGTACACATGAGGATGAGCATCTGCCTCAGCATCGGACAGACTGCCATCAAGAAAAATGTTACGATTGTCGAGCGTAATCGTATCTCCCTTATAGACAATACGATTACCCAAGAACATTAAAGAACTTTCCGGTTCGAGCGGAGCATACACCATCTGTGCTTGCGCCGTTAAACCTAAAACCATCAACAGCATGCACAGACAGTATCTCATGGCAGTAAGGATTTAAGAATTACCACTATCTTTGTATATCACCTTTGCAGCACCGGACGTCAGCCTCAGCGCATCGGGATTTTCATTGATGAAGCTCTCGATATGGCGAACATATTTGTCTTCAAGAATCTCATCGACAGCAATAAGGATACCCGTCTCCTCTACATCGCCAAAACCATCGTTGATGCCGGTGCCGAAGAGCTTCATAGTAGGGCTTAGACTCATATATGCGTTGACCAGAGGAGGAATGTTGTAGCCGAGACTGCGTATCTCGTGGTTAAGAATCCTGTAATCCTCCTTGAAACCGTCCTCACAGAAGAGAGCCTCAAGCTCCTTGACATCAGTCTCTATCTGCAGCGGGTGCATCGGTATTATGAGATTATCCTTATCGGCAAAATGCTTTTTCAGGAAATAAAGAATCATGTCGCGCCCCTTGCGTATATAAGAAGGGTACATGGTCATCTTGCCAAAGTAATACTTTACCTCAGGTTTGATAACTGTCAGTGCTCCAAGACCATCCCACAAGTTATCAAGAGCAAAAAGACTCTTTGCTCCCATCCTTGACGACTGGTATGGCAGCGACACGAAGGAACGGCCAAGTTCGACGGTGTAAGGCATATAATCCTTCAGGAACTTTTCCGAGAAGTGGAACATGTGGCTGGTAGCAAGAATCGGTTGGCCGTTGTCGTCCAACTCCCAATCAGAACCCAACAGATAACGATAGCCACCGATAATCTCCTCTGCCTCCGGATTCCATACGATGAGCTGCTTATAGCAGTTCTCGCAGGTATCGAAATCATCGATATCTACCTCCTTGCCAGTGCCACCGCCAGCATCACGGAAAGCTATCTCGCGCAACCTGCCTATCTCAAGCATCACGTTAGGTGCATCATGAGCCGTAATGACATAGATTTCGTTGTGGCTCTTGTTGGTCATTCTAAGCAGTTTGTCGCGGGTCAGTTCGCTCTTCAGCACTTCCTTGCTGATGGGTGGGATGATTTCTTGCTGCATTTCTTTTGTCAGTGATTATTGTTAGGGATTCTATTTTCTATTTTTCAACCATTTCATAAACGCGGTCCTGCACGTACTGCGCCCATTCTGCCGGTGTGCGACTCTTGTCGAAGGTCTGCCACGGAATGGGTTTGCCGATGGTAACACGGAAAGTCTTGTGCACATTTTTGTACATTTCATCGACAAGATATATCATTGCGATATTCACTTTCTTGACGTACTTGTCGCTAAAGTTTGCCAGTTTGTAAAAGAAATCGGAGTTCTGTCCTCCGAAATGGATGGGCACAACGTCGCGCTGATACTGCACGCTCTTGACGATGAACGTCTTTGACCACGGCAAATCGCGGATTTCACCGTCGCGACGACGCGAACAGAGTCCTGCAGGATACATCAGGATGTGATTGTCACTCTCGAAACCAGCCTTCACCATTGCAGGGAAGTTGCGCGCCTGACCACCTGTCTTGTTGATAGGGATGCAGAGAGGAGCAAGTCCGGGCAGATTCATCAGTATATCGTTTACAAGATAGCGGAAACGACTGTCATAATGGCGTCCGATGATAGAACCGAGAGCCACGCCATCGGCGCCGCCGAGCGGATGATTGCTCACGAAAGTATATAGTTTGCCGTCGTTCTTGTCAGGCAGATTCTCCTCGCCCACGACCTCAAGGGTCATATCAAGATAGCGCACGCACTCCTCAAGCCACTCTGTACCCGTAAGGTGACGACTTTCCCATAGGTAACGGTTTACCTCATCCTGGTGGAGGATACGTTTAAGCCATGATACGAGAGGGCGCGGCACATACTTTGCCTTACTCCCCATCTTGTCATACAGAATCTTGTCGATGTCGATGGTTTTCTCCGAAATCTGATTCATTTCTCTCTAAGCTGATACTAACAATTTGCAAAACTAACTAAAATATTTTGAAAATGAATCATTTTTTAAGAAAAAAATGGTCAATATGAGTAAAAAATGCAAGATAAAACCCTTTTGCACTTTCAGGCGAACAGAGAAAACCGATTGCCCCATACCGCACCACAGGGTGACGCAAAGAGCATCATCAAGACTCACGGAAAGCATAAAAAAGTTGTTCTGCGCAAGAAAAACGCCCCACCAAAAGAAACAAGCGCAACACATTTTGCAAGCACTTGTTTTTCAATAGGTTATAAAAATTAACACAAAATATTTCATTTTAGATTGAAAAAAGTTTGAAACAATGTGGGGAAATGTGGGGAAAAATATGTACCTTTGAACCCGAATAACTTTTATAAAGATGTTCGTATGCGATTTTTAGGTAACATAGAGGCAAAAACAGACGCTAAGGGAAGGGCTTTCCTGCCAGCAGTCTTCCGCAAGATTCTGATTGGATCGGGCGAGGAAAGGCTGGTGATGAGGAAAGACGTTTTCCAGAACTGCCTCGTGCTCTACCCCGAAAGCGTATGGAACAGTCAGATGGATGAGTTGCGATTGCGACTCAACCGTTGGAACAAGGAGCACCAGTGTGTCTATCGCCAGTTTGTCTCGGAGGTGGAGTTGGTAACGCTCGACGGCAACGGTCGTTTTCTGATACCCAAACGCTATATGCGCATGGCGGACATCGAACAAGACATCAAGTTCATCGGAATGGGCGACACCATAGAAATCTGGAGCAACAGCAAGGCCGAAGAAGCGGCAATGGACGCCGAAGATTTCGGAAAAGCACTCGAAGAACTGATGGGAGGCAGCAACGCCTGAATAAAGGTCCGGATTTTTAATCTCGAATAACTCGACAAAACCATATATGGCAACCACAGCAGGAACATATCACGTGCCGGTGTTGCTCGGCGAAAGCATCGACGGGCTTAACATCAAACCGGGCGGCATCTACGTCGATGTAACATTCGGCGGAGGCGGTCACAGTCGTGAGATTGTGTCACGACTGACAGGCGGGGCACACCTTTTCAGTTTCGACCAGGATGCCGACGCAGAGTTAAATATTATTAATGATGATAGATTTACGTTTGTAAGAAGCAACTTTAGATATATAAAGAACTGGATGAGATACCACGGCATCGACCATATTGACGGGTTGCTTGCCGACCTCGGCGTATCGAGCCATCATTTCGACGACGAGACCCGCGGTTTCTCATTCAGGTTTGACGCTCCTTTAGATATGCGCATGAACAAGCGGGCGGGCGCAACGGCTGCTGACATCGTGAACAACTATGACGAACAGGAACTGGCAGACGTGTTTTTTCTCTACGGAGAACTTAAAAACGCACGACGCATCGCTGCCGCCTTGGCAAAGGCAAGAAGTCAACAGAGGATTGAGACCACAAACCTGTTTATGCAGGCGGTGGAGAAACTCTTCAAGCAGGAAAGGGAGAAAAAGGAGATGGCCAAACTGTTTCAAGCACTGCGCATAGAGGTGAACCACGAAATGGACGCCTTGCGCGACATGCTGCGCGGTGCAACGGAACTGCTTGCTCCCGGCGGACGATTGAGCGTGATAACATACCACTCGCTCGAGGACCGCATAGTGAAGAACGTGATGAAGACGGGCAATGCGGAGGGAAAGATGAAGCAAGACTTCTTTGGAAGGATAGAGACGCCGTTCAGACTGGTGAACAACAAGGTGATAATACCAACCCAGGAGGAACAGGAGCGCAACCCACGAAGCAGAAGTGCGAAACTGCGCATAGCAGAAAAAATCTGACCGGCATGACATAACGACAAAGGCAGAGACACGATGAAAGAGAACGAGAAGAAAGAGAAAAAGCAGCAACAGGAAGCCAACAAGACAGAGGCTGTGGTATTTGAGATACAACAGTCGGAAGCGCAGCTGACTGAGGCAATGACGACGGAAGAGGAACCGGCGGAGGTACCTTTGGAAGAGACAGAGCAGAGCGATACGCTGACGGCATCGGCAATCCAGATAATAAAGGAGAACGCCAGAGAGGATGACCCGCAACCGTCGCCACAGCTCACGCTGAGAAAAATACTTGGCGGCGACCTGCTGAACGGCGACATAATGCGACGACAAATCTGGCTCATAGTACTCATCGTGGCCTGCATAATAATCTTTGTCGCCACCAGATACCAATGCGAGCAGGACATAATTGAGATAGACAAGTTGCAGAAAGAACTGACGGAAGCAAAATACAAGGCAATGTCGAGTTCGAGCGAACTGACAGAACGCTGCAGAGAGAGTCTGGTTCTGGAGATGCTGAAACAAAGTCAGGACAGTCTGCTCCGACCATCAAAGTTACCACCTTATAAAATAATAGTACCCGAACAATGAGCAAGTTTAACAGAGACAAGATAATCCCACGCTACACGGCCATCGCCATCGTGATTACCGTGTTAGGAATAGCGGTTGTGATAAAGGCATTGTATATCATGACCGCAAAGCGTTCATATTGGGAAGAGGTGGCACAGCGTCTGCGCTTGGAGAATGCAGAAGTTAAGCAGAAGCGAGGAAACATCCTGAGTTGCGACGGACAGCTGATGGCCGGAACGCTGCCTGAGTACGAACTGGTGCTCGACTTCCAACCGGGCAAGCAAAGGGACGGCAAGAAAGACACGGCAAAGATAAACGAACTAAACAGGCTATGGGACGAGAACATCGACAGCATCTGCAACGGCCTGCACAAGATATTCCCAGCAAGAAGTGCAGCAGAGTTCAAGGCGCACATCAGCAAGGGACGACAGAAGAAACTGAAGGACGGCAGTGTTGGAGCACGTTATCTGAAACTATGGCCGAGACGCGTGAACTACAATACTTATCTTGAGGTGAAGAAGTTGCCAATACTCTGCATGAACACCAACAAGGGAGGATTCAGAGGCGACCAGTTCATCTCACGCCGCCGACCATTCGGTTCACTGGCACGACGCACTATCGGAGACATCGGTTCGGAAACAGTAAAAGACAAGGACGGCAAGATATACAAGGTGGACAGCGCACGCTATGGACTGGAACTGGCTTACGACTCCATACTGAGAGGCAAACCGGGAATAAAGAACCGCCGCAAGGTGCTGAACAAGTATCTTGACATAATAGTGAAAGAGCCGGAGAACGGTGCCGACATCGTGACCACCATCGACGTGGGCATGCAGGACTTGGCAGAACGCGCCGTTATTGACGAACTGAAAAAGATAAACGGACAGATGGGCGTGGCCATACTGATGGAAGTGGCTACCGGCGACGTGAAGGCCATTGTTAACATGAGCAAGGATGCCGACGGTGTGTATAGGGAGCAGCTGAACCATGCCATCAGCTACATCTGCGAACCGGGTTCGGTATTCAAGGTGGCATCGTTCCTTGTGGCGCTCGACGACGGAGTGGTTGACACGAGTTATGTTATACATACCGGGTCGGGCGTGATGCCGATGTACGGCAGACAGATGAAGGACCACAACTGGCGACGCGGCGGATATCAGGACATAAACGTGGCACGCACGCTGGAGGTAAGTTCTAACATCGGCGTGAGTCATGTTATTGACAAGTTCTATCACAGCAATCCGGAGAAATATGTGGGAGGCCTGTACAGAGTGGGCATAAACGAAGACCTGAAACTGCCACTGGCGGGCTATCATCCGCCGAAGATAAGAATGCCGCAGAAGGACAAGCGCGGCAAATACACTGACAGTTGGTATAAGACCACACTGGCATGGATGAGCATAGGCTACGAAACACAGATTGCACCTATTAATACTATAGCATTCTACAACGCCATCGCCAACGACGGCAAAATGATGCGCCCGAGATTCGTGAAGAAGGTGGTGAAAGACGGCGTTACCATCAAGGAGTTTGAACCTGAGGTGATAAAGGAGCAGATAGCCAAGCCGCAGACGATAAAGACCATGCAGACGATACTGGAGCATGTGGTTAGTCAGGGTCTGGGAAGCAAGGCGGGGTCCAAACTCTTCAAAGTGGCAGGCAAGACCGGTACGGCACAGGTGTCTCAGGGTAAGGCTGGCTATACATCGGGAACGGTACAGTACTGGCTGAGCTTCGCCGGCTACTTCCCTGCTGACAATCCTCGCTATTCGTGCATCGTGTGCCTGAAGAAATCTGGACTGCCTGCATCTGGTGGCGGCATGAGCGGCGTTGTGTTCCACAACATTGCCGAGGGCGTGATGGCAAAGGATGTTAAGATGGATGTAACCAGTGCGCGCGATACCACATCAGTGCTTGTACCCGACGTGAAGAACGGCAACGTGGCTGCTGCGAGCTATATCCTCAACCAGTTGGACGTGGACAGTAACAAGGAGTGGACAGAGGACTTCATCACCAACCCGGTATGGGGAAGTGCCGAGAATACAGGCAAGGGCGTGAAGTTTGAAGTGGCAGACACAGAGAACCACATCACTCCCGACGTTAGGGGAATGGGTGCAAGCGACGCCGTGTTCCTACTGGAAAGTCGCGGCATGAAGGTGCAACTGTCCGGACGCGGCAAGGTGCGCAAACAGAGTTGCCAGCCAGGAAAGCCTGTGAAAGAGGGACAGCTCTGCAAACTGACACTTGAATAAGAAAAACAAATACTACTATGATACTCAACGAGTTGCTAAAAGACATAAAGCCTATAAGCATCAGCGGCAATGCTGATATAGAGGTGACGGGCATAAACATCGACTCACGCAAGATAGAAAAGGGACACATGTTTGTTGCTATCAAAGGTACACAGACCGACGGACATGCCTATATCGGCAAAGCTATCGAACTGGGTGCTACGAGCATCGTATGCGAAACACTGCCAGAGACTTTGGACGAAGGCGTTGCCTACATCGTGGCAGAATCGACAGAGGATGCGGTGGGCAGACTGGCTACAGCATACTATGGCTATCCGTCAACGAAACTGCAACTTGTGGGTGTCACAGGAACAAACGGCAAGACCACCATCGCCACATTATTATATAATATGTTCCGCAAGATGGGACATAAGTGCGGTTTGCTGTCAACGGTGTGCAACTACATAGAAGACGAGCCGATTGCGGCAAGCCACACCACTCCCGACCCGATAGCACTGAACCAACTGCTGGCCAAGATGGTGGAAGCAGGATGCGAATATGGCTTCATGGAGTGTTCAAGTCATGCCATAGCACAGAAACGCATCGGAGGACTCAAATTTGCCGGTGGCCTGTTTACGAACCTCACCCGAGACCATCTCGACTATCACCTCACTTTCGACAACTACCGCGATGCAAAAAAAGCCTTCTTTGACAACCTGCCCAAGAATGCGTTTGCAGTAACAAATGCCGACGACAAGAACGGAATGGTGATGGTGCAGAACTGCAAGGCGAAGGTAAAGACTTACTCTACAAGAACGATGTCGGACTTCAAGGCAAGGATAGTGGAATGCCACTTTGAAGGAATGTATCTTGAGATAGACGGCAGAGAGGTAGGAGTACAGTTCATCGGCAAGTTCAACGTGAGCAATCTGCTGGCAGTATATGGTGCTGCCGTGATGCTGGGCAAGAAACCAGACGAGATACTGCTGGTGATGAGTACTCTGAAGAGTGTAAGCGGCCGACTGGAACCGATTCACGGCAAGGACGGATATACGGCAATCGTGGATTATGCCCACACGCCTGATGCACTGGAGAATGTGCTTAATGCCATCCATGAGGTGCTTGACGGCAAAGGCAAGGTGATAACCGTCTGCGGAGCGGGCGGCAACCGCGACAAGGGCAAGCGTCCGCTGATGGCAAAGGAGGCAGCAAAGAAAAGCGACCGTGTAATCATCACCAGTGACAATCCTCGCTACGAAGAACCACAAGACATCATTAATGACATGCTGGCAGGTCTGACACCAGCGATGATGAAGAAGACACTGAGCATTGCCGACCGCAAGGAAGCAATACGCACAGCCTGCATGATGGCGGAGCGTGGCGATGTGATACTGGTGGCAGGCAAGGGACATGAAAACTATCAGGAGATAAAGGGTGTGAAACATCATTTCGATGACAAGGAAGTGCTTATGGAGATAATGAACTAAGAGGTAGGGAGAATTCAAAAAATTCTTCACTCTTCATTCTTCACCCTTCATTCTTCACTCTTCATTATAAATTAAAAAAATATGCTATACTATCTTTTCAGATTCTTAGAAGACTTCAATATTCCGGGGGCGCATCTCTGGTCATATATCTCATTCCGTGCGCTGCTGGCACTGATTCTGTCATTGCTTATATCGGCATGGTTTGGCGAAAGGTTCATAAAATTTCTGAAGAGGAAACAGATTACCGAGGTGCAGCGCGATGCAAGCATCGACCCGTTTGGTGTCAACAAGATTGGCGTTCCGTCGATGGGCGGCATAATAATAATCGTTGCCATCTTGGTGCCAGTGCTCTTGCTGGGCAGAATGCGCAATATCTACCTTATACTGATGATTATCACAACGGTGTGGCTTGGCGTGCTTGGCGGACTCGACGACTACATAAAGATATTCAGGCACAACAAGGAGGGATTGCAGGGTAAGTTCAAGATTGTGGGTCAGGTTGGCCTCGGACTCATTGTCGGTCTTGTGCTGTTCTTCAGTCCTGACGCTGTGATGCGCGAAAACATCGCCGTTGAAAGACAGCAGACAAGCGAGGTGGTGGTGAAGCACTCGCCCAAGGCGACGAAATCGCTGAAGACAACAATACCATTTGTGAAGAATCACAATCTCGACTACTCTGACCTGATGTCGTTCTGCGGCAAGTACAAGGATGTGGCGGGTTGGATTCTGTTTGTGATAATGACAATACTTGTTGTAACGGCAGTGTCGAACGGCGCCAACCTCAACGACGGAATGGACGGAATGTGTGCCGGAGTGTCGGCAATAATCGGAGTGGCACTGGGCATCTTCGCCTACGTATCCAGTCATATTGAGTTTGCCGCCTACCTCGACATCATGTACATACCGGGCAGTCAAGAACTGGTGGTATTCATCTGTGCCTTTATCGGTGCGCTCATCGGTTTCCTGTGGTATAACGCCTACCCAGCCCAGGTGTTCATGGGCGATACCGGTTCGCTGACCATCGGCGGTATCATAGCCGTTTGTGCCATCATCATACACAAAGAGCTGATGCTGCCTATACTCTGCGGAATATTCTTCATGGAGAGTCTGAGCGTGATGCTGCAGGTATGGTACTTCAAACTGGGCAAGCGAAAGGGCATCAGACAGCGAGTGTTCAAGCGCACGCCTATACACGACACATTCAGGACACAAGACTGCCAACTGGATCCTGAGTGCAAGTATTTGCTGAAGTGGCCAAGAACAGTGGCACACGAGTCAAAGATAACGCTGCGTTTCTGGATTGTAACCATCATCCTTGCAGCACTGACAATCATAACACTAAAGATGAGATAAGCGGAAGATATGGAAAGAATAGTGATACTTGGAGCCGGCGAGAGCGGCGCAGGAGCAGCGGTGCTTGCAAAGAAGCAGGGTTATGACGTGTTTGTATCTGACATGTCGAGAATAAGCGATAAATACAAGGCAATGCTCGACTGCCGCGGCATCGAATGGGAAGAGGGACAGCACAGTGAGGAGAAGATTCTCAATGCCAGCGAGATAATAAAGAGTCCTGGCATTCCTGACACTGCACCAATAGTAAAGAAAGCAACAGAAAAAGGCATCCATATAATAAGCGAGATTGAGTTTGCCGGGCGCTACACCAACTCGAAGATGATATGCATCACGGGCAGTAACGGAAAGACAACGACCACTTCACTCATCTACCATATATTCAAGAATGCAGGCTATGATGCAGGACTGGCAGGAAACATAGGGAACTCATTGGCTTTGCAAGTGGCAGAGGAACCGCACGAGTATTACATCATCGAACTGAGTTCTTTCCAGCTTGACAATATGTATGACTTCCGCGCCAACATCGCCATCCTGCTGAACATAACGCCCGACCACATGGACCGCTATGACTACTGTATGCAGAACTACGTGGATTCAAAGATGCGTATCATACAGAACCAGACTCAGGAAGACACGTTCATTTACTGGAACGATGACCCTATAATAAAGCGCGAACTGGAGAAGTATGACATAAAGGCCATACAATGCCCGTTCTCAGAACTGAAGACAAGGGGCGCAATAGGATATATAGAAGAAGGACAGTACAAACTGGAGAAGCCAACCCCTTTCAACATGGAACAGGAGGCACTGAGTCTAACCGGCAAGCACAACATATACAACAGTCTGGCTGCAGGTATAGCAACCAACGTTGCCGGTATCAAGAAGGAAGTGATACGCAAGAGCCTGAGCGACTTTCCTGGTGTTGAGCACAGGTTGGAGAAGGTAACAACGGTGCGTGGCGTTCAGTATATCAACGACTCCAAGGCAACGAATGTGGATGCTTGCTGGTATGCTCTTGAGAGCATGCGAACAAAGGTGGTGCTGATAATCGGCGGCAAGGACAAGGGCAACGACTACGAAGCAATAAAGCCACTCGTGAAAGAGAAATGCTCTGCACTTGTTTATCTCGGTGCCGACAACACGAAACTGCACGACAACTTCGACTCAATGGGAATACCGGTACGCGACACACACTCAATGAAAGAGTGCATTGAGGCCTGCTACGAACTGGCCAAGCCGGGCGAAACGGTACTGCTCAGTCCGTGCTGTGCAAGCTTCGACCTGTTCAAGAACATGGAAGACCGTGGCGAACAGTTCAAGAAACTAGCAAGAAACTTATAAAAACGATATAGAAAGATAGCTTAAAGGTATGAAAATCAGCAATATTTTCAAAGGCGACAAAGTAATATGGATGGTGTTCTTCCTGCTCTGCATGATTAGTATCGTAGAGGTGTTCTCGGCATCGAGCACACTTACCTACAAGAGTCAGGACTACATCAGACCCATAACATATCATACGGGAACGTTAATCTTCGGATTTGTTGTCGCTGTGGTAACACTTAACATACCCTGCCGCTACTTCAAACTTATGACACCCTTCCTCATACTGTTCTCTTTCTTCACACTGATATGGGTGTTGTTTGCCGAAGCGAAGGTGGGTGATGCAGGACGATGGATAAGCATTCTGGGCTTTACATTCCAACCGTCGGAGATAGCAAAGGGTACTCTGGTACTAGCCACAGCACAGATACTCAGTGCCATGCAGAACGAGGACGGTGCCGATCCGAAAGCGTTCAAGTTCATAATGATACTTGCCGTACCTCTGATATTGCTGATATTTGTAGAGAACTTCTCTACTGCGGCACTCTTGGGAATAGTAATCCTGCTGATGATGTTTATCGGCAGAGTGAATTGGCGCTATTTAGCAGGACTGGTAGGAGTCGTGATAGTGTTTGCAGGAATGTTTCTCGCATTCATCATGCTTGCCGGCCATGATGAAAGAGAACTGGCTGAAATGAAGAAAAACCAGTCTATCGAAACGGTTGCAACAGCCAAGAAAGAAGAAAGTACCATCGACAAGATATTCCACAGGGCAGACACGTGGAAATCAAGAATCATGAAGTTCAGCAACTCCAAGGAGGTGACTCCCGAAGAATACGACCTTGACAAGGATGCACAGGTGGCTCACGCAAACATTGCCATCGCCACAAGCAATGTGATAGGCAAGGGACCGGGCAACTCTGAGGAGCGCGACTTCCTGTCGCAGGCTTTCTCCGACTTCATCTTTGCTATCGTGATAGAAGAGATGGGAATATTCGGAGCCTTCGCCGTGGTGGCACTTTATGTGTTCCTGCTATTCAGTGCTGTACGCATTGCCAACAGATGCGAGAACAACTTCCCGGCATTTCTCGTCATGGGAATAGCCCTGCTGCTTGTAATCCAGGCCATGTTCAACATGATGGTTGCCGTGGGACTGGTGCCAGTAACCGGTCAGCCACTGCCACTGATAAGCAAGGGCGGTACATCTACAATAATCAACTGCGCCTATATAGGTGCGATGCTCAGCGTTAGCAGAACAGCAAAGAAGAGAGAAGAGGCAGAACAGGTAGTGAACTCGTGAACTCACAAACTTATCAACTCACCAACTCGTCAACTCACCAACTCACCAACTCGTCAACTAAAAAAGGTATGCACGATAAACTAAGAATAATCATCAGCGGAGGCGGAACGGGCGGTCATATATTCCCAGCAGTCTCAATAGCCAATGCAATAAAGGCTTTACACCCCGATGCAGAAATTCTATTCGTAGGAGCATTGGGCAGGATGGAAATGCAGCGTGTTCCAGCTGCAGGGTATGAGATTATCGGACTGCCAATATGCGGTTTCGACCGAAAGAACCTGTTGAAGAACGTGAAGGTGCTCTTCAAGATATGGAAAAGTCAGCGCATGGCAAAGAGCATCATCAAGAAGTTCCGCCCCATGGCAGCAGTAGGCGTTGGCGGTTATGCCAGCGGTCCGCTACTCAATCAGGCGGCATCAATGGGCATCCCTTGTCTGATACAGGAACAGAATTCTTATGCCGGCGTGACCAACAAACTGCTGGCAAAGAAGGCGGAGAAGATATGTGTGGCATACGACGGCATGGAGCGTTTCTTCCCTGCAGAGAAGATTATAAAGACGGGCAACCCTGTTAGACAGGCATTGCTAAGCAATGGCATGTCAAGAGAAGACGCACTGAAAGGCTACGGACTGGATCCTGACAAGAAGACAATACTGCTCGTAGGCGGAAGTCTGGGGGCACGAACGATAAACGAGAGTGTGATGCAGCATCTCGACATGGTGGAAAAGACTGATGTGCAGTTCATTTTGCAGACAGGCAAATACTATCATGCAGAGATAATGGAACAACTGAAAGGCAAGCAACTGCCAAATCTGGTTGTTACCGACTTCATCAGCGACATGGCTGCTGCCTATAAGGCCGCAGACCTCGTTGTAAGCCGCGCCGGAGCAAGCAGCATATCAGAGTTCTGCCTGATAGGCAAGCCTGTGATTCTCGTTCCGAGTCCAAACGTATCGGAAGACCACCAGACAAAGAATGCCATGGCTCTGGTTGACAAGCAGGCGGCAGCATATGTAAAGGATGCCGAAGCACCAGGCTTTTTGTTAAAGCAAGCAATAGAATTAGTTAACGACAATAAAAGACTTAATGACCTCAGCAACAATATCCTCAGTCTGGCACTGCCCGACTCTGCCGATATCATTGCCAAGGAGGTAATCACTATGATAAAGAGATAACAATGGAACTGAAAGATATTAAAGCCGTTTATTTCGTAGGAGCAGGCGGCATAGGCATGAGCGCCATCGCCCGCTATTTCATCAGTCGCGGACATGTTGTGGCCGGATATGACAAGACACCATCAGAACTCACGAAGATGCTGGAACGTGAGGGCATGCTGATACACTATGAGGAGAATACGGATATGATTCCTCACGCCTGTCGCGACAAGGAGTCATGCCTCGTGATATATACGCCAGCCATCCCTTCCAATCACAAGGAACTGCAATATTTCCGTGAGAACGGATTCGAGATACAGAAGAGAGCACAGGTGCTGGGCACTCTGACCCGCTCAAACAAGGGACTCTGCGTGGCAGGTACACACGGAAAGACATCGACATCGACCATGTGTGCCCACATCATACACCAGAGTCATCTCAACTGCAACGCCTTTCTTGGCGGCATATCAAAGAACTATTCTACCAACTGCATCATCAGCGACAGCGAGTTTGTAGTGATAGAAGCCGACGAGTTCGACCGCTCTTTCCACCAACTGACACCATGGATGAGCGTGATAACATCTACCGACCCCGACCACCTCGACATATACGGAACGAAAGAGGCGTATCTGGAGAGTTTCAGGAAATACACAACACTGATACAACCGGGCGGCGCTCTGATAATACACAGAGACCTGGAGATGACAGCCGAACTGCAAAGCGGCGTGAGGTACTACGACTACAGCCTGGACAAAGGAGACTTCCACGCAGAGAACATACGCATTGCCGACGGCGAGATTGTGTTCGACTTCGTTTCTCCGATAGAGAACGTGAAGAACGTAAAACTGGGACACCCTGTTCCCATCAACATAGAAAACGGTGTGGCAGCAATGGCAATGGCACAGCTTAACGGATGTACGGCTGAAGAACTGAAATACGGAATGTCAACATATAAAGGCGTTGACAGACGCTTTGACTTCAGACTCAAAACCGACAAGACCGTGCTTATAAGCGACTATGCACACCACCCTAACGAAATATACCAGAGTGCAAAGAGCATCAAGCAACTGTATGCCGACAAGAAGATAACAGCAATCTTCCAACCGCATCTTTATACACGCACACGCGACTTCTATAAGGAGTTTGCCGACAGCCTGAGCCTGCTTGACGAAGTGATACTCTGCGACATCTATCCTGCACGCGAACTGCCCATCGAGGGAGTTACATCGCAACTCATCTACGACAACCTGAAAGAAGGCATGGAGCGTCAGATGATTCACAAGGAGGATGTCATCAGTCTCGTAAAGAGCCGCGACTTCGAGGTACTGGTAATCCTCGGTGCCGGCGACTTGGATACCTACGTTCCACAAATGGTTAAAATACTGAAAGAAAAATGAAAGTCAACTGGAAGAAAATTCTCCTTGCCACCACGAATGTGGCATTAGGCATATATCTTGTGCTTGCCGTAACGGCATTCAACAAGCCCGATGAGAGCGAGAATACCTGCACACAGGTAGAGGTTATCATCAACAAGACAGACGTGAACGGATTCCTCGATGCAAACGAGATTTCAAACATTCTGAAACAGAACGACATATACCCTCTGGCACAGAACATCAACAGCATCGACATAAGGAACATTGAAGAAACTCTGACCGCCAATCCGCTGATAAAGAACGTGGAGTGCTACAAGACCATCAGTCATAAGGTAGTTATCATGGTGACACAGCGCATGCCGGTGGTAAGGGTGAAGACGGAAAAGGGCGATGACTATTATATCGACAATGAAGGCAACGTGATGCCACGGACAAAATATACCACCAATCTCATGATTGCGACTGGCAATATAAACAGAAACTTCGCCTGCAAGAAATTAGTTCCGCTGGTAAACACGATTATCAACAACAGATTTTGGCACAACCAGATAGTACAGTTCAATGTTCTTGACGACGGCAGCATAGAACTGATACCACGAGTTGGGGAACATGTGATATGCATCGGCGAACCGGTGAACGTGGATGAGAAACTGAAACGAATCGAGAAGTTCTACAAATACGGTCTCAACGAAGCCGGTTGGAACAAGTACTCCTATATAAACGTGGAGTTTGACAATCAGATTATTTGCACGAAAAAGAAAAACAAAAAGAAATATAATGTATGATGGCAGCAAAGGATTTCATAGTAGCAATTGAGCTTGGCTCGTCAAAGGTGACGGGTATCGCAGGACAGAAGAATATTGACGGCAGCATCAAGGTGCTTGCAGTAGTCAAGGAAGACTCTTCTTCATTTATTCGCAAGGGTGTTGTCAACAATATTGACAAGACGGCTGCTTGCATCACAAGCATTGTGAATAAACTGAAGACACAACTCAAGACTGATATTACTCAGGTATATGTAGGTGTGGGCGGACAGTCAATACGCAGCATAAGAAACGTTATCTCACTAGACCTGCCATCAGAGACCAAGGTCACTCAGGATATGATTATCGGACTGATGGACGAGAACCGCAGCAAGGAATATCCCGACCAGGAGATTCTTGACGTTGCCACACAGGAATATCATGTTGACGCTCAGATGCAGATTGACCCCGTGGGCATACAGTGCTCACGACTGGAGGGCAACTTCCTCAATATCCTGCAGCGCAATAAGTTCTACAAGAACCTCAACGACTGCTTCGAAACTGCCGGCATAAGGATTGCAGAGATGTTCCTTGCACCGTTGGCACTTGCCGACAGTGTGCTTACAGAGGCGGAGAAGCGATTGGGCTGTGCACTGGTTGACATCGGTTCTGACACAACCACTGTTTCTGTGTATAGCAAGAACATACTGCGCCATCTCGCTGTCATACCATTGGGAAGCAACAACATAACAAAGGACATTGCATCGCTGCAGATGGAAGAGGCCGATGCAGAGAAGATGAAACTGAAATATGCCAGTGCATACACAGACAACAACGACATCGACAACACCATGATGTTGCCTATCGACGGTGACCGCCAGATAGAATCCCGCAAGTTCATCGAGATTGTAGAAGGCCGCATGGAGGAGATTATCCATAATGTGTGGTACCAGATACCATCCGACTACTACGACAAACTGTTGGGCGGTATAATCCTTACCGGTGGCGGTTCTAACATGAAAGACATCGAGAAGGCTTTCATCAACCACACCAACATAGAGAAGATAAGAGTTGCGAAGTTCGTTACTCACAACATCATATCTAACAATGCCGAAGTCAACGCAAAGAACGGCACGATGAATACCATCCTGGGCATGCTTGCCAAGGGCGACCTTAACTGTGCCGGCATGGAGGTTGACCTCAACGGCAACTTGTTTGAGCAAAAGCCACAGACTGTTCCAAACACAGAGCGTCAGGCACGACAAGTAAACGAGATTCCTGTGGGCGTTGTGGTTTCTGAAGCGGAGAAGAAAGCCAAGGAAGAGGCTCAGCGACTGAAAGAAGAACAGGAAGCACGCGAGATTGCCGAACAGAAACGCATCCAGGAAGAAGAGGAAAGACTCAAAAAAGAGGAAGAGGAACGCATCAGACGTGAGAACAGTCTGGGCAACAGGTTCAAGAAAAGCGTAACCAACTTCTTCAAGGTCATAGTATCAGAAGAATAAGCACAACAAGGTTGAATAAATTAAATACATGAATATATGCCAGAAAATTATAACAATATAGACATACTCGATTTCGGACAACCGGAAAAAGAGCAAAGCATCATAAAGGTAATTGGTGTTGGCGGTGGCGGCGGCAACGCAGTTAACCACATGTATCGCGAAGGCATACACGATGTGTCGTTCGTATTGTGCAACACCGACAATCAGGCACTTAACGACTCACCGGTGCCAGTGCATCTGCAACTGGGCAAGGAAGGTCTTGGTGCAGGCAACAAACCGGAAAAGGCACGCCAGGCTGCAGAAGAAAGCCTTGACGACATCAAGAACATGCTCAACGACGGCACTCGCATGACATTCATCACCGCAGGCATGGGCGGAGGTACAGGAACAGGTGCCGCACCTGTCATCGCCAAGGTATCAAAGGAGATGGGCATCCTTACCGTCGGTATCGTGACCATCCCTTTCCGCTTTGAGGGAGCAAAGAAAATAGACCAGGCTCTCGACGGCGTTGAGGAGATGTCAAAGCATGTTGACGCTCTGCTCGTAATCAACAACGAGCGTCTGCGCGAAATATATCCAGACCTGTCGCTTATGGCTGCCTTCGGAAAGGCAGACGACACTCTTAGCGTTGCAGCCCGTTCTATCGCAGAGATAATCACCGTGCACGGTGTCATCAACCTTGACTTCAACGATGTGAAGACCGTATTGCAGGATGGTGGCGTGGCAATTATGTCAACCGGATATGGCGAGGGTGAGGACCGTGTGAAGAAAGCTATCGACGATGCGCTCAACTCACCGCTTCTCAACGACAACGATGTGTTCAACTCAAAGAAAATCCTTCTGTCAATCGCTTTCAACGAGGAGAAGGGCGGCAAGGACAACTTCATGATGGAAGAGATGAACTACGTTCACGACTTCATGGATAAGTTCGGCGACTTTGAAATTAAATGGGGTGTGGCAGTCGATCCTGAACTGGGCAAGAAGGTTAAGGTAACAATCCTTGCAACCGGCTTTGGCATCAGCAACGTTGACGGCATGCAGGAGCGCATCAAGAAACACACTCAGGAAGAAGCAAACCGCATAGCTGAAGAACAGGAGAAAGCCGCAGCAAAGGAAGAGCGCCGCGAACGCTTCTATGGCAATCCAGGTGCCAACCGCCGCTACAAGCGCCGCCCGCATATCTATCTGTTCCGTCCTGAGGACCTTGACAACGACTACGTTATTTCTGCTGTTGAATCAACACCTACTTATAAACGCACGCGCGAGATACTTGACAGCATCAACATGCAGAACGAGCGTGAGGAACCACAGAGCGATACGGCAAACAACAGTGATTTCATACAAGGAACAATTAAATTCTCATAAACAACTATGGCATTATTTGAACAAATAAGCAAGGATATCGTTGCTGCAATGAAAGCCAAGGACAAGGTTAGCCTTGAAGCACTGCGCAACATCAAGAAAGTATTCATTGAGGCAAAGACAGCACCAGGAGCAAGCGACGAACTTGACGATGCTGTTGCAATGAAGTTGTTACAGAAGTTGGCAAAGCAGGGGCATGACGCAGCCGACTTATACGTATCTCAGAACCGTCAGGACCTCGCTGACGCCGAACTGGCTCAGGTAAAGGTAATAGAAAGTTATCTGCCACAGCCAATGAGCACCGAGGAGATAGAGGCAGTTGTCAAGGAAATCATTGCCCAGACAGGTGCATCGAGCATCAAGGAGATGGGCAAGGTGATGGGCGTTGCAAGCAAGCAACTTGCAGGCAAGGCCGATGGCAAAGCAATCTCAGAGGCAGTAAAACGTCTGCTGGCTTAATCCAAGCGTTTTTCATTTTATTTTATATATTATAAAGACAGGTACCGAGCGATTCAGTGCCTGTCTTATTTATTTATGCCTGCTCCACCCTATCATGAATACAATCCCCTCAACACATCAAGCGATTTCAACAACGGGAAATCAGGCAGATGAAGACGATAATAGTGCAATACTACATCAAGCAACCTGTTGCGATCGATATGCGACATGCGGAAGAGATGCATGTTATGATAGTCCATCCTCATCATAAGTCCCATCATCGACGCTTCGTTTGGCGGAAGAAAATCCCTGTGCATTGGAACCACTCCCGTGAAGCAACCTGAACGCAAGTCGAAGCAGCAACCTCTGAAATAACCATCAAGGTTAGGATAAAAACCGAGAAACCTTGTCAGTCGCATGATGAAAACAATATGGAAGTTTGCAAAATGCTCTGTACGGCCATCAAACCATTGCAGGCTTGTTGTTATATAGGAGTAAAGTATTTCGTCGCCCTGCTCGCCTCGCAACGCCTTAGAAAGGAATTCTGATATGAACAAGGATATGGAAATCTTGAAAGGTTCAAAGGGAATGGAGATGTATGGATATACCACGTGCGCCTCTTTCAACTTATGAAGACTCGCATTTGTCCTCACATCGACAATTACTTCAATAATAGACAACGGTTGGAAAATCTGTTTTTTTATTTTCGACTTCGGCGACTTTGACAAAGGCACGACAACCGACATTCTGCCGTTTGCATAAGTGAACAAATCAACAATGAGTTTATTCTCACCTAACTTGAAAGAATGAAGCACAACAGCCTCTGTTTTTACCAACATAAAGGCAAAGATAGTACATTTTTATGTAAAAAACATCAATTTATGTAATTTTTCCGCGAAAAAATTTTGTTGTATTAAATAAATGCTATAACTTTGCACCCGCAATTCAGACGTTTGGTCCCTTCGTCTATCGGTTAGGACGAGAGATTTTCATTCTCTAAAGAGGAGTTCGACTCTCCTAGGGACTACAAAATTAAAAAGATTAATATTAAAGATGGCAAATCACAAATCATCAATCAAGCGTATCCGTCAGGAGAAGAAGAGAACGCTTCACAACAAATATTACGCTAAGACAATGCGTAACGCTGTTCGCAAGCTGCGCGCACTCACAAATAAGGATGAGGCAGCTAAGTTGTATCCAACAGTACAGAAGATGCTGGACAAGTTGGCTAAGACAAACATTATCCACAAGAACAAGGCAGCAAACATCAAGTCTAGTCTGTGCTTGCACATCAACAAGTTGGGATAATAAACAAACCCAAATATCTCAAAATAGGTTGTAACATTAGTTGCAACCTATTTTTTTGCACCTTCGGTTCATCTATCAGAAAAAGATGCGGGATGCGCCAAAGCGCTAATACTATGCCAGTGACTGCTTAAACAACAAACTCTGCCTATAAGCAAATCTATTCCGTGCTCGTTGCCAAGAACTAAAAAAGGCCTCCACGACGAGTGGAAGCCTTTTTTGTTTTGAGTATTCTGATTATTATTCAGCCAATGGGTTGAATGTACCAAGCGCATTTCCGTTGTTGCTGTCTTCCCAACCTATAGTCTGCTCCATGCTCTTACTCTGAGCTGAAGCCGCTGTTGTAAGACCAAGGAAGTAGTACTTAGGACGGAAGTTCATGTAAAGCAATTCATGGTTAGAATCATAACCGTCACCACGCTTCTCATTAATCTTCAGATTCTGAGCATACCAGTTGGCAAGAGTTTCAATCTGTGGCTCAAGTTCCTTGCGGAGGTCAACACCTTCTGGACGAACAACACCAGCTACAACCAACGGGTCGCTCTCATAAGTTGTGCCACCAACACCGAAAGCATCAGCAGTACGGAACTCAATGTTCTCACGGCGCTGACCATTCAGAGGCTTAAAGCCAAGCCATGTACATGTGTTGCCACCCCAGCCTGTTACCTTGAGAGATGGGTCAATAGACTCCTGACCAACACCACCGTCAAACAACATCCAACGACGAAGGTCGTCGAAACGCTTTCCTTCGTATGCCAACTCTATCTGACGCTCATAAAGGATTGCGCTCATACATTTATCTTGAGATGCATCAACACCATCAAGACCTTCCTTGCCTACCTCATAACCTGCACGCTGACGAATCTGCTTCAAGTAGCCAACAGCTTCAGTTGTATGACCAGTTGCACATGCAACCTCGGCAAGGTTAAGAAGAACCTCTGCATAACGCATTTCGATGAGCGGAGCAGAAGAGAAGAATGGACCAGCACCCTTGAGAGTGAGAGCATCCCACTGATAGAGAGCAGATGGGTTCATATCAAGGTCATCAGACTTCTTGCGTACATAAATTCCACGTTTGCTCTTCAACAGATTGTCTGCACCATAAGAATCACCACTTTCCGGATTGCCAGCCTGACTCAAATCAACATACCATACATAGTTCCACAATGTATAGTCCTTGCTGTTTGCAGGATTGTTAGGATTCATCACTGTTGCATCACCGTTATATGCCCAACGGAAGCCTGGGAATGCGAATGTGTGATAGAAACGTGGGTCACGAGCAACGAATGGAAGATTAGCATTGTATGCTGAGTCAGACGGTGTAAGTTTTGAATATGTTCCCGCTGTTGAAGGAATCTTACCGTCTGCCATTGGGAAAAGGTCAATCATCATTCTTGATGGTGTATAGCCTGCACCGAAGCTTGTCACGTTAGAAGGACGGATATTGCGCTCCCAACGGTTGTTCTTCTGATTGTCAAGACCGTCACCAGTGATGTTGTTATGCAATGTTACGAAAACTGCCTCTGGGTTCTTTGTTGATGTAAGGAACTGCTTAGAGAAAGCAGCACCGTTCAAACCACTTGCCTGATACAGACCATGACCA
The DNA here is from genome assembly GCA_045602085.1 of Prevotella sp. GTDB lineage: Bacteria > Bacteroidota > Bacteroidia > Bacteroidales > Bacteroidaceae > Prevotella. The sequence goes on along the minus strand of JAZSAV010000006.1, from coordinate 131,178 downwards.
CATGCATTGATTGTATCCATACCTGCAGACATCTGCTGATATGCATAGTCCCAACGAGCCTGATCGTTAGCACGGTTGAACAATGGGCTTGCCCACAGCAACAGTACACGACCCTTCAGAGCCACTGCTGTACCAGAAGTTACGCGACCATAGTTGCTGCCGCTCCAACCGCCGCTCATTGTCTCAGAGGCAAGCATCTTTGCAGCACGGTCAAGGTCTTCAAGAATAAAGTCGATACACTCCTTAGCCGATGAACGAGGAACTGTCACGCCCTCTTTTGGCTCCAGCACTTCTTTCACGAGAGGCACACCTCCATACCACTTTACGAGGTTATAGTAGCACCATGCACGGAAGAAATAAACCTGACCGAGCAGAACATCTTTCTGTGTCTGTGGCAGTGAGCCACCAGAGATACCTGCTATACAATCATTAATATTACGAATACGACCATATACAGCCTCCTGAATATTATTTGCTGTACCCATAATGAAATCAGGCACAGAGTTGTTAGTACTTCCAGATGTCAGCTCGTTCTGTGGATCCACGAACACGCTCAATCCAGCATACTCCTCAGTTGAGGTTGCAGCCATATCGTTAGCACCCATTGAAGGAGTCTTCCAGCTGATGTCACCAACAGAAGGCAGACACCAACTATAAATATCGTTCAGACGTCCGTTAGCACCTTCATAGTCGTTGTATATTTCAGCGTTAACGTTGTCATAGTTCTTCTTTTCATCAAGGAAGTCCTGACTGCAAGAAGCGAATGCCATCGCACCAATGAGGCCGAGGCCTATTAACTTTATATTTGCTTTCATTGTTGTATTAATTTTAGTTGACGAGTTGACAAGTTTGTGAGTTTATAAGTTTGTGAGTTTATAAGTTTAAAGTTCATAAGTTTATAAGTTATGCACCATTACATATAACTTGTCTACTCGTTTACTTGTTTTACTTTAGAATGACAGATTAACACCCACGGTCCACTTGCGCAAAGCAGGATAACGGCCGTATGTACCAGCCATTGGACTTGTGAAGTTGTCTGGATATGGGTTGTAGAAGTTAATCAGGTTCTGACCTGTCACATTGATACGAACATTATGTATGCCCCAACCAGCTGTCCATTCCTTTGGCAATGTGTAAGCCAAAGTTACGCGACGGAGAGTAACGTTAGTGCTGTTGATTCTCCAGAAGCTTGAAGCAAGTGCATTCTGTGAGAAACCAGGGTTAGGATACTTAGCCTCGCGGTTCTGTGCCTGAATCAAGTTACCTGAACCATCATAGATGTCCTGATAAACAAATACATTGTCTGGATTCCAGAAAGAAGGCATGTTGTTGTATGCGATATTGCCAAGACCTTCGCGAGCGTCTGTTGGAAGCAACTGATAGCCACCCCAGCTTGCGCTCAACTGTGCAGTAAGAGAAAGTCCCTTCCACTCGGCGCCAAGGTTGGTTGTGAAGCCGTAAGGATTATTACGGTTAGAAAGTCTTACCTGGTCGTTGTCAATATTTACAACACCATCAGGACCTGCGAAAGTACCATCTGGTTGCTGTGCACCACGAATATCCTTATAGATAAGCATACCTGGACGTACCTGGTCTTTAGACATACCCAGATAGTTTGTTATGTTGTTTTCTGCAAAATATTCCTCAATATCCTGATTGGTACGGAACATACCGATGCACTGCAAGCCCCAAAGACCTTGGTCTGTACGGTCGCCCTTCATAATCTGACGATATAGATACTCTGTCTCCCAGTCCATGTTGAGCACTTCATTGTCACTGTAGCCAGTGTTCAAACCTACACGGTACTTGAAGTCCTTGCCAATCTTGTCGCGCCATGTAAGACTAAGTTCATAACCCCAGTTGTTCATCTTACCCTTGTTAACTGCAGCACTCTGAGTACCGATATAAAATTCAACATTCTGTGCTATATTCATCAGCATCTCACGATTCCACTCACGATAAGCATCGAATGTTACAGAAAGGCGGTTGTCGAGGAAGCGTGCATCAAGACCAATATTCATCTTATAGCTCTTGTCCCATGCTACACTTGTATTAACAGCAGAATTGTTCTTGTTGATAGTGATACGATTGCTTGAGTCATTGCCCATACCTTCACCGAACACAGTTCCCTTGTTAGCATCCTGTGCATAAATCTGCATCCACTGCCAAGGAGCTGTATTATCACGACCTGTAAGACCGTAAGAAGCGCGAATCTTCAAGAAGTCAGCCCACTTAACTTTGTCTTTAAACCAATCTTCTTCTGAAATAATCCAACCAGCACTTACTGATGGGAAGTAACCCCAACGGTCATTCGGACTGAATTTCAAAGAAGCATCTGCACGGAATATGAATTCAAACAGATAACGGCTGTTATAAGCATAGTTCAATCTGCCGATAAATGATGAAGAACCATTTTCTGAACGAGTGAATACAGTTGACATCTCACCTGTAGCTGAGTTGTACTGACCTGTTGTAAAGCTGTATGGAGCCTCGCGCTGACCTGTCAGATATTCACTCTCAGCTTCCGACCTCTCGTAAGAGTAAAGAGCACTAATATGGTGCAGACCAAAATCACGGGCATAATTAGCAGTAAAGTTCATCTGATAGTTATCTGTACGTGTCATGCTACGATACAGATAGTTACCATTACCAAGCGTCAGAGGAACAAAGTTGTCATCTGCCAGATAGTCGAAGTTAGGGTCGTCACCTGCTGTCGGTGTATAGAGGTGATTACCGCTACCATAACGGTTTGTCATCTGATAAAGTTTATATGCAGAACCATACTCATTGCCCTTATCGTTGCTAATACTCTTAGAATAGTTGAAACGGAGGGTAAGACCCTTAAGAATCTTGCTCCAGCCAAAATCATAGTTCAAACTTCCGCTGATGTTAACATCTGATGTGCGGTTGCGCTTGTAGTCACCGTTGTTCTGGAGCACGGCGAAGTTATAGTTCTGCTCCTGACTAACACCACTGTTTGTAGGTCCGTATGCAGGAATTGGGTTGCCTCCAACATACTCTGGAATATAGTATGGACGAGAGAGCAACAGACGATAGTCTTTCTCCTTGTTTGTTCCACCAACCTTTACCAGCGGAGCATCCTTCTTGCCATAGTTACCAGAAACAGTAACGTTGGCACCGAGCCACTTGCTAACCTTAACGTCTACACCTGCGCGGAAGTTCCAGCGGTCGTAGTCAAGCTTGCCAAGATTACCTTCCTGGTCGAAGTAAGAAATACCAGCAAAGTAGTTAACCTTATCTGTAGCACCGCTCACGTTTACGCTGTGGCGCATTGTGGTACCAGTTTCCCAATATTTGTCAAGCAAATCATAGTTAAGACTCTTCATTGCCTCAAGCTCGTCTGCCTGGAAGAAAGCTGTAGTCTTGTTTATTGATGTGTTTGTTGGGTCTTTAGCCTGCATAATGTTGTACAGACGACCGTAGTTGTATGCGTCGAGCATCTTTGGACGAGCCACCTCATCTGTAAAACCGAACTGACCGCTATAAGAGATGCGTGGAGCACCCTTTTGTCCTTTCTTTGTTGTTACGAGGATAACACCGTTGGCAGCACGAGCACCGTAAACGGCTGCACTTGCATCCTTCAAAATAGAAATGCTCTCAATTTCAGACGCATCAAGGTTGTTGAAAGCCTCAGCACCATAGTTCTGTCTTGAATTGCCCACCTTAATATCATTAGGATAGATATAACCGTCGATAACGAACAGAGGCTGTTGCACTTGGCTGCCAACATCACCAAGAGAACTTGCTGTACGAATTGTGATACGTGCGTGCTCACCAGGATGACGTGCATCGCTTTGGTTTACAGAAACACCGTTAACCAAACCTATCAAAGAACTGGCGAGGTCGCCGTTAGCCAAGTCCTGAATGTCCTCCATTGGCACTGTAACAACAGAACCAGTGAGGTGAGCCTTCTTCTGTGAAGCGTAACCTACAGCCACAACTTCCTGAAGGTCAGTATTGCTTGCTGCAAGCTGCGCACGACCACCTGTTGTAGTGATGCTCTTATAACCGATATAAGAAACTGTGAGCTTACTCTTAGCCGGAACTTCTATCTTATAGTTTCCTTCCAAATCGGTAATCACCGCCTTGTTGGTTCCTTCTAGTTTTACGGTAGCACCGATAACGGGTTCACCGTTTTCGTCAACGATAGTTCCCTGAACCACATTGCCGTTCTGAGCCATAGCAGGAGCAGCACAAGTGAGTGCCAGTCCGAATGCTAAAGTCTTTATATATTTTTTCATAATTATTCTCTTAATTAGGATTAGTTATTATTCAGCAAGCCAACGTGGGTCACCTGTCTTCATGCTTACCTGCTCTGCACCAGTTGGTGTGAAGTCGCCATTCTCTGCATCAACAAATGCAGGGTCGCTCTGCAACTGATAACTAGCATCATAGCTTTCGTTACCTGTCTCTGCAGCACCGTCAAACCAATAAGTGTTATTGTTGAATGTTATTTCAGCCTGAGCATTTGTACGACCTACAATACGACGTGGCACCTGATTGTTACCACAGTCAACAAAGATATTGTTCTGGATATTGTAGTAAGATGTTGCACGACCGTCGAAACCACCGTGGTTAGCCATCTGACCGCTCTTTGAGATATTGTAGAATGTACAGTTCTGGAAATTAATCATATTATATGTGAAACCAGCACGGTCGCAACGTCCTGAGTTATTGTAACGAACGAAATATCTTGCCTCGTGCATCTCGCCATCCTTATTTGGAGCATTCCAGAATGTGCTGTTTGTTGCTGTAAAGTTGTTGATGAAACCGCCACCATCGTAAATCAGAATGTAAGAACCGCTGCTCATACCGCCGTCGGTTGTAAACTTAACCTCTGTATTGTCGATTGTGAACAGAGCCACACAATACTTAACCTTATTATCGTGCAAGAGCTGACGCTGTACATTATAGATGTAGCAGTTCTGAACAGTCACAGGGTCATTGATGATATAGTGGTTGTTCTGACCGAGAATAGCCTCGTTTGGAGCATCACTCAAGCCAAGGATAGGATCGGTTGTTGCCTCACCGTCGATATTCATATAACGGAGGATAAAGCCACCGCCAAAACGTATAGATGCGCCGTTGGCGTATGTAATGGTTGCCCAGTCGCTCTTGCTTGCAGTACGCAGGATAACCTTATTGTGACCGAAATCAACAATATTCGACAATGTATATTGTCCGCCTGCCTCCAAGTCGAAGATAAGAGTCTCATCTGTTGGAGTTGAGAGGAGAGTCTTTATCTCTTCTGTCTGCGACCATGCATAAAGATCTGTGCCGTCAGGCAATGTTGCTGTTGCTGGCATAAATGTTGTAAAGGCATACTCTGTTGCAGCCTCAGCATCTTTATTGTTATTAGCCTCGTTGCCAAGGGTCTTGATAGAGAACACATAGTTCATATCCTCTTCACGGTCAACGATTATCTGACAACCATCAACAATACTGTCTGCAACAATAGAGTCTGCCGCACTTGGGTCATAGAAAGATACCTGATAACCACCAGCACCAGCAACTACAGGCCATGCGATTGTCATGCTCTTTCCGTCTGCACTTGCGGTAACAGTGATGTCTTCCGCACTTGGAGATTCCAATGTGGTGTTCTTGATGCTTGAACTCCAACGTTCATCGTCATCATAACCATCATCGGCGCACGAACTCATCATCAGCGCACCTACTCCCAAAAGAGCGATACCACAGAATCTAAGCTGTGAAATGAAATGATTTTTCTTCATAAGTTTTACTTTTTAGGTTTATATTATTTATGTTTATTATTCTTTTAGGATTGCCTAGGGCTTCCTAGAGCCTCCTAGCCCCCTATTGAAACACCTTTTTCAGATACCTCACGTTTGTTCCGAAGTTATGCTTCACGTCGCGCACCTTCTTAACATCGCGCGAGCGCTCTACAACGAGCCATCCGCTCCACCCCATTTTATCGAGAGTCTGCTTAACCTTCAGCATATCCACGCGCGGGTCGTTATCAAGCGTTACGCTATCGGTCAACGATGCATGAATCTGAGCGATGCGCTTCTTGCCCAATTTCTTCAGTTCCTTGCAGATATCCCTGCCTGCATCTGCATCATCCTGAATATTGTAATACACCTTTATGCCTTCGCTGTTTATTTCCTTCAGCAGTTTGATGGTCTGCTTTGCATCAAGCCCAGTACGAATACCTATCACCATGCCACGCTCACGAGCCAATTCGCCCATGTCGTGCAACTTCTGTACAAGCGTGTCGCGTGCGCCACCAGCTTTTTCCCAGTCGTGTCCGCTACCGCCCAATGGCAGGAATGCCACCTTAGCACCCATTATCTCCATGGTGTTAAGACAGTCAAGAGCCAAGTCCTTGTGATTGTCGCGCTTGATGAGGTTCTGCGCAAAGAATCCCGACATAGCTACCGACGGCACTTGCACACCAAGCGAATCGGCGGTATGGCGGAATAGTTTTTGAAAATGCGGATCACGGAGTTTATTGTCGAACAGGACACGCTTGCCCAATCCGCCCATATCCATCTCCACACCGTCGGCACCGATTTGCTTTGCCAACTGAAACTCGCCCAACTTCTGGCGTTTCAGCATCATCCAGTCGCACGCTGCCACCTGGTAGCGCTGCTGTGCAAAGCCATCTGTCGCCAGCAATAGCATGGCAAACAGCACGGTTAAGTACCTTAATTTCATCAATTACTAATAGTTTTCAGTTATTTATATAGCTATATATCACCTATAAGACGAGTATCGTTTGCAAATGTAATCAAAAAATATGAAATAATCCTAAAGATAATAGTATTTTTAGAATCTACCAATTAAAAAGGACACCTTTATGAAGTGCCCTTTCTGCTTACTTATTCATTGCTTTCAGCATTCTCGGTAGTATATTTTTTCCGCTCACATGTATAAGAACCACGCCATTGGGTTTCTTATTAATATAAGTGTCAATATTCTTTATACACTGAGAGTCATAGAGTTTGCCATCTGTTCCATAAACGGATACCGTTGCCCCTATTGCCTCAGGCCCAACAGTCAACAAACCGCTCTCTGTGTCATAACTAATCTCTGCGCTTATTAATGGCAATGTTTCTATGCCTGATGTGAAGTTGTTGTCCATCTTCTCGCCCATCAAACTATTGAGATAAACCTCAAGGGCGGTATATCCTTCTGCATTCAACGTGTTCTGGTCGGCAACAGACACATTCAGTCCATTAGCCTTTTCCCACTCATCAGCCATACCGTCGCCATCACTATCTGCTGGCGCTGTATAGTCTTTGCTATAGGCATAGAAACCCTCACAATCGTTTTCTGTATCAATGATTCCAGATGTCTTGCCTACAGTAGAACCGCCATAAGTAGCCTTGCCTGATGTCAGTTCCGCAATGAGTCTCTGTTCTACCTTATCACGATTTATGGTTCCTGCCTTCTGCTCTATTATCTCCAGAGCCTCTTCAGCTGTATGGTAATCATACATCATGTATTTCTCAGGCACATAATTGCCCACTCCGCCCATCACAGTATATTTATAATAAGGTGTCTTGGTTACAATACGCTCTGCTGCCTTTATCTTATCAAGCGAATAGGTTTCTGCCGTCATTGCCTTCCAGTTGTCTGCATTGGCAGTGCTGTTGCCCTTTATTATATTACCGCTGACATACCATTTTGCCGGAGCCCATGATGTGGCACCGCTGCGCGCATAGCTTGAGTTGACAAATTTCACACTCGAAGCCGACGATGATGCCGGTCCTGGTATATAATAGTTGTTGATGAAATTACATTCGTGGGCAGAATTCAAACCATTGTATTCTGTGATAGCAGCAGTATTCTCACCACCATAGCATCCGCCATTGCCTCCGAAGTTGAAGTTCACGTTGTTGATATACTCCATAAACACCACATAATCCTCGCCGCGCGCGCCATTAAAACGTGGACTGCGTGACTTATTGTGAGCCAAAAGATTATGATGATATGTTGCTGGCGAACCACCCCACTGACTGCCATAGCCGCGTGCGCCTTTGCTGTGGCCAGCATCGTATAGTCCTTCATGCACAATGCTATACTGAACGGTGAGGAAATGACTGTCGGCAGTGTTCATATTCTCCTCTACAGACCATCCAAATGTGCAATGGTCGAATATATAGTTGGCACAGTTTTCCGCACCGAGCGCATTCTCTGCTATAATCTCTCCGCTGCTGTCGTTCTGTCCTACACGGAAACGGATGTTGCGGACAATGAAATTCTGCGAGCCGCCCACATTAACCTTATTGTGGGTAATCACGATACCCTCACCTGGCGCTGTCTGTCCTGCCAAGGTCCAGTCGTTGCGCTTCACCTGCAGAGGTTCAGAAAGAACAATCTCTCCGCTAACGGCAAAGACAATGGTGATAGGCTCTCCCAGATGCTGTTGGAATGCCCAACGGAGTGTACCTGTACCGCCATCGCCAAGCGAAGTGACAGTCACCACCTTGCCTCCGCGTCCACCAGTAGTGAACTTACCAAAGCCCTCAGCCGTTGGGAATGCCAACAACTGTGTTGGTTCCTTTGCCACAACCGGAGCTGATGTAACGCCATGGCGTGAGATGCTGCTAACGGTATATACAAATTTATCGTCAGCCTCTTTCATTATCTTTGCCTCTGTAGTGATTCCAGCAAAGACACCATCCTTATATATAATATATGCACATGCCTTGTCATCGCCCTCCCATGTTATCTCTGTTTCGCCAACAGTGAAGTTCATTGGCGCAGCCGCTCCCTTCAAGATATACTCAAAGTCGAAAGGCACATCAGAGAATTTGGCAAACAAGAATTCAGGATTCATATATTCATCTACCTCGGCATCTGTTGCCTGATGGCTCCATGCCACACGTGATGACACATCAGCGAGACCACCGCCTGCACTCTTGTTCTTATACTCAAAATAGCAACAGTTGTTTTCCGTGCCATTCCACTCTTTCCAGCCCTTGGCATTGATATGATTGCCAAGTGTACAGCTGATGAACATCGTGCCACAGCCTTCTTTCCACGGACGACCAAGGTAGTAACTGCCATTTGCCACACCATCTGCCGCTGTTATGTTGCAGTTCCTGAAGAACAGACCGACATAGAACGGACTAACGCTAAGGTTAGGATGCATTGCCTGAGTCATTGTCAGACTGGCATCGGCTGCCGCTGTAATGTACTGACCGCCTTTCAAACAGCGAATCTCGCAGTTCTCAAACCATTCCAGTCCGCCATCATAGATAAAGTCGGTTGCGCCTTCTATGATACAATTCATGAAATAGCCTCTGCTGCCGGTGTTTGCCTTATAGGTATCCTGGAATCCAGACATTATGCAGTTGTTGAAGATATGCGCATCGCCATTGGTAAACAGCGCCTCAGCTTGTCCCACATTTCCTGCAGTATTCCTTATAGTGAGATTCTCTGCATAAAAGCGTTCTGAAGAAACGTTCAGTGCTACACAATCTGTATAACTATTGCCTGAATTGTTTGAGCCACGGTCAACAGACGATGTTATTATTGTTGTTTCCTTGTTTTCACCTATCAGACTTATGAACTTACCCTTGGCAGTCATCACATGTTCATCGTAAATGCCCGAACGGATGTAGATGATTCCACGCTCACCGCTCTTTACGGCATTGATGGCATCTTGTATCTTGCTGTAGTCGCCACTGCCGTCTTGGGCAACGGTATATACACCCACTGGCGCATTGGCATCAGGAGCATTGTCTTCTGTTTCAGAGCCACCTGTGCCTATGTCAGACAATGTGCCAACATCGCCTACAGGATTCTTGCGGGCATATTCTGCCTGCTCTGCTGTAATCTCGCTGCCGAATATCTGAATCTTATGAACACGTGCTGCCTGACACTGCTTGGTAGAGTCAACTGGAATACCGAAAGCCGTTGTGCCGTCCTCCTTTGTTTGCACAAGGGTCTGAACATTGTCGCCGTCCCAAATACGCCAACGTATAGACACATCGTGTGCATTGATTATGTTCTCCATGAAATAGCCCTGGTCACTGAACACTGTATATCCGCTCTTATGCTTGTCAGAGCCCATCCACACCAATGGTTTCCATTCGCCATCACCAATCTTCACATCACACTTTATGCCTCTGCCCCATGAAGTGCCCGACCATGCCCACTGTATTCGCTCCACATATGGTATATGGTCTATCTCCATCCAGCCATGTACACTGATTTTCTTTTTTGTTACCCTGTCAACAATGGCTGCGCTGCGACAGAACTGAACAAAACCAGCCTCACCATATATCGGTGTGCCTTTCTCGTTGTACTTGATGTTGTCCTCAATGTATTTCTTATGACCAGCAACAGTCCAGTTGTTATATGTTGTTGCGCTATTGCCTGTTGCGTTCTCACCCAGATAATACTGTCGGCAGAAGGCCGCTGTGGCCCCAGCATAACCGTTATATGATTTCTTGTTTGCAAACACACTATTGTGAAACATCACAGGATATTTCACTTCGGTTCCGCCATTGGCAGGCACATCAATGATGGCATTGACATAACAGCTGTCTGCCCATTCCGGACAATCACGGCCAGTTTCCTTAACCCATGTCTCTCCTGGCCACATCTCATCGCTGAAGTTAATGTCAATAACCTTTGGCCAGGTTGAAGCATTGCTCCACTCTGCCACAACACAATCAGGATCAAGGCTACCCTCAATCTTTGCATTCATTGGCAAAACGATTGCCAACAAGAAAACGCACACGAAAGTTCTCAGTCTATTCATCAATACTTACTAATTAAATTATTATGTCACAAAAATAAACAATTACACCGACATATGCAACATAAAAGTAGTAAATAAAACAGCGGCAAGCCCAATACCTGCCGCTGTAACATCAAATAATCTATATAAGTAAAACCTTGAAAAGTTCTTGCTTACTTAACAACAACCTTCTTGCCACCCATGATATAGAGACCGCTCTTCAAAGAAGACTTCTCTGTACCAACGAAACGACCGTCGATTGAGTAGATATTGTTGTTTTCCTTAACAGCAGGAGCAACTGTTGTGATGTCCTCGATACCAGTAGTCATTGAAGTTACATACTTAGGATCAGCTGCAGAGCAGAAACCAATGTTGTAAAGCTCAACAGAAGCCTTGTCAGATGTCATTACATAGTATGTGCGACCTGGATAAACGTTGATGATAGCAGCCTGCTTCTTCTCAATATTGTTGTCGATACGTGTAACATCCTGATAAACTGGGATGCTCTTTGTAGCGTCAACAACATAGAAAGCACCATTGTTGTTACCACGGCTGTAGTTGAAAATCATACGGCTGCAGTATGGGTCTGTACCCTCTGCATTAGGAGCAACATCAATCTTCAAGATTGCGTCGTAAACAGCATTACCCTGGTCAGAGTCAGCAGTCTTGCGAACATAATCATTGTTCTGTACACCCTCGAGGAAGAACAATGGGTCGATACCGTCGCGAGTAGAGTTGTTCATACCCATGATAATCTTGTAAGTGTGCTTCTTACCACCACCAATCTTGTTAACAGCGTAAACTGTGTTGTAAGGATTAGCCAAAGAAACAGTTACCTCGTCGTTCTTGATGAGATCCTGAGCTGGCATACCAAGATAGTCACCAGAAGACCACAATGTGTTGAAACCAGCAGCAACAGCCTCGTCAACAGTAGCGAACTTAGTTGTTGGCAACATATCAGCTGTCCAAAGAGCAGTTGTGTTTTCTTCATTAGCAACTACCTCGAAATCATCATCTTTAGGATCGCATACTGTAATACCATAAAGCTCTACAGAACCCTTCTCAGAAGCCATACAGTAGTACTCGTGACCCTGCTCGATGTTGAAGCGGATTACGTCGTCACCGTAGTTATCCTTCTTGTTACGGATCATTGTCTGTACAACCATCTTAGACTTAGTAGCGTCTACTACATAGAAAGCAGCTGCGTTGTCAGCACGGTTGATACGCATTGTTACTGAGTATGTCCATGGGTCAACACCTTCTGGAGTTTTCTCTGTAACGATCTTGATGATAGCATCGTTGATTACATTACCCTGGTCAGAGTCACCAGCCTTGCGAACATAGTCATTGTTTGTTACACCCTCGAGGAAGAACAATGGGTCGATACCGTCACGAGTAGAGTTGTTCATACCCATGATGAGCTTATAAGCATAAGCCTTACCTGAGCACTTGCCGTTACCTTTAGAAACGTAGCTGTAAGGAGTAGCAAGAGAAACTGTAACCCAGTCTGTCTTGATAAGATCCTGTGCTGGCATACCGAGCCAATCAGCGGTAGCGCCCTCGCTCCACCACATTGTGTTAAAACCAGCAGCCTCAGCAGCAGCCTTGTCAGCAAAAAGTGCCTGTGGCAACTGTGCTGCCGTCCACTCAGCGTGCTGAGCGAAAGATGTCAGTGAAGCAAATGCCACTGCAATCAAAGTAAAAATTTTCTTCATAATTGTTTTGTTTTAATTAATAAAAAATGATTATCAGTTAGATGGTTGTGCAGCCGCTTCACGGCTACACAACCGTTTTTTCTTAAATCTTAATATCCCTTGTTAGCTGTTGTGCCATAACCGTTGTCACCATACTCATCCTTATTTGAAATCTGGTCGAGGAAGAGCTCTGGGATTGGACGGTAAACATGGTGATCTCTGAATGAAGCGGCAGCCTTCTTATTGTACTTTTCAAGTGAAGATTTCAAGGCATTGTGACGCTTTAGTATTGGCCAACGCATGTGCTCACCTGCAAACTCACGAGCATACTCATCAAGAATATCCTGCTCTGTTGGATTAGCAAGTGCAGGAGCACTGCCATTGCGAGCCGCACGGTCGCGGAGCACCTTGAGGTAAGGAGCAGCACCACCTGGGTTGCCCAGAGCCACGTTTGCCTCAGCAGCAATCATGTAAACCTCAGCAGCACGCATGATAGCGATATCACCATTCTTAGCCTCATAACCTTCGTTACGAACAACACCGTCGTAGTTCCAGTTGAACTTAATCAGTGATGGGAACAACTCGTTGGCAGCTGTTGCCAATGAGCCTGGCTTCCACTGCTCTTCAGTGTAGTTGCCATCAGCATCAAACAAGTCGTCGATGTTCATGATGAAGCACATATAGTCGTTCTTCTGCTCTGGAGTGAGCTTGTCCTTAGACAACCAAATCAAGATACGGTCCTCATCTGTAGCCAGCGGGTGCTCTACTACGAGTGCGTTCTTAGTGTCAACAATCTCTCCCTGACCACCCTTCTTATAGATACCTACTGCAACATTCTGCTTGCCAATAGGACTCTCTACCTGCTTCATTGCTGCGTAAGGATAGATTGTCTTGCCGTTGTAAGCAGTATTCATGCCGTAGCGAGACAGAATTGCGCTTGACAGCTTCAACTGCTGACGTGCATACGCCTGAGCCGCTGTTGACTCATTTGCGAAATGACCAAATGCAGTCATGAAAGTATTCTCATAGCGCTTATCCCAATCGCCATACACGTCGATAGCATACTTTGTTGGAGCCATAGCGATAGAAGTCTTTGTGCCAAGATAGATATTTGAAGTAATCTTTGTCTTGTAAATCAAAGACATAACGCTTGGGTCTGTCATTGAGAATGTGTAAAGGTAGTTCAAGCAGTTCAGGTAAGAACCAGCCATACCTGCGTCTGGGCCGTGTGCATCAAGACCAGCTGCCATGAAGAGAGCCTCCTTGTTGTTGCGGTTGTTAGCCTGTGCCCAAAGGTCAGACACGTCGTCATAGAGATACATGCCATAAGCAGCCTTGTTGTTAATCATATCCTCAGCCACTTCCTTAGCGCGCTGCCAGTAAGAAACACCGTTTTCTGTCAGTTCATGACCAGCACCCTGTGCGTATGCACGAGCCAAAAGACCGAGAGCCGACTTCTTTGTTACACGAGCATAGTTGCCGCCATAAGGCTCAACGCCCAAATCCTCAGCAGCCTCTTTCAGGTCGGTTGTAATTGAGTTATAGATATCCTGCAATGAATTTCTTACAGGTGCATTGTTTGACACGCCCACCTCTGTTGTACAGAGTGTGATAGGACCGAAATAGGTAGTCAGTGTCAAGTGCATGAAGGCACGGATAACCTTTGCCTCAGCAGCCAAAACCTTTATTGTCTCAGGGTCACCACCAGTTACGCCACCTGCATTATTGATAACACTGTTACATGTAGCAACCACAGAATAAGCCTGCTGCCATGTCTTACGAGCCTGACCGCTTGCCACGCCCAGACCGTCGTAGTAGAACACCTGTGATGCGTAGCTTCTGCCTGCAGGGTTGAGCCAGAGGTCAGTACCACACTCAGAGATGAACAGGAAGTCTTCCTTTGAATAAAGCTCGTGATAGAGTGTAGAGTAGCACTCTGTCTGCAGACCCGACCAAGTCTGGAAGTTCTCCAATGTAGATGAGCCTGCTGATGGGTTATACTCATCAAGTTCGCAAGAGGTGAAGCTCATTGCTCCCATGATACCCATAGCTATATATAATAATGTCTTTTTCATACTTTTTATTTGTTATCAGTTAAATGATTAGAATGTAACGTTCACACCGAATACCATCTGCTTTGTCAATGGATAGTCAAGGTTTCCTGCCATTTCAGGATCGTAATCCTTCAGGAGATCGCTCTTAGCAAATACGAATGGGTTGGTGATTGTACCATAAACGCGGATGCTCTCTGCGCCAATCTTCTTCAAGACATTCTTTGGCAGAGTATAACCGATAGTAACGTTCTTTACCTTCCAGAATGAGCCGTCTACGAATGTCAGACCGCTCCAGCCATCCATCTGATTCAAATCCTTAGCAGCGTTGAGTGCTGGATAGCGATGGTTCTGGTCGCCTGTCTCTTCTGTCCAGTAGTCGAAGTATGTTGGGAAGTTGTTGCTTGCGCTTGTGTTGAAACGTCCCAGCATGCTGTAGTTAATCATCTGACCATAACGCCAGTAGAGGTAAACAGAGAAGTCGAAGTTCTTCCATGTGAAAGAGTTCTTCAATCCCATTGTCCAGTCTGGCTGTGGGTGACCGAGCACCTGCTGTGCCTGCTGGTCGTCGTATGGGTTGTTGATATCGTAAGTAACTTCGTTGCCCTCTGGGTCGAAGCCTGTGTAGTAAACAGAACCATCAGCATTTACATGACGCTGGATGTCAGCACAGTTAATCTTGATGTCGCCTGGCTGTGCACCGAATATCTTAGCCTCTTCAGCCTCAGAAGTCTTCCATGTGCCATCAAGCTTATAACCATAGAATGAGTTGATTGGCTCGCCCTCTTTCAGGATGCGGTTGCCATTGATATACTGTGTAGAGCCGTCGTCAGCAGAGAAGCTTGTGAGTTTCTCCTTAGCGTATGTGAATGTAGCATCAACAGTCCATGAGAAGTCGCCTTCCTTCTTAGCTACGAATGGACGGCCTGTGATAGCAAGCTCAAGACCGTTGTTCTCTGACTCACAGATATTTGTAGTTGTTGTATACTGAGAGCTTGAGTTGAAACCACCGTTAGTTACTGGCACCAGCTTAGTCCAGATAATGTCCTTAGTCTTTGTGAAGTAGTAGTCGGCTGTAACATTAAGACGGCCACCAAAGAAACCAGCGTCGATACCGATATTAGTGTTGTATGACTTCTCCCAACCGAGGTTAGGGTCAACAATCTGCTGTGGGTAGCTGTATGACACGAGAGTCTGGTTACCCAAGATTCTGTAAGACTGAGCAAGGTTAGCCTGTGTCTGGTAAGCACTGATAGAAGCAGTACCTGTTACACCCCAACCGCCACGCAACTTGAGGTTGTCAAGCCACTCGCGGGTGCCTTCCATGAACTTCTCCTCAGAGATGCGCCATCCGAGTGAGAATGCAGGGAAGGTATCCCAACGGTTACCATCAGCAAGACGAGAAGAACCATCGTGACGAACAGATACAGATGCAAGATACTTGCCTTGATATGAATAGTTGATACGTCCAACAAAGCCTAAGCCCTTAGACATTGTATAAGAAGAACCAGCCTGCTGATTCTGACCTGTGCCAAGGTTGTGCCAGAGATACTCGTTGGCAGTAAGGTTATCTGAACCAGAATATGAATATTCCTGACGATTATGGTTCCATGATGTCACACCTGTAAGTGTAAACTCATGGTCGTCATTGATATTAAAGTTATAAGTAAGGATATTCTCCCACTTGTAGTTGTATCCAAATGTGTTTGCAACACTTGCAGTCACCTCTCCGCTTGTTGTTGTTCCATCAGCAAGAGCGTCAGCACGATAGTAGTTGTATGAGCCGATACCATTGAAGCGGTTTGCCTTGCTGTAGTTCAATGCCAGACTCAAGCGGCTTTCAAAAGTAAGACCCTTGAGTGGATTAATACGGATATATGGATTCAGATATACTCTGAAGTTGTGGTTGTTGTTACGATATGTCTGCTTGTTGTTAGTTAGTAGGTTTACAACAGACTGGTCGCCAGCGATTGGGAATGGGTTGATATTGCCCTCATCATCATACAATGAACCGATTGGGTTTGCGATAAGCATAGTCTCGAGCTTTGCGTAAGCTGAGTTCTTGTATGTATAGCTGCCCTGCATGTTAACACCGATGTTAACCATCTTGTTAACCTTGTGGTCTACCTTGATGTTTGAAGAGTACACGCGATAGTTATCGTTGTCATACTGTCCTTCCTCACCTGAGAAGTTCAAAGAGAGATAAGCCTTTGTCTTCTCTGTGCCACCACTTACAGAAAGAGAGTAGTTCTGTGTGATACCAGTCTTGAGCAGCTCATCAGCCCAATCGATTGACTCGCCGCGCATATAAGCAGCGTAAACGTCTGGGTTGAACACTTCCTCATCGGTAGTATATGTACCTGCTGCTATCTTCGACTGCTTTCTCAAGTCGAAAATGCCCTTTGCATCGTACATCTCAGGAACTGTAGACCATCCGTTGATACCAACGTATGAGTTGAAGTTAACCTTTGTCTTTCCTTCCTTACCGCTCTTTGTTGTAACGATAATGATACCGTTTGCACCGGCAGAACCGTAAACGGCTGTAGAAGCAGCATCTTTCAACACCTCGATACTCTCAATATCGTTGGCATTGAGAGTTGTAAGACTTCCTGCAAGTCCGTCGATGAGCACCAGTGGTTCGCCATCTGCAGAAAGAGAACGATTACCACGCAACTGCATGCTTGCGCCTGCACCGGCTGCGCCAGAAGAACGGGTGATGTCGAGACCTGCCACCTTACCCTGCAATGCCTCTACCGGGTTTGGCAGTGGGGTTGCCTTAATCTCGTCGGCCTTGACTGTTGTCACGGCACCTGTCAAGTCACGTTTCTTTACTGTACCATAACCGATAACCACGATTTCCTCTAGACCAGTGTTGTCGAGTTCCATCTTAACAACAGCCTTCTTTGAAGGAGAAACCTCTATAGTGGCTGTCTTATAACCGATATAACGAAGTTCCAGAGTTGCTTTCTGACTTGGTATTGACAGTGTAAAGTTACCGTCAAAATCGGTAACTGTTGCATTTGTCGTACCCTTAACGGCTACAGTAACGCCAATCATTGGTTCACCTAATTCATCGAACACCTGACCAGTTACCTTTTGCGACTGGCTTGCACTCTGCAACACCATATTCAGTTCGGCATTCGCCTCCACTGATGAGAGAAGGAAAAGACCTGAGAATACAGCAAGTGCCAAGGTAGTTAGTTTAGTACCTTTTTTCATTTGCATTCTTATTTTATAAGTTATTAATTATTGTCAAAAATTATATTGTTAGTTAGCAATACGGCACAAAGATATTAAGAAAACTGAAAATTACCCCCCCCGAAAAGTTAAAAGATATTAACAAGAACGTTTGTTTCGTCATTTATACCAATTAGTACAAATAAAATATCAGTTTGTCAGATTCTTAAATTACATCAAATTAGTATTTTAACCAAAATCCTAATGGCCGATTTGGGTTTAATTATAAGGCCTTTATTCTGCCTTACTTAATGATTTTCTAATGAGCGAACCCGAACACCATTCTGCGATTAGAGTCTTAACAAATACTTTTTACACCCGTTAGATGAATTTAATTTATAAAAAGTTTAAGGAAGTATTTATGAAGGGTTTTGATTTGCCCAAATCAGGCATTTAGATTTTAATGCGTTTGTTTTGTTATGTGCAAAAAGTATCCATCAATATCTCTTTTATGGAAAACGACTGATTGGGGATTCCACCACGAAAAACTACACGTAATAATTAGTCCGAAGCAAGTTCGGACTGATAGTCCGTGCCGTTCGGACTGACAGTATGCGCCGTTCTGACTGACAGTCCGAACGGCACGGACTGGATTCAACCCCCAATTAGTCATTAGAATTATTGCGGGGCTTCGAATATTCAGGGTACGTTGATTATTAATTCATCCAACGGGTATTTTACGCAAAAAAATAAGCGCATCCAAAGATTTGGACACGCCTATTCAAATTATATTCACTTGTTGATTTATTTATTTGCAAAGCGCTCTGCCTGACTGCGTATCAGTTCTGCGTCATCAAAATAGTTGATTTGCATTGCACGACGCACCTCATCCATGGTCTGTGCTGCGGTTTCACGAGCACGCTCTGTACCTTTTTTCAGGATATTATAGATTTCAGGGATGTCTTGTTCAAACTCCCTGCGGCGGATGCGCATAGGCTCGAGCATGTTGTTGAGGATGGTGTTGAGGAACTTCTTGCAAGTGCCGTCGCCTATTCCTCCACGTACATAGTGCTCTTTCAAATCATCGAGACTCTGGAACTCAGGCCAGTACTGTGCGAAATCATCGGGTGTTGAGAATGCCTCAAGATATGTAAACACGGCATTGCCTTCAAGATTGCCCGGTTCGTCCATGCTCATGCGAGGAGCACCGTTGCTCATCTTCTTAACCTTCTTCCATACATCGGCAGCAGAATCGCTGAGATAGATGCAGTTGCCAAGACTCTTGCTCATTTTCTCCTTGCCGTCGGTACCAGGCAGGCGGCGTGATGTAGCATTGTCTGGAAGCATGATTTCTGGTTCTACGAGCACTTCAGCGTATGTCTGATTGAAACGGCGAACAAGTTCGCGTGTAACCTCAAGCATTGGTTCCTGGTCTTCACCAGCTGGCACAGTTGTTGCCTTGAACAGTGTGATGTCGGCAGCCTGACTCACTGGATAGCAGAAGAAACCAAGAGGAATGTTGGCCTCGAAGTTGCGCATCTTTATCTCTGTCTTCACCGTTGGGTTACGCTGTACGCGCGATACGGTGATGAGGTTCATGAGATAGGTTGTAAGTTCTGCCAGCTCCGGAATCTGACTCTGCACGAACAATGTACACTTTTCCGGGTCGAGACCTGCAGCCAAATAGTCGAGAGCCACCTCTATAAGGTTCTGACGAATCTTCTCCGGGTTGTCTGCATTATCTGTAAGAGCCTGTACATCGGCCATAAAGACGAACATCTTGTCGTAGTTGCCTTCATTCTGCAACTGTACACGGCGGCGCAAAGAACCGACATAGTGTCCGAGATGGAGCTTGCCTGTTGGGCGGTCGCCTGTCAAAATAATCTTTCCCATTGTTATTGTGAGTTTATGATTTTCTAAATTATCCGTATTGTAAGGGGTATTCAGTTTGCAAAGTTACGAAAAAATGGAGAATGAAGAGTAAGTTAAATGGGAAAAGTTGACTATTACGGTCAAAATGAAATGCAACGAGCACCTAATTGTGGTGGTATTTGCAAGTTATAAAGGAGTGACGCTTCGCTTTTTAAGGAGTGTAAGAGTGTAGGAGTGAAGGTTTAGAGGGGTTAGGATGAGAATTAAGAGTTGGGAGATAGGCCTTTTTTCTCTCTCCCATACTCCCTTGGCGACATGCCATAGCGTTTGCGGAAGCATTTGGAGAAATAGCCTGAATCGCGGAAGCCCACCTTATAGGCAACCTCAGTCATGGTCATGTCGGTGGATGACAACAACTGAGCCGACTTGGTAAGACGGAACTCCTTAATCAAATCGACAGGAGCGAAGCCCGTGAGACTCTTCACCTTCTTGAAGAAAGCAGAACGACTGAGTCCGAGGGTTGCAGCAATGGTGTCGATATTGAAGTCGCTGTTCTGAATGTTCTGCTCTATAACCTCATGTATGCTCTTGATAAACTCTACATCCTTTTGCTCAAGATAACTGCTATAGTCATCGTTCTCCGCTTGTTTCTTGTCGTCGGCAGTGAGATGCTTTCTGAATGCGGCACGCGCCTTGAGCAACTGCTCTATGCGAGCCTGCAGATAGTCCTTGTTGAATGGTTTGGTGATATAGGCATTGGCTCCCATGCTGATGGCACGAGTCTTTGCCTCTTCATCGCCCTTTGCAGTAAGCATGATTACCGGGATATGCGATATTTGGAAGTCATTGCGTATGCAGCGGAGCATTTCAAGACCGTCCATCACCGGCATCATCTGGTCCATAATGACAACGTCAGGATGATATATGCCAATCTTCTTCAGTCCTTCACTGCCGTCTTGTGCCGTATAGATATTGTATTTCTGTTCGAGCTGCAGGCGCAACAGGCGACAGAGGTCCTTGTTGTCGTCAACGATGAGCAACGTCGGACTGCCTGTATCGTGAACCTTCTCCGCAACATCCGCAACATCATTATCGTTTGTCTGAGGACTGTTCTCAACAAACTCCACTCCTTCGTAGAAGTCAACCTCGCCCTCGGCAAAATGCTGCTTGCCCAAGGGCAGTTCTACGGTGAACACAGCACCGCTCTCGCTACCGTTCTCGGCATAAATACGCCCGTGATGCAGTTCGATAATCTCCTTCGACAGTGCCAGTCCGATGCCCGTGCCCTGATATTGCGATTGCTTGGCATTATCGGCCTGAGAGAAACGTTCAAAAATATCCTCCAACTTATCCGACGGGATGCCCTTGCCTGTGTCTTCAACCCTTATATATACTCCTTCAGAACCGTCGAGCATTCCTGCCGAGGCATAGATGCTGCCGCCTGACGGGGTGAACTTAAACGCATTAGCGAGGATGTTCCTCACAACACTAGCCAGTCGTTCCTTGTCGGCCCATACATAAACAGGACTGTCGGCAGGCTGAATGTTGAAGCTTATCTCCTGCTCTTCTGCCAGAATATGGAACTGACTGTAATGCTGTTGCAACAGGTCGTTGACGTTGACTTGGGAAACATGCAGGCGCATCTTGCCGTTCTGAATCTTTCGAAAATCAAGAATCTGATTGACAAGCTGTATCATCTGCGAGGCGTTCTTGTCCATCATGCTCACATACTCGGTACCTCTGTCGGTGAGGCGTGGTTCGTTCTTCAACTCCTGTATTGAGCCCTGGATGAGCGTGAGCGGCGTGCGCAACTCGTGGGAGATGTTGGTGAAGAACTTTATCTTCAGTTCTGCCAGGCGCTGACCGATATACACGTCATTGCGCATGCGCATGATGAGCAAGATAAGGCGCATAGCACCGTAAAGCAGAGCCATGCCCAGAAGACAGTATATGACCACTGCCCACCAGCTCTTCCACCATGGCGGCAGTACCTTGATGTTCAGTTGGGCAGACGAGGCGAGTGTAGGGTTTGACTCATCGATTGTCTCAACGATGAAGGTGTAACTGCCAGAAGGCAGATTGGTGTAACTGGCTATTCGGTTGGTGCCGTTATAGTGCCATTCTGTCTCATATCCATCAAGCCGGTAACGATAGGTTACGTTGTCATAATTCTTGAAGTTCAACGCCGAGAACTCAATGGTAAATATCTCTTGGTCGGGTTCGAGCGTCACACCGTCAATATAACTTATGGAACGAATGTCGGTCATGCTGCTGTCGGCAGACGACTGACTGTTGTTAACATTGAAATCGACAATGAATGTGCGGTAGTCGGCACTGTTAGGCTGCACCTGTTCTGGATTGAAGACGAGCAATCCCTGCTGACTGCCCATCCATATCTGTCCGTTGCTGTTGAGCATTGCCGATGTCTCTTCCATCTTGAGCACAGGCAGGCCGTCGTATCTGTCGAAATTACGTATGCGGCGCGTTTGTTTGTCATAACAGGAGAGTCCGGCCTCGGTAGCAAACCAGATGATTCCGGAGCGGTCTTCCGTCATTGAGAGGATGACGTCGTTTCTCAAACCGTCGCGCTCGCCCAACGACTGGAACTCAGGCATCTTGTTCTTTGCATCATAACCGGTAAGGATATTCAGTCCGCCGCCAAAGGCTCCAACCCATATCTGCTGCTGACGGTCTTTATATAGGGTATAGACGTCGCTGTTGGCAAACGTGGTGTGGCCAGGTTGGCGATATGTTTCAAACTTTATGTCGGCAACATTGTCAAACGAAGTCTCAACACTCATCAGTCCGTCGATAGTACCTATCCACAGTCGCCCATGCTCATCTTCCACCATGTTCCTTATCTCGGTGTAGAGTCCGTAGGCGGGGTAGTTGCCGAAGCCGTTGTTCTTATTATAGAATATGACCTTGCCGTTCTGCTCAGTCATTAGGTTCAGTCCTCCGTCAAGTGTGCCTACCCAGAAATTGCCGTGCGAGTCGATATAGGTGGTATATACGTTGTTGCCGCTGATGGAGGCAGGGTCGGCAATATCACTCTTATAATGTATATACTGATAACCATTCGGCGACTTTGCGTCTGCGGCAATCTTCACCAGTCCGTCGCCCTTTGTTGACAACCACAGGTTGCCATGACTGTCTTCCATGGCATAATAGACAGCACCGATATGATATTTGCTGTAGGGCAAGACATCCACGAGCCTGCCGTCAGGACTATAGATATAGACATCGCGACTGCGTGAACCAACCAATATGTCTCCGCTTTTCATCTGGAAGATACAGCGAACACCGCTAAGGTCGTTGTTGGGCAACGGTTGGAGACGGAACTGCTGCTTAGGGAAATTGAGGCGATATATTCCGTTGTTAGTCGATGACAGCCACACCAGACCATCACGGTCCATGTAGATATGGGAGAAATGCAGTTCCTTCGTATCCCCTGGATGCTTGGCTTCCTCACTTATACTGTGCATCGTGCCACTGTTTCTGTCGAAAAACAATGCCTCGCCTGCCGGAGTAAGGAAGAACATGCCCTGCTCTCCTTTTTCCTCCATACACAACTCAGGTATGAAATCTTCTTTATATCTAAGCGGATAACGCTGATGCTGCCGCTGTTGCGGGTCGTAGCATATCAGCGATGCGCCACTTTCGTAAATCCAGAGTTTGTCATACATGTCGCAGAGCATGTATTTTGCCTTGCCGCTGCTTAACGTGAAAGGCAGACGCTTGGGTTCGTCGCTGCCGTTCTTGCACTCATATACCGTGCCTCTGTCGGTGATGGCATATATATTGCCTATGCGGTCGCTCTGGATGATGCGGACAGCCGACTGCTCCAGCAGACTGAGTTTCTGTATGTGACCGCCATCTACATCTATGACAAAGATGTTGCCGCCGTCATCACCTATATACATCTTACTGCCATTGGAACTGGCACATAGGAGTTCACTATCAGAAGCAACATACCTGCTTACATAATCTTCGGGAACCGACTTCAACGCCGTGCCCTTGGCAATGGATATGATATTGAAGTCCTTAGCAATCCAAGAAAGATAGTCCTTGGTTTCGCTGAGCACGTTATAGTTCAGCTGAAAACTATACGGATTGACCTTGCCTCGGGAGTCGAAAAGCATTCTGAGCCATATCTTGCCGTCTTTCTCCGTACCGGCAAGCAGCAATATCTTGTCTTTGGTAAGCAAAAGCATATTGCCGTCGGCTGTTGGCTGTATCTTTATTACCTGCAAATTAACGGAAAAAGGCTTTATCTCTTCATAGACAGAATGGAACACTTCGGTCTCACGATAAAAGACATAAAGCTTCATGTCGGCAGTCTTCAGCCACAGGTTGCCATTGCTGTCTTCTGCCACTGTCTGTATCTTGCGCGGAGGTATATCGGAACCGGGTTTGGTCTTCTGGTTGTAGGTCTGGAACCGGGCTCCGTCGAAACGGCAGAGTCCGTACCATGTACCGAACCACATGAAACCGTCGCGGTCTTTCAGCGAACTGTAAACGGTGTTGTTGGGCAGTCCTTGAACAGTAGAGTAATGCTCCACAAGAATCTGTTCTGACAAAGATTCCCCTGCCACCGGCACAGAAAATGCCAGCAGCAGGGGAATGAAGAGAAGTGTCAGTCGCATGACTCTCATTATTTTCATTACATACTTTCTTTATTAGTAACCGCCAACAGGGTTCGGGACTCTTTTATTTCTGAATACCAAAGTCAGCCTGTTGCTGCTCCACTTCCTTTAGAAGCTTTGCCTTCTGCTCTTCTGTAAGGTCGCTGCCCTTGGCCGCCTTTGCGGTTTTCTGTACTGCATTCTTTGTTGTCTGCTGCTCGATGAAACACATTGGCAGGTCGGCAGGCACGCTCTCAAACTCTATCTCGGCAGGTGTCGGTGCGTGAGTGCCTGGGAACTGCACCTCGGCCTTAATCTTTATCTTGCCAGCATTGCGTGTGCTGCGCACGAGGATTGGGGCACTTCCCCACTCTACCGCACGCGGATTGGCACAGATAGAGGCATCGCCAATAATCTCGCCCTCGCCCTCGATGGTGAAGAGGATATTCTCTTTTGCCATGCGTCGTGTGTTGCCGCTATCGTCGGTAACCTCTGCCACCACAACAACGAAGTCACTGCCGTCGGCAACAAACTGCTTGTCCATGTGGTCAACATAAAGGCGCAGTTTGGTGCTTCGGCGTGAAGGCATCTTCTTCATGGTGCAGACAACCTCACCGTTGATGATTCCCTCTGCCACCATGTTCACCTTCTGCCAGTTCTTCTGCGTGTAGCTCAGTTCGCGTGCCTCCCAGAAATTCCACACGTCAGGGAATATGACTGGCTGGTTAGGCATGTGACCAGCCTCATGCTTCACTGGCAATATCCATGTCTTGGTGCCGTCGTAGATGCTCAGTCTGACGCTGTCGCAATTCGAGAACACCACCACATCGGCATCGCTGAACTGTGTCATCTCGTGGGCTATATACACCATCGGTCCTGTTGAAGCAGGATTCTGACTGTTGAACATATAGAAGGCTGTCTTCTTCTGACGGAAGGCATCATAGATACCGCCCCAATACGGGTCGGGATGATAGCCGCGCTGGTGGTCAAACGGATGCCACTGGCAACCGCCGATAAACTGACCTGTGGTATTGAATAGTTCGTCGCAGCTCTTTGCCAGCGACATGGCCTGCACAAGCTGTGGCTTCTCTCCCCAACTGCGACTGGCACGGTTCAGGTTGTTATGGGCATACCAGTCGTCAACCAACTCGCCAAACTCGCGTGTAAAGATACACTGCTTAGGTTTGTCGGCCTTGAAGTCGTCGCCAGGCCAACCGTAAACCACATCATAGTTGTCGGCTACGCCGGCAGAGTGTACATCGGCAGCAGCCACAGGACGGTAAGGATAAGGATATTCGTCCTTTGTTATCTGCAATGCTTCGAGCGAGAAATTAAGCGGGAAACGGGTCTCGTTCAATATCGGTTCCCACATCAGCACTGAAGGGTGATTGCGGTCTCGGCGTATTATATTGCGTGTGTTCTGCTGTACCTTCTCGGCAAACTTTGGGTCCTTGTTCCAATATTGCCAGCCAGGAGTAGCCACGATAACGAACAGACCGAGTTCGTCGCAGGCATCCATAAAGGCTGGGTCCATAGGATAATGTGCCACGCGAATGATGGTAAAGCCGGCATCGTGCAGACGTTTGGCGTCACGCCACTGCTGACTATTGGGAACGGCATTGCCCACATAGGCAAAGTCCTGATGACGATTTGCACCTACCAACTGATGATAGCGCTTGCCGTTGAGCCAGAAGCCATCCTCGCCCTTGAACTCGAAACCGCGTATTCCTATCTTGGTAAGTCCTCCGTCGAGCGATGTCTTGCCACTCTTTATGCGTGATGCCAGACGGTAGAGATATGGAGTCTCAGGCGACCAGAGTCTTGGATTCTTCACCTTTATCTTCTGTATAACTGTCTTTGCCTCGCCCGGAGCAAGACTGACTTTTGACGACTGCTTCTTATTGATGTCGAGAAGGGTGGTCTCAACCGTAACGGTGCGTGGTGTCTTACCGCTATTGCAAACCTCAGTGTTGACCAATACCTCAACGTAATCCGCCGACATATCATTATAATGTACGAAGATTCCGCCGCCAG
Source organism: Prevotella sp. (assembly GCA_045602085.1). Lineage (GTDB taxonomy): Bacteria > Bacteroidota > Bacteroidia > Bacteroidales > Bacteroidaceae > Prevotella. Next base: position 104,990 of record JAZSAV010000006.1, on the reverse strand, counting down.
CCACCTTTCCTGCCTCAACAGCATCGGTGATATGAACGGTGTTCTTAGCTATCATCCACACATCGCGGTATATTCCGCCGTGATATGTGAAGTCGAGGGTATATTGTGGTTTGCCCGGAGGGAAGGTCTTATCGTTGCTGTTGTCGGCCATCACTGCCACAACACACTTGTCACCGGCCTTCACGCCTTGTGCCGAGAGGTCGATGGTTATTGGTTCGTAACCGCCCTCGTGCTCCTTGACTAACCTACCGTTGACATAGAGTTTCTGCTTGCCCATGATTGCCTCGAAGTGCAGGGTAACACATCTGCCTTCGGTCTCCTTAGGCATAACGAAATGCTTTCTGTACCACACTATGCCCTGATAGTTGCGGCATCCGCTGCCTTCAGCAGGCAAAAGCTTTGCAGTGTGCGGAGTGCTCACTACATCCCATGCCGAGTCGTCGAAGACAACTGCCTCTGCCCCTGCTGCATCACCAAGATGAAAACGCCACTCAGGGTTAAAGTTCCACACCATTCTGCCACTGTTCTCCAACGGGAAGAATCCAGCCACAGATGTCTCAATCTTCGCATTCGCCGTCAATGCTATCAGCGAAAGCAATGCTATAATTAGTTTTTTCATAATTCTTTTTTTAAGGAGTGTAAGTTTTCCTAGGGCTTCCTAGGATTTCCTAGGTTCTCCTAGGCGTTCCTAAATTCTCCTAGGTTTTCCTAAAAGGCCTCTTACCAACTATCCGTCCTAAACGATGATACAGGCAGGCCGTCGTGCATCAGGTCGCCCTGCGCCCAGTCTTTGAAAGCATAGCGGATAGCTGCCGGTTGCTTCACCTTGTCACACTTAACATATACTCGGTTACGCTCTATCCACACTTTCGTTGCAGGATGGAACACCTTGTCACTGCCCGCCACCTCAAAGAGTTCTGACGTGGTGCCGTTCTCAAAATATACCCATTCCTTGGAACGGTCAAAGGAAACAACTGCCGTATCACCCTTAAACTCTACCGACTTATAAACGGCAAAGTCGGGCATTCCCTTCACGCCGTATGTGTTTGCCAAGGCAAGGAGAGCCATGCGCTCGCCAGCCTCACGCTTCTTGCGGGGATGTATTCCGTATTCCAGTCCTGCATCCATCAGCACCGCCATTCGGGCATTGGGTATCAGTGTTTCTGCCTTTGCCTGCTGCTCACGCAGATAAGCACTGTTGTACTGCTCCCACTTGATGAGCGAATAGTCATAAGGTGCTATCTGACAGTAATAGAACGGGAAATCGCCCTGCTTCCACTCACTACGCCATCCCTTCACCATCGCTGCCATCAGGTCGGCATAATAGTCGGCACGAGTAACATTGTCTTCGCCCTGATACCATATCGCACCACGCATGGAATAACCTACAAGCGGATTCATCTGACCGTTGTACAATGCGGTAGGACAACGCTGCTGCAACTTCTTCATGTCGGCATCCGACTGTGGAAGCGTTACTTTGGGGAATGCCTTAAGCCAGTCAGCCTTCATCCATGCCTCGCATGCCGAACCGCCCCAAGCTGTAACTATCAGCCCGACTGGCACGTCTAACTGCATTCGCAGAGCACGACCGAAGTAATATGCTGTGGCAGAAAAGTCGCGAACACTGGCAGCATCTGCCTCATTCCACTGTCCCGTAACATCGTCAAGGGGAGCAAGCGAAGCCTTGCGCTTGACGGTGAAGAGGCGCAGACTCTTGTCCTTGCAACGCAGTAGTTCTTCGGTTGTTCCCTCAACAGGCTGCATCTTGAATCCCTTCATCTGCATCTCCATGTTTGACTGACCGCTGCATATCCATACCTCACCAACAAGAACATTGCTCAAGGTGTGCTTTGTACCGTCGTCGAAGGTAATATCGTATGGTCCGCCGGCAGCAGGTGTTGTCACCTGCAACTCAAACCTGCCGTCACCGGCAGCCGCCTTAACCTTATATGTCTTGTTGTCCCAAGAGGTGTTTACCACAACGGTCTTGCCGGCAGCTGCCGTTCCCCACAGGTTACATTCTGTCTGTTGCTGCAGCACCATGTTGTCGCTGAAGAACTTCGGCAACTTCACTTCTGCCTGAATGGCGCTGCTAATGCCCATCAAGGCACAAATAGCTATTAGTATTTTTTTCATTGCGCTTTGTTTTTTGAACCTAGTTAATCTAGAATATCTAGAGTTTCCAGAATATCTAGAGGCTCTAGAAAATCTAGAACTCCTATAGCCTCAAGTTATCATTAAATCCTTACCCCAAGAGGACCAATGAGGCCTGCTGGCAGCAATGCATCGCCTTTCATGCGATACTTGGCGTTGGTCCAGATGCCTTCATAAGGCGCCTTGCCGTTATCGGCACCGCGCAGGGCGTTAGCCCATGTGTTTACAACCACTATGCGCACCTCATTGCGGCCTTTCTGCAACGCACCAGTAATCTCCACCTCGTAAGGGGCTGTCCATGCTATGCCGCAGTCCTTGCCGTTCACCCATACATGGGCGAGGTTGTTGACTACTCCCAAACTGAGCCATGCACGACCGTCCGTCTTTCCTTCGTACTTGAACTCAGAGGTGTATTCAGCATGTCCGCTGAAGTATTTTATCTTCTCGTCAACAGCATGGGTCCAGTCGAACAGCGTCTTGTTTCTCGCCTTCAACCCACTCTCCATGAAAGTGATGTTCCACTGGTCGAACTCAAGCAATTGCACCTTTGTATTGGCATAGTCGTTGGTCTTCAGACGTGACTTTATGTCGGCAGGAACACCATTCTTGCAGAACAAGACGAACAGCGAACCGCATGGAGGCAGACTGATGTTCACATCTGTTCTGAGCAGATTGTCCTTTGCTTCGGCACGCTGATACTCATCCGTAACAGGCATATATATAATAGGTGTATATCCGTTTACACGGAAAGACGCTTTGAAGTTCTGCTGCTCCTGCTTCTGGTTGGCAATGAAATATATCTCCATGTCATCTGCCGTGCGGTGGGTGTATGCTATGCCCTCTGGCAAGACTACATCGCGCTCCAGTCCATAGAGCGACAGGTCGGCATCCTTCAACGGTTTATCGATGACAGCAATGCCGGCATTGCGCAGGTTGTCGATGGCCTGCTGAGACTTCTTACTGATGAATGTTCCCTTAGGGATAACCAGCACACGATAGGTTCCGCCACCTGGCAAGACGATATTATTGCCTGAGACAGTTGCCATATTGCGCAGCACGTCAGGATTAAACGAGTCGTACTGATAACCGTTCAGCGGATTAATCCAATCTTTCAAATCTACAATGCCAGCCGAATGTCTGACGCCCACCGGACTCTCCTCCATCGGTTGTCCGACGTTTGCCTTGCGCTTTGCTTCCGACTTTACACGACTCTCACCGAACAGGCCTGGCAACATAGAGACGATACGCTCAGGCAGAACAGAACGACTTGGCATCTCGTCGCCAGTAAATACGGCAATGTCTGCCACCGGACGACCTTTTTGCAACAGTGTCTGACAACGGGTGATATAGTCAACGAACGCCTTCGACTCAGGCATCCATGTCTGGTCGCGCTGGAAGAACAATCCTATTCCGTCGAGAGTCATTCCCGGTTTGCGGTCCATCCATGGATTATGAGTATTAACATGGAAGAAAAGGCGGTTCATGCCGATGGCGAAGTTGCGGTCGAGCAGCGGCTTTATCATTGCCGGATGCTCATCCCATACACCTCTCACCTCGGTGAATCCCTCTGCCTGAATGATATTCTTGCCATAGACATGAGCACCGCTGATGGCGTCGAACATATCATTAGGTTTGTCGTGCGTTGGCGAGTTGAGCCAGTATTCGCCCATTGGCATGTCAACAAACTTATAATGCTCTATGCCGTCGCTCATCATCGTCGGGGCGACACTCTCTGAAGAGAACTTCATGCCGATGGCCTTTGCCCTATGTGCTACGGTCTTAAAGAAGATGTCGTTGATAAGGTCGTTGATGGTAAGACGGATGTCGCGGAGCACTTCCTCGCTCTTTGCCACGCTCTCCACCGGCACACCTGCCATTACCGGCAGATAGGGAATGAGGTCGTAGCCCCTGCGGCGGGCAAACTCCTTTGCAAAGGTTTTGCCCCAGTTTTGCGAACCGCACTCCCAGCTATCCACATGGAGGTATTTTATCACATGCGAATGCTTTCGGTGCATGAAGCGCATGAACCAGTGGTCAATCTGCTTGTTGATGGCAGCACGAGAGAACTTGTCGCACTCCAGTCCCTTTCCTCCGCCTGCAGTGGCATTAGTATGTCCGGTAGTGGTGTGGCCCATGCGCAAAATGCGCCATTTGCCTTCGGGCAACTTGGTACTGATATATCCTCGGGCATCGACCTTAAGCATGCGCATGTCCTTTATCTTGTAGCACTCCTTATCATCGATATCGCCTTTCAGAGTCGGCTTGGCAAGACGCCATACAGCTCCCGACTTGCCTTCCCAACCGTTTATCTGCGGATAGGAATAGAGGTTTATAGCCTTGAGCTTGATGTTAGCCTTCCACTTGGCAGCGTCAAGGTCCTCAGCACCGGGTTCTGTTCCTTCCGGCGTCCACTTAAAGCGGAAGAACTTTGCCTTAGTAGTTGGAATGGAATATGTATAGTCGAACCCAGTGTTCTGCCATCCCTGGCGTGGCGGTTCCATCTGGCGCACGTTGCGGAAAGTCTGTCCGTCGTTGCTTACCTGCAGAAGCAGTCGTTGCGACTGCAGATTATTGCCGCTGGGCACTATCTCTATGCTTCTCACCGTCACCTCTGTAGGATACTCGTATTGTATCCATCCCGGATCGTTGGCTCTATAAACGCCTTTTGCATCGCGGGTGAAACTCTTTGAGAAGCGCACCTTTGCCTTGCCCACCGGTTGGTAGTCCTTCATCGGAATGGCATAGCAAGCTATCTCGCGGTAGTAGTTCTCGCGCGTTGTGGGCTGGCGGAGCCTCATCTTAACATTGCCGCCATTGATTATCGTGTCGGTAAACACCACATGTTGCATCGACTCATCGGGTGTTATCCACGGACCACCTGCAAGGGCAAAACCGTCGCAGATATGGATACCCATCTGCAAATCGGCAGAATCGGCTTGCTGCATGGCATAGTCCACCACATCCCAGAACTCAGGAGTGAGCTGCTGCGCCTTGCCGCCATACTCTGGACGCTCACCTGTTCCGCGAATAGGCATCAGATAGAATCCGCCAAGCCCGGCATCCTTCATGGCCTTAACATCGGCCTTGATACCTTCCTTGCTCACGGCTCCATACATCCAGTACCAGAATGTCCATGGCTTTGCCTCGTTCTGCGCCATCGCTCCCAGCGCCAGGCACAACAATACTAAAAGGGTTGCACTGCGTTTCATTTACTCGAATGTTAGTTTTACACTTCCTGTATGGTCGCCGAAAGCACGGTATGGCAATGCCGACGGACCATTCAAGTCGGTGGTGTTCACCTTGTTTCTCACTGCCGGTATCACCTTAAGGATAGAGATGCCGCTCTCAGGCAACTCATATAGTAAATGGTCGCGACCATCGCGTGGCTGATATACTCCGATATAGTTCTTGCAACCAACACCAGAGATGCCTATCTTGCCTTCTTCTGTCTCTATCTGCATCCACTCTACGTTGGCAAAGAATCCCTTGAACTCAGGATATTCGAAGGTTTCGCCCGGTATCGGGTCGTTGTAGTCGTTGTGCCAGTAACCGAACTGCGGACCGTGCAGACGGTTCTGCCATACGCGGTAAGGACCGTTGCCCACCCATGACTTGCTCTTCACCTTGCTTTCTGGATAGTCGAACATCAGTCCCATCTCATCGACGATACCGCCGAAGTTGTACTTATAATCCATCTTCACACTTCCATCCTGAGCAAATGTCCACTTCACCTGCTGCAGAGAACCGTGCTTGTAGTTGGCTGTCAGTGTAGCACCATCGGTGGTAAACTTATCGAACTTGCCCTGATCGGCATAGAGCGAGTATTGTGTCTTCTTCTTTTCTGCCTCCTTGTCATCGTGATTGTAGAACTGGTCGAAACTGCGGTCGCTGCGTCTTACGGCGAGCAGTCGCGGTCCGTTCTCCAGTGATATGCGTTTGCCGCCAACGTTCACTCCCTGCAGATAACCGTTCTCCTTAGAGAAGGTATATGTATGGTTGCCCACCTTTACCTCAATCTTGCTGTCGCTTTCGGTCATGGCTGCCTTCACATCGGCAATGTTCTCGCCATAGGCTGCCTTGCTAATGCACTTGATAGGCCAGCTCCATGTCATCACCTCCGTGCCGTTCTTGTCGATTACTGTCACCTCCAGCACCTTGGCCTTGTCGTTTGCCGGAATTGTCATCGTTCCGTCCTGCCATGGTTTCACGTCAGGCATCTGCACAGTGCCCTCGCCCAGTGTCTTCACCTCGCTGTTGCCCAATGCAGGAGTATCGAGATAGCGGTAGCGCAACTTGCATGTGTTCAGGTTGAGGAAGTCGTAGCGGTTCTTTATGTTTAGTTGACAAGTTGACGAGTTGACGAGTTGACAAATCACCGGACTCCAAATCTCCTTAATGGTAAAGAACGAGCCTTCCTTCTCGAAGTGAGGACCAACGATACCGTCGGCACCGAAGTTGCCCATACAGTCAACGATATTGTTCATGTCGGTGCGCACCACACCCTGGTCGGCGAGGTCCCAAAGGAATCCGCCTGCACAACGTGGGTTCGCCATCATCATCTCCCAATAATCAGCCAGTCCGGCACCATGTCCGCCGTCATACAGACCATGCAAAAACTCCGTCGGCATGAATATCTCCGGTTGGCGCATATACTCCTGTGTCTCACCGTATGAACGGTAGTGCTTAGTCTCTATACCGTTGCGATTGGCCCAAGGATAGAGCACCACGCGCTTCTGCGGGTCGAACTTATAGAAGAATGGCTCAAGCTCGTAGTTGAAGCCTCCCTCATTACCATTACTCCAGAATATTACTGAAGGATGATTCACGTCGCGGGTAACAAGCGACTCTACCAACTTCTGACCAACAATGGTAGGCACAGCCTTGTGCCAGCCCAGCAACTCGTTCTCTACATACAGACCGAGCGAGTCGCATGCCTCAAGAAACTCTGGGTCGGCGGCATAGTGACCAAGACGAACCGAGTTCATGTTCATGCTCTTAATGAGCAGCACGTCTTCGATGTTCTTCTGCTTGCTCAGCGTGCGACCAGTCTCTGGACGGAAACTATGTCGGTTGACACCTTTGAAGATTACCTTGCTGCCGTTGATATATACACCGTCGTTCTGGCGGATTTCGATTGTACGGAAACCGAACTTCTGACGCTCCACATGCAATGTCTTTCCGCTCTGGTCGAGTAGAGTGAACACGGCAGTATAAAGATTAGGCGTCTCGGCTGTCCAAAGGGCAGGACTCTTTACAGAAAAGTCAACCTTTGCAATATCGGATGCCACGGCAAACTCACTGCTACCGGCTTTCTTGCCTTTGCTGTCGAGAATATCCACCTTCACCTTTGCTCCCTGTACGGCACGGTTGAGATAGCAATCGGCCTTGAATCGTCCGTCCATGCCGGCATCGATGGCCACGCGATGGATGTTCTGCGCCGGTTTTGACACGATGAACACCGGACGGAAGATACCGCCGAAGTTCCAGAAGTCAGCACGGCGCTCAGCCATGTTCACCTGAGGGTCGGCACTCTCCTTGCTCACCTCTACCTCCAAGCGGTTCTTTTTCTTTCCGAAGAACACACGGTCGGAAACGTTGTGCATGAAGCGGTTGAAACCGCCCTGATGTAGTCCCACTCCTGCCTTGCGACCGTTGATGGTGGCATAGGTGTCGGTCATAGAACCCTCGAACACCAGATATATCTCTCTGCCTTCCCACTCTGCAGGCAGCGTGAACTCGGTCTTATAAAGTCCCTTTTCGTCAGCAATGCCTTCGGGAGTGGCCTTGCCATAGAAGCGCATGCCGTACTGATAAGTTCCAAAACCTTGCAGTTCCCAGCACGATGGCACTCCTATCTTTGTCCACTTGCCACTGTTGCGGCCACCGGTACACATAAAGTCCCATTCCACCATATCGTCACAGCCTGTTCCGCTGATATACTGACGCTGAGTTTCTACATTTGTCTGTGCCTGAGCCAAGAAAGCGGCGGCAGCCAAAAACATTGTTGCTATCTGTCTTTTCATATTGCTTTATGTTGTAGTTTTACCGTTAATAAACAAGGCATAGTTATACCTTATATATTAAAAGACTGAAAACACCCGAAAATGTCGTCAGTCTTTTGTATTTAATTGCAAAAAATATTATCGTGTCCGCAAACGGAGTGCGTTTCTTCCGACTAAACCATTTCTCCGTTCTTGATTTTCTCTATCGCTTCCTTGCATGTGTAACTGCTGCCGTCGAAGCAATGTGTGCAGACTCTGCACTTTGGCAGTCCGATGGACTTTATCATCATTTCAATCTTGTTGAACTTCAAGCTGGTAAGTCCCAAACGTCTTGCTATCTCCTCTACCATGCGCTTATACTCTGGCGAGTCGGTCTCGGCATACTTGTCGAGCTTTGCATTCTCGTCGCCCTCGAAGTCCTTTATCACCTGACGGGTAATCAGTTCCATAGGACTCTTCTGCGAGGTGAAGCCCACGAACGGGCATCCATAGACCAACGGCGGACAAGAAATGCGGGCATGCACCTCCTTGGCTCCGTAGTCGAAGAACATATTTACATTGTCTTTCAGCTGGGTGCCTCGCACAATAGAGTCGTCGCAGAACACCACGCGCTTGCCTTCAAGCAGCGCCTTGTTTGGTATGAGCTTCATCTTTGCCACCAGACTGCGACGGCTCTGGTTGCCTGGTGTAAAGCTTCGTGGCCATGTTGGGGTGTATTTCGTAACGGCACGCTCATAAGGAATCTTACGTCCCTCTGAATAACCGAGCGCCATGCCGACACCTGAATCGGGAATACCGCACACGCTGTCTGCCTCGATGTCGTCTTCCTCACCCATCAGCTTTCCGTTATACTCGCGCACTGCCTCAACATTTATGCCGTTGTAGTCGCTTGACGGGAATCCATAATAGACCCATAGGAAAGAGCAAATCTGCTCGCACTTGAACGGCTCCTGCATCACCTCATAGCCATCTGCATGCAGACGCACTATCTCGCCTGGACCGAGGTCGTAAACCTTCTCGTAGTCGAGGTTTGGGAACGACGTTGTCTCCACAGCTGCTGCGTATGCATCTTCTTTCTTTCCGATAGAAATAGGAGTGCGGCCCAACAGGTCGCGGGCAGCAATGAGTCCGTCCTCGGTAAGTATCAGCATAGAGCAAGAACCTTCAATCTTGTTATATACCTTATTAATTCCGTCAACAAACGATTCGCCCATGTTGATAAGCAGCGCCACTAACTCTGTCTGATTTATCTTGTTGGCAGACATCTCACTGAAGTGCATGCGCTCTGCAAGCAGTTCTTCTGCTATCTCGCGCTGGTTGTTGATTTTTGCCACCGTCACCACGGCATAGCGACCGAGATGTGAGTTAACAATAATAGGCTGCGGGTCAGTGTCGCTGATGACACCCATACCCTGACAGCCTATGAATTTGTCCAGTTCGTCTTCAAACTTAGAGCGGAAATAATCGCGTTCCAGACTATGAATTGTCCTGCAGAATCCGTGCTCCGGATCAAATGTAACCATACCGGCACGCTTAGTACCTAAATGTGAATGATAATCAGTGCCATAGAACACGTCGTTGGCACAACTTTTCTTTGAAATAGTTCCGAAAAAACCGCCCATAAGATTGCAGTAAATGTTATCTAAAATGTAAAATCTTTTATACCAGACCTCGCTTTCGGGTGCAAAAGTACAAAAAAAAATTTTATCACTATCATTTCGGTTTTGTATTTTTATAAATGGATATGCAAAATTAACTATGACTGATTTTACTGACGCTCATCAATATTATTACTATGTATCTGTAAAAAACTCCCGACAATCCTAAAAAAACGAGACAAAAATGCTTACTTTAGAAAAATATTATTATTTTTGCAGATGCTAAAACTATTACCAAGTAAGCATCATTGCGTTAATTAAGGTTAAACACTGGCATCGGTTAGTTACACCCGACGCGCAAATACGTCTTTCTGACGGGAATCTTTAATGATAACCATTTTTATAACCAATTTAAATATTTAAATTTATGAAGAAAATTTTTACTTTAATTGCAGTTGCACTCGCAACTATGAGCGTTAATGCTCAGGAAAAGTATGTTGCCATTGAGCGCAACGCAGAGACTGGTGCTATGACACTGTCTGAGGAGTTCAAGGCTGTTCTGCCTTTGAACGAGGATGGCTCTTATGGTGATGTTGCTACAAACAAGGACGAAAGAGGTTCTGTTGTAGTTATGAAGACAGCCAGCGTAACAGTTGAGGCTGTTGGCGGTTCAACACCTGCTGACGTTCCAGACGTTGCTGGCGACAACACAATGACTCACGTTGACATCAATCCTGATGGTACTGTTAACTCATGGAACGACATCAAGTGGCAGCAGAAGAATCAGGGCGACATCAACTGGGCATGGATTCAGGGTACAGGTAACCCTGCAGCTGCTATCGAGGCAGAGGTTGTTATGACAGACGACGTTCCTGCTACATACGTTGACGAGAACGGTGTTGAGCACACAAAGTATCGTCCTTTGTACACATTCTACAAACCAGACGGAAGCCTTGGTGTTCCTGAAATGGGTCTTTATTACAAGTTTACAGCTACAACTGCTGGTACAATCAAGATTGGCACTTGGGTGAACAAGGGTAACCGTAGAACTTATGTTGTTGACGCTGCAACAGCTCTTCCTATAGCTTATAAGGCTGAAGGTTACATCAATGGCCAGAACCACAAGATTCTCCCAGAGGGTGCTACTGATTCTGTAAGCGTTAAGAAGTATCTCTCTTCAGAGGAAATCGACTCTATCCACAAGGCTGCTAAGGTAAATGCTGAAACTGGCGAAGATTCTGAACCTTATATCATCGGTGCTGGTAACCAGCCATTCTTCGGCTACATCACATTCGAGATGGAAGCAGGCAAGACATACTATGTATTCTGCGAGAGCACACAGCTCGGTTTCAACGGTTGGGAGTTCACTCCAGCTGCTGCAGCAGGTCCAGAGATTCCAGCTAACGCTATCTACTTCTGGGAGTCTCCAGAAGGTACTCCAGTTGAAAAGGGTGGTAAGATCGAATACATGAACGGTGATGGTGACCGTCTGAACTATTCAAATGCAGGTTATCATACAATCTGTCTGAACGGTAAGAAGGGTAATATCAATGATGCTCCATCTGCAAATGCAGGTTACATGCTCCTTACTTTGGATCAGGCTCTTGAGGCTGGTGATATTATGGAAATCACTGCTTACCGCAACAAGAACGCCGAAGAGAAGAATGCTACTATCATGTTCTACTTTGAGAACGGTGCAGAGTGGGCAGACACTAAGACTTTTGTAAATATTTGTTCAGATGATGAAAATGCAGACTGGGATAACGACGGTTCAACACCTAACACAAACACTTGGGAAATAACAGCAGCAGAAGCAGGCAGCAAGACAATCAAGATGACTCGTAACTCTGCTTCTACAAACCTGTTCATCACCAAGTTCGTTATCACACGCGGTGGTGCTTCAGGTATCGAAAACGTTGAGGTTGTAACTCCAGTTAAGAACAACGTTATCTATAACCTCTCTGGCCAGAAGGTTGATGCAAGCTATAAGGGCATCATCATCGTAAACGGCAAGAAGTTCTTCAACAAGTAATTGTTGACTATATAATATAAGGAACGGGGCACAATGGGGCTTCGTTCCTTATTCTTAAAAAAGACTATAACTAATAATTGAAATAAAAACAATGAAACACGTACTAACACTTGCAACTGCCCTGCTGATAAGCGCATCAGCAAGCGCGCAGTATCCACAGCTTACAGAGGAGGCTAAGCAGAAACTGGCAGATATGAAGCAGGAATGGGCAGCACATTCAGATTCAGCATGGGCTGTAGCAGAGCCTATAGTAATGAAAGAAGCCGCAGAGGGCAGACCATACGTGCCATGGGCACGACGTCCATACGACCTGCCACAGGCTCTGATTCCGGCATTCCCAGGAGCTGAAGGTGGTGGTATGTACACTTTCGGAGGACGCGGCGGTAAGGTGCTTACCGTTACCAACCTCAACGACGACGGTCCAGGCTCATTCCGTTGGGCATGTGAACAGGGCGGTGCCCGCATCATTGTGTTCAATGTCTGCGGTATCATCAACCTCAAGTCGCCTATCTACGTGCGCGCTCCGTATATAACAATTGCAGGCCAGACTGCACCTGGTGATGGCATTTGCATTGCCGGGGAATCGTTCCAGGTCAATACCCACGACGTTATCGTGCGCCACATGCGTTTCCGCCGCGGCGACACAATGGTATTGAACCGTGAGGACTCATTTGGAGGAAATCCTGTAGGAAACATTATGATTGACCACTGCTCTTGCGAGTGGGGTCTTGACGAGAATATATCTTTCTATCGCCACATGTACAGACCAGGCGAGACTTATAAGGAAGAGAAACTGCCAACAGTAAACGTAACTATTCAGAACACTATCTCTGCCAAGTGTCTTGACACATGGAACCACTCTTTCGGTTCTACTCTTGGCGGTGAGAACTGTGCTTTCGTGCGCAACCTTTGGGCATCTAACACCGGACGTAACCCGTCTATCGGTTGGAACGGCGTGTTCAACTTCGTAAACAACGTAGTGTTCAACTGGGTACACCGCTCATCAGACGGTGGCGACTATAGCGCTATGTTCAATATGATTAACAACTACTACAAGCCAGGTCCTGCCACCTCTAAGTCTTCTACTGTAGGCCACAGAATCCTTAAGCCAGAATCAGGACTGAGCCGCAACAACAAGAAGGTGTATGGCCGTGTTTATGCTGCCGGCAACATCATGGAAGGTTATCCTGAGATTACAGCCGACAACTGGAACAGAGGTATTCAGATTGAGACACAGGACGGTACTGAAGGTTATACAGAGTTGATGCGCACAGACAAGCCTTTCGCTATGCCTTACGTAAGAATCATTTCTGCACAGGCAGCCTACAACCATGTATTGGACAATGTTGGTGCTAACATTCCTGTTCGCGACATCGTTGACCAGAGAATCATTCAGGAAGTAAGGAGCGGTGAACCATATTACGACAAGAAGATGGCTAAGGAGGCAAAGGCCAACATGTGGGGATTGCACGACAAGTCAAAGAACGAGGAAGGCACATTCAAGTATCGCCGCATGGACAACGAGTCTTATAAGTTGGGTATCATCACTCACCCAGACCAGATGGGCGGTTATCCTGAGTATAACGGTACTCCTTATGTTGACACAGATAAGGACGGTATGCCAGACGAATGGGAGAAGGCTAACGGCTTGAATCCTAACGACGCAAGTGATGCTAATGGCGACTGCACCGGTGACGGATATACAAACATCGAGAAGTATATCAACGGTATCAGTACAAAGACACGCACCGACTGGCGCAACCTGAACAACAACTACGACACTCTTGCTGAGAAGGGTAAGTTGATGTAGTCGATTTATTACGACAACGAATTACACGAATTAAACGAATTTTTTCTGCTATGTCACGCTAAATAGTAGTATTTTAATTCGTGTAATTCGTGTAATTCGTTGTTTAAACAAATAATTAATTCATAGTCGTTACTTAATAAAATGTATAGCATAATGAAAAAGTTATTTTCTCTTTTATTGATTATGTTCCCGCTGATGTTATCAGCACAAGGGGTCGCTCTGAACACAGAAGGACAGGACTCGGCTTATGTACAGAGCATCGTCGGCCGTTCACAGAAGATTGTAGATAAGTTGGAAATCAAAGACGAAGCTTCAGCCCTTAGTGTGCGCAACATCATTGCCAACCGCTATTTCCTGCTTAACGATATATATAAGGTACGCGATGCAAAGAAGAAGGCTGCAAAGGATGCTTACACCGGCAAGGCTAAGGACCTTATGATAGAAGAGGCAGATAAGGAATGTTCTGCAGAACTCTACAAGCATCACTTTGAGTTTGAGTCAGCACTGTCTTGTTATTTGCCAGCAGAGAAGGTGGAGGCAGTGAAAGACGGTATGACATACAACGTGGTAAAGGTGACCTACGATGCCACACTGGATATGATTCCATCGCTCAAAGAAGAAGAGAAGGTGCAGATTCTGGCATGGCTCAAGGAGGCACGCGAGTTTGCCATGGATGCAGAGAACTCTAACAAGAAGCACGGATGGTTCGGCAAATACAAGGGCCGCATAAACAACTATCTTAGCAAGCGCGGCTACGACCTTACAAAGGAGCGCGAAGAGTGGTATAAGCGCATAGAGGCAAAGAAGAAAAAGAAGTAAGACCTACCCCTAACCCCTCCCGAAGGGAAGGGAACTCCGGTCCCCCGACCCCTCTCCATAATGAGAGGTCCTTTAACCCCCTTTAACTTCCTCCTAACTCCCTTTAACTCCTAAAATAGAATACTCCCCAAAAGTTATGTCAACACTCCTAAAAAAAATCCTCGGACTAACAATCCTTCTTGTTAGTCTGAACCTATCGGCACAGAACGTTCCGATGGATTATTCTTATTGTGGTTATCATCGTTCTGAAAAACCGATTCCTAATGCCGAGGTGGTTATCAAACTGCCTTGTACAAAAGGTGACAGTTACTATTTGATTCAGAGTGCGATTGACTATGTAAGCAGTCTGACACCCGATAAAGAGACCGGAATGCGTGGAGTGGTATTGCTACCGAAAGGATTGTATGAGATTAGTCGGCCTTTGCGAATATCTGCAAGCGGCGTGGTGCTGAGAGGTTCCGACCGTAATGAGACCATTATCCGCAAGACGGGTTGGGACAGAGGAGCAGTCATTTATATCGAGGGTGTTGACGACAGACAGTATGGCGAACCTATAGACATCAACGACGAACTGATAAAGGCGGGAAGCATAAAACTGCCTTTGCATGGTAAAGACCTGAAACAAGGCGACGAGATAGTTATCGTTCGCCCGTCAACAAAGGAGTGGATAGAGTCGCTCAACTGCCAATCGTTTGGCGGTGGCAAGGAACTGGGTTTCTGGGGGTGGCATCCGGGAGAGATTGATATACGTTGGAATCGCCAGATATTGAGCATTTCTGCCGATTCCATCGAACTGGACGCTCCGCTGACCACAGCCATTGAGAAGCGTTGGGGCGGTGCCAAGATGATGAAATATACTTGGAACGGCAGGGTGTGCGAATCTGGCGTGGAGCAGTTGACCGTTGAGTCAGACTACGACCGTTCCTTGCCAATGGATGAAGACCACTGTTGGGATGGCATCTATATTGCCAACGCACGCAACTGCTGGATACGCCTGGTCAACTTCCGCCACTTTGCAGGAAGCGCTGTTGTTGTGAAGGAAAGCAGCGAACAGGTTACGGTAGAGGACTGTAAGTCATACGAACCGGTATCTGAGATTGGAGGTATGCGCCGCCGCACATTCTACACGTTAGGTCAGAAGACTCTGTTCCAGCGTTGCTATTCAGAGCACGGCATTCACGACTTTGCCGTAGGCATCTGTGCTGCCGGTCCAAATGCTTTTGTCCAGTGCGACAGTAAGGAGTCGTTTGGTTTTAGCGGTCCTGTATCTTCGTGGGCTGCAGGCGTGCTGTTCGATTGTGTCAATATCGATGGTCACGACATTATGTTTACTAATCTCGGCTTAGAGCGCCAGGGTGCAGGATGGAATACTGCTAACAGTACGCTGTGGCAATGTTCTGCTGCAGGAATATACTGTTCTAATCCCGATGAAAACGGCAAAAACATTGCTCATGGTTGTTGGGCACAATGCCATGGCGACAGCGAATACACGATGGTAAACGAGCATGTGAAGCCATGGAGCCTGTATCAGCAGCAGTTGGCAAAGCGACTGAACAAGAACGTTGACGAACAGTGCCGCGTCATGGTGCGCAGTACTGCAGCGACAAGCAGTCCGACAATAGAACAGGCAATGCAGATGGCACAAGAAGCACTTGCACCAAGACAAACTCTGGAGCAGTGGATAGACGCAGCGCCATCCATAGAATCAGTAGATTCAAAGAACATAAAAGACTTTAATGATTTTGAAGGTTATTTGGCTTCAAAGTTTAAAAAAGAGGCAAGGAGTTTTGTTTATGGAATAAATGAAGGCAAACTTACAAACCAAAGTGCCTTGGCTATAGGCGGCAGAATAAACACACCTTGGTGGAACGGCAGGTTGCGCCCATCGGAAATGGCAAAGGCAAAACCGGCAATCACTCGCTTCGTGCCCGACAATGAAGGAACAGGATTGACCGACCGCATTGATTCTGTCATTGCATACATGAAGGAAAACGGTGAGATAATGTTCAACCAGAATTACGGACTTTGGTACGACCGCCGACGTGACGACCATGAGCGCGTGCGCCGCAAGGACGGTGACGTGTGGGCACCATTCTATGAGCAGCCTTTTGCACGCAGCGGACTGGGCAAGGCATGGGACGGGCTAAGCAAGTATGACCTGACTAAGCCAAACAAATGGTACTTCGGCAGAATAAAGGAGTTTGCTTACAAAGGAAAATCAGAGGGCATTTGGGTAATAAACCAGCACTATTTCCAGCATAACATACTGGAGGCTGGTGCACACTGGGTTGACTGTCCATGGCGAACAGCCAACAATATAAACAGCACTCCATTCCTTGAACCAGTGAATTTCAGTGGCGACAAGCGAATATTTACTGCTCATCAGTTCTATGACATCAGTAATGAGCGGTTAAAAGAATTGCATCGCGGATATATCCGTATGACACTCGACCAGTTGTGGACAGAAGGAAACATTATCCATTCTATCGGCGAGGAGTTCACAGGACCGCTGCATTTCGTTCAGTTCTGGCTCGACTGCATCAGCGAATGGGAGAAAGAAAAGGGCAGACAAGTGTTTGTGTCGCTGGCAGTAAACAAAGATGTTCAGGATGCCATACTTGCAGATCCAGTGCGCAGCAAGGTGGTTGACATTATCTGTATAGAACAATGGTTCTACCACAACAAAGGACTGTATGCTCCTGAGGGTGGCGTTAACATGGCGCCACGCCAGTATATGCGCAAGATAAAATACGGTTCGCCACGTTTTGAGGATGTTTATAAGAGCGTTAGCGAATATACAACAAAGCATCCAGACAAGGCTGTTGTATATTACGCCCAGAAATATCCGGAAAACGCATGGTCTGTGCTGATGGCAGGCGGTTCATGTCCTTCATTGACTATTGCCGACAACGAGTTGAAAACGGCCATCACATCGATGAAACCGCAGAAAAATGGCATTTCCGACGGTTCATATTCGCTTGACGGAGAGAACGGAATGCTGATATACAAGCAGAATGAAGATGAGTTTGAAGTACCGTCAGGAAACAAACCGACAACCTATATTATATATAAGGTGGATAACAAAACCGGTAAAACGAAGAAATCTGGCAAACTGAAATCTGGCGAAAAGCTAAGAGGCAAAGGCATTTACTGGTTAAGAAAAAACTAACATTTCAAATGGGAAGAATCGGGAAATACCGATTTTTCCCATTTTTTTATTTATTTTTTCAATCGCACTAAAAAAGTTTTGTGTATATTTGCAAACGTAATAACTCTAAGACTTAACAAACCTATTACTAAAAATGGCGATTAACAATCTGAAATGCAAGACAGCAAGTCTCGTTGCTGCATTCTACGACGGTGACGACAATGCCTTTTCTGAATTATATAATATGTACGTGAACATATTGTATAATTACGGCATTAAGATTACCAATGACGAGGAGTTGCTGAAAGACTGTATTCATGATGTGTTTGTGAAAGTTCATGCCAAGCGTGAAGAGAACAACATGATTGACAACTTTGCCTCGTATGCCATTATATCACTGAAAAACCGCCTTTACGACGAGTTCAGACATAACACATTCACAAGCGACATTGATTTTGATGAATGTGACTACAGACGCTCAGCCACAGACATAGAACACGACTACATCGCAAACGAGAATATCTCACTCATAAATGAGCGGGTGGCAGAACTGATGAATAACCTGACACGCCGCCAACGCCAAGCCATAACATTGTATTATCTGGAGGAACGCAAATATGAAGAGATTTGCGAGATAATGAACATGAACTACCACTCCGTGCGCAATCTTATGCACCGCGGAATGATAAAATTGCGCGAAGCCGCACAATAATCATCTCTTTTTGATTACAACAACAGCTTACATCCGTCTATTAGAAAAAATACCGACGGATGAGAAAGGCTATTATGTATAATAGGGTTGAAGACTATCTGCGAGACGACGACTTCATACGCTATGCCCTTGACGGTTGTTCGGAATACGAGCAACATTGGGAGGAGTGTAGCAGAAGCAAGACAGATTCTATCAGCACGGCATTCAATAAGGCCATCCACATACTTCAGAACCTTGACAACTGCACTCTGCTGAACGATGAAGAGATAGCAATTCTAAAGTCAAGGATATTCAAGACACTGAAGCACTTCGGAACACAAAACTAAAAACACATTTACTGCTGTATATTTTTACCTTTTTATTTGGTGTTAACAAATTTATTGATTATTTTTGCAAAAATTAGTTAACTACGAATAAATGTAAATTAAAGTTATGAAGAGAATCCTTATTACTATCGTTGCTATATTGTCAATAGCAAGCGAAGCCTTGGCACAAGGCCAGAATTTCTACAGATTCGGAAATCGTTGGGCACTCGGTGTCGGTGCAGGTACAGAAGGTATTGGCATTGACGTATCAACAAGTTTTAACAAGTATTTTTCTGCACGTTTTGGCGTTAATGTTATGCCTGATATTTCTATTGAGGAGGAGTTTGATATCAGCGGCCTTGATGTAATCGAGAATATCGGAATACCAACCAACGATATCATGCTTGACGCAGAAGCATCAGCAAAGCGTACAACATTTGACGTCAAGATTGACTGCTATCCTTTCCCTAACTCAAGTTCTTTCTTCATTACTGCCGGTGCTTCGTTTGGCGGCGATAAACTGATTAAAGTTGATGGCTATAGCGAAGATGCAAAAAACTATATCGACAAGATAGAGGCATTAGGCAAGCAGTATAACAACGAAATGTATATTGACATCTGGGAAGACAACCGTATTCCAATCAACAAGGACGGTAGAGCAGAAGGCGGTATCAAGGTTAAGAACTTCCGCCCATATTTCGGCCTTGGCTTCGGTCGTCTGGTACCAAAGAACCGCATCGGCATGCGTCTGGAACTTGGTGTGCAGATTCATGGAAAGCCAGAGATTTATACTGACGTAGAGGACTTCGACGTGAAATCTGCAGTGTCACAGGATGAAACAGCAAACGACATCGCTGACATCATCGACAAGATTACTGTTTATCCGGTATTGAAATTCAGTCTCCGCGGAAGAATCTTCTAATCGAAAACTAACTATAAACGACTGAGAGGCAGCGAATCACTGCCTCTCATTTTTTTTGCTCATCTCCTGTATCTTACTTTCAATAAAATCCACAAAACGCTCATCACCAAGCACTTGAACCGAATCATAGAGTCCCAACACGAATCTTGAAATGCCAAGATAGTTGGACACCTCTATCCGAAGTGTCCAATGCTGATCGTCTTCATCCTTGGTTATCCCATCCATGGTTTGGGGATACTCTTCTATAAGCAGGTTGTAAGCAAGACGATTCAATCTTATAGACACAGGAAGACGCTCTTCTCCACTGAACATAAAGGCATCGGTATATATGCGCTTGTGCTTAGAGGTATGCTCCCAGTTCTCGGAAAGCAACTGCACCGACTCCATACGCGACAACTTAAACGTCTTGTTCATGCCTGTTGTCAGTTCATAGCATCTTATCTCGTTGTTGCCATTCAAGAACATAAACGGCTCCACCACTCTGTTGGAAACGGTATTGCTATGAGGCGATGAATAATTTCTCAGAATTGCTTTCTGCCTGTATTTTATTGCATCATAAAGAGCTGAGATATTGGCTGCCGTCTGCTCACGCACATGGATGTCATCAAGAATATCCAAATCATAAAAGCGATTGAGTTTTTGTCGCAAATGCTGTACCTGAACATTATTGTCACTCACCTTGTCAAGTATTCTGCGCATCGACAATGCCTCGTCTTCGGTGAAATGGACTAATTTGAAGAGTTTTTCAAAGAATGGCGATTTCCTGTCGAGACTATACGACGTGCCATGCTTCTCCACAATAAAGCCATTGGTACGGAAAAAATCAAGATAGTAGTATAATGAGCGCTTGGATATTCCAAGTCGGTCGCACATCTGCTGAACGGTATATTCCCTGTTTTCCGTCATCAAGAGCATCAGTGCCAGCTCGCGATCCAACTGATTATGTCGCATAGTAAAAAAGTATTATATCATTCATCACCAAACAAACTCAACTGACCATCGCCGAGCAGATTAAAGCTTTTGCGATGAAATGGACTAATTCCGTGCTCCTTGATAGCCTGTCGGTGCTTCTTTGTAGGATACCCCTTGTTGCTAATCCAGTCGTAATGTGGATACTCTGCAGCAAGTGCATCCATATAATCGTCACGATAGGTCTTTGCCAGGATGCTGGCCGCCGCTATGGACAGATATTTGCCGTCGCCTTTCACAATGGTTGTATGGGGCAAACCTTTGTAGGGTTTAAACCTGTTACCGTCAACAATAATTGCCTCCGGACGCACCGACAACTGGTCAAGAGCGCGATGCATGGCCAATATGCTGGCATTGAGGATATTAATATTGTCGATTTCTTCGGGTGTTACAATGCCAACAGCCCATGCCAAGGCGTCACGTTCTATTATCTCACGCAACTGTTTTCGGCGCTTGTCAGTCAACTGCTTAGAATCATTCAACTCCTCATTAGTATAACCATCGGGGAATATCACCGCTGCAGCATAAACACTGCCCGCCAAACAACCGCGCCCGGCTTCATCGCAACCGGCTTCTACCTTTCCTTCGTAATAATTACTTGCAAGCATAATATCGTTATTTCACTACAAAGATAATATTAATTTTTTACCTGTCGCAAGCTTCTACACATTATTTTATATGTATAGATAATTGAGGATGAAGAAAGCGGAACAATAGGCAAGAGCATGACAAATATGTGAACGGATGTTAATATTTAATTGTTATTAACAAAGAAAATAATTAATTGAACTATTAGTGCACAGAAAAGGGGTTCCTTTGCACTGTAAACGATAAATAATAACAATAAAAACTTACTGATATGAAAAAGGAAATGGCTCTTCAGAACAATGCAACATCTGCTATCAACCTGTCAAACATCTGGAAAAAGACTGTATCAATGTGTAACAACACAGTTACACACATCAGTGCCTACTACTCTTCTTTGGTTGGCGAGAAACTGAACAACAAGCAAACCCTTCTGATAATGAATGCACAGTCAGCATTCTTCATGACAGTATTCCCAATAGAATGTTCTGTTTATCTAAGAATAATATGTCTTATATGGCTAATTACCGCATTATTGCAATGCAAGAACAGCGGCATCAGAACATCTGAATAAAGCATCGACAGAAAACAGGGCGGTGTTCGGGTATTATAGTAATTTCTGTCATTATTTACTACACCCTACTAAATTTAAAAAAAATCTGAACATCTGAACTTTTGAACGGGAGTCTTGAATATCAACAAGTTACAAACGTGCAGATGGTGTGCAGATGAGTGCAGATGGTGTGCAACTCCTGAACTCCTATAAAGAAAGTACTCCTGTCTAAATTCCTCATGTCGTCCTGTTCTTGCAATAAGCACCAAATTGCTTCATAACGAGGTGCTAATTGCAATACAACGAGGTGCTAATTGCAATGCAAAAAGCACCTTATTGGAAAACTGTAAAAAAATGCAAGCATCAGAACATCTGACTGACACGACGGACGCCTGCAACAAGAGCATCTACCTCTTCTTTTGTGTTATAGAAAGAGAATGATGCACGCACCGTGCCCTGAATGGCAAGGCGATCCATAAGTGGTTGTGCGCAATGATGACCAGTACGGACAGCTATGCCAAGGCGGTCGAGCAACGTACCCATGTCAAGATGATGAATGTCGCCAACCAGGAACGACACAACGGCATCTTTATGCTCTGACTCGCCAAAAATCCTCATTCCATCGATGGTTTTCAACTGCTCCATACAGTATTTCGTGAGCATTTGCTCGTGTGCAGAGATGTTGTCCATGCCTATATTGAGCATGTAATCGATGGCAGTGGCCAATCCGTGAGTGGCTACATAGTCGGGGGTGCCGGCCTCAAACTTGAAAGGCAAACGCTCGAAAACGGTCTTCTCAAAACTTACGCTTTCTATCATCTCGCCTCCTCCCTGATATGGCGGCAGGCGGTCAAGCCACTCTTCCTTGCCGTAGAGAACACCAACACCAGTTGGTCCGTACATCTTATGTCCGCTAAATGCGAAAAAGTCGCAATCCATCGCCTGGACGTCAACCTTAAAGTGAGGAGTACTCTGAGCACCGTCAACGATAACAGGAACACCATGGTCGTGGGATATTCTGATTATTTCTTCTACGGGATTGACTGTTCCAAGAACATTACTAACATGGGCTACACTAACTATCCTTGTCTTATCAGTAAACAGTTTCTTGAATTCTTCAATATCCAGTTCACCCTTGTCACTCATAGGAATGACGCGGATGCAAATGCCTCGCTTGGCTGCTTGCAACTGCCACGGAACGATATTGCTATGGTGCTCCATAACAGACACAATCACCTCATCACCCTCCTGCATAAACTCTTCGCAGAACGATGAAACGACCAGATTCAAGGCTTCTGTAGTGCCACGGGTGAAGATTATCTCACTCGTGCAACCGGCATTGATAAAGCTGCGCACCTTCTCGCGCGATGCTTCATGTAGGTCGGTTGCCTGTTGCGACAGATAGTGAACGCCACGATGCACATTGGCATTTACGTTGAGATACTCGTCGCGCATGGCATCAAGCACACAGAGGGGTTTCTGCGTCGTAGCCGCATTATCGAGATAGACAAGGGGTTTTTCATACACTTTTCTCGATAGAATGGGAAAATCTTGACGTATTTTATTTATATCGAACATACTTGTTGACAAGCTGAACTGCGAATTAATTATTATTTTTAAAACAACGAATAACACGAATTAATCGAATTATTTATTTCATTGTGTTGATGAGTGATTGCCTTAATTAGTATAATTAGTGCAATTCGTGGTTCCAATCTCTCATCCAATCCCTCCCCCAAGGGGGAGGCCAGGAGGGGGCTTTACCTGCAAAGCTTACATCCCACGCACTTGCTCAATTCGCCGCGGAAACGTTTTTCTACCAGATGATGCAGGCGGTCGCGAAGCGGTGCCAGCTGAATTGTGTCAACCACTTCGTTTATGAATGCAAACTCAAGCAACAGTTTCGCTTCTTTCTGCGATATGCCTCGCTGCTGCATATAGAACAGAGCGGCATCGTTGAGCTGGCCAACGGTAGAACCGTGGGCACATTTCACGTCGTCGGCATATATCTCAAGCATCGGTTGGGTGTACATTCGCGCCTCCTTGGTGATGCAGAGATTCTGGTTGCGCTCCTCAGATATTGTCTTCTGTGCACCCTTGCGAACAACCACTCTTCCGGCAAAGGCACCCGTAGCCTCACCATCAAGCACATATTTATACAGTTCCTTACTTGTGCAATGAGCCACCTTGTGGTCTATCACGGTATGATTATCCACATGCTGCTTCTTATCTGCAATGACACAACCGTTAAGCACACACTCTGCCCCCTCACCACAGAACGTCAGTGTGGTGGTGTTGCGGGTAATGCCGTTGTGAAGTGTAATGACATTATGATTGACACGGCTATTCGCATTCTGATTAATGTATAAATTGCTGACACGCACGTTCTTAGCATGAGTCTCTTCAAGACAATATAAGTCAAGCGAAGCATTGTCACCAACGTATGCCTCTATAACCTGAGTAGCCAAGAAGTTGCAGTCGTCAGCAGAGTGATCACAGAAAAGCAACTTTATCTCCGCCCCTTCTTCTACCACTATAAGCACACGACGGTTTACCATCATATCGACGTCAGAGCGCAAGATATTGATTATCTGTATGGCACGGTCAACCTTCACGTTCTTAGGCACATAGACATACAGGCCATCTTGTGCAAGCATCGTGTTAAGAGCATTAACTCCATCGTCAGCGGTTTTTGCCAACTGAGCATAGTATTTTGCGATGAAATCGGGGTTTTCTGAAGCTACTGCCGCCAAAGAACTCACTACAACACCCTCTGGCAGATGACTCTTTGGCAAGGCTTTAGTATAGAAAGCATCGTTAACCACGAAATAGAGCGACGTGCTCAGGTTCGGGACATCGCACTTGAAAGCCTCGTATGGGTCAACAGGTATCTCAAGACGATTGAGATTCACACCGTAGTCAGGTTCAAAGAGCTTGCTTATATCGGTGTACTTATACTTCTCGACCTTACGATTAGGCAATCCTATGCGCTTGAAGTCTTCAAAAGCCTCATCGCGCACAGCATTCATCGGTTGGGCACTGTGACGGAAAATCATGTCACGCGTCTGCTCGTAGAGGTCTGTGTATTGGTTGCTGCTATTCATCTATCTCTGCCTTTATCCAGTCGAAACCTTTTTCTTCTATCTCTTTAGCCAACTCAGGACCGCCCGTTCTTACTATGCGACCCTTGTACAATACGTGCACAACATCTGGTTTCAATATGTCGAGCAGACGCTGATAGTGGGTGATGACAATGGTACTGGTTGCCGGTGTCTTCAGCTTGTTAACGCCTTCGGCAACAATGCGCAAGGCATCAACATCAAGACCAGAGTCGGTCTCATCGAGAATCGACAGTTTCGGTTCGAGCATTGCCATCTGGAATATCTCGTTGCGCTTCTTCTCACCGCCGCTAAAACCTTCGTTCACGCTGCGGTTAGCCAGTTTGGCATCAAGTTCTACTATCTTGCGCTTCTCCTTCATCAACTTGATGAAGTCGCTGCCGCTTATCGGTTCCTTGCCTTCGTACTTGCGTTTCTCGTTGATGGCGGTCTTCATGAAGTTGGTCATCGACACACCAGGAATCTCAACAGGATACTGGAATGAGAGGAACAGTCCTTCGTGTGAGCGGTCCTCTGGTTTCATTGCCAACAGGTCTTTGCCGTTGAAAGTGGCAGTACCTTCTGTTACCTCGAACAACGGATTGCCTACCAATACGGCACTGAGGGTTGACTTGCCCGAACCGTTTGGCCCGAGGATGGCATGTGTCTCACCAGCCTTGATGGTAAGATTTATTCCTTTCAATATCTCCTTTTCGCCGATATTGGCATGCAGGTTTTTAACTTCTAACATATATAATGCTTAATTCGTAATGCTTAATTCGTAATTCAAAATTCATAATTCATAATTCACATCACCCCACCGTATCTTCCAAAGTCACGGCAAGCAGGTTGCGGGCTTCTACGGCAAATTCCATTGGCAGTTTGTTGAGCACATCCTTGGCATAGCCGTTGACAATAAGTCCGATGGCTTGCTCCATTGGTATGCCTCGCTGGTTGCAGTAGAACAGTTGGTCTTCGCTAATCTTGCTGGTTGTTGCCTCGTGCTCAATAATGGCAGTATCGTTATGGATATCCATATATGGGAATGTGTGCGCACCGCATTCGCTGCCAAGCAGCAAACTGTCGCACGAACTATAGTTGCGGGCATTGTCGGCATTGCGGGTGCAGCGAACCAAACCGCGGTATGAGTTCTGACTCTTGCCAGCCGATATACCCTTAGATATGATGGTACTCTTGGTGTTCTTGCCCATGTGTATCATCTTCGTACCCGTATCCGCCTGCTGGTAATGGTTTGTTACAGCCACGCTATAGAACTCAGCCACAGAGTTGTCGCCACGGAGCACGCACGACGGGTATTTCCATGTTATGGCACTACCTGTCTCCACCTGTGTCCATGACAACTTACTGTTTACTCCGCGCAGCTCGCCACGCTTTGTAACGAGGTTCAGCACACCGCCCTTGCCGTTCTCATCGCCAGGATACCAGTTCTGCACCGTAGAATATTTCACTTCGGCATTATCTTTAACCACAATCTCAACGATAGCGGCGTGCAACTGGTTCTCGTCGCGCATCGGTGCCGTACAGCCTTCAAGATATGAAACGTACGAATCGTCGTCGGCAATGATGAGTGTGCGCTCAAACTGTCCTGTGTTGCGGGCATTGATACGGAAATATGAACTTAGTTCCATCGGACAACGGACACCCTTTGGTATGTAAACAAACGAGCCGTCGCTGAACACGGCACAGTTGAGGGCAGCAAAGAAGTTGTCACGGTATGGGACAACAGAACCGAGATATTCCCTGACGAGTTCGGGATGTTTCTGGATAGCCTCTCCTATAGAACAGAAGATTATGCCCATTTCTGCAAGTTTCTCGGTAAAAGTGGTCTTCACCGAAACAGAGTCCATGATGGCATCTACAGCCACGCCGCTCAGCGCCAAGCGTTCCTCAAGCGGTATGCCAAGTTTGTCGAACGTCTTCATCAGTTCCGGGTCGATCTCCTTTTTCTCCGACTTCTTGTTCTGTACCATCGGGTCGGCGTAATACGAGATTGCCTGATAGTCGATGCCAGGCATCTGCAGATGCCCCCATTCGGGCTGCTTCATCGTCAGCCAATGGCGGAAAGCTGTCAAGCGGAAGTCGAGCATCCACTCCGGTTCGCCCTTCTTGGCCGAGATAAGACGTACCACGTCCTCGTTCAGTCCTTTATCTATTATCTCGGTATGCACATCGGTTGTAAAGCCGAACTCATATTTCTTTTCGGCCACCTTCTTTACATACTCATTTTTATTGTCCTTGTTCTCCATCTTGATAAGTTAATGCCAGAATGCGTATGCACACATTCTAACGGAGTGCAAAATTAATAAATAAACAACCGATAGACAAATATTTACAGCAAAAATCAGATTATTACACATTATTTATATAACTGCCAAAGAAAAAGAGTACACAAGACTTTCGCCTGTGTACTCTTCTTTGTTTATGTGTATCCTGCAGAATAGATTACAGCGTCTGCTGAATCTCAATCTCCATGAATGTCTCAATAATGTCACCCTGCTGGATATCGTTGAAGTTGACAAGACTGATACCGCACTCGAAGTTGGTTGCAACCTCCTTGACATCGTCCTTATAGCGCTTGAGGGCATTGATGGCACCTGTATGAACAACGATGCCGTCGCGTACCAAGCGAGCCTTGTCTGTACGGTGAACCTTTCCTTCGGTAACCATAGCACCTGCAACAGTGCCGACCTTAGATATCTTGTAAACCTCGCGAACCTCAACCTGTCCAGTAACAACCTCTTTCTTAACCTTGTCGAGCATACCCTCCATGGTAGAACGGAGGTCTTCAATGGCATCGTAGATGATTGAATAGGTATTGATTTCCACTCCATGCTGCTCTGCCGCCTTCTTTGCCGCAGCAGAAGGACGTACATTAAAGCCGATGATGATAGAGTTTTCTGCGGCAGAAGCGAGCATGACGTCGTTCTCTGAAATCTGGCCTACAGCACCCTGAATCACATTCACCTGAATCTTCTCTGTTGACATCTTGATGAATGAGTCTGAGAGAGCCTCGACAGAACCCTGTGTGTCGGCCTTGACAATAAGGTTGAGCACATGGAACTCGCCAAGGGCAATACGATGAGCAATCTCCTCAAGACCAATAACCTTGGTAGTGCGCAGACTCTGCTCACGCTGCAGTTGCAGACGCTTGTTGGCGATGTCTCTTGCCTCCTGCTCTGTTTCCATGACATGGAAAGAGTCGCCGGCACTTGGAGCACCGTTAAGACCGAGAATGATAGCCGGTTCTGCCGGACGCACATTGTCCATGCGCTGATTACGCTCATTGAAGATAGCCTTTATACGTCCGTAACTTGTACCTGCCACTACATAATCGCCCATCTTCAGCGTACCGTTGCTAACAAGCATTGTTGCCACATAGCCACGACCCTTGTCGAGAGATGCCTCGATAACAGAACCGGTAGCCTTACGGTTAGGATTAGCCTTAAGGTCAAGCATCTCTGCTTCGAGCAGTACCTTTTCAAGCAGGTCATCTACACCGATACCCTTCTTGGCTGAAATTTCCTGACACTGGTACTTGCCGCCCCACTCTTCTACGAGAAGGTTCATCTGCGCCAGGTCCTCACGTATCTTGTCGGGGTTTGCACCTGGTTTGTCTATCTTGTTGATTGCAAATACCATAGGAACGTTAGCTGCCTGTGCATGTGCGATAGCCTCCTTGGTTGTAGGCATGACGCTATCGTCGGCAGAGATAATGATGATGGCGATGTCAGTAACCTGAGTACCACGTGCACGCATAGCGGTAAACGCCTCGTGTCCTGGAGTATCGAGGAATGTGATACGACGACCATCCTTCAGCTTCACGTTATAGGCACCGATGTGCTGTGTGATACCACCAGCCTCACCTGCAATAACGTTGGTGTTGCGGATATGGTCGAGCAACGATGTCTTACCGTGGTCAACATGTCCCATCACCGTAACGATAGGAGCACGTGACAGAAGGTCGTTTTCATCGTCGGCCTCTTCCTGAATTGCTTCGCTAACCTCAGCACT
This sequence comes from Prevotella sp., assembly GCA_045602085.1. Classification (GTDB taxonomy): domain Bacteria; phylum Bacteroidota; class Bacteroidia; order Bacteroidales; family Bacteroidaceae; genus Prevotella. Next base: position 76,251 of record JAZSAV010000006.1, on the reverse strand, counting down.
AACATATTCTGTCTTGAAACCGAACTCATCGGCAACGATATTGATGGTCTCTGCATCCAGACGCTGGTTGATAGATACCATGATGCCTACGCTCATACAAGTTCCGATAACCTTGGTAACAGGAACGTCCATCATCGTAGCGAGCTCGCTTACGGTAACAAACTCTGTGAGCTTGAGCACCTTGCTCTCTGCTGCCTGTTCCTGCAATTCTTCATTCAGGCGCTCCTGAACAGCATCACGCTTCTCACGGCGATACTTAGCACCCTTCTTGTTCTGATTCTTTGCAGTAAGACGTGCGAGAGTCTCTTTTACCTGGCGTGCTACGTCTTCTTCATTCACTTCCAGTGGCTTTGGCTGCTGACGATTCTTCTTGTTCTTCTTGCCGCCACCCTGTTGGTTTTCGTTGCGTTGTCCGCCTGACTGGTTGTTGTTATTGCCTTTGTTCTTGTTCTTCTTGCCATTTCCCTGCTGACTGGCAGCAGCCTCAATGTCAACACGCTCCTTGCCGATGCGCACACGCTTCTTGCGCTCGCCGCTGCCGTGCATCTGCGCTGCCTTTTCCTCGCGTTCCTTCTTGCGCTCTTCCTTAGATTTCTTCTTAGGACGAGTGCTCTGATTGAGCGAGTCAAGGTCAATCTTACCAAGCACATTAACCTTTGGAGCCATCTTTGTCTCACTACGTAGTGTGAATACCTTTGGTTCTTCAACCGGTTTAGGTTCCTGCTTAGGTGCCTCAACCTTAGGTTCAGCCTTTACTTCAGGCTTTACCTCTGGCTTTGGTGCTGGTTTTTGAGGTGCTGGCGCAACAGGTTTTGGTTCAACCACCGGTTTTGGTTCAACCACCGGCTTAACCTCTGGCTGTTTTTCAACAACAACCTTCTTAACTTCCTCCTTCACCGTCTCCAGGCTCTCGGCAGCAGCCTTTGGTTCCGGCTTTTCTGGGGCAACAGAGGATGCAGGTTTCTTGCCAATGCTATCAAGGTCGATTTTACCTAATGGTTTGAACTGCTGACGCTTCTCCTGCTCGCTTTCAGCCTTCACGACCTTCTTTTCTGGCTTCTTCTCCTTTGCCTTCTTGGCAAATATCTTCTCTGCCTCATTCTTGACTTCCTTATCACCTTGGAAACTTCTCTTCAAGGCGGCATACTGCTCGTCAGAAATCTTGGTACTGAGGTTGGCGTCGTCTCTTATCTCGCCCAAGTTCTTGTTGTTTTTCAGGAAATCAACTGCCGTTTGAAGTCCTATATTCAATTCTGTTAATACTTTATTTAATCTGATGCCCATTTATAAACAATTATAATTTTTTTATTACGAATTTCGAATTGATTAGCATTGCACACTTAGAGGAGTATTACTCAAACTCTGCACGCAGTACGTCAAGCATGTGGTCAACGGTCTCCTCTTCAAGGTCGGCCTTTTCGATAAGCATTTCACGCGGAGCGTTGAGCACTGCCTTTGCTGTGTCCATGCCAAGTGCCTTGACTGCATCGATTACCCACTGGTCAATTTCGTCTGAGAACTCATCGAGGTAGATATCCTCGTCTGCCTCGCTCTCGCTAACCACACGGTAAACGTCGATAGTAAAGTCAGTAAGCATTGATGCCAACTTGATGTTCATACCGCTACGTCCGATTGCCAGCGAAACCTCTTCTGGCTGCAGATAAACCTCTGCCTTGTGGTTTTCTGGGTCGAGGGTGATGCTTGACACTCTCGCCGGACTTAGCGCACGCTGGATGAACAGCTGTACATTGCTTGAGTAGTTGATTACATCGATATTCTCATTGCACAACTCACGAACGATGCCATGCACACGGCTTCCCTTCACACCCACACATGCGCCAACGGGGTCGATACGCTCATCGTAGCTTTCAACAGCCACCTTGGCTCGCTCACCTGGCATGCGGGCAATGCGCTTGATGGTGATAAGTCCATCATTGATTTCAGGCACTTCAGCCTCGAGCAGACGCTCCAGGAACAGCGGACTTGTACGGCTCAGTATGATACGCGGGTTGTTGTTCTCGTTGTCAACACGCAACACAATGGCACGAACAGTCTCACCCTTATGATAGTTGTCTGACGGTATCTGCTCGTTCTTTGGAAGATGCAGTTCATTACCCTCATCATCGATGAGCAGCACCTCGCGCTTCCACATCTGGTAAACCTCACCACTCACAATCTGACCAACACGATCCTTGTACTTATTGTAGAGTGAGTCGTGCTCCAATTCAAGAATCTTTGAAGCCAAAGTCTGACGAAGGTTAAGGATTGCGCGGCGACCAAACTTGCTGAAGTTAACCTCCTCGCTCACCTCCTCACCGATTTCATAGTCAGGTTCTATCTTCTGAGCGTCAGTCAGTGAAATCTCCTTGTTCTCATCCTGCACTTCACCGTCAGCCACAACAATACGGTTGCGATGGATTTCAAAGTCACCCTTGTCAGGGTTTACGATTACGTCGAAATTCTCGTCGCTGCCAAAAATCTTGGTTATCACGTTACGGAAACTCTCTTCCAGAACGCTTACCAATGTGGTGCGGTCTATATTTTTAGTTTCCTTGAATTCCTTGAAAGTATCAATCATGCTGATACTTGTCGATTCTTTCTTTGCTGCCATAGCTTTACTTGAAACTTAATAAGTATTTTGTATATTTTATATTATTCATGTTAAACTGCTTGTCAACATCGACTATAACAGGGCGTTTCTTGCCTTCCACCTTCTGCTTTTCCTTTACGGTAACGACAAAGTCTTCGCCGTCAACCTGCTTCAGCACTCCCTGCACCTTCTTTCCGTCAGATGCCAGCACCTCAACCTCCTTGCCTACATGGTTGAGATATTGCTGCTGAACCTTGAACGGCTGTCCGATACCAGCAGAGCCCACCTCCAGTTCATAGCTGTCCAATTCTTCGCCTACACGTTCCTGAACAAAGCGGCTCAACTCTGCGCAGTCTTCAATCCACACACCGTCGGCATGGTCTATTTCCACCACAATACGCCCGTCGGCACTGATGTTAACATCTACAAGGAAGTAGTCGTTGCCCTGCAACCACTCTTCCGCCAAAGTCTTGATTAGGTTCTTGTCTATCATCTAAATATCAATAAATAATGAAAAATGAGGGACTTGCGAGAAGTCCCTCATTCCACCGAACGCTGCAAAATTACAACAATTTCCTAAATCACGCAAATATTTTGCAGTTTTTCTGCATAAATATCTCTATATGATGTTTTTACTTCTTCAGCAATTTGTTATATTCTTCCGGATTAGCAAGCAGTCGCTCTGCCTCAAGCAGTTGTTTGTCGTAGGTAAGCGCCGCCTCAATGGCACCGCGCTGATAGTAGTATGCCGATATGATATCGTTCTCTATTATCTCGCAAATGGTCTGCTTATTGCGGTCGAGGTCGCGCGCCACGTCGTGCCTAAGCTTTGCTTTCAGATTGTCAAACTCCTGCTTGGCATCCTCATAATAGCCTTCAAACTTCGCTGTCTTCACCAGGTCGTCGAGCAGTTTCTCGCTTACGGGGTCGTATGTAAAGCCGCTCTTCACCACACGCTGCTTGAACTCCTCGAAATCAGCATCCGACAGATGGAACTCGCTTGGCGCAGCAATGGTCGGGTGCTTGGCAATGTATTCCACCACATAGTCAAGCATCACCTCTGTCGTGTCAAGACGATCCAGGTAAATGGCAATGTTAGGCAGCGTGTCTGGCTTTATCTCCACATCGGGTTTGATGCCTCCGCCGTCGCGCACCTCACGCCCGTTCTTCGTATAGAACACATGGGTAAGCGAGTCGGCAATGCGTTCTTTATACCCGCCACCGCTATGCTTATAGTTTATTGCCTGTATGCAGCGGCCGCTTGGGATGAAGTACTTGCTTGTGGTGAGTTTCAGATTTGCATTATATGGCAAGTCCATCGGCACCTGAACCAGTCCTTTCCCGTATGTGCGCGTACCTAATATTATTCCTCTATCAAGGTCTTGCAGCGAACCGGCTGTAATCTCTGCCGCACTGGCAGTCTCACCGTTCACAAGCACAACGATAGGCATCTCCGTATCTACCGGTTCCAACCTTGTCTTATAAGTGCGGTTAGCACGCTTCAGTTTTCCTCTGGTTTCAACGAGCGTAAGTCCTTTCGGCACCCACATGTTGATAATGTCGATACACTCGCTCAGCGAACCGCCGCCGTTGCCTCTTAGGTCGAGCACCAGACTTGTTGCGCCTTGTTTCTTAAGGTCAACAAAAGCACGTCGCATAATCTTGGCGCAGTCAGACGTAAACGAATTGAAATTGATGTATCCCACTCCGTTCTTGCGAAGACCGTAATACGGTATCTCCGGCAACTTGATGCTCTTGCGAGTTACTTTGAACGACATCTCCTCGTTTGTCGTCGGGCGCAACACCTTCAGGACAAAAGTAGTTCCGGCATCACCTCTCAACTTCTCACTGACATCACTCACCGTCTTATCAGTCATCACAGAATCGTCGATGCTCAGTATTATGTCACCCTTCTTCAGTCCTACCTCAGTTGCTGGCATTCCCTCGTAAGGTTCTTCTATGACAACGCGCTTCAGCTTCTGGTTGTATCTAATCACCGAGCCTATTCCTGCATACTTGCCCGTAAGCATCATCTTCAAGTCCTTGCTTTTGTCTTCAGGATAATACTCGGTATATGGGTCAAGACTGCGCAACATGGCATTGATGCCATTGCCTATCACCTCGTTGGCATCAAGCGTGTCCACATACATCAAATCCAGATACTTATATATAGAATTGAAGATATCAAGGTTCTTTGCCACCTCAAAATTATGGTCTTTAGACTTCTGGGCACTTGCAGACGGCGACAAACCGAGAACAAGGGCAACCAACATCAACAATTTCTTCATCTTCATTTGTTTTTAGTTTTATTACGCTACAAAATTACACGATTAACTGCTAATATCATTCTTTTTAAGCGTTTTTTTGTAAAAAATTTAGGTTTGAACGATTTTTTTCTTGAAAATGTTTGCTGATTTCAGAAAAACACATTACCTTTGCATCGCAATTCAGAAATGAGGCGCAAAAATTGCTTCAGTAGCTCAGTTGGTTAGAGCACCTGACTGTTAATCAGGGGGTCGTTGGTTCAAGCCCATCCTGAAGCGCAAAATCCCGAGATTTCTCTCGGGATTTTTTGTTTATACGACCCATATGTCCCATGAGACTTATGAAACCAATAAGGCAACCCCATGAACTTTCGTCAATGACTTTCTCCATCAAATAATAAAGACGTTGCACCGGCAAAGCCGATTGCAACGTCTAAGTATAAAGGTCGCACTGGGGCGACAAATCGCAAGTTACGGTCTTATTTCACCACTTTTTTTCCATTGACAATATAGATACCGTGTGGAAGTTCTGAGAATCTTGTGCCATCTGGCAAGCAGACGCCCGTGATGGTGTAAATTCCTTCAAGCTTACGGCTCTTGTCGGCGTTTGCCTCATCGCAAGGAATATCATCAATACTTGAAACGACAACACCGCCAAGACCTTCGGCAATGCCTGCATAAACATGTTTGCGGTAGTTGTCAAGCGTCCAGATGCCTACTGGCGTGTCGGCTCTCCATCCGCTATTTGTAGGCGAGTCTGTTGGACACCAGAAGCATATACCTGCCTGTTGTGCGGGCGGAACTATTTCGAGATACTTCTTAACAATCCATTCATAGTGGTCGGCCATCTTGTGATGCATTGCCTCGGTCATCTTTGAGGTTGACACGCTGTTACCGTCGGCATCCACATATCCCATGTCCAACTCACTGACACGCACCAGCTTGCCGCTGCTAGCCATCAACTTAAACATGTTCACGATAGCATTCTCCTTGCTCTTCTGTGTAGATGCGTTTGCATAGCAGGATATGTGCATCTGGGTGCCAATACCATCTACGTATGTCACGCCGTCTGCTTCCCATTTCTTTATCCAGTTAATGAGAGACTTCAGTTTCTTATTACCGTCCCAATCGCTTTCCAGGTTATAGTCGTTGATGAAGAGTTTGATGTCCTCTGGACCGTATTTTCGGGCAGAGCGTATGGCACTGCGCACATATTCAAGGTCGCCCATGTGGTCCTGCCAGAAGAAGTCGCCCGAGCCGTTGTCGTGTTGCAGTGTATAGTTGCCACTGCCATCATTGCCACCGCCCGAGATGGCCTCATTAACCACGTCCCATGCCTTCACCTTGCCTCCGCAAGCATCCATCATCCCTTTTATCCACTTGTCCATGGCCCATACGAGAGTATCACGTTTTGCTTGAGCAGAGAGCGGAGTGCTCTGTGGCAATTGCAGATAGAAAGCCTCTTCTGCTATTACGGGAGCCACAACACTGCCGCCAGCCTTCTTCATCTTGAATGTACTGAGGTCATTTCCGTCGAAGGAACCGTTTTTCATCTTTTCAGCACCGTTCACCTTGAAACTTACGTTGTCGAAGTAGTACGTGTTTGCTTCTGCCAGTTCACTCAGGTTGAAGGCTATAGACTGACCAGCATCAGCCAAGGTTCCGCTCACCTCAATGGTTTTCCATTCGGGGGTGAATAATATGTCGCCAAATGCCTGATGGGTCACGTAGTTGCCCGGTGTGGTATGTATTTGTGTTGAAGCCTTGGCATTCTTGTCTGCACGTACGTCAGCGGTGAAAACATATTTGGCCCCTTTGGCAAAAGTTGTGGGACTAACAATCCAGAACTGGTTATCCCACACTTCTGACTTCTTAGCACTTGCCTCCACCTTGATGAAGCGGCGTGCCTCGTTCACCTTCATAGCACCGACAGGTTCCTCTATCCTTATGCCCCTTATGTAGAGGTCGCCCACAAAGTCACCACATTGCAAAAGCAGGAAGCTGCCAGCGGTAGCGTTCTTGTATGTCAGTTCTATATCCTTCCATTCCGTGGAGAATGTAGCATTTGCGTTCACGCCAGCACTCCAGTCACCCAGTTTGGTGTACAGTTTGCCCGTACTGCTTCCTTTAATTGTGATTACAGCCTTGTAGGTCTTGCCCTTCTCCATGGGGATGCCGTCTAAAGCCACAAACTGCACTTCCCATGAATTATTCTTTTTTGTAGTCTTCAGGTGCAGACCGTCAGTCGCAGAATAGTCTATGGAGAAAGCATACTTGGTCTTGTCTGCCGTCCATCCTACGCTCTGCTCGGTGCGGAAGTCCTTCGACTTCATCGCAACATACACTATTGTATCGGGATTTTCAAAAGGTTTTGCTGGTATGTCCTTTATAAGACTGTTTAGCCAAGCCGTTGGCTGTTGCGAATGCCAGGCCAGCGTATGACCATATACTGCCAATCCCGCTTTCGTAGCTGCGTTTATGTAGTTCTTCACTTGGGTGAAATTCATGCTTCCGTTACTGCTAACGCAACTCGACATTTTCATGGCGTTGCCTGCCACTGTTTCAGTGAAGTTATCGTTAATCATCCCCTTGAATGTCGTATTGTTCAGGTAGCTGCTCACGGTCGTACCTATTCCCAGTTTGAAGTTGGGATACTTCTCATGATTAACATAGTCCTTCAGCGGAGCATACGCCTTCAGATAGCCGTAGTTGGCTTCGTCGTTGGGGTTACCCATTTCGTAGGTTTTCTGTGCAAAGGCAACAGAACCCGTCATTAGCAGTATTGCAGAAAGAATTGTTTTCTTATACATAGTTTCATAATTTGGTTATTTAGTACAAAATTAAGCAAAGTCCGGGACTTACAAAACTATAAGTAGAAGAAAAACAAGGAAGAGTTTTTTTGAATAGAAAATGAGACACTTTGAAAAGAATAACCTCTTGGATAGTGCCCATGATGAGACACATGTTTTTGCTGGTCACACCCATTCCATAGACAAAAAATGTGTAAATACACAAAAATTGTCAATGGATTACGACAGATGATATACCGACACATGCTATGCAAATTAAGGAACGAGGCCTTTTGTACTTCTCTCCTTCTGTCTTAATTAACGATTAACATTGATTGTCTTTATGTCAAGAATAATACAGGCAGATACGCAGTTCTGCCCCTACAAGCCTTGCTACACAATAATTACAAATGATTTTTGGAAATTTCTGCTAAAAGAACCATTGCCGTTATACAGTCCTTTTATTCAAACAAATTCGGTTCCATGATATTGCCGGAATAAGGATTTCTGCCAAAATGGTGGTAGGCCAGTTCCGTCACCATGCGGCCGCGGGGTGTTCGCTTGATGAAGCCTTCCATGATGAGGAACGGTTCATAAACCTCCTCTACCGTTCCTGAATCCTCGCCGATGGCAGTGGCGATGGTAGATATGCCCACCGGACCTCCCTTGAACTTGTCGATGATGGTAAGCAGTATCTTGTTGTCTATCTCGTCAAGACCATACTGGTCGATATTCAACGCCTGCAGCGAAGTCTTCGTTATCTGCATGTCAATCACGCCCGTACCCTTTACCTGAGCGAAATCTCTCACCCTTCTAAGAAGTGCATTGGCAATACGCGGCGTTCCACGACTTCTTCGTGCTATCTCTATCGCCGCGTCGTCATAGATAGGCACACCGAGGATTGACGCCGAGCGCTTGATGATTGTCTGCAATGTCTCCGGGTCATAATATTCCAGGTGCATGTTTATTCCGAAGCGGGCGCGCAGCGGTGCAGTAAGCAGTCCGCTTCGTGTCGTCGCTCCCACCAAAGTGAACGGATTAAGGTCAATCTGTATGGAACGCGCCGAAGGACCCTTGTCAATCATGATGTCGATGCGGTAGTCCTCCATTGCCGAATAGAGATACTCCTCCACCACCGGCGACAGACGGTGAATCTCATCGATGAACAATACGTCGCGCGGTTCGAGCGAAGTAAGTATTCCCGCCAGATCGCCCGGTTTGTCGAGCACCGGCCCGCTGGTGATTTTGAATCCCACACCCAGTTCATTGGCAATGATGTTCGACAACGTGGTCTTGCCCAGTCCTGGAGGACCGTGCAGCAGTGTGTGGTCGAGCGGTTCGCCGCGATACTTAGCCGCCTCAACAAACACCTCAAGATTTTCCACCACCTTCTGCTGACCGCTGAAGTCGCTGAACGCCAACGGACGCAGTGCGTTCTCAAAGTCCTTCTCCGTGCTTGCCGAACCGCTTTTCCTTATATCAAAATCTTCCATCGGGCTATGTTTCGTTTTTATCCATCAGCAAAGGTAAACAAATTATTTGTAACCCACAAATATAATCATTGAAAAGAAAAACACCCCTCCAACCGCCTAGGAGAGCGGCATGGAGAGGTTCCCCTGTCATCAGTCAATCACTACATCAATGAAGCGCACGCCACATTATCACCTTTATTCCATCACCACCACACGCATTTTGATGTCGTCAACGGGGCGATCGCCACGCGCTGTGGCCGTCTGCTGTATCATCTCAACCACATCCAGACCCTCTTCCACCTCTCCAAACACGGTATATTGTCCGTCGAGATGAGGTGTACCACCAACGGTTGAGTAGATGGCACGCTGCTCGTCGCTCATGCCGGCACCCTGCGCCTTCACCTTAGCCTCGGCCTCGGCAGCCAGTTTCTCCTGCAGTTCCTGAAGTCCTGCACGGTTGCGCTCACGGCGCATTTGCATTATCTCATCATGATGCTCCTTTGCCAATGCGTTGAACACGGCCTGCATCTGCTGCATCTCCATTTGCTTTGAAAACTGGCGAAGCTGTCCTTCGTTATACACTTGTCCCCAAACGATGTAGAACTGCGAACCGCTGCTGCGTCGTTCCGGATTCACCTCGTCGCCTTGGCGTGCTGCTGCCAGTGCTCCACGCTTATGATAGAGTCCGCTCTTTATCTCAGCCTCAATGGTATAGTCGGGACCGCCCACGCCGAGCATCTTGTCTGCCGGTGCACCCTTTGAGTCGGGGTCGCCGCCCTGAATCATGAAGTCCTTAATAACACGATGGAACAGTGTTCCGTCATAATAACCCTCCTTTGCCAGCTTCACGAAGTTGTCGCGATGCATCGGAGTCTCGTCGTAGAGGCGCACGGTGATGTCGCCCAATGTTGTCTGAATCCTTACTTTCATAGTCGTAAAATCTTAACTGAATGCAAAAATAGAGAAAATTATTGAGAAGAGCGCATTGACAGTCAAGAAAAACACCACGCTGTTTGTGTCGGAGTAAGGAAGAAATAGAAAGAGGGAGAAAATAAAATCAGTAGTTTTCAAGAATGCGTCTGAGTTTTTCGCGCTCCCTCTCTTTCTTCGACATTCTTTTTCTTTTGGGAAACAGTTTTTCGAGCACTCCAAAAATATTTATGCCGACAACCATAGCACCCGACTGATTGCGTTGAAAACTCTTTGTTGCCTCAAGCCTGTTGTCTATAGGCTTCATGTTTTTAGGCATCTTTATTTTGAAAGCTATCTGCTGATGCCTGATGCTATCGTTTGGCTTAACCATTTTCTTGAAATCAGGTTCAATAGGTTTCAGCACTTCCCCCTCTGCACTCTTATCGGCAACAGGCATATTGCGTACCCACTCCTCGAAGGCATGTTCTATCGAATCAACCCTTGCCCTCTCCATTTCCAGTTTTCGGGCATCACCCTTTCTTGCTGTGAGTGTGTCCGCCTCCTTTGTCTGTCCGAAAGCAAGGGATGGGATTATTAGTAATGCTGTAATAGCCAATAGATGCAAAAACATTTTGCAAAGTTACTCTTCTTCCACTCCACCCTATGTTAACGCCCTATTAAACAATCTTTCTTTTTGTTTAATGTAACTATTCTTTGATATTTTTTAGGTTGCTGGCAGATGTGACAGATTAAAAATTCTTCAATCGTAAAAGAGCCTCTATATAATAATAGTCAGCGTATATGATGCTCGCATCTACCTCTGAATTGTTTGGCTGATGACCTGTAGAATGCCTGAGAAAGGCTACGTTTTGCTTGTCACTAAGATAACGGCTGCTGCTTAGATTCGACAGCATGTCTATCGCCGCCTTGCGATAGGTTGTCGCTTGCCAACCGTCCAAGAAGGTACTCAATTCAAGCAAGGCCGATGCCACAACACATGCAGCAGAGGCATCCTTTGGTGCTGCAGTACCGCGGGGATCGTCCATGTCCCAGATAGGAATCATGTCGTCGCTTGTTTCACGCAATCTCTTTAAGTAGCAGTCGGCTGCCTTGCGTGCCTGATTGAGGAAAACCGGGTCTTTGGTATAGCGATAAACCATGGTATAGCCATAGATGGCCCACGACTGGCCACGGCTCCACAGGGAGTGGTCGGCATAGCCTTGGTGGTTTTGTCCGCGCAAGAACTCTCCCGTGAGAGTGTCATATACCGCCACATGATATACTGAACCGTCCGGGCGGAAATGATGCCGCATAGTGGTAGCGGCATGCTGGATGGCAAGATGGCGAAGCAATGGAGAACCGCCGTTATCGGCTGCCCAGAAAAGCAGTTCGAGGTTAATCATATTATCCATAATGGTGTTATGACCGCCATAGTCCTTTACATGGCGAGGCCAGGAGAGCATGGTTCCCACCTTAGGATTGCAAAGTTTGGTAATCTCATCGGCAGCAGCCAACGCTATGCGACGGTAGTCTTCATTTCCCGTCTGCTCGTATCCTTTTAGAAAAGAGTTGATAACCAGAAAGCCAAGGTCGTGATCATAGACGGGTTGCTCGGCGAGAAACGCCAACGACTGCGTGTAGCCCTCAGCGGCACGAAGCACCTCCTTATCTTTGGTAACTCCATAGTCCATCCACAATACTCCTGGCCAAAAGCCTGAGCACCATTCCTCAGCACAAGCTTTCCTGCAGTTCCAAGTGCTCTGTCCTTCAAGAATATTACGGGGTTCCATGGTAAAATCCCATGGCTTCAATGCCTGGAGAGCTTTCTCTACCTGTTGGTGACAATACTGTAGTTGTTTGTCAACGTCAAATTGCTGTGCGCCTGCCTGCAACGCGAAAAAAACAGCTGCCGTAGCGGTTAATAATCTGATATTCATTGTCGAAGTAAATTTATTTATGTCATCAAACCGCCGCGATGAGTATTGCGACGGCATTCGGTGTTCATGTAACTTGAAAACAAAGATACGAAATTAAAATTAAAAAGACCAACTTATTCTCAAATTGCTGATGTAGGCAGTATCATACTTTATCTCAATAAAATCCACCTTATCGTCAACAAACCCATATTGGTAAGTAGTCCAATCGCATCCGCCTGATTCCTTTTTCCTATACAACAAATTGCACGACTTTTTTCCAAACACGCCTTCTTCTATAAGAGGTGCATGATGGATGTAAAGAGGATGCGGTTGGGTATAGAATGAAGGCATCGCTGGAGAAGAGTAATATTCATAAATACATTCTACATTGCAAGGTTCCATCGTTCTTACAATATTATCATTCTCCCATTCCAAATAATAATGTTGGTCAGAAAAACGCGGTTGCCTTAGTAGCATGTGTGTCAATCTTTTTTCATTGTCATAATCAAAATTAATATAATATGCTTTTTCAAATGAATTTGGCAAATAACTTACTAGCATACCTGAACAACTTTCTGCTACGCCGTTTTTGATATATATAGTATCTGTTCTTTCGAAATCTGTGGTTTCGCTAACTTCAATATATTCTTGCCTCTGCTTTATATGACTATAAATGCAATTATTCAATGTATCATATTTGTAAATCATTTCCGTTGTCCGATTAAATTTAGGCGAAACTTCGTAAACTTTTGACACTTTGCCTTGTTCATTATATTCAAAATCCATTCGAAAATTATCTGCAATACTGTATATAGTACTAACTTTATACTTCAGAGGTATCTCTGTATCTGCTATTGTGTCACTTTCACAATTTTCATCCGACTGAATTATATCGTTATCATGGCATGACATGATAGACAGTGAGATGAATGCAAATAAACAATAAACTATATTTTTCATAAACTATTTTTATTTTAATAACGTATAAGCAATTTAGATATTGCAAAACCTCATTAGAACCTTTTTGTGGAGAGGGCCGGGAGGATGACATAAGAACTGGGGCGGAATAACGAAAAGAAGCGGACCTCATTGTGAGATTCGCTCCCTTCAAAACCAGTGGTTGGTTCAATGCAAAACAGCACTGCGCTACAATGCGAAAAACTGGGTGAATGCCTTTACGCAATAGATGTGGTCGATGACGCTGCCCGTCTCGCGACAGCTGTGCATGGCAAGGATGGCATTGCCCATATCCACTCCGCGAAGAGGAATAGACGAAGCAAGGATGTTTCCTAAGGTACTGCCTCCTGCCACATCGCTGTGGTTGACAAAGCGCTGACATGGTACACCAGCCTTGCTACAAATCTCCGAGAAGACGGCTGCCGATACGGCATCGCTGGCATACTTCTGCGCAGCGTTAAACTTAATAACAGGACCGCCGCCGAGCACTGGGTGGTTGGTAGGGTCGTACTTCTCGCTGTAGTTAGGATGCCATGCGTGGGCATTATCAGCAGAAACCATGAAGGCACGCTCCACCGCCTGATAGAATGCTTCTTCCGTTCCGCTCTGTGCCAAGGCAATGCGCTTGAGCATCATGGCGAGGAACGGGCTGCCTGCTCCCTGCTTTGTCTGCGAACCGGTTTCCTCGTTGTCAAAAATGGCAAGCACCTTTGTTGCTTCTGTCTCTGGCGAGGCGATGAGTGCCTCCAAACCGGCATAGCACATGGAAAGGTCGTCGAGGCGACCGGAAGAGATGAGTTCATTGTGCACTCCAAAGGTGCAGGCGGGTGTGGCATCGGCGAGATAGAGGTCGAAGTCGAGAATGTCGGCTGCACTCACCGGCTGTTGCTTGCTCAGTTCCTCGCAAATGGTATTCATCAGGAGGTTGCCGCGCTCCAGTTCACTTGTCACCATGCCCAGCAGCGGAAGCACATCCTTCTGCTTGCTCAGTTTCACACCGTCGTTCACCTGTCGGTTGAAGTGGATGGCGAGGTTACTGATTTGCAGCAGTGGGCGCTTGATGTGCAGCAGCAGGGTCTTTGGATTCATCGGGTCGTCGCCCTTGATGATTACCCTACCGGCGATGGTCAGCGGACGGTCGAACCATGTTGACATTATAGGACCGCCATACACCTCGGTGTTCAGTTTCACAATACCGCCCTCGCACAACATCTCGGCATTAGGCTTGATGCGGAAGGTGGGCGAGTCGCAGTGGGCACAAATCATGTGAAAGCCACTGTCGGCAAATGGTTTATTGCCTATATGGAAGGCATATACCGAGGAGTCGTTTTTCGTTACATACAGTTTGTCGCCTGCCTCCACCTTTCCAATAGGCATCTGCGGGTCAATGCGGCGATAGCCTGCCGCCTCCAGTTCGTTAACGATGTTCTGCACTGCCAGGAAATTCACTGGCGATGCATCGAGAAAGTTTAATAGTCTTTTTATCATATATATTTTTTTTAGGTCGCTTCGCTTTTAGGTTTTAAGGTCCTCATAACCTCACAACCTGCCCCGGCCGGGTCTTTAAGTTCCATCTCTTTCCTTTTCCGCTCAATGCAAGGCGGGCAGCGGGAGCGCCAGCTGGACGACAGTCATGAACGGTGAGACTTACAATCCTGCCCTTCTTCCAAACCATGTCGAGCTTGTATCCGCCACGGATGCACACGCCCTTGATGCTTCCACTTTCTGCCCATGCGGCAGGCAGTGCTGGCAGGAGCGTGGCTTTGGTGTGGGTATCGTCAACATAACAGCTCTGCACCAACATCTCCATCACGCCGGCACAGCCGCCGAAGTTGCCGTCAATTTGGAATGGCGAGTGGGCATCGAGCAGGTTGGGATAAGTGCCGCCGCCAGTACGTCTGCCCGGTCCTCGATAACCGTCGGGTGAGATGTAGTTGAGCAGCACGCGGTAGGTGTGATAAGCCGCCTCGCCGTCGTGCAGTCGTGCCTGAAGGTTCACCCTCCATCCGGTGCTCCATCCGGTGGTCTTGTCACCCTTTATCTCCAGCGTGCGCTGACAAGCGGCAGCCAGTTGTGGCGTCTTGTCAACGGTGATATGATTACCAGGATAGAGTCCGAAGAGGTGCGACTGATGACGGTGGTGCGGGTCACTGTCTTCCCAGTCGTGATACCACTCCTGCAGGTTACCCTTCTTACCTATGCGGTAAGGTAGCAGTCGCTTCAGCGTCTTACTGATGCTGTCGATATAAGATTTCGGTTCGTCCAGCAGCAAAGCCGCCTTGCGTGCGTCATCGAGACATTCGCGAATCATGGCGATGTCGGCAAAACCGCCATAGACGGTGCGGCCTTTATAACCCTCTGGTGTAAGATATATATTCTCCGGCGATGTGCCCGGAGCCGTAAGCAGATAACCGTCGTGCTCCACTAGCCAGTCGATGCAGAAGTCGGCTGCACCGCGCAGCGTTGGCCATGCCTCTTTCAGGAAGTCTATATCCTTGGTGTATGCATAGTGCTCCCACAGATGAGTGCTTATCCATGCACCGCCCATAGGCCAGTTGGCCCACGAAGGGTCGCCACTGCGCTCGCCCACTGGATTGGTCATTGCCCAGATGTCGGTATTCTGTCCGAGGTTCCATCCCCGTTGCACACCGTAGTATGCCTGTGCAGAACGTCTTCCTGTGACAGGCAGTTTCTGTATGAAGGAGGTCAGCGACAGGTGCATGTCTTCCAACCCTGCCGGCAGCGAAGGCCAGTAGTTCTCCTCTACGTTTATGTTGCTGGTGTAGTTGCTCGACCACGGCGGCAGCAGACGCTCGTTCCAGAGTCCTTGCAGATTGGCAGGTACGCCCGGTGTGCGCGAACAACTGATAAGCAGGTAGCGTCCGTAGTTGAAGTAGAGTTCTTCAAGGTCAGGATTGCTTTGTTTCTGCTCGGTGTAGTCGCGCAACTGCTGTTCTGTGGTTTTGGCCTTAATCTCGTCGGGGGTAGTTCCGAGTTCTATAGAGAGTCGGTCGTAGTATTGCTTATAATCGTTTACATGCCTATCAAGCAGTTCATCGAAACTCTTGCTGGCAACCTTCTCTATGCGTGCCTCAGCCAGTGACTTATAGTTGCGGCCTTCCTTCACTGGGTCTTTATCGGCGCCGTTAAAACTAGTAACGTTGGTGATGATAATCATTGCCTCACTCACATTCTCCAGTTGCAGTTCATCGCCGTTCACCATTCTCACCCTGCCGTCTTTCGGTTCCACTCTCACAATAGTGCGGAAGTGTATGCCTCGGTTGCTGTCATACTGGAAACTGCCCTGTCCCTTAGAGTAACTCGGACGACTTGTCCATGCGGCATAACCGTCGATAGTCATCCTTGCCACGGTGTCGCGCTGCGTCTCTGCAGCAATATGATGTGTCAGCTGACAATGATAGCGCAAACGCTCGTTCAACTTCCTGCCATCTGCCGCTCTCAGGCGCATAACAATAACCGAGTCGGGCGCCGATGCGAAATACTCACGCTTGCCTCCATCATAACTTACCGTTGCCACGGCACGTGAAATGTCGAGTTGGCGATAGTAGCCTCCCATAAGGGGGAGGTTGGAGGGGGCCGACAACGTTAGCATCCCCAACGGCTGATAGTTCTGAGAGTAATGTCCCTGAACGTTGCGTTGCAGTCGGTCGGCAGTCTTGTAATCCTCACTGAACAAAGCCTTGCGAATCGGATCTATCGACTTATACGCTTCTGGCGAATAAACCTCCTTGTCGGGTTCTCCCGTCCATAGTGTGATGTCGTTGAGCGATATTTTCTCCTCTTCAATACCGCCATATACCATTGCCCCGATATTACCGTTGCCTATTGGCAGTGCCTCCTCGAAGAATGTTGCTGGCGTGTTGTAGTGAAGCACATCCGATTGTGCACTACTATAGATGCTACAGCCTAATGCGAGAAGCAGTGCTGTTGATTTTAATATATTGCTGTTGTTCATAGCTGCTTTTTATTGTCAAGAGTATCTTGGTTTCTTTATTATCTCTCCCATTTCACGCCCTTTGGCGCATCCACCTTAGTTCTCACTTTGCCATCAGTACCCTTCTCATGGCGTATGCTTACAATGCCATACGGTGTGGGGAATGTGCCTTCTGCCCACTGCAGGTCGCCCAGATGCGGAGTGATTCGCAGTTTTCTGCAACCAGCATCCAGCACCTCCACTCCCAGCACATGCTGTGTTAGCCATGCTGTCGGTCCGCTTGCCCAACCGTGACACAGACTGTGGCGATAGCTTATATAACAGTGGTCGCCGTAGTTGCGGTGTATGTCAATCTTTCCCTTTGGTGTAAACTCATCTATGCGTGCCGCATTCTCTGTCCATTCCATTTTGAAATCCTCCCAGAATGTAGTGGCACCAAGGTCGAGCATCGCTCCCCAGTATTGGCGTATTATGTCCAAAGCCTGCTGATGCCTGCCAGCCTTGGCAAGAACCTGCAGCATATAGTAACCGTAGAACGTAGAGAAATTCTTTGCACCACCCACGCTCACCACCTCCTCGCAAGCCAGCTCAGGCGCCATCAGTCCGCCCAGCGCCATCAGCGATGCCGCCTGCTTCAGGTTGTTGTGTGGCTTTGGTTGTTTTCTCAGCCGTTCCACTGTCAGTCTGCATTTCTCTGCATGCTCCTTCTCGCCGAGCACATTGCACAGCTGCTCCGCATTGCTCAGCGCCCAGCATGCCAGTCCGCGGTGACCAGCCTCTGCCCCCTTCTGGTTAGATGTTGACTGCCAGTCCAGGAAATACCTCATCACTCCACGACTGTTGCCCTCAAAGCTCTCGTTGCCCTCGTCATCAACCATAGCAGCAATCTTGTCTATGAGTCCTGTGATATATTCTCTGTGCTTGTTGAGAAAAGCCTTGTTGCCACCACGCATATACCAGTCGTAGTGTATAATGAGATACCACATAGAGTAGGCACTGATACCATTCTGCCACTGTGGCAGGGGGAACTGCTTACAGGCAAGGTCGAGCGAGTGCTCCACCACCTCGTTCTGTCCGAACACGCTCATGATGGTTGCCACCTCCGGGTGCATGTCTCCCAACCACACGGCACGGTCGCGCTTGATGCCGTCCCACAGATATTCCTGCATATTCAGATGCACGGTGTAAGCACCAGTCATCCAGATGTCGTTCAAGCGCTGGTCGCTGCATTTGAACGAACCGGTATATGGTATGTCGCGATAGCGCAATATGGCAGCCGCCTCTTTCAGCTGCAGTTTCCTGCTGCCGCCTTTCAACCGCTGTCGCAACTCCTCATCATCTGGCAGCAGGTCGATGCGCACAAAGCGAAATCCCGTATTGCCAATCTCCGCCATGCCATACCGTGGCACAGCCATCACGAAGTCGCGTATGGCGTGGTCGTTGGTGGTATATCCTGTGCGGTTTTTACCACCATCATGCTCGGCGCACGTCTCCTCAACGCTCTCGCCAAAACGTATCCTCAGTCGTGCCGGATAACCAGAGTTGGTGCTGCCCAGCACCAGTTTCAGTCCACCATGCAACTCACGTCCATAGTCGAGCAGTATCGAAACCGTGTCTTCCGCCGCCTCAATGCCGCAATACGGTTCGCGTGCCATGTCCGGCTGTCCGCTTCTTCTGGTCAGCAGCACATCGGTGTTCTTCACATTACCGCTTGTCCACATCACTCTCTTAGGCATTATGTATGCCTGCGCCATCATGTCTGTGCGTATGCGTGCCGTATCATTTTGCAACACTGGCGGCATATAGTGTTTCTGCCTATCTTCAATCACACTTCTGAACGGACAAGCAGGCAATCCCTCCGAATTAATAAGGTTGGGCATTGCCGTCTCATGCCATCCCAATCTTAAATATTTTGGTGCTGTAACATCAGGATGATAGACCCTCACTTGGTCTTTGCCTATTATCTCTGCTATGGCAGGACGGAAAGCATTGCCGTCAGCCGATACCTCAAACCATCCAACAAGCTTGCCGTCGTTTGTTTTCAGTCCATCGCCACAATGGTCAAAGTCCACGATAATGGCATTGCCTTCTCTTCTGCTTTCCCTGAAACGCGGTCCCGACCACACAACAGAATACTGTGCGTAGGTCTTTGCCAGTGCCACGCGTGCCAGTCGTGCACCTACCTCCCATTTATATGATGGATGTATGTCGCGCAGGTCGTCAACCAAATCGCTCACCACGATATACTCGCTGTTGGGTATTAGTTTCTGTGCCTCCATCTGTTTCTCCTGGAATAAAGGCAGACTCTCCGCTGTTGTAGCATGGTCTGCATTGCGATGCATACGGTCGGAGTATATATGCGGAGCCAAGAGCACATAATAGAATGGTGCATCCTGCAAACCAAACTCATTGCGCCAGCGCATGGCCATAAGCCGGAACTTCTCGGCATACAACCTGTCGTCTATGCCGCAGTTGTTCTCACCCTGATACCACAGGAAACCTTTTATGCCAAAGGGCACAATGGGTTTTATCATCCTGTTATAGAGGTCGCCGGGAGCAACACCCCGTATGCGCCCGCCATTTTGTTCCATCACATTGGCGAACACAGGATGACCGTCATACGCATCTTTTGGTGTCCATGTCTCAATGCGTGTGCCACCCACTGCCATGGTGATGATGCCTACAGGCACATCCAACTCCTCCTGAATCTTCTTGCCAAAGAAATAACCGATGGCCGACACATTAGGCAGACTCTCTCCGCTTGCCTCATGCCATGCGCCACATCGATGTCTGCGGTCTGATACAAACACCCTTATGTTGCCGTTGACAGGTTTTTGCAGTTCCTCCGCTGCCAGATCTGTTCCTTTTTTGGGCAATGCAAACTGTTTTGGCAGCCTCATCTGGTAAGCCATGTTCGATTGTCCGGAGCATAGCCATACCTCGCCAATAGCAACATTGCTATATACCACCATTGTGTCGCGTGTGGATATGGTGAGCGTGTGACTCTTTCCGTCGGCATTCATTGCTGGCAGCATCACCTTCCAGTTGCCGTCTTTGGCAGCTCTTGTTCTCCATTTTTTCTTGTCAAACACCACCTTGATGCTCTCACCTGGAGCTGCCTTGCCCCAAACGGGCACAGGCTGTCCTTGTTGCAGCACCATGTTAGACGACAGGATAGCGGGCAATGCAAAACTCTTTTCGCCGCCTTCCGCCTTACATACGACAGAGAGCAGTACGAAGAATAGAAATATAGACAGTTTTTTTAGCATAACGTAGTTTGTGTTTATAGCTTTATTTCTTTATAGTCCTTAATCCACTTCACACCCTTTGTGTGCAGATTTTATTGTCATTTGCAAATATAGCGATTTTATTTCAGTAATAAAAGAAAAGGGAAATAAAAAAGCCGACTGAACGCTTTCAGCCGGTAAAACAAAAGAATTGCTAATAACTAACTTAAAAAAAATCTTATATTAAGAAGACACTGGAAGTTAAAGGTAGATATGCCGCTTTCAGCGGCGTAGATAAAAGACGTTACTTTGTATATGTCAGCACCTGTCATCTATCTCCCTTTATCTTCATCAACCTCCCTCTATCTCCATCTGTTAAAATCTACCTGCGTGGCAACGGTCTGTGCGGACGGTGGCAACGGCAGTTGCACTTCTTGATATGCTTGCCTACAGCCTTGCGCCATGCCTTCTCGCTCTTATATTTCTTGTCTTTCATATCTCTAAAGCAGATGCATGGTCCGTGACCGCGATGCTTGTCGTTCTTATGCTTAACAACTACGCCAGAGTGATGGTTGCCTGTGCGGTGAGGCGGACGTGGGTCGCTCTTAGCTGAAATTGTGATTACCATTGTCATCATCATCACCAAAATCATTGTCATCTTCTTCATAACTTTTTCTCCTTATACTTTTAATTGTTAAACCTATTGTTTGTTGTTCACATTGCAAAGGTCGGCATTTTCCACGAGCCATGAAAAAGAATATCCCTAAACGTAAGGCGGGAAATCCCTAAACTTTCGTAGGGATTTCCCGCCTTTGCTATGCTTGATTATTAATGCTTAATTCATTAATTATTCACAAACTTCTTACCATTCTTAATATATATGCGTCCCTTCTGCATGGTCTGCACCTTGCGGCCCATGAGGTCGTAAACAGCATTGTCGAATGCTCCAGGCTGCTCGGTGATGAACATATCTTCTATGCCGGATGTCTCGCCGTTAGCGAAATCGGCAATACGGTTGTGCATGTTGTTCAGTCTCATAACCTCTGTTGTAGATAATACACGGTCGTAGATGAGCAAGTCGTCATAGCAGATATCGGCAGAGCCCCAGAACGAGCCATAGCCGAAGTACAGTTCCGGACAAGACTTCACGAAATCCACAATCTCATTGTAGTCGAACGCCGTGCGTGAAGCAATGTCCTTTCCGTTCTGACTGCCCGCATACTTATATGACGATGTCAGTTTCTTTGCTCCGTTTACGAAGATAGACAAACCGGCCGTGCGCGACATGGTGACGGTGACCACCGTCCACTTGCCCACAGGTATGTAATTTGTAACTATCGATGACGGGTGGTTGATGTCTATCCAGTTTCCTTGGTTGTTGTTGTAGCCGTAGTAGGCATTTCCTGTCATGTAGAAACGCGACTGTGCCGCCGTGTTGAAGAATGACCAGATGGCATCCCACTGGTTGTCTTCGGTACACTTGAGCCAGAACGACATGGTGAAGCCGTCAGTCATCTCGTTGTTGTACAGAGGATTTACAAACTTGGTATGACTGCAGTTGCCATTTGCTCCAAATGCCTGATGATAGTAGTTGCCTATGCGCATGCTGTCCTGCTCTGCCACCGGCAGCGTTGCCGTGCCGTTCTTCCTCTGTTCAGCCTTGTGCTCTTCGTTGTATGCGTTAACCACGTTTTCAGAATCGAAGTCGTAGTATGCCACTATCCCGTCGAGATAAGACATGTCGGCATTAGTGTCCTTAAGCACGTTCACGCTGATAGTGTCTGCCCAGTAATAGTCACCATACGCCATCTTCACCTTCAATTCAACCGGAGTGTCTTCTGCCACATTCTTCGGATTATAGTGTCCCTTTCCTGAGAGAATGCCCGGATTGCTTGACGTCCAGTTGAGCGTAATGCCGTCGTTCAGTGCGACATCATAGAGATAAAGATTTGAATACACATTCTGATTGTCCTTTACCGGCACGGTGTAGTTTACCAACTGATCTGCCAGATAATAGTCGTCCTTCACCTTATATCCCCAGATGTTCTCGCCCGAGTTGCCACAGGCAGTAAAGCACAGTGCCTTGACGCTCTTGGGCTCCATCATCTGCTCAACCAGCACACCGTAATATGGCACACCCTTGATTGTAATCTGCACAAACGACGTTCCCTCTTTCTGAGACCACTTGCCTATATAATCGCCGGCAATAGTGCCGTCGGCATTCAGCCTGATAGTCTTTGGCAGCACCTCCTCGCCGTTTTTATGGTCCATAGAGTATTTGTGCACGAGAATCTTGTATGTCCCCGGAATCTCTTCTTTTGTGAACAGCTGCTTTGTGCTTATGTCTTCATCGGTAACCGTCTCGCCAGTATATTCAAACGGAGCAGCCACCAGCCAGTCGCGCTCGTTCAGGAACATCTGGTGAACTCTAACCTGATGACCCTCACCGCCAGTGTTGAAACGCGTGTGGTAAACGAGATATGTCTTTCCGTCTTCTGCAGCAATCACCGAGTTGTGCCCCTGCGCACGCTCGCCTTGCGTCATGAAACCCCAGTCATCGTAAGGGCCCATAATCTTGACACCACGCGTATCGCAGTTCACTCCGAAGTTCAGTGCATATGCCGAGTAAATGGCTGAGCGGCTCTGCGAGTCGGTATATGGTCCGTTAGGATTCTTCGAGCGGAACACTCGCATCTCATAGCCGCCATTGGCATCGAGACCACCATTGGTGACGAACAAATAGTAGTAATTGCCTATATACTCTATGTATGGTCCTTCGCCCGACACATAATGTCCTCCTGCTATCTTCTTGCCGAAATACGGGTCGCTGCGTACATCGTCGCTGTTGCCGTTGGTTGACGAATAAGTCACATTATAGTCGCGCAAGCCTGTCTTCTCGTCGAGTTCCAAAATCCAGATGCCGCCGCTCCACGAGCCGTATGCCATCCATAACTTGCCCTGCTCGTCATAAAACACGCTCGGATCGATGGCATGCGGCCAGCGTCTTCCCCAATAGCTTGTATAACGTGAAGGCAACGCGCTCTGTGTACCTATCACAAGTTCAAGGTCGGTCTTCTTGTATGTCACATCGGCATTGTTGTTCACGTTGAATCCCGTGATAATTACTGGTCCCTGATATTCGTATGGCCCGTCTATCTTGTCGGAAGTAAGCAACACTATGCTTGAGTTCCATGTCAGTCCGTTGATGCTCAGATACATGCACCACTTTTTCATTGTTGGGTTCCAGATTATGTCGGGCGCCCACATATTGCCAAACACGCCACCCCAGGTGTTGTTGCCTGCCGTTGGGATGCACGCCGACCAGTCGTGAGCGTTGAATTGCGGAAAATCTACTTCCACGCCGCCCTTCATCACTTTCTTGACCACAGGAGTTACCACCACCTGATTGTCGGCAGCATTGTTGTTGGTGCCCACCTTCCATGGTGCTCTGTACGACGACCAGTCTTGCAGGTTTGTTGACTTTGCGCCTCCACGGTGGGTACCATAGATATAATACGTCTTACTTATGGAATCGTAAGTTATCGACGGGTCATGAACGGTTACGTGTCTGAGCGATTTGCCTCCGTTCATCATTGCCTTGGCCTCTGCCATTGTCAATTGTTGGTTTTGCGCATGCAATGGTTGCGATGCCATTACCGCACACATGAACAATGTTGATAATAGTCCGTTTCCCTTTAGTTTCATTTACTTAAATATATTTGTTAATAGTTTTAATTTTTGGCTTGACAAGCCATTGCTTTCAATGACACATATACTAATTTGCAAAAATAGCAATTTAAATGAACAAATTACAACATACATTAATTAAAAATAATTAAATACCTCACTTTACTGCCATTTATTTTGTATTTTTGCAAAAAGTAAGACATTAAGAATCAAGCATCGCCAACATGAAACCATACCGAGAAATAGAAACCATAAGCGAGGTGAAAACCTTACTGGCAAAGGGAGGCACCATAAGCCGATGTGCTTTCCAGGACATTAACTTCAAAGAGTTGGAAGTGACCGGCAACGGATGCCGCTTTGAGCATTGCCTGTTTATGGGGTGCCGTTTTACAAAGGAGATGAAGGCACAGATAGACGGAACCAACCTTGTGTTTTCTCATATTGATGTACCTTTTAATGCTTTCCGCAACACGCTTTACACAGCCGAGACTCTTTACGAGGGCTATAAGCTGGGCAATCCAGACAGTTATAAGGACTGTTTCGACAACAAGGTGTACCAGCACTATCTGCGCATGGGCAAGACCGCCACAGATGTGAAGGAGACACTGGCACGCACGCTGCACGACCGCGCTATCAGCGACAGCGTTCACGAACTGCTCTCGCAATACGACGAGAGGCGCATCATAGGCATCATGGGCGGACACGGACTGCTGCGCACCGACAAAATGTACCACAAGGTAGTGTATATAAGCAAGCGACTGACGGAACTGGGCTATCTGATGGTGAGCGGCGGCGGACCAGGTGCCATGGAGGCTACGCATCTTGGGGCTTGGATGGCAGGAAAAACGGAAGATGATGTTGAGCAGGCACTGAAGATTCTCTCCATCTCCCCGTCGTATAAAGACCGCGAATGGCTGGATACAGCGATGAGAGTGATTGATAGTTTTAGGAGTGAAGGAGTAAAGGAGTGCAGGACTTCCCTCGGCATACCCACATGGCTTTACGGGCACGAACCGGCAACGCCTTTTGCCACGCACATTGCAAAATACTTCGAGAATGCCATACGCGAAGACAGCATCCTGACCATTGCCAAGGGTGGCATCATCTATTCGCCGGGCAGTGCGGGCACTATGCAGGAGATATTCCAGGATGCCGTGCAAAACCACTACTTAAGTTTCGGTTATGCCAGTCCGATGATATTCCTCGGCACCGACTACTGGACAAAGGAAATGCCCGTCTATCCGCTGCTGCAACAGCTAATGCAGAACGGCCGCTACAAGAACCTAATATTGTCCATAGGCGATGAAATCGAGGAAATTGTAGAGTCGGCTCTTGTTTTCTTAAAAGAGAATCAATAACAATAAAACAAATAATCATGGAAGAAATGAAGATGGAGAACGGTTACGTTGTGACCGAAGAAGAAAGACCTTATGCTGAGATAATCAATAGCGGAGCTATGCTTCAAGCCGTTAAAGAGTATAGAGAGGTGACAGGTGTCGGATTGAAGGAGGCAAAAGACTACATAGATGGTTTGGCAGAAAGAATGGGTAAGAAACATGAAAGCAAAGGCGGTTGCCTCTCAACAATGCTGCTCCTGATTTCGGGTATCACTGCACTGATTATGAACCTGTAATACGAACACATAAACCTAAAAGCTATGAAAACAGAATATGAAAAGATGAGAAGCGAAGAGTTGTATTGCTTCGCTGACCCTGAGATAGACGAGAGCATAAGGAAATCGCAGATGCTCTGCGCACGACTCCGCACGATGTCGGTACACGACAGCAAATACCGCCCGCTCATGGAACAGCTCATTCCAGGCTTCCCCAAGAGTGCATGCATCTGTCCTCCATTCCATTGCGACCATGGCACAGGAGTCAGACTGGGCGAAGGGGTGTTCATAAACTACAACTGCACAATGCTCGACGGTGCATATATCACCATTGGCAATAATGTGAAGATTGGACCCGACTGCCACTTCTATACGCCCAACCACCCTACCGACTATGTAGAGCGTCGCAAACCGCAAGAGACATCGCTGCCGATAACCGTAGGCAATGATACATGGATAGGAGGAAACGTCACCGTTTGCCCGGGCGTAACCATAGGCAACCGCTGTATTATAGCAGCAGGAAGCGTGGTTGTACACGACATTCCAGACGACTCCCTTGCAGCAGGTAATCCTGCAACAGTAAAGAAAAGGTTGTAAAGAGCTACTTTACAACCTTTTTCCCGTTAATAATATAGATTCCATCGGAGGGATTCTCCACCTTTATGCCTGAAATAGAATAAGAACTGGCGGTTGGAGACTTCTCCGTTTCAACGACACTGATTCCTGAAACAAGCGCTTCAACATCTTTGACAAACGTGATAAGATGAATATCACTCTTGCCTGCAGCATCGGTTGAGGTAAGACCAAAGATAGTCTGCCCCACACATACACTCGGTTTCTCACCAGAGAAATTTGTGTAAAGACCGCTCTTCGTCATATCCCATGCTATAATCTGATAATCCTTGCCATCCTCTGAAACAGTCTTCACGATGTCAGGAACAACCTGAGTGCCATAGTTGGCACCATTAAGCCACCAAAGATAAGAAGCACCTGAGGCAATACTGAGATTGGTTCCCTTGACAACAAGATAAATCTGGTCCTTATTTATAGAATAGTCGGTCTTGCCATAATCAAGCATAAGACACACATTGTTGGCACCAGGTGCAGTAACACTGATAACGTTCTTCTCGTTATCATACTTGATGTTCTCTGCTTTCAATCGCCATGTGTCACCTGTTGTCCATTCAGAAGCCACAAAACGATAATTTCCTGCGGTTTCATCGTAGCCGCGCATCAGTCGCATGTAGTAGAGACCGGGACAGAGTGTGGTGGCAGAGGCTGTTAGACGAACAACGAATTTGCTCTTTGCATTGCCGGAAGCATCGACTGCAAGATTTTCGGGGATTGCATACTCTATATTATAGAAACCGTTGGCATCGGCATTCTTCACAGAAGCAGGTATTGTGATGTCGGCTATCTTCACTCCGTCAACGGTGAGTGTTGCCATTCTACCCTTGTCTGCTGTAGTGAAACGGCACATGATGCTCAGACTATCCTTGATGCCATCAGGATTGAACAGTGAATATTGTATATAACCGTTCTGACGAGCATCACGATAAGTTTCTGAGTTATAGTTGCCTACGGTAGATTCGCTACTGTAATTATATTCGTGTCCTGCCTCACTCTGCTGTTCTCCTGGTGCAACAAAATCAACGGTGCGTGCTTTCAGTTCTTCAGCCACAGCCTCGCTCTTCGCCATGTCGCTATTGGCATAGACATCGGCTGTCTGCTGGTACCAGTAGCACATATAGCGTGCGTGATGAATAGAATAGAACGGACGCAATTCCAGTTTGTCCCACGCATAGGTAGTGGCTTCTGGGCGAGAAGCATCTATCTCAAACGACAGTTTGCCGAGGTCCTTCACCTTAACACGAGTCAGAACATCGGCACGATTACCTATAAGCAGAGGCGAAGAGGTGAGGTTCTTGCCTGTTGCCATACTTCCCGGAGCGTGGTCCATACGTCCCTCTCCTGCATATTCGTTCTGCAGTTTTTCATAAACGAGTCCTGTTGCTGCAGCATCCTCTGAAGAAGTGGCAGTGGTCTGGGCTCCAAGAAGTATCGGACCGTAAGCAAAGGCTATATAATCGGTATAGTTAGGACATTCCATATAACGTAGAGTCATAGGGATATTCACTGTGATGACATCACCCTCAGACCATGTACGGTTGACAAGAACATAACCGTTTTTCTGCGATTCCATCGCTTTTTCACCGTTTACGGCTACCGAATAGTCGGCGGTGGTCCACTGTGGTTTTCTAATAGCCACGGTATAACTGCCAGCCTTGCCAATAGTGAGTTTACTCTGCTGCTCATAAGGATAAGCGGTTTCCTGTGTTACCACAAAATCGTCGCTCTGTAACTTGCTTGCGGTAAACAGATTCACATAAAGTGTCTTGTTGCCGTCGCGAGTGTAGATAAAATGTCCGTACTTAGAATGGTTCTCCATACCGGTACCCACACAGCACCACATGCCTTTGTTTACTTGTGAGTAGATGCGATAACCTTGTGGGCGGAGGGTTGTAAAATAAACATAACCGCCAGTCTGAGGGTCCTGAGTAGAAAGTATATGGTTCCACATGGCATACTCATAGAAATCGGCATATCTTGAATCGCGTGTGCGGTCGCCCATCATCTCAGAGAGTTTCATCATGTTGTTTGTGTTGCAACTCTCCGGACCATCAAGCTGGTCGATATATCTATTTGAGTTACCGACACTTAAGAAATGTTCGTTAACGCTGTTTCCACCTATGCAGACGGTACGGTTCTGTGCAACGTCTGCCCAAAAGTTGTCTGCTGCCGTCTTGTATGCCGCTGCAGTATTGTCCTGTTCATAGATTCGCTCAAAACCGATATACTTAGGTACCTGAGTATTGGCATGGCGTCCGTCGAGGAAAGTCTTGTTAAGTGTCTGCATGCCATTGAGCATCGTCTTATGACTATAGCGCTTGGCAGCGGTGAGATACTTTGCGTCGCCGAATATCTGATAGGCATCAAGCATACTCTCGTTCATACCTCCATGCTCAGTGTTCAGCATCGTCTCCATGTCGGCATCACTGAGCTTGGCAACAACGTTAACGCTCCAGTCGGAGAGTTTGCGGAACATCTCCTTTGCCATCTCACTGTCACCATAGAGCCAGGCATCGCGCAATCCTGCGAGTATCTTATGCTGACAGTAGAACGGAACCCATCCGCCTTTGTTGCGGAAGTCGTTTATTGTTCCATTGAAAAGCGTACGCCATACTCCGTTGATGGGCTGACCACCTATGAATCCGTAGAGTCCCTTGGTGTCATTGTCATAAGCATCCTGACAGTCTTTCATCACCTCAAGCATATATTCCATACGCTCTTTCATGGCTTTTTTCACGGTTTCATCGCTTGAAGCGGCATAAGCCAAGGCAAGGGCAGAGAGATAGTGGCCACCCACATGACCATCAAGATTGAAAGAGGAGTTGCCCCAGTTGTCGAACGACGGATGATTGGCTTCCCATTTATAGTAACGGCTCTGCGTGTCGGTAGTGGCACCAAGTCCAGACTGACGGACATAAGGTGTGAGCAGGCGATCAACATCATACTGCAACAGCAATCTGTTATTTGTATCCATTGCCGTCTTAAACGGTGAGTCGAGCAATGTTACTTCATTGATATCGAAATGAGAAGGGTAAATCTCACTCTGTGCATGAGCGCAGAGCGAACATGAAGCCAATGCAATAATTGACAAAAAGGCAAATTTCTTCATCTGTTAGTAATGAGTTATTTAGTTATTGGTATTTCCGCTATATTTTAATCTGCTCATGGGTTGTGTGCAAATTTAATTAAAAACCATGAAATAAAAGAATTTGCAGCAATTTATTTGCCCATTTGCATTAATTACATTATTTTTGCAGCTTGAATACAAACAAACAACGATGAAGACATTGACATCTATATTAAGAAATTCAGCATTTGCCGTGCTTGCCGCAATCGGTATCACTTCGTGCAGCGAGGAGCAGTTCCACATCAACGGAAACATCAGCGATGCCAAAGATTCTACACTGTATTTCGAGAATCTTGGACTTGAAGGACTTGTGGTTATCGACTCTGTCAAGCTCAACGAAGAGGGCTGTTTCGAGTTCAGTCACAACAAGCCGTTGTCACCAGAGTTCTACCGACTGCGCATAGCCAACAAGGCCATCAGCCTGTCGGTTGATTCAACAGAGACAATCACAGTAAAAGCTTCCTACCCTACCATGGCCACCAAATATGAAGTAAGCGGTTCGGAAGAATGTCTGCGCATGAAGGAATTGTCACTGATGCAGATAGACCTGCAGAATGCTGTTTACTCATTGGACAAGAATCAGGCACTTGACTACCAGACAAAGGCTGACAGCATGATGAAACTGGTAAATGCATACAAGAACGGCGTAAAGACCAACTACATTTTCAAGAATCCACGTGGTGCCGCTTCTTATTTCGCTTTATTTCAGACTGTTGGTAACTACCTCATTTTCAACCCTCAAACAAACAAGGATGACATAAAAGCTTTTGCTGCCGTGGCAACAAGTTGGGACGTGTTCTATCCTGAGGCACTGCGAACAAAGAATCTGCACAACATTGCCATCAAAGGAATAAACAACGACAGAATAATCACTTACGAAAACAACAAGACCATCGACCCTGCAAAGATTGTAGAATCAAATATCATCGACATAACAATGCCTGACAACAAGGGTAACAAGCGCAGCCTGACCGACCTGAAAGGCAAGGTGGTGATGCTCGACTTCCATGTGTTCGGCATGAAGGAGTCGCCAGAACGAATACTCATAATGCGTGAACTGTACAACAAGTATCATGACAAGGGATTCGAAATCTACCAGGTTTCTCTCGATGCAAACGAACATTTCTGGAAGCAGCAGACCGCCAACCTGCCATGGATTAGCGTTCGCGACAAGGACGGCATCAGTTCAAGCATACTGGCCGCATATAACATACACTCAATACCTGAATATTTCCTCATAGACAGAAGCAACGGACTGGTAAGCCGTTCTCAGCAGATTGAGGATATGGAGAAGGCAATCGAGGAACTTCTATGACAACAAGGACAAACGGAATATAAACTCCTGTGCTGCGAGCATGCGTAGCACAGGAGTTTTCATTTGAACAAAAAACCATCTGAACATGACTACAGAGCATCCTTTAGCCCGATTTCATCGCTGTCCGATGTGCGGAAGTGCCAAATTCAACGCCTACGACACGAAGAGCAAACGGTGTAACGACTGCGGATTCGTATATTACATGAACCCGAGTGCTGCAACGGCGGCGTTCATAATAAACAGTCGCGGAGAACTGCTTGTGGTGAGAAGGGCAAAAGAACCGGCAAAGGGCACGCTCGACCTGCCCGGCGGGTTTGTTGACATCGGCGAGACGGCAGAGGAAGGCATCGTCAGGGAGATAAGGGAAGAGACCGGACTGGAGGTAACGGAATGCAAATATCTTTTCAGTCGCCCTAACATATACCCGTACGCGGGCATAGACGTGCATACATTAGATATGCTATTTGAATGCAAGGTGAACAATGAAGCAGAAGCCAGAGCGGACGATGATGCCGCAGAGTTGATGTGGATACCGATTGAAAAGATTAATCCTGAGGAGTTTGGATTGGCATCCATAAGGAAGGCCGTAGAGATTTTTTCGTTAAGAAAGTAAAAATTCTACTATATAAATAAGGTGTAAGAAAAAAAATTCTTACTTTTGCACCCCAAATAAACATAACAGACAGATTATGCAGAAGAATTTAGTTATAGTCGAGTCACCTGCAAAGGCAAAGACTATTGAAAAATTTTTAGGAGACGACTTCAAGGTTATGTCCAGCTACGGACACATCCGCGACCTTAAGAAGAAAGAACTTAGTATTGATATAGATTCTCTTCAGCCTGACTACGAAATACCAGAAGAAAAGGAAAAACTGGTGAAGGAACTGAAGCAAAGTGCCAAGAAAGCAGAAATGGTTTGGCTGGCATCCGATGAAGACCGCGAAGGAGAAGCTATCTCATGGCACCTTTGCGAAGTGCTCGGACTCGACGAGACTAAGACCAACCGAATCGTATTCCACGAGATTACCAAACCGGCTATTCTTGAAGCGATAAAAAATCCGCGTCATCTCGACATGAATCTGGTTAACGCACAGCAGGCACGTCGCGTATTAGACCGCTTGGTGGGTTTCAAATTGTCACCAGTGCTGTGGCGCAAAGTAAAACCGGCTCTGTCTGCTGGTCGCGTGCAGAGTGTGGCAGTAAGACTCATCGTTGAACGCGAGCGCGAGATACAGGCATTCAACAGCGAGGTTTACTACAATGTAAGCGGCATCTTTGCCATAACCAATCCAGACGGTTCTGCAACAGAGGTAAAGGCGCAGTTGGGCACACGCTTCAAGACACACGAGGAGGTAGAGGCATTCCTCGAGAAATGCAAGGATGCAACATTCACCATTGAGTCGATAAGCAAGAAACCGGTTAAGCGCACACCGGCACCTCCATTTACCACCAGTACTCTACAACAGGAAGCAGCACGCAAACTAGGCTTTACTGTAAGTCAGACGATGATGGTGGCACAGCATCTCTACGAGCACGGACAGATAACATACATGCGTACCGACTCGGTAAACCTCTCTACCCTATGTCTCAACTCAAGCAAGGAAGAGATTACTAACCTCTACGGCAAGGAGTACAGCAAGCGTCGCCAATATCACACCAACTCAAAGGGTGCACAGGAGGCACACGAGGCTATCCGTCCTACATACATGAACGTTCAGGTCATTGAGGGAACAGCACAGGAAAAGCGCCTTTACGACCTCATCTGGAAGCGCACCATTGCCAGTCAGATGGCTGATGCCGAGATTGAGAAGACCACTGTCAACATCAAGATAGACACTGCTGAGGAGCAGTTCATCGCTCAGGGCGAAGTGATAAAATTCGATGGTTTCATCAAGGTTTACCATGAGTCGCATGACGACGACGAGCAGAACGACGATGACAACACACGTATGCTGCCACCACTCAACGAAGGTCAGGAACTGACCCGCCGCGAGATACAGGCAACAGAACGATTCAGTCAGGGACCGCTGAGATATACAGAAGCAAGTCTGGTACACAAACTGGAGGAACTGGGCATCGGACGTCCGTCAACTTACGCTCCTACCATCAGCACCATACAGCAACGCGAGTATGTTCACAAAGGCGACAAGAAAGGCGAAGAGCGCACATACACGGTTGACACACTGAAAGGAAAGGTAATAACCCAAAAGGTCCGCAAGGAGATGGCGGGCAGCGACAAGGGCAAACTGCTGCCGACAGACATTGGCATCGTTGTCAACGACTTCCTGCTGGAATATTTCCCAAGCATCATGGACTACAACTTCACAGCCAAGGTTGAACAGAAGTTCGACGAGATAGCAGAAGGTGGCGAGCAGTGGGAAGCTATGATGAAGGAGTTCTACGGCGACTTCGCACCAACCGTTGACAAGGCGATGAACATCCGTTCTGAGCACAAGGCGGGCGAACGACAACTGGGTATCGACCCTACAAGCGGCAAACCGGTGTTCGTAAAGATTGGCCGCTTCGGTCCTGTGATACAGATTGGTACTGCCGACGATAACGACAAACCTCGCTTTGCACAGTTGCCATCCAACAAGAGCATGGAGACAATAACACTCGACGAGGCTATGGAATTGTTCAAACTGCCTCGCGAGATAGGCGAATATGAGGGCGACAAGGTTATCATCGGTGCCGGCAAGTTCGGTCCTTACGTGCTGCACAACAAGAAATACGTTTCTCTGCCTAAGGGCGAAGACCCGATGACCGTCACCCTGGAAACAGCCATCTCACTGATTGAAGATAAGAGACAGCAGGAAGTGCAGCGACATATCAAGTCGTTCGAAGAAAACGAAGACCTGGAAGTACTCAACGGACGCTACGGTCCTTACTTGGCATACAAAGGAAAGAACTACCGTCTGCCAAAGAATCTGCACGACAAGGCTGCCGAATTGGCTTACGACGAGTGCATGAAGATTATCGAAAGTACTCCTGTCAAGACTAAGAAATAAGTCACGAATGAGAAGAATAATCCTCATAGGATATATGGGCGCCGGCAAGACCACTATCGGCAAGGTGCTGGCAAAGGAACTGGACATGCAGTTCTACGACCTCGACTGGTATATCGAAAGTCGGATGCACAAGACGGTTCCGCAAATATTTGCCGAGAGCGGCGAAGAGGGATTCAGGAAGATAGAGCATAACATGCTGCATGAAGTGGCTGAATTTGAAGATGTGATAATAAGTTGCGGAGGCGGCACACCATGTTTCTTCGACAATATCGACTACCTGAACCAACAGGGCGATGTGGTATATCTGAAGGTTGAACCGGAAACGCTATACAAACATCTGAAGATGGGCAAGACCGAGAGGCCTCTGCTGAAAGGCAAATCGCAAGAGGAACTGATTGCTTTTATACGCGAGCAACTGGAAAAGCGCGAACCTTTCTATACAAAGGCGCGCTATATGCTCGACGTAACGCTGATGGATAATTATGAGAAGATAAAGATTTCTGTAGAAAAGATTAGGGAGTTGCTGGGTGTTTAAGGGCCTCCCCCTGCC
This sequence comes from Prevotella sp., assembly GCA_045602085.1. Lineage (GTDB taxonomy): Bacteria > Bacteroidota > Bacteroidia > Bacteroidales > Bacteroidaceae > Prevotella. The sequence goes on along the minus strand of JAZSAV010000006.1, from coordinate 42,240 downwards.
CCTCCGAAGGAGGGGAGATTGGCAGAGATTTGTCTTTCTTTAATAACAAGACAAATATGTCTTTATGTCCAAAAAACAACACAGAACAACAAGGCAAAATATGTCTTTATGTCTAAACAAGATACACAAAACCATAAGCTACAATAAATGAAAAAGTGGACCATCGAAGATTCTAAGGAACTGTACAACATCAACGGATGGGGTACTTCCTACTTTGGTATTAACGACAATGGCAATGTCTTTGTAACTCCTTGCAAAGACCAGGCTCAGGTTGACATCAGGGAAATAATGGACGAACTGGCGTTGCGTGATGTAACTGCCCCCGTACTCCTGCGCTTTCCCGACATTCTGGACAATCGTATCGAGAAGACAAGCAGCTGCTTCAAGCGTGCTGCCGAAGAATACGACTACAAAGGCGAGAACTTCATCATCTATCCTATCAAGGTAAACCAGATGCAGCCTGTGGTTGAAGAGATTATCAGCCACGGACGCAAGTTCAACCTCGGACTGGAAGCGGGTTCAAAACCAGAACTTCATGCCGTCATAGCCATACAGTGCCAGAGCGACTCGCTCATCATCTGCAACGGATATAAGGACCAGAGTTATATAGAACTGGCGCTGCTTGCGCACAAGATGGGAAAGCGAATATTCATCGTTGTAGAGAAGCTCAACGAACTTGAGATTATTGCCCGCATGGCAAAGAAACTCAACGTTCGCCCAAATCTCGGCATACGCATAAAACTGGCTTCTTCGGGCAGCGGCAAGTGGGAGGAAAGCGGCGGCGACGCAAGCAAGTTCGGACTGAACAGTTCTGAACTGCTCGAAGCTCTCGAACTGCTCGACAAGAAGGATATGCGCGATTGCCTCCGACTGATTCACTTCCACATAGGCAGTCAGATAACAAAGATTCGTCGCATACAGACAGCTCTGCGCGAGGCTTCGATGTTCTACATCCAACTGCAGAAGATGGGCTATAATGTCGATTTCGTTGACTGTGGCGGCGGACTGGGTGTCGATTACGACGGCACGCGCTCACCAAGCAGCGAGAGTTCAGTAAACTACTCTATCCAGGAGTATGTAAACGACTGCATCTCTACCTTCGTCGATGCAGCTAACAAGAACAACCTGCCGCACCCTAACATAATAACGGAGAGCGGACGCTCGCTCACAGCCCACCACTCTGTGCTCGTTATCGACGTGCTGGAAACGGCATCGCTACCGGAAATGCCAGAGGAGTATGAGCCTGACGAGAACAGTCATCAGCTGGTAAAGGACCTATACGACATTTGGGACAACCTCAATCCGCGCAACATGCTTGAGGGATGGCACGACGCCGAGCAGATTCGCGAAGAAACGCTCGACCTGTTCAGTCACGGCATTGTAGATCTGAAGACTCGTGCCGAGATAGAAAGCATGTACTGGAGCGTTTGCCGCGAGATAAACATACTGGCGAAGCACCTGAAGCATACACCGGAAGAACTGCTGAGTCTCGACAAACTGCTTGCCGACAAGTATTTCTGCAACTTCTCTCTGTTCCAGTCACTGCCCGACTCATGGGCTGTCGATCAGCTCTTCCCCATAATGCCTATCGGCAGACTCAACGAGCGACCGACACGCAACGCCACCATTCAGGACATCACATGCGACAGCGACGGCAAGATAGCCAACTTCGTTACCAACCGTCATAACTCCCATGTGCTTCCTGTTCATTCGCTGCGCCGCAACGAACCATACTATCTGGGCGTATTCCTCGTGGGTGCTTATCAGGAGATTCTTGGCGATATGCACAACCTGTTCGGCGACACCACAGCCGTACACATCAGCGTAAAGGACGACAAGTACCACATCGACCAGATTATCGACGGTGAGACAGTGGCAGAGGTGCTCGACTATGTGCAGTACAACCCAAAGAAACTGGTGCGCCAGCTCGAGACATGGGTGACAAAGAGCGTCAAGGAAGGCAAGATAACTCTGGAGGAGGGCAAGGAGTTCCTCAGCAACTACCGCTCCGGCCTCTATGGATATACGTATTTGGAGTAATTAAAAAACAATGAGCAAAGAAATAAAACAAAAACTAACAGTAGTAAAGGTTGGCGGCGCCGTAGTTGAAGACGACGCACAACTGCAGCAGTTGCTTAAGGACTTCAGTGCCATTGAGGGCAACAAGGTGCTGGTGCATGGTGGCGGACGACGCGCCACACAGGTGGCCAAGAGTCTGGGCATAGAGAGCAAGATGGTGAACGGACGACGCATCACCGACAGCGACATGCTTCAGGTAGTAACAATGGTTTACGGCGGACTGGTGAACAAGAATCTCGTAGCTCGTCTGCAAGCCAATGGTGTAAACGCCATGGGACTGACGGGTGCTGACATGAACGTGCTGCTGTCTGACCGCCGCCCGCCAAAGAGAATCATTGTAAAGGGCGAGAACGGACAGCCTGACGAGGAGCAGACCGTAGATTTCGGTTTCGTAGGCGATGTGAAGAAAGCCGACGGACGTGCGCTCTCAGCACTCATCGGTCATGGCATAACGCCAGTAATGGCACCGCTTACTCACGATGGAATGGGCAATATTCTCAACACCAACGCCGATACCATAGCCGGTGAAACGGCAAAGGCACTTGCTCCCTACTACGACGTAACGCTGATATATAGCTTCGAGAAGAAGGGTGTGCTAAGCAATCCTGATGACGACGAAAGCGTGATACCGGTAATCACACGCGATGACTTCGCCCGCTATGTCGCCGACGGCACCGTTGCCGGCGGTATGATTCCGAAGCTTGAAAACGCATTCGATGCCATTTCATCGGGCGTAGGTCGCGTCATCATAACCCTTGCCACTGCAATAGACGGCAACCACGGAACCGTAATAAAAGAGTAAAACAACATTATTATATATTTTTATCATAAAGCCGACCTACATTCCCATGCTGGTCGGCTTTATTTATAGTGATGTCCACTAACTATAAAAACAAACTTCATTCTTTTCTATCCATTTCGCCAACAAGTTCTTTTATCTTGTTTTCAAGAGCCTTGCCTTGCAATCCCTCTGCCACAATCATGCCGTCAGGACCAAATATTATTGATTCGGGATGCGCTATTACGCCATAGGCCTTTGTCGCTTCATTGTGGAAATGCTTGTCTGCATACAGTTGTATCCAGTTCATCTTGCGGTTCTCGACATACCTCTTGCAATCATCTTTTGAATAGCATAACGAGAAACCGACAACACGCACCTTGCTATCGTCGTAGTTTTGGGCAATCTTCATATATGTGCTCATCGTTGTGCGGCTCGCCCATCCATTGGTTGACCAGAAATGCAGTACAGTATAATTGCCTTTACCAATATATTCGCTCAATTTATGCTTCTTGCCATCCATGCCTTCAAGTTCTGCATCTATAAACATCTGTCCCGGCTGACGCTTCTTTTTACCTACGTAATAGTTATATGCAGGCTGCGATATGGGAAGATTCTTATGAGGACCGTTTTTAAGCACAGCATCCAACTGGCTGAACGACAAACTCGGATAGCACTCATCGAGGATATAAGCCGGTATCTCGTTATCGATATTTGCTATTATCGTGGCAAATCTGAAAGCAATAACACTGTCGCGAAGTGCGTTATACCCTTTCGAGTCCATCACTGTATATTCATCATTAAACACAACTGCATATTTGTTGCGCTCGTCCATAAGCCTATCCAATTGCTTCTGATACTCAATGAAGCGCCTATTTGTCTCTGAGCCACGGCGCAATTCACCTGTTGCCATATCGATGTCAACATCAATGCCATCTACCACAAGCATCCACCTGTGCCCACCTTCTCCATCTGACAGCTCAACAAAAGAACCATAAGACAATTCCATTAAGAAATCTATCTTTCCATCGTCAAACCGTAACTTTTTCTCTGTTGTAAATGCTTTCGACGTTATCTTGATAAAACGATGGTCAACATCGGTATTGCCCGTAAGGTGCCAGTTAATATATCTGACCTTCATTTGTTCGCATGTTTCGTTTATCATCTTGGAATCTGACACTTGTAATATACCTCCGCCATAATCACGTGTCCTTGAGAACCAACGTACATGCTCCGACTCTATTTTGTTCTTCTTTGTTTGCAGGGAAAGGGTATTAATTGCCGAAATATAATAATTACTCCTATGCTTAGGCACCATCATATTATAAACTCCATCCGCACCTGTCATCAATCCGCGAAATTCTGGCATTTCCGATAATATTTTAATAAGTTCTTCAAATTGGGTAAAGCTTACCGTACCCTTATAGTTTTTGCACAATTCATCGAGATAGTAAGCCACTGCATTAAGCCCTGCACTGTCTTGCTTATTGGCATACTCTATATGCTGCCTGACAAGATAGGAAATCTTTTCTCTTAGTTTAGCATACTGCGTCGTGTCAGGCAGAACTACCTTAGCCTGTTTTACATAAGAAATGTTTTTGTTTTCAATGATACGCGGCATGGTATTACAATTTATCTTCCACTGGTTGCCGTTCATCTCTAATATATAGCCATCTACACTGGCAAAAGGATTGCCGTCTTTGTCGATGAAACGGTTGTTTTTCCATACCAGCAGATACGTATTGCACATCCCGTTTGTCTGTGCAAAAGTAACATAGCGATAATTGTCTATATCATCAAGCATATAGGTATAGATTGAAGCTCCTTTATAATCATCAGGGCGTTCAAAACTCAGATTAGTTATAGCCTTCGGCAGGATGTCAGCCTGACTATGCATGAACCATTCTGTGCTGGCATATGCATTCTTGCGCATAACCTCTTCCAGTCGGATGAGTTCGGCTGGCATAAAGTCCTTTTCTCCCATTTCATCGGCATCAAGTATGTACCTGAAATAGTAGTTACACATTGTAGGTCCATGCCTGTCTTTCTTTGTTTGCAGTTTTTTGCTGCCCAAAAAACGCTCTATCTCTTTCGCTATGTTCTTAGACTCCTGTTGCTCTTGTGCCGGACAAACCAAGGCAAAAGCCAACAGCATGATGGTTAGCATCAAATTTGTTTTCATACCCAACGTTTTATTTAGTTCATTCTTCTATCGGACAGTTCTCACAAAGTATTCTCTGCCCCATGTTATATAGTTTCTCATCGTTCATTATATAATCTCTTATGTGCGCACGGTCAACGCTGTCGTCAATTTCTTCACTTCTCTTTCGCAACTTCGCCAAAATAGGTGCCATTTGTTCTTCTGAGAGAGTTGTCGATGGCGCATCAGGTTTCTTTACGGGCGGATTAGCTGATTCGCCCCTACAGCTCGATGCTATTGATTCTGCCTTTTGTTGGGACATAACGGAATTTCTGCTCGATAACAATTCCGTGGATTCCCCAATTACTTCTGGTGCGGGCGGATACGTTGTTCCTCCCCTACTATTTGACGCCATCGTTTTGTCGGAATCAACAACAGCATCATTCGCCTTATCATCTGAACCAAACCACAACAATGCTCCGATGCCCACTATCAGCAACACCGATGCAGCGGCAAGCCAACGGCGCACAATAGTACGTCGGCGATTGGCTACGAGTCGGAAATATTCATCAGAATAATCTTCCGTAAGCCATTTTTCTAATTCCTCGTCACTATGCTTCTTGCTTTTTAGCAAATATAAAAGCGGTTGCAGATTTTCATATTCTGCCTTGCCCTCAATAAGACGAGCCAGCATCTGTTCCTCTTCTATCGTTGTCTCGCCTGCCAAGAACTTGTTTATAAGCAATTCTCTTTCGTTCATCTCTGCCCTCCTCTCTGTATCAGTTCTATCAGTTTGTTTCTTGCTTTGCTCAACATCACACTTATCGAGCGTGGCGGCAAACCTGTTACTATGGTCATTTCTTTAATATTCATCTCTTCGCCATGTCTCAGAAGCAACAGCTTACGCTCTGATTCTGCAAGATGCGCAAGTGCTTCTCTCATCTGCTCGGCCTTCTTGTTTCCGCCTTCCTCTTCAACAACATCCATTGCATAATCCAAGTCCGCCTCAACTACTTGCATGCGTTCCTGCTTGCGCCACTCTGCCACACAATAGTTATATGCCATTCTAACAGCAAGTGCCTCGACATTGCGCTCCATGTCTATTCTATGGCGCAAAGCCCACAGCCTGACAAGCACTTCCTGAGCTACGTCTTCCGCTCTCGCACTGTCGCCAAAGAATTTTCGTCCTATCTTAACAAGATGCGGACGAACCGACTGGGCTATATGTTCAAAGTCACTACTGTTCATCTCTACCTTTTATATGCACAAAAGTGCAAAATGTTAACTTACTATTTCAACAAAAATGGTTAAAAAACATTAACCCTCTGTTGGATACACTACCTTTAGTTCCTACAATTTTTAAAATAACAAATTCTCATACATCCTACATTTTTGCACGTAACGCATTGTGCTATAGCTTGTTTAGTGCAATGTATGAGGATTTCAATCCTACATTTTTTTGCCATTTTTGGGCGCTTTTTTGGAATTTTTGAATGCGAAGCAGATAAACTAAGCGTATATCATGCATTTTCATCAGGCATTTTTACATTGTCTAAACCGCTGTTTTAGAATTCCAAAACGGCCGTTTACGATACCTAATTGGGCCGTTTGCGACTCGTAACAACACCACTTCTATAGCCAAGTGGCGCAACACCAACTGTCGCCTAACCAGTCCGAATGCACTTCGGACTATTAGTCCGTGGCGTTCGGACTAACAGTAAGTGGCGCTCTGACTGTCAGTCAGAACGCCACTTACTGGATTTAATAGGATAATTTGGAATTAAAACTTATTTAGATTAGATAGGTCCACGAAGCTTGCGCCAGAACCTTTTATCTGCGTATTGTCAGCAGTTCCCGATACTTTTATCTTGCTGGCACCACTTTGCTTACATTCCAGAAATTCGCATTCTGTTACCATGTTTATTTTTGCGGCTCCACTGGTTTTTATTCTGCATTCTCCACCTTTGAATTTCATATTGTGTACTCCTGCTCCACTCGAATTCAATGCCAAAGTGTTTGCTTGAAGTTCCGTCTCTGCCTCGCACGCACCGCTCTGCTCAATGTTGCAGCCCTCTGCTTGAATATACAAATTAACCTTTGAAGCGCCTTGAAAAGATAGTTCGGCATGGCCTTTCGATTTAATTCTTCCATTTAGTTTGGTCGCTCCTTGAGTTTTGAGATTGATATTACTGCATTCCAGATTTTCGATTTCCATTTTACATGCCCCGGAGTTTTTTATGGTTAGGTCGCCAGTTTTCATATTCTTCACCGTCGCGTTGCAAACACCAGAGAGCGTGAGGGTGTTAATGTCAGGAACTGTTATGAATATGTCAAGATGCCTTTCCCCATCTTTCTTCGACTTTTTATTATGATTACTTGTTTTAACCACAAGGGTGCTATCCGTTTTTTCCACCTTCAGTTCTTCTCCCTCGTGAAGCTTGTGCTTCGCCTTGACGCTATAATCGCCTTGGCTTATTATAACGTTGGCCACTGTTGATATTTTGATAGAGTGGAAGTCGCTTATCTTATAAGTTGTTGACTTCTGTGCACTTGCGCTCAATAGCGATGCTGCAAGAATAATGATTGTTACTAAAGTTTTCATACTCTGATTATTTTTTCTTATAATTAATTATTATTGTTACATCTATTTCTTTCTTCTTGTCTAAATAAACAATGGTGTAAATACGACTACAGTCAGCCTCATCGATAACTACGAGCCGGGTTTTAACCCCATCCTTGACAGTTTCCATTACGGAATGCTGTTCGGCAAGCCTGTCAAATTCCTTTATAAAGTTATACGCTCTGACGCCCTTAATCCTTGCTTCCCTTACTACTTTCTCTATTTTCTTAGTATTCTTGTTGCGCTTAACGATAGAGCTGTACTTCACTCCGCCCAACATAGACATCTTGTCCAACATCTGGTCGATTTTGGTCTGCCCTGTTGCTGAGGTAACTGCAAGCAAGTTGAAAAGTATTATAATTATAAATGCCCTCATGTGTTCTGTGGTTTTATATATTGCAAATGTTATTCCATTAGTTTCTTCAGCATTACCCTTTGGCCTTCGTCCTCTATGCCGCTAAGGATTGCTTCCTCTATCTCCTTCATATTGCCTTGGAGGTCTGCCATCCGTTCTATTTCATCAGCCTGTGCCATCAGCTGCTCTATCTCGTTTCTTATTTCCGAAAGATTGTCAATGCGCTGACCATTTACAATCATGTAGCTTCCTTCATATTTCTCCATAAACCGCTGCTCCTCAATCCTGCTGTTTATGAATATAAAGCCAGTCATTATGGCAGCTGCTGCAAGAATAGATATTGCCAGCCTTTTTATTACGGTGGTCTTATAGCCTGCTTTGCTGCCATTGCCATCAGCCATGCCGCATACCTCAGTCTTTACCTCTTCTGCCTGCCATATAGCGGCATAACCAGCAAAAATCTCCTTGTATTCAGCCAACTCGTTCGGAACGTTGTCGGATGCAAAGAAATCGTACAGCAGACGCTCTTCGGCAAGGGTAGTCTCGCCGTCGAAGAATCGTTGTATAAGTTTTCTTATCTTCTTAGAATTGTTCATAATCTGTCTTCCTTTCATCATTTATGTTTGTCTGTATATCTGTCTCTTATAGCTTGTCGCGCCCTGCTTAGCGCCTTTGACATGGCATTCTCTGTAGTGCCAAACAGTTCTGCCATCTCGCCGATAGTCATTCCCTCCATGTGGCGCAACCTTAATATCATTTGTTGCTTGTCGGGCAGGCTGTTCATCAATGTCATCAGCTCTTCCATGCGTTGCCGCTGTTCCTCGTTCTCTGGCATTTCAACTGCCAGATTTTCAATAGGCACCGTGTCTCGCTTGTGTCGCAGCATGCTGACGCTGATGTTTCTTACGAGTATGAAAGCAAACGAGTCTATGGGCAGCCTCAGCTGTTCTTTCATCTGCCAGATGCGCAGCATGGCATCCTGCACGGCATCCTCAGCCTCGTCGGCATCTGCAAGATACTTTCTTGCTATGCCTACGAGCCGTGGTCTTAATCTGCTGAGTTCCTTTTTATATTCGTTGCCGTTCATCCGTTTCTATGCGCATCGTTTTCTTGTACTCTCACTATGAATACGCAAAAGTAAATGTTTTATGACATCATTTTAGCAAAAAGTTCATAATTATTTTGCTTCACGTTACATGCGAAAACAACCATCCATTTCTGATATATTATTAATAAATACCCGACCTACATTCACATGCAAGTCGGGGTTGTGGCCACTTTTATAATAACTAAATTATGTGTTTATGTATGGTTATTTCGATATTGTCGTTTGGTTTACGTAAATAACCTCCGTATTGTCAAACTTATGTTTCTTCTTACCGTAGTTGAAGCGGTAGCTGACAGTTATTAGTCCAACATTGTCATATTTGTATGGTGCACTAGCAGACAATGTTTGTTGGTATAGACCTAAATCTATCTTCTCACTATATTTCAGCCTATATGGGTTGTTGTATAAAAGTCTGAAATTCCAGTTGTCTATACTATAAGAAACACTCATGTCAATATTGACAGTAGTATTAGAAATCCTACCAGTTTGGTTATCTATATACTCAGGTTGTGTAAGAAAACCTACTCTTGCCCTCAGTCCTTTATGTTGATATACAATATGCCCCATAGCATAGAGACTATGATGATAAATTGTTTTCCAAACCTTAACCTTGTCGTAGTTATAGAGTAGTCCTGTTCGTACATATAAACGCTTAGGAATAATGTTGTATTGGATTGCTGCTTCGTAATGCTGTTGCCAATTGGTACCGCTATTTTGTACTTTCCAAAGTAATGAATTGCGCTTCTCGTCGTATTCACACATCTTGTATATTGCATTTGTATTCAGATAAAATGAAGCATAGGTCATCCATACAAACCTCTTGGTGATGTTCCATGAATGTGAGAATAAGAAATCATATTTCATATAGTCTTTCAGTTGAGGATTTCCTTGCGTAATCTCATATTCATTGTTTCTGTATTCATCACCAGTACGATTAGCATTGCTTGCTTCTATGCTGGTTGCCTGACCACGTAAATTATATGAATGTTTCTTATATGTGTATGAAAACCTGAAGGACGGAGTAAAGAACAAATTCGTTGTCGTATTATTCCCTGTCTTCACATGAGACAAATGCCCCGCTAATCTTGCTTGTATATTGAAGCGGTTTTTAATACGGTAATTATATGTTGCGTTTAGGTGAGTGTTGCTTTTGTCTAGTGAAATATTAAAGATGTTCTCACCACGAAGATTCAGATTCTCCGTGTGGGTGAAATTCTGGTTTAAGTCGATGTTCAGTGTAGATTTGTTCTTGAATGTTTTTGTATAGTTTATCTTTCCTTCAGCATAATAACTTTCTTCATCAGTCTTATTGCGGTACGAGTCAGTTACATCTTCATTTAAGCGATGTTCATACCACCTGTCATAATCATTGTTTCCAAAACTTCCATATAATTCTGCACGTAAGCGTTGCTCGCGAGGTAGTGTTCGGGTATATTGCAACTTTAAACCAGGATTAAGGCTTTTTGATAGTATGTGTTCCTGCTCGGTAACAAAAGAAGGAGTTGTGTTATACTGCAAACTACCCATATTGTCATTTTCCGAACGGTTTTGGTTCATGCGTAAAGAGACATAAAACTCTTGCAATTTCCCAAGATAAATATAATTAAGATATCCGCTTAAACCATGGCGATTGTCATCATTAGGCATAAAACGTTCTGTCCTTGTTACTGTTTCATTAGGGAAATTATAATTAGTGACTGCTTGCCCTTTATTTTTGTATTCAACGTTTTCGTATTTACCTGACAATGAGAGTGCGAACTCTGACTTGTCTTGAAAATATTGTGTGCTGACCCTGCCGTTACCCTCTAATCGGGTAAAAAATTGGTTCGCATTAAAAGCCGCAGTTCCTGCATAGTCGCGTTCCTTCATTATATAATCTATTACAGTTGCCGCCTGTGGAAACTCTGGTTTTCCCATCTGGTAGATATCAACCCTTTTTATATATTTGGCATTGAGGTCGCGTACCTCATCTTGCGTAGCTTCACGGCCGTTGATGCATAGCAATACTGTCTGGTTCATATAATTAATAGTATTGTCGAAAGTATTCACATTCAATTCCGGCACCATCAAGGCATCCAATGCACTATAGCCGTCGTAGGCATGGCGCAGTTCGTCCTTTGTGGGATAAACCATCAGCTTATCTTCCGTGCGCACTTGGTTTTCACCCAACACCGTCACTTCATGTATCTGCACGGCATCCTTCTTCATCACGATGTCGCCCAAGCGGACAGTAGATTCTTTTGTCGGTTGGATGTTCATCACCAGTTCCTTATAGCCTATGTAACTTATAACAAGTTTAATAACCTTGTCAGTCTGTTGCAATTCAAGTTTGAAATTACCTTTGCTATTGCTTGTTGTTCCTTTAACAAACACGGAGTCATCTACATAGCATCGGATAGTGGTTGAAATCAAGTCGGTTTTCTCGTTGTCAACAACATGTCCCTCTAATGTAACATTCTGTCCTAACACAGTAAATGACAATAACAATAGCAGCAAAGTAAAAAAATGTCGTTTCATAAATTGTATTTCGTTAATTAAAACTATTCTCCCAATAGTTCTGCAACCTTAAGTTCCAGATCCTTTCCGTGCAATCCTTCAACCACAATCCTGCCTTCGCTATCGATTATTACGGTTTCGGGCATGGCAGTTACTCCGTAGGCACGGGCGGCATCGCTTTCCATTGAACCGGCATGCAACTGCGTCCATGTCATACGGCGACTCTGAATATAATTCAGCCAAGTGCTCTCTTTGTCTAACAGAGATACGCCTATCACCTTTATCTTGTCGTCATCGTAGTTTTTGGCAATGTTCTTGTTGGCACTCATCGCACGACGACTGAACCAAGAGTTGATGCTCCAGAAATGAATCACCACATACTTGCTCTTGCCAACATAATCGCTCAACCTATGGGTCTTGCCATCGGTACCTTTCAGTTCAACATCCGTGTACTTCATGCCCGGCTGACGTTTTTTCTTACCTAAATAATAATTATAGGCAGGCTGAACAAGCGGCGAGGCAGTGTTTATTTTGTTGCTTCTGAAAGCGGCATCCAACTGGCTGAATGAGAAACTGGGGTAATTGTCGTAAAGTATATATTCAGCAATGCCGTTTCCAAGGTTGTTCATCATCACCGAATAATTGAAAGCAATAATGCTGTCGGAGATTGCAGCATAGCCACCCTCGTTCATTACAATATGATTATAGAAGAAGTTCACATGCTTTGCCACCTCATTCTCATACTGCGCCGAACGCTTCTGATAGGCTATGAAGCGCTTGTTGAGTTCCGAACCACGACGCAACTCACCCGTTGCCATATCAATATCGACAGGTACGGAATCGACCAGCAATATCCACTCGCCATTGACAGTGCCGTCGCTTACGCAAACAGCCGAACCTGCGGGCAACGACTTGCTGAAAGTTATTTTGCCGTCATCATATCTGAACTTATAGTTACGGTGGAACATGTGGGCTATGCGAACAAAACGATGGTCGGGATGAGTGGTGCCGCCAAGTCGCCAGTCGATGTTTTTGGCCGAAACAGGCTTGAAGTATTCTAATAAATCCTTCGAATCGGTTTCTCTCAGATGCATCTTGTAGTATTGTCTGTAATTTCTCGATATCAGTTTCTCGCCACTACTATTCTTGTCTGTTTTCTTGTCCAACTCTTCTCTCGTCTTGTTCAGCAACGTGGCAATAGTATGGTTTGCATTGGCACCGATAGACTTGACTACCTCCATTATGCTTTCGTTCTGAGCCACCGTCAGCTTTTTGTCGTAATTTGTAGCCAGCTGACGGGCAAGATACGCCATACCTGTCATTTCCTCAATATTGCCTTGACGTGCATAATTGGCATATTGGTTTGCCACATACTTCATCTTCTCACGGAGTTTTACAAAACTCGTGGTGTCATTATTTTCAATATAGTCATACGCCTTGTAATTATTCTTACTGTCAGAGGCGTATGCGTTGCCCGATAGTTTATTTATCCTCCACTCGTTTCCAGTCAGTTCAATGACATAGCCGTCGATAGAGGCGAATGCCTTGCCGTGCATATCTGTAAAGTCGCTTCGCTTCCAGAGAAGCAGAAACGAGTGATGCTCATCGGCAGAGGGTTGTAGCGTGACAAAGCGGAAGTTCTGGTTGTCTTTAACGGAATAGGTGAATGACAGATTTTCAAAGAAGTTGTCAGGACGCACACATTCAAACTTAGCAACAGGACTCTGGTCTTTATTGTCTGCATTATAAGAATATGCCTCGGTACTGCTTGCCATTGCCTCGTCCATAGAAGCAACAAGACGCTTTATGTCGGCAGGCAGGAAGCTCGAATCGCCGATTTCATCGGATTTAAGCACATATTTAAAGAAGTAGCCTATCATCTGCGTGTGGTGTTTTTTCTTCACCATCACATGCTTCGACTCTACCAGTTGGTCTCTTGATTTCACTATTCTCTCGTAAGCATCATTTGCATACATCTTGGTGGTCATGACCGCCATTAATGTCAAAAGTACGATTATCTTCCGTGTTTTCATATTGTTGTTCTTAATATATAATTAATGTATTAATCTTCACAAGTAAGACAAAGCGCCTTCTGCCCTATCTTATAAAGTTGTTCGTCGTTCTCGATATAGTCTTTTATATGCGCCATATCCACACTATCGTCAATCTCACGCAACTTTGCCTGATGAGCGGCAAGAAGGGTGTTGAGTTGTTCTTCCGAGAGAGTTGTCGGTGGCGTAGTGTCGGGCTTTGATTTGGTTTCTATTTCTGCCTTTTGTTGGGGCTTAACGTCGTTTCTGCCCGATAATGCTTCCTTGGATTCATCAATTACTTCTGTTGCGGGCGGATACGCTGATTCGCCCCTGCTACTTGATGCCATCGTCTTGTCGGAAACTACAACAGCGTCATTCGCCTTATTCTCAGAACCAAACCACAACAATGCTCCGATGCCCACTATCAGCAATACCGATGCAGCGGCAATCAGGCGACGGATAACAGTATGCTGCTTGCGACGACTGACAATGCGGTCGAATTCATCAGTCAAATCTTCTGCCAACCACTCCTCTGCATCCGAAGCATCACAGGGTTCTGCCTTTAGCAGTTCTGCCAAAGCCTTCAGCTCTGCCGGCACATCGCTTTCTGCAAACATACGTCCAAGCTGTTTCTCTTCGTCCAATGTGGTTGTTCCCTCTAAGAACTTGTCCAGCAACTGTTTCATCTCGCTATTCATAGAATCCTCCTTTCTTTAGAATGTCCAATAATTTCTTTCTTGTCTGACTGAGCATTACGCTCACTGTTCTCGCTGCAATGCCTGTGGTTGCCGTTATCTGCCCGATGTCCATTTCCTGTTCATGTCGCATTTTCAGCAAGCGCCGTTCGGAATCGTTAAGCCGGGCAATGGCATCGTGCAGCATACGCCTGCTGTCGCACTCTTGTATGTTTGCCGTCACGGTTTGCTCTGATGAAGACAATTCGCCAACCGACATATTCTGCCCCGCCCTTTCGTGCCGCCAAACGCTTACGCAACGGTTCTTTGTCATACGAACAGCAAGTGCACGAACATCCTTTTGGCAATCTATCTTGTCGCGCATCTGCCACAGACGCAACAGCACATCTTGCACAACGTCCTCTGCCTTAGCCTCATCGGCAAAGAAACCACGCGCCACACCCATAAGCTGTGGGCGCAAAGCCAGGGCTATATGTTCGAACTCTTGAACCGTCATTTCTGAGGTATATACAACTTCTGTAGGTAGAAGAAGACAGAAGGAGTTAGAAGGAGATAGATGACATTTGTTTTAGTAGAATATACGCAGACAAAGTATCGTCCTCTATCTCCGCCGCTGAAAAGCGGCATATCTTCCTTTATCTTCATATATCTTCTTAACACCGATTTTTATATATATACGCACAAAGGTAGGCAATGTTAAGTTGGGATGGCGATTTTTTTTGTATTTTTGCAAAAAAATTTTGCTTTGGCTGTAACTTTTCCCAAAGTCAATCGTCATTAGTATAGAGAGAGGATGAAGAAGATTAGTTTCCGCAACGATGTGTTGCCGCTGAAAAACGAACTTTACAGGCTTGCGCTGCGCATAACGCTTGACAGCGCCGAGGCTGAAGACGTGGTGCAGGAGACTATGATTAAGGTATGGAACCGCCGAGAGCAGTGGGACGAGATAGAATCGATAGAGGCGTTCTGCCTGACGATATGCCGGAACATGGCTGTTGACAGGACAAGACAGGCGAGCAAAAAGAACATTTCGATAGACCAATGCAGTTCGTTGCAGTCGCCAACTCCAAACACCTCACCCATAACTCCTCATTCCTCACTCCTAACTCCTAACTCCACATTCCTCACTCCAGAGGAACGGTTGGAACAAAACGACCGGTTGCAGATAGTGAAAAGACTGATTGACAGTCTGCCGGAGAAACAAAGAACGGCAATGCAACTGAGAGACATAGAGGGCAAAAGCTACAAGGAGATTGCCGAAATAATGGGAATCAACGAGCAGCAGGTAAAGACAAACATCTTCAGAGCCCGACAACAAATAAAACAGAAATTCACCGAGACAGATAATTATTATGGACTATAAGTACATCGAACAACTATTGGAGCGCTACTGGCAGTGCGAGACTTCCCGCGAGGAGGAGTGCATACTGCGTGCTTTCTTCAGTCAGAAGGATGTACCGTCGGAGTTGCAGCAGTATCGCGACCTGTTTGCTTACGAACAGCAGACTCTTGAAGAGGAAACACTCAGCGATGACTTCGATGAACGTATAATGTCGATGATAGAAGAGCCGCGCAAGGTGAAAGCAAAGAAGGTAAAGCTTACAACAAAGCTTATGCCTCTGGCCAGAGCGGCAGCCGTAGTGGCAATAGTGTTGACACTTGGCAACGCCATCAGTTCATCGCTTGACAATGGCAACCGTGCAGAAACAAGTAGCGAACTTACTGCGTTTGAAGGCACTTGCGACACGATACAACTGCTCAGCGGTACTGATGCCGCCCATAAGATTGACTCGATGATGGCAGCACCAGCCAACGGCAAGATTGACTCGATGATGAAAAAGGTGTTCTCAGAACATTCGGTCAGATACTGACAGGAGAACAAAATAAAAAAGATAATTTCTAAGCTTTCTCTATAAAATAATCATTTTATTTAAACAATCGAAACTGTGAAGTTTCATTCTCTCAAATTTTTTCATAACATACTAACATTGAAAATGCCGTCTTCGAAGAGAGTTTCGAGGGCGGCATTTGGTTTTTCGGATTCCAAGAATCCTCCTAGGAGTACCTAGAAATTCCTAGGATTGCCTAGGATTACCTAGGATTTCCTATACTAAGATTTCCTCATCCTCAAATGAAGCTGGAATATCGACGGGATGAGAATGCAGAGCGATGAGACAAGAGCTACCGTCACAGCCTGACTGCTGCCGTTGAAGAATACTATCAAAGGTATATCAGAATCTGGCATCATATTATACATGATGAATGCCACCGAGTTGTTAACCCAATGATATATTACACCTGGGATGATGCTTCCCGTGCGATAGTACATCCAACCCAAAAGCAAACCGATGATAAAGGCATGAGGCATCTGGGCAGGATTGCCATGAATCAGAGCGAAGAGCAGTGCTGAGATGGCTATTGCCACCCACTGGCGCTTGGTCCACTCCAACAGCGAACGAAGAATGGCACCACGGAACACCAGCTCCTCTACGAAAGGCGCAAGCAGACCAACCACCGCATAACCGAAAGGATTGCGCAGTATCATGTCGAACTCATCGCCAAGGATATTGGGCAGTTCGGGCATCTGCTCCTGAAACCATATAGAAGGGATGATAGCACCCAAGGCTGCCAACACACACCAGATGAACACTCCCCATTGGCGCATACGCAGGTAATTGGGCGACAACACGCACCATTTTGCCAACAGGAATACTGCCAGCACACCCACGCTGAACAGCGTCATCGACACTATCAGCATCGGCGCCGTCACGTCGGCAGACCCGGTAATGATTTTCCACAATGCCATCACTATGGATGACGCTCCCATCTGAATGGCAGCAAAGACAATTACATATAATATTGCTTTTTTCATAGACTAAAAATCTTTTTTACTTCGATTTCATCGCGTTTCAGTTGGTTTATAAGTTCTCCGGTATAGCGGAAGCGCTTTTCCTCTCGCAGGCGCTCTACGAAGACCACGGTAATCAGCTTGCCATAGAGGTCGGCGTTGTATTCAAACAGATGCACCTCAAGGGCTGTTGACGTACCATCGAAGGTTGGACGGTTGCCGATATTCATCATTCCATTCCATACCGTTCCCTCTTCGTGTATTATTGCCTGAACGGCATAGACGCCGTTTGCCGGAATCAGTTTGCCATTGTCAGCAGGTTGTATATTGGCCGTGGGGAAGCCAATGCCGGTTCCTATATTATGACCGTGAACAACCTCGCCACTGATAGCGTAAGGATAACTCAGACAGCGGGCAGCCATGGCCACTTCGCCTTCCGTCAGCAGCGAGCGGATTACCGATGAACTGACATTAACCTGACCGACACCTATGCTATAAGCATCATTGCGAACGACTTCCATCCCCAACTCTCTGCCGTAGGCAACGTAATCGTCGAACGACTCATTGCGGTTGTGACCGAAACGATTGTCATAGCCCATGGCAAGCAGGCGCACATTGAGACGGTCTCTAAGCACTGTCTGCATGAAGTCGCGGGCAGAGAGCGACGCCATCTCAACGTTGAACGGCAGCACCACACAGTTGTCAACCTTTGTATTTGACAGCAATGCCAGTTTTTCATCGAGGGTATTAATCATCTGCGGACGATAATCCGTGTTCAACACCTGGCGCGGATGGCGGTCGAAGGTAATCACCGTTGCCTCCAACTGGCGCGAGTGTGCCTCGGCAACAAACTTGCCAATGAGATACTGATGACCAAGATGAACGCCATCGAAGAATCCGATAGTGGCAGCACAGGGTGCCAACTGTCCTTTCAGGTTGTTAAGATATATCGTCTTCATTTCTTTCTGAATAGTCTTACCACTTCACCGATGAGCATCACTGGTGCCGTACCAAGAATTATCATCATCCATACTTTAAAATCGAGAGGTTCCGTGCGGAACATCTTGCCGCCAAAGGTAACAATAACCCACTGCCCTACAAGAATTATCGCCAATACAAGCAGCAGACCACGGTCTTTCAGGAATCCGTGGAAAGCGGAATGGCGTGAGGCAAACGATTTGGCATTAAACAGATTCCACCACTGCAGCATTACGAACACGGTGAAGAATATTGTCAGTTCCTCAGGTGTAATGCCAGCCACACGCTCATAATAGTAGAGCAGACTTATCATCACCGCAAAGAACAGCAGTCCCACAATGGCTATCGACCACCCCATCAGTCGGGTGATGATAAAGTCAGACTGCTTGCGAGGACGTTCGTGCATCACCTCCGGCTCACTGGGCAGTGAGGCAAGCGCCATGGCAGCAAAGGTGTCCATAATCAGATTAACCCAAAGCATCTGGGTAATGGTGAGCGGCAGTTCTGTGCCTACAAACGAACCGCCAAGCACAAGCAGCAATGCCGTTACGTTGACCACCAACTGGAAGAAGATGAAACGCTGTATGTTTCTGTATAGCGAGCGCCCCCACTCCACAGCACGCACAATACTGTTGAACGAGTCGTCGATAAGTGTCATGTCGCTGGCATTCTTCGCCACACTGGTACCCGAACCGAGCGAGAGTCCCACATGGGCATGGTTGAGGGCCGGTGCATCGTTGGTGCCATCGCCCGTAACAGCCACCACCTCACCGTGTTTCTGCAAGAGGTTTACCAGCCGTTGCTTATCGGTAGGACGTGCACGGCACATCACCTTCAGTTTCTTTACACACTGGAAAGCCTCATCGTCTGACAATGCCTCAAAGTCTGTACCTGTAATAACACTGCCGTCAGTCATCGACGCATGAATACCAATCTGACGTGCTATCTCAATCGCCGTTGCCGAGGTGTCGCCTGTAACAATCTTTACGTCGATGCCCGCCCTGCCGCACTTACGGATGGCATAAGGAACCTCCGAGCGCAATGGGTCGCTGATGGCTGCAACAGCCTGCAGAGTAAGGTTGCTGATATCGATGGAATCGCACTTTTTGCAAGCAAAAGCAAGTGTGCGCATAGCTTTTTGCTGATAGCCAAGCAAACGCTTCTGCATATCCTCACGCTCATTTTCAGAAAGTTGGCAATGACTCATCACTATTTCCGGTGCGCCCTTTACAAAGAGCCACTTCTCGCCATTGACATCTGCCACCGTAGCCATCATCTTGCGTTCCGTAGAGAACGGCATGCGCTCAACGACACTGGCAGAAGAGCGCAATGCCCTATAATCCTTGCCATCAGACTTCAACCAGAGCAGCAAGGCTGTCTCTGTCGGATTGCCTATACCTTTGCCGTCGTCCAGTTCGGCTGTGGAGTTCAAGGCAACAGCACGTGCCAGCAGTTCCACACCGGCATCACCATCCACCACAAACATATCCTGCACCTGCATCTTGTTTTGCGTGAGCGTTCCAGTCTTATCGGTGCAGATAACAGTTACGGCTCCCATCGTCTCACAGGCATGCAGCTTGCGCACCAGATTGTTGCTCTTCAGCATTCGGCGCATGTTAAGGGCAAGAGCAAGAGTAACAGCCATTGGCAAGCCCTCAGGCACAGCCATGACTATCAGCGTTACGGACATCATGAAGTAGTCGAGCACCACATGTGCCATTCTCATGTAGTTGTCCGTATGCCAGAGTTCGTTTGTGAGAATATCGTGACCGAGGAAAACGACGAAGGCAGCGATAGCCACCCCCGAACCTACCTTACTGATAAGGCCGGCCAATCGGTCGAGCTGCATGTTGAGCGGTGTCTTCACTGCCGTCAACTCCGTTGACTGTCGAGACACCTTACCTATCTCTGTGCTGTCGCCAACAGCGGTTACTGCCATACGACCGCCGCCGTTCATTACCATCGTTGAACGGAGAACCATGTTTGAAGGATAAGTGGCACCATCATCAACAACCTCTGTATATTTTGTAATGATTGGTTCGCCAGTAAGTGCCGATTCATCAATCTGCAGATCGGTTGCTTCAAAGAGCATACCATCGGCTGGCACCTCATCGCCAACCTCAAGCACAACCACATCGCCAACCACAACCTCTCGTCTTGGTATCTCATGCACCCTTCCGTTGCGCACCACCTTTACCGGTTGTTCCTCGCCAAGGGCAGTGAGCAGGTTGAACTTCTTTGCGGCATCGCGCTCAAAATAAAAACCGATGGATGTGGCAAGAATTATTGCGAAGAATATACCTATTACTTCTACAAACTCTTGTTCAATTACAGCAAAGACAAATGATATTGCCGCTGCAACAAGCAATATCTTTATTATAGGGTCATTATATTTCTCTATGTATAGTTTCCATAGTGATGTGCGGGCAGGCGGCGTCAACACGTTCTCACCGTATTTATTACGGCTCTCGCCAACCTGAGATTCCGTTAACCCATACCTATTAACAATCTTTTCTTCTTTCATAAATCTATTTTTTGAGTTTATGAGTTTTTGAGTCTTTGAGTTTTTGAGTTACACTCACCAACTTATCAACTCGTCAACTTGTCAACTTAAGAACTCACCAACTAAAGAACTCATCAACTCACCAACTAAAATATAAATATATGTGCAAAGTTACGCAAAAAGGCAATATCAACCAAGTTTAAGCATTTTATTTATGTCTTTTTACAAAAAATATTTGGTTATTTAATTATTTCGATGTACCTTTGCACCCGAATTCCTGCAAAAAGCAGATTTTATAGGGCTTTTAGCTCAGTTGGTTAGAGCAACAGACTCATAATCTGGAGGTCCCAGGTTCAAGCCCTGGATGGCCCACGAAGACGGAGAGATTCAGTAGTAAAACTGTTCTCTCCGTTTCTCATTAAAGGATTTAAATGCTACTGCATTTATCAATTTGTTGCACACAACAAGAAAAAAGGAAAAAATTGTTACCTAAATACATGATTTTTTATCGGATTTACAACTTTTAACAAAAAGGTGAGTTAAGTTTTTTAAAATATAGTATAACTTTGCCACCACGAATTCGAGACGAATTGAACCAAAAACCATAATAAATAATAATTAAAATCTCAATTAGTATGAACAAAAAGTATTTGATGAAAGGATTGGCTGCACTCGTTATGGCCTTCGGTGCCGTTAGCTGCAGCAACAACGACGAGGATGTGTTTGACCCACAGGCATCTAAGGAAGCTGCCAAGTATCAAGCTGCATTCGTTAAGACATTTGGTGAACCTGCAGCCAACCATAACTGGGGTTTCAACACTCAGTCTCCTACACGCGGATGGGCAGACACTAACGAAAACATGTGGGGCGACTTCTATTTCGTTCCAGACCCACTTACAAGTGAACAGATAAGACTTGCTCAGATATGGTTTAACTCAAACAAGAACCCAGAGGGTGTTGCCATCGACTTTAAGAACTTCTTCTACCAGAACGTTGGTGCAACAAACAACTCAAACTTTATGAACCAATTCCTCTGCGGCAACGACGAGACACTTTATAACCTGAACAAAGGCGATCAAGATACATGCCAGTATGTACATTATGATTACGACGACAATATCGGTGCAGACCTCAACGACCGCAAACTCTATCGCTCTGACCTTATCGGTGTAATGCTCGACGGCAGCACAGAATCTTTTGGATACAAGAACTCTCATGATGGCGATGCAATTTATCGTGACTACGTTATCATCCCAGGTGAGACGATCGATGCTTCATTGGCTGGCAGATATTTCGTAGGTCTTGACTATCACGATGAGTGGAACCCAGAAAGCGGCAATATCGCACTTGACGGTTACTATAACGACTGGATTATCTGCATCACAGAAGGTTTGTTGAAGGGTAGTCACAGAATCATCGCTGAGGACCTCAGCGCTGAAGAGGATGGCGACTTCGACTTCAACGACGTAGTATTCGACATTACATTCATAGACAACACACACGCAAGAATCAACCTGCTTGCTGCCGGTGGAACTCTCCCACTCTATATCAACGATGTTGAGGTACACGCTGCATTTGGTGTTAAGGTTTCAGCAATGGTTAACACTGGCTACATCTCAAAGAAGTATGTTGAGTTCGTTGTTGAGTGTAACCACGGTTGGAATCCAAACAATGTTCCTGTATATGTTAAGAAAGGCAGCAACCTTGTTGAGCTCAAGGCAGAACCAGGTCAGGCACCTGCAAAGATCTGCGTGAAGAACTTCTTCAAGTGGTGCAGCGAGCGTCAGTCAATCAACGCTAAGTACCCTCTCTTCCAGAGCTATGTAAAGGATCAGAACGTTCAGTGGTATTAATATTCACATCAAATACTCTTAAATTAGGGAGTGCCCGCGTGATGCGGGCACTCTTTTTTGTTTGTGGAGGAGTAACGCTTACTTTTATGGAGTGTAGGAGTGAAGCTTCGCTTAGGAGTGGAGCCATATGCTTTGGTAGTAAACTTTAATCTCTCATCCTTAATCTTTAATCCATAAAACATTCTTAACTCTTCATTAAAAAGATTCTTCATTCTTCATTCTTCATTTTTCATTAAATTAATTACCTTTGCAGCAGAAAAACTTATGGTACTGAACTATATTTGGGTGGCATTCTTTATCATTGCATTTGTTATTGCAGTGATAAAACTTGTGTTCATGGGGGATTATGAAGTGTTTCCTGCCATGATGGACTCCACTTTCGCTTCGTCAAAGACCGCTTTTGAGATTTCTCTTGGTCTCACTGGTGTACTGTCGCTTTGGCTCGGTATCATGAAGATTGGCGAAAAGGGCGGAATCATCGATGTTTTTGCACGCCTGCTCAGTCCTATATTCACCAAACTCTTTCCCGATATTCCCAAGGGACATCCCGTCACGGGCAGCATCTTCATGAATATCTCTGCCAATATGCTGGGACTCGACAATGCAGCCACACCGCTCGGACTGAAAGCAATGGAGCAGTTGCAAGAACTGAATCCAAAGAAGGACACTGCCACCAACCCCATGATAATGTTCCTGGTGCTCAACACCAGTGGACTTACCCTCATACCCATCAGTATCCTCGTTTATCGTGCACAGATGGGAGCGGCACAGCCAACAGACGTGTTCGTTCCGATACTGCTTGCCACATTCTTCTCTACACTGGCAGGCGTTATTGTCACCAGTCTCTACCAGCGCATCAACCTGCTTAACAAAACTATCCTGCTTACTCTGGGCGGCATGAGTCTTGCCGTGGCTGCCATCATCTGGGGATTCTGTCAGATGGACAAAGACAGCATGAATCTTGTCAGCACCTCCGTTGCGAACATCATGCTTATGACAATAATCATCGGTTTCATCGTGGCGGGAATGCGAAAGAAGGTGAATGTATATGACGCTTTCATCGAGGGAGCGAAGGACGGATTCCAGACAGCCGTGCGCATCATTCCATACCTCGTTGCCATACTTGTGGGTATCGGTGTCTTCCGCGCATCGGGAGCCATGGACATGATTGTTGACGGTGTGCGATGGACCATAGAAACCTGCGGTGCCAATAGCGATTTTGTAGGCGCATTGCCAACGGCATTGATGAAACCACTGTCGGGCAGCGGTGCTCGCGGCATGATGGTTGATGCCATGACAACCTATGGTGCCGACTCGTTCGTCGGTCGTCTGAGCTGTATTTTTCAAGGTTCAACCGACACCACGTTCTATATCCTTGCCGTCTATTTCGGCAGTGTCGGCGTCCGCTACACCCGTCATGCCGTAACCTGCGGCTTGCTTGCCGACCTTGCCGGCATCATTGCGGCAATATTCATCTGCTATATGTTCTTTTGATTTATGGCAAACTTAAAATCTCTGGCCAAGGATACGGCCATCTACGGGCTGAGCAGCATCATAGGCAGATTCCTCAATTATCTGCTTGTGCCGCTTTACACCGCCAAGCTGTCAGCAGAGAGCGGCGGTTATGGGGTCATCACAAATATGTATGCCTATGTGGCATTGCTGCTTATCCTGCTCACCTACGGCATGGAGACCACCTTTTTCCGCTTTTCTAACAAAGAAGGCGAGGACCCGCAGCGCGTCTATACCACAACGCTCATCTCCATCGCCTCCACCTCACTGCTCTTCGTGCTGGTAGTATTGCTGTTCATTTCGCCCATTTCATCGGTATTAGGTTATGCCAACCATCCGTCATACGTCTGGGTGATGGCAGTAACAGTGGCCCTTGATGCCTTCCAGTGCATACCCTTTTCATGGCTGAGACAGAACAAGCGTCCTATTAAGTTTGCTGCACTCAAACTGCTGTTCATCGTAATGAACATTGCACTCAACCTCCTTTTCTTCGTCGTAATCCCCCATTTCACCGGAAAGGCAACAGATGTCGGCTATGCTTTCTATATCAACCTCGCATGTACCGCCAGCATCACCTTCTGCTTCTGGCGCGAACTGACCGGTTTCAAATATGTGTTTGATAAAGCACTGCTCAAGCGGATGCTCAGTTACAGTTGGCCGATACTCATCCTCGGCATTGCTGGAATACTCAACCAGACAGCGGACAAGATTCTCTTCCCCTACGTCTATGAAGGTGAGAACGCCCACGAGCAGCTCGGCATCTACGGAGCAGCAAGCAAGATAGCCATGATTATGGCGATGATTCTGCAGGCCTTCCGCTATGCCTACGAGCCATTTGTCTTCGGCAAGTCAAAGGACAAGGACAATCGCGAGACCTACGCAAAGGCAATGAAATACTTCATCATCTTCACCCTTCTGGCGTTCCTTATGGTGGTGGGATATATCGA
Organism: Prevotella sp.; assembly: GCA_045602085.1. Lineage (GTDB taxonomy): Bacteria > Bacteroidota > Bacteroidia > Bacteroidales > Bacteroidaceae > Prevotella. The sequence goes on along the minus strand of JAZSAV010000006.1, from coordinate 17,295 downwards.
CTTGCTGAAGTACATCATTGCACCCGACTACTGGTCAGGCCTAAAGGTTGTGCCTATAGTCATGGTGGCAGAGATAATGATGGGCATATATTTCAACCTGTCGTTCTGGTATAAGCTCACCGACCGCACCATCTGGGGCGCATGGTTCTCAGGAGCCGGTTGTCTGATACTCATTCTCGGCAATATTATCTTCGTTCCGCAATACGGATTCATGGCCTGCGCATGGTCGGGCGTTGCCGGTTATGGCACAGCCATGCTGCTGTCCTATTTCGTTGGTCAGCGTTATTACTCCATCAAATATCCGTTGGGCGACATCGCCTGGTATCTGGTCTTAGCTGCCATTTCCTACCATTTCATGGAGAAATACGACTCGTTGCTGCTCAACACAGTAGTGATTGCCTTCTTCGTGTCGTATGTCTTGCACCGCGACCTGCCGCCCTCGTCGCTGCCGGTGATAGGGAAGTATTTTAAGGCCTCCCCCAGCCCCTCCGAAGGAGGGGAGAAGGATTGAGGGCCTAGGACTCTCTAGGAAATCCTATAGATTCTTAGAAAATCCTAGATTATCCTAGGAAATCCTATATATCCTAAACCCAGAAACAAAATAAGATAATCACAAAAATTAAAAAAGATAATGAAAAAACTTACATTAGCATTAGTGTCGCTGCTCGCTTTCGGTCAGGCAAAGGCCGATGAGGGCATGTGGACACTCTACAACCTGCCACAGGCAGTCTATGAACAGATGCAGGCAGAAGGATTTACAATGCCGTACAGCGGACTTTACAGCGATGAGAACGCCATCAAGAACGCCTGTGTCAACTTCGGCGGCTTCTGTTCTGGCGTTGTCGTTTCACCCAACGGTCTCGTTTTCACCAACCACCACTGCGGTTTCGGTGCCATAAACAAGCACTCTACCGTTGAGCACGACTACATGCGCAACGGATTCTATGCCAAGTCTTACGAAGAGGAACTGCCAAACGAGAATCTTTTCGTTAGCTTCATGGTGGAGCAGAAAGACGTGACAGACAAGATTGTTGGCATGGGCATCCACAACATGATGCCATCAAAACAGGCCTTTTTCCTCGATTCCATCGAAAATGCGTGGTCAAAGGAGGTGAAGAAGAACGACTCTACATTGCGCTTAGAGGTTAAGCCGTTCTATGAGGGCAACAAGTATTTCGCTACCACCTACCGCGATTTCACCGACGTGCGCCTCGTGTTCACCGTTCCAAAGTCAATGGGTAAGTACGGCGGCGAGACCGACAACTGGATGTGGCCGCGCCAGACATGCGACTTCTCTGTATTCCGTATCTATGCCGACCCAAAGACCAACGGTCCGGCTGACTATTCAAAGAATAATGTGCCTTATCGTCCAAAGTCATGGGCTCCAGTATCACTGCAGGGCTATAAGCAGAACGACTTCTCCATGACCATCGGCTATCCCGGCACTACCAACCGCTACCTCTCTTCTTACGGTATCCGTGAGCGTCGTGACGCACAGAATGCCCCACGAGCACAGGTGCGTGGCGTTAAGCAGGAAATAATGATCAAGCACATGCGCGCCAACGATGCAGTACGAATAAAATACGAGACAGCCTACGCACAGAGTTCCAACTACTGGAAAAACTCTCTCGGCATGAACAAATGTATTGACAGCATCGGATTGGTACAGACAAAGGCCGACTTCGAGAAGAAAATACGCCAATACATCGATTCCACTGGTTATCTGAAAGACAAGCTCGACTTCGCACTCATGGAGCGTCTCTACAACAAACGCTTCGACATAATCAAGGCACGAATGTACTTCACAGAGACATTCCTACGTACCAATGAGCTGACCACACGCGCAATGAGGGCACACAACGGTGCTGTTGTAGTGAGCAACAAAGGCAATAAGAAAAAAGACTATATCACCTTTGACGACAACAGCGACAAATGGGATGCAGCACTCGACAAGGAAGTTTATGCCGCTCTGCTGAAGAACTACCGCAGTCATGTTGACGCCAAATATCTGCCCGACTTCTACAAAACCATCGACAAGAAGTTCGGCGGCGACTACACCGCTTACGTTAATCATCTGTACAACAAGTCAATACTGATGAAAAGCGGCAAAAAGATTTACATCAACAAGAAGAGCTTCAATAAGGACCTTGGCGTGCAGATGGGACTTGACATCACCAATCTTATGGCCGATTTCATCGTGCCTCTCCGCACCATCAACGACTCCATCAAACAGCAGGAGCACTATCTCTGCGCTGCCAAGTTGCGCATGGAACAGGATATGCCAAACTATAGCGATGCCAACTTCACCATGCGCCTGAGCTACGGTCAGGTGAAGGAGTTCATGCTGGGCGGCAAGCCATCTGGCTACTACACCACGGCAGCGAGCATCGTCGAGAAGATGAACATGGCAGACAAAAACGTGGAATACTTCGCTGAGCCTATCATGAAGGAACTGCTTTCAGCCAAGGACTTCGGCAAGTACGCCGACAAGGAGACAGGCACCCTGCAGCTCTGCTTCATCTCAAACAACGACATCACCGGCGGCAACAGCGGTTCACCGATGTTCAACGGCAAGGGCGAGCTCATAGGTTTGGCTTTCGATGGCAACTGGGACAGTCTTTCAAGCAATCTGCTCTTCGACTCACAGTTGGCACGCTGCATCGGCGTTGACATCCGCTTCGTACTCTACATGATGGACAAGTGGGGCCATGCCGACCGCCTGCTCAAAGAGATTAACGCAAAGTAAGAATTGATTTCCGTAATAGCAGGAAATCTATAATACCCACAACAACCGCAGATTACACATGTGCAATCTGCGGTTTAATTATTATATTTCTCGCTATCAATGTATCATATATTGAAAATTATCAATATCTTTGCACTATCATGAAAACAGCTATTGCCATACTCCTCATGCTCTGCATCCTCGCCTGCACTGGTGAAGACAGCAGGCAGATGCACGAAGCCCTGATGCAGGCAAAAGCACAGAACGAGAATTTCGAGCCGTTCACCACCGACAGCACCATGCTGCGCGTGGTCGATTACTACGACGCCCACGGCACTGCCAACGAGCAGATGCTCGCCCACTACCTCCTCGGTTGTGTCTATCGCGACCTTGGCGATGCCCCTCGTGCCCTTGAGTGCTATTATGACGCCGTAAGCAAGGCAGACACCACCAGTGCCGATTGCGACTGGTCGTCACCATATAAAATCTAATAGTTTCGCCATTGGCAAAGATGTAATCGATAATGATTTTAATGGTCCTGTAAAGGTTATTGGTGGCAAACTCAATCTAAAATACAAAGACAATGTAACAATAAACAAAGACTTTGAAGTAAGGCAAGGTACAACTCTGTCTATATCAAAAGAATAGTTAAAACCATTTTTATTTCTGAATTTTAAATAAATAATAGTATATTTGCAAAAAAATCAGATAAGCATGAAACATCTAATATCCTTCTTTACAACCTTAGCCTTCATGTTCGGTTGCAATTCAGCAAACGCAGAAGATTTTTCTGCCAATGGTATCAATTACAATATTACCGACAGCGTGAAACTGACAGTAGAAGTTACTTATCAAGGAAGTTTATATGAAAACTTTTCTTATTACTACACAGGAGATGTTGAAATTCCAGAAACCGTAACCTATAACAATAAGAATTATAGTGTTACAAGTATTGGTAGAAGTGCTTTCCATGGCAGTCGAGAACTCACATCAGTAACTATCCCTAATAGCGTTACAAGTATAGGGGATAGAGCTTTTACAGATTGTACCAGACTAACCTCTGTGAACATCCCAAACAGCATAACAAAAATCGGCAGTTCGGTTTTTGATAACACTCCATGGTTTAATAATCAGCCTGATGGATTGGTATATGCAGGCAAAGTGGCATATAAGTATAAAGGGACTATGCCGGAAAATACAAGTATAGAAATAACTGAAGGTACTTTAGCAATAGCAGTAACAGCATTTAGTCAGTGCAATAATTTAACCTCTATAATTATCCCAAACAGCGTAATACATATCGGCTCCGATGCTTTTGAAAGATGCAACAGCTTAACATCAATAACTATCCCAAACAGTGTTACGAGTATTGGCCAATTTGCTTTCAGTGGATGCAAGGGGCTAACTACAGTTACATTATCCAACAGTGCAGACATTGATTATGCTGTATTTTCCGGTTGTATCAATTTAACCTCAATAATTATCCCTCACGGTGTTAAAGACATCGGTAGTAGCGCTTTCGAGCAATGTAGCAGCTTAACCTCAATCAGTATTCCCAATAGCGTCACAAAAATTGGCAGTAACACTTTCAACGGTTGTAATAGTTTAACCTCAATAACTATTCCAAACAGTGTTTCAAGAATTGGCACTGGCGCTTTTGCGGGTTGTGGCGGCCTTGAAAGAATAAAGGTGTTAGCAGAAGTACCACCTATTACATACGATAAGACTTTCAGTAATTATGAAATAGAACTATATGTGCCTCAGCAAGCTGTTAGTGCATATCAAGCAACAAGCCCATGGAATAAATTTACTAATATTGTTGGTATTGAATCTGCTGATACCAAGAAAGCCCTTGTTGAAGGCAGAACATGGAACTACAAGCAGACAACTTTTGACAAAACGGCTAACGACATCGTCGAAAAGTTCTTTAGCCTGACAATAAAAGGTGAGACGACATTTAGAGATGTGCATTGCAGAGAAATATATCACACGGAAAACGGGAAGTCGTCGCTCTATGGCTATGCATACGAGGATGGCGCAAAGGTTTACTTCTATTTCTTGAAAGATATTGAGAATTTATGTAGTCCATCAACCGATTGGGAACTGATATTCGATTTCGACAAAGAGGAAACCGAGATTATTAATGCCTCATTCCCTGCATACCTTGTGGCGAAAGACACTATTGAGGTGAAGGGAAACACTTACCAACGCTATTGGATTGGTCCAAAGCTTGAACCAAAGTTCAAGAGCGAAATAATAAAATTTTATCCGATTGTCCATTCTATCGGCGGCTATGCTGGTTTGCATAACAATACCTTTGAAAGAACAGGCAAATCACCTTCATACTCATGCGAGTCTGTCTATGATGGTGACGAGTGTATATTTGAGAAAAAGGATTTCTGTGCCGATGCTATAAATTCAGAATATGACAAGTATTTGAAAGGCAAAAGGTGGAATTATAGCCACAGCTCATATATGCAAGTCTTTGGTGATAATAAAAAGAATTTCTCACTAAGAAGACATCATCCATATTCATTGGCAATAAATGGCGATACGGTAGTGGCAGGACGCAGTTGCAAGAAGATTTATTACATAAATAAATACACAGAATACTCATTCCAGCTTAATGAGGTGTTATCCGACACATTGTTTGTTCCCAATAATGATGTAGTACTTCATGGTTACATTCATGAGACAAAAGACAGCGTATCATTCTATATTGAAAAAGAGATATTTGGAGTTGACTCTCCTGAGGCCAATGGCAAATGGTGCAAGATGTATGACTTCACAGCGCCAAGCGGTACTTATTGTGATTGGTTAGAGGAATTGTCTGAACCAGGTTTCTATATGCTCGGCAAAGAGGATGTTGTTATTGGCGGGCAAACTTACACGGCCTATCTGTTATATGGTGACAAGATGTCATCTTTGCAAGGTACGATTGCTGTAATACCAGGAATAGGTTGCGATGGATTGTTTTTTTCTACCCCACGTTTTGGAACTTCTACATTCAGCCTGTACTTCAGTTCTGTATATGATGGCGACAACTGTCTATGGAACAGCAAAAATCAGAATGAATTGTTCGATAAATATTTTGGTAAATACGCAGCCGTACGCTTGGGGAGTGAACCAATGGAAAGCCAGTTTAATTACAACCATGATAATGTTACTCATCTATGGGTGTGGGGCAAGCCGCAAGCTGCCGACTATGAATATCTAAGGGACAACAGACTTGCTGGACTTTCGTATCTAAACTTGCGCAATGCTGACATAGACACAATACCGTCAAAGGCATTCTACACAACCATTAGCAACAAAAAGCGAATAATTCTGCCTAAAACATTAAAGCATCTGGATGATAGTGCTCTGTGTGTGACATATCCGCAATATTCTGCACCAGGCAAATATGATTTGACATTCGAACTGTCCTGTCCTACTTATCCTACTCTTGGCAAGGACGTGTATGTGGAGAAAAAAGATTTTTATGATTTAGCGGCTATGCCAATTATTGTCCCATCAGCAGACAATAAAGCATTTAGTTGCAATGCCAATAATGATGATGGTATTTTATATTCTGAAGATGGCACTACAGCATATTACAGCAATGGTAATAGCATTATAGCCGAGGGCACACGCATAATAAATGGCGCATTCATGGAAAACGGTTTCTTTTTGAGTAAAATCATTTTGCCTGCAACTCTTGACAGCATCGGCGACAGGGCTTTTGCCAATGTTTTTTATTTAGAAGATACTGGTTATTATGAAGAAACAATGACATGCTATGCTCCTAATCCTCCGAAACTGGGCAAGGATGTTTTCCTAAACTCAGTTATATACCATATTCCTGTTTATGTTCCGAGCAGGAGTTATGACATATACAAGACTACTGAGATTTGGAAGGATTTTGATCTACGCAAACTGGTTGACGATGCCATCGAAGACATAACAACCGGCAAGCAATCATCTTCCGACTTCTTCGACCTCCAAGGCCGAAAGTTGAAGAACCCGACAAAGGGACTTTATATTAAGGACGGAAAGAAGGTGGTGGTGAAATAACCGACAAAAATTATTATAATTGGAATAATTATCTTTGTCATAGTAGAGACGTCATACATGGCGTCTCTGTTTGTTTTTCCCTCTTAACGCGATGAGCCTACTCGCCGCAGTATATACACCATATATCTTTGTAATCACATGCTTGTTACATTGTAATTTGGTGCTAATTGTAAATTAAATAGATGCAAGTTGCAAAACAAAAAAGAACGAAGGGACACCGAGGCGTCTCTTCGTTCTCTCCAATTAGTATGTCTTAGCAATTACTTGTTTGCGTCAATCATCCACTTGCCGTCTTCTGTCTTGAGACATTTCAGTCTTTGGTCGTCAGTAGAACCGTCGCCATAAGTAATCTTGAGGTTTACCTTTGCCTTGTTGCCATCTTCAGCAATCTCCTCACCGAGAACTTCATAAGATGAGATGCCCTGCTTCTTGTCCATCTCCTTATCCATCTTGTCTGCAATCAGGGCAACGATAGCCTTCTGCTGGTCTTCAATAGACTGATTGCCTTTCTCCTCTAAATAAATCAGCTTGGCATAACCATCATAGTCGCGGTCCTGCAAGCACTGAATAGCTTTCTCTGCTACTGCTGATGGAGAATCTGTAGCACCGCCACAGCTCCATGCCACAAACATCATCGCAACGATAGCGATAAATCCGAAAATCTTTTTCATAATCTACAAGTTTTTAGTTGTTAATAATAAAAGTGAATTAAAAGGTTCTTATTGTAGTAAGATGTTCTGAGTTGAGGAAGTCGGAAGGCAGCATCACATGGTCGAAACTGAATGCCGGCAGGTTGATGTCGTGCCTTTCCTTGCCAACTATCGACATGCCTGCTTTCTGATAAGCGAACTCCACCAGTTCGCAGCAGTACATCTTCGTTGAGTCGCGGTCGTCGTAGTCGTGGTCGAAATAAATGGTCTTGCGGTAGAGCCTATATGCCTCAGCTCCTGCCCGTTGTGCAGTGATACTATCCTGGCATCGCATTATACGTCCGTTGCTGGTGCGCATGGAAGAGAAGAATTTCTCCGGTCGCTCCATCTTCACCCTGTCAATATCGTCTTTGCTGTCGTGCTCGTCGGGTACGGCATGCACAATCATCTTTACTCCTGCCGAATCGACCACTATCCCTACATGAGAATAACTGCCACCGCCGTCGGCATAGAGCACGGCCCTGCTGGTTATTCCGCTGCCACAGCGCAGCACAATGTCGCCTGATTTTAGCTGGACGTCTTCCGGAAACAGTGTGTATTCGCCTTTCCCGCCACAATTAACCAATGCAAAAACCGTAAAAAATGTAGCTAATAGTGTTTTTATGTTCATTGATTCGGGTGTAAAGATAATGAGAATATTTCTAATTTACAAATATTTGCGGTTATTTTTGACAGGAAGGCTTTGTTTTTAGGAGTACAGGAGTTTAGGAGTGAAGGAGTGCAGACGTATGTCTTCTTTTTAGGAGTTCAGGAGGATAGGAGGACTTGAAACATGATAATATTCTTAGACACAAAGACATATTTCGTTCAACGCTCATCGTTCATCGTTTAATCGCTCATCACTCAATATGCCCTAATCCAAAAAATAATAGTGACATTTCGGATTATAATCCAAAAAGTTATAGTAAAATTTTGGATTACGACTTACTTTTAGTATTTTTGCGGTTGAAAAGAATTAGTTATATGGAACTGATAAAAAGACATTTGCAGCAGACAATCACAGAGAAACTGTTTAAAGGCAAGGTGATAATGTTGATTGGTGCACGACAGGTTGGCAAGAGTACCCTCTTCGCTCAATTATTGTCATCCCATGACAATAACGAGGTTATGAGTTTGAATTGTGACGAACCAGAGGTAGTGGCAATGTTGGAAAACATGAATACAAGTGAGTTGAGGATGTTGGTAGGAGACAAACGTATCGTAATGATTGACGAGGCGCAACGTGTTCCTGGCATTGGCATGACACTGAAACGCATGGCCGACAACCTTAACGATGTGCAGATACTTGTTACCGGTTCGTCATCGTTCCAACTAAGAAATAGTCTTGAAGAGACGTTGACAGGAAGAAAATTTGAGTACAACCTCTACCCTATATCAACATCCGAATTAATGTCAACCTATGGTTTGCTGAAAGTGAAGCAAACGTTAGAGGCGCGTCTCATTTATGGTTCATATCCAGATGTACTCAACAATTCTTCTAACGCCAAAGAACTGCTGATGAACATTTCCGGCAGTTATCTATATAAAGACATTCTGACAGCAGAAGGGATACGCAAGCCGGCATTGCTCGACAAACTGCTTGTGGCCTTGGCTCTTCAGATAGGCAGTGAGGTTTCGTATAATGAACTCGCACAAACCATCGGTTCTGATTCTAAGACCGTTGAGAAATACATTGACCTGCTTGAGAAATGCTATGTCGTTTTTCGTTTGTCGGCATTTAACAGGAACTTGCGCACGGAGTTGAAAAAAGGGCGCAAGATTTATTTCTATGACAATGGCATTCGTAATGCTGTTCTGCAGAATTTTGCACCAATTTCCTTGCGCAATGACATTGGTGCCTTATGGGAGAATTTCTTTATCAGCGAAAGGATAAAGCATAATCATTACAACGGAAGATATGTTAGGAGTTATTTCTGGCGTACCACTCAGCAACAGGAAATTGACTATATAGAGGAGGAAGACGGCAGATTTTCGGCATTTGAAATGAAATGGAATGTCAAGCGTTCCTCTGCTCAGATTCCTCAAAAGTTCGCCTCATCGTATGATGTCAAGGAATTTGCGGTGATTACTCCTGAGAATTATATTGATTGGGTGTGAGGTCGTATTTCGTTTTCTGACAGGAGGGTTTGAAACATAATTATGAATTCGAAATTATGACTGTGAACAACTTGTCAACTCATCAACAGAAAGGAGTCCTTGTAGGGGCAGATCGGCGTATCTGCCCGCTCTTGTTTTATGACACAAAGACATATTTCGTTCAACACTCATCGACTGACATCCAATCCCCCTCCTTCTGAGGGGTTAGGGGAGGTTGCATCTGCACCCATCTGAACTTCATCTGAACTGACCTTATCTTCCTGATTATCTAGTTGTTTATATAGCCTGTTCAGATGTACATATAAAAAAAAATTTAATAGGGTGTAGTGTAAAACTATTAAAAATGTCAGGATGGAGCTGAGGGATGAAACAAAAATAAGACACAGATTTTCTAAAATAAAAAATTATACTGATGGATGTATAAACACATTTCACCAGTATAATCTTCTAATATAAAGTTCCATTAATCAGTTAGAACCTAAATCCGAGAGAAAGACCTACACATGACGCTTCATAATCCGCTTCATTCTTCATAGTCTTTGCCGAATCGCTATAGAATGTTTGAAATGTGGTTTGCCATGCAATATCAAAGTTGCCAAAACTATATCCTATAGAAAATGCACCAAACATATCACCTTCAAAACTATCATCTATTGTTACAGGAGAATAGCCGATTTTTGTGTCTATGAAAATCGTATTGCGCTTCTTGGATAAGTTGAAACGCAGATGACCAAACAGCGGTACAAACATATCTTCTGCATCTTCGTAAAACAAAGCGCCTGCTCCCGCACCAAAATAGACATACGGATTAAATTGATATCCGACACTAAATAAAGCACTTGCCCATAAGCACTCTGAGTCATCGCTATCATAACCAAAATCACATTCTGTCGTTCCATGCAGACCTGCAATAGTTACATATTTGGCAAATCCTTTGCTACGATAACCTGAAGCAGCCTGCTTCTTCACTTTGTGACGAGATTCCGCTTTAGGGTAAGAAACCGTCTTGATGCCTCTAAACACAGGATTACTCCAAACCGAATCATCCAGAGCTCTAAAATTGGTATAATATGCAGGACGACCGCTGACAGTTATAGAGGTAACCTTACTGCCGAACAATCCCTTGCGCTTGCTTATCACATATTGAGGTTCAAGAAGCACGTCAGCATTACCGTTTTTTGTCAAAGCTTCTTGCTCTGCTGCCTGTTTAATATTGCTTAATCCACCACGGCGTATCTCCTTGCTTGGTGCCATTGTGTATGTGATACGCTCATCAGCAACCTTAAGGTCAGCAACCGTTGCGCTTTGCAAGGATGTCGTTGTACTTGCCGTGCGAGCTGTTTTTGTCAACGTCGTACAGGAAGACAAAAGTCCCAATGTAAGCACCAAAAGACCTAAAGATTTTTTCATAAGCCACATTATTTACCAAGCAGACCTTTCAGCAAACCACCGTTGCCTCTCTTTGAATTATCGTTATAACCTGCACGGAATGTTGGGTTGCACCATACAGAATCATTCAATGAACGGAAATTCTTATACTTTGCAGGACGACCGCTGACAGTTACAGATTCAACCTTGCTGCCAAAAATAAAATAACTGGTCTTTGATATTGTATATTCAGCATCAACAAGAACGTCGGCATTACCATGCTTCTTTAATGCCTCTTGCTCTGCTGCCTGCTTGACATTTGCAACTCCTCCACGACGAATTTCTGCAGTTGGCACCAATGTGTAGGTAATGCGGTCTTTAGAAACCTCAAGATCTGCAACTGTTGATGACAATAATGAAGCAGGGGTGTTGACTGTCTTGGCAGTCTTAGTTGTTGTTGTACAAGAAACGGCCAACAGGGCTATGCCCAAAACAAAGAAAATCTTCTTCATAAAAAACAAAATTTAGGAGACTTTTTAACTAACTTTATATTGCCAAAGTAAAGTCTCATCAACCTCTGACAATAACATGTTTAACTATCGTTTGCAAATTTAAATAAATTTTACCTGCAACTATAAAAACACCTGTATCACAGATGATACACATCCGTATCATTATGTAATACACCTCTACCAACAATATCCTCAGACAAATCTTTGAAGAAATCATGGTGCAGGATTAATGAGATACGCATCAACAGGACTGTGTCAATACTGTTTTTTCGCAGAATACGATAGACGGCAATACGGTTTACACCTAATTTTTTGGCCATCCAACTGATGGAACGTTCTTGTTTTTCCAATTCATCTTTGATGTTTTGACCTATGTTTATCATATTGGCAGTTTGTTGTTATCGGTACTTTGGTTTTGCTTGGCATAAAAAAAGGCGGGGCCACTCTGTGCTTATTCCAGACCAGGTAAACCGCCAAGCAAACCCAACGTACGAACAAACACGAGTAGTCCGCGCCCCAAAGGAACGCGAACCTAACATCGCTTGCTCTCGTACATTTTTGAATATTTTGGCGGTTATTCGGTGCTGGAGAACAAGGACTTTAAGTCCCCTATATAAATAAGTCTTCAGGAATGTTTTCCTGCAAGGTACAGCGGCATCTCGCCATAACCTTAAATAATTATATTACTGTCTGTTTATTTCTATCTATTAGTTATAAAACAATGTATATTTATTGAAATCACTTCTTCTTCGGTCGGCGGCGTGCCCATCCCTCTTCGCTGAAGTCGGGCTCTTCGCCTTTCAGTTTCATGCCTTTTGGATTGAGGAACTGCATCCAGTCTTCTTTCTTGAACTTGTGTTGTGGGTTCTGGAAGTTGTCGGCCTCTGCCCTGCGCTTGCCACGGCGATTTTGACGCTCTCCATTGTTGCGCGCATCATCATGGTTTTTCTGACCGCCACGCTTCCTACTCCCCTCGCCCTTTGGAGAGGGGCCGGGGGTGAGGCCATCGTTGCAGCGCACTTCCCTTCCCTTATAAACAGTGCCGTTGAGAGCCTTCATCACCTTGTTGGCATCTTCTTCGGGCACTTCGATGTAGCAGAACTTATTGAGCAGGTCGATATGGCCAACCTCCTGACGACCCTTGACATACTTGTTGAGATACTGCATTATCTCGCCAGGATAGAATCCGTCGGCCTTGCCGAGGTTGATGAACAGTTTTCTGTAACCCTCCTGCGGTTTGCTTGAACCCTGCTTCTTGCCCTTAGAATCTTGTTTCTTGCCTTTCTCCTTCTTCTCTATCGGCGACAGCTCCGGAGCGTTGGCATAGTAGGCGATGAAGCGGCCAAACTCGCGCGCCACGATTTTCTTTATCACGTCCTCCTTGTCGAAATACTCGAAGTGGCGGTTTATCTCTGTCATGAACGGAGCAATCTGCTCGTCGTCAACATCCACCTTCACTATCTCGTCCATCACCTTGTAGAGCTGCTTTGTGCAGATTTCCTGCGGCGATGGTATCACGCCTGCCACAAACTGCTTGCCGATGGTCTTCTCCACCTCGCGTATCTTGTGCTTCTCGCGTGTGTGGACGATGGCGATAGATGTACCCTTCTTTCCCGCACGACCGGTTCGTCCGCTGCGGTGGGTGTATGACTCTATGTCGTCGGGCATGCCGAAGTTGATGACGTGTGTAAGGTCGTCAACATCAAGTCCGCGCGCCGCCACGTCGGTGGCCACGAGCAACTGCGTGAGGTGCTGGCGGAACTTCTGCATGGTAAGGTCGCGCTGCTGCTGACTGAGGTCGCCGTGCAGCGATTCGGCATTGTAGCCGTCGCGAATCAGTTTGTCGGCAATCTCCTGTGTCTCCAGTTTCGTGCGACAGAAGATGATGGCAAAGATGCGCGGGTTGTGGTCAACGACACGTTTCAGTGCCAGATACTTGTCCTTGGCGTTCACCATATAATAAATGTGGTTCACGTTCTCTGCACCCTCGTTGCGGCTGCCCACCACAATCTCCTTGTGGTCGGTGAGGTAGTTGCGTGCTATCTTCTCTATCTCCTTGCTCATGGTTGCCGAGAAGAGCAGCGTGTTGCGGTCTTGTGGCACTCCCTCGAATATCTCGTTGATGCTTTCAGAGAATCCCATGTTGAGCATCTCGTCAGCCTCGTCGAGTACCACGTTATAAACCTTTTCCAGGTTTGCCTTGCCTCGGTGCATGAGGTCGATGAGTCGTCCCGGTGTTGCAACGATAATCTGTGCTCCGTGGCGCAACTGTCGTATCTGGTTTTCTATCGACGCTCCTCCATATACTGCCACAATGTGAATGCCCTCCATGTGCTTGGAGAAATCGCGCAGGTCGTCGGCAATCTGCAGACAGAGTTCGCGCGTAGGACTGAGCACCAGTGCCTGCGTCTCCTTGCTCGACGGGTCTATGCGTTGCAGAACGGGTATGCCGAAAGCCGCCGTCTTGCCCGTTCCTGTCTGTGCCAGGGCAATAACGTCGTTGCGATTACCAAGTAAATAAGGGATAACTTCCTCCTGTACGGGCATTGGATGAACAAAGCCCAGTTCTTCAATGGCACGGCGAATCTCTTCGCTGACACCAAGTTCTTCAAATGTCTTCAAATTTATAAGTACTTAAAAATCTGGTGCAAAGGTAGTAATTTAAATGAAGAATGAAGAATAATTTGTAAAAGATTAAAGATTAGGGATTAAAGATTATGGTTTGAAACCAAAGCATGTGCCGAGACTTATGAATAAAAATTCCCCAAAACTTTGCCACACAAATAAAAACGAGTATCTTTGTATTATCTTTACATAAACAAAATACAACAACAAGAATATGGCCAAAGAGTGTGTTAACGAACAACTGGAACTGGCATGGCAGTTTGTAGAAAGGACTGGAGTGAACGTGTTTCTCACGGGAAAGGCGGGCACAGGCAAGACAACCTTTCTGCGACGACTCAAAGAACGCTCGCCAAAGCGAATGATTGTAGTAGCACCTACGGGCGTGGCAGCAATCAATGCCGGAGGCGTTACCATCCATTCCTTCTTCCAGTTCCCTCTGGCCCCCTACGTTCCGGGCAGCTCGTTCAACACAAAGGACGAGAGGTTCCGATTCAGTAAGGAGAAGAAAAGGATTATCCGCACTCTCGACCTGTTGGTAATCGATGAAATTTCGATGGTTCGTGCCGACCTGCTCGACCAGATTGATGCCGTGCTGCGATTGCATAAGGACAGGAACCGACCGTTTGGCGGTGTGCAACTGCTGATGATTGGCGACCTGAGCCAGCTGGCGCCTGTGGCAAGAGAGAGCGACTGGACTTTGCTGCGCGAGTATTACACCACGCCATATTTCTTTGGAAGCAAGGCTCTGCAGCAGACAAGGCATGTGACCATTGAACTGCAACACGTTTACCGACAGACGGACACCACTTTCGTGGACATTCTTAACGAGGTGAGGGAGAACCGGCTGACAGCCAACGGACTGGCAATGCTGAATAGCAGATACTGCAAGGAGGAGAAGGTGCTGAACAGCGAGGGAGTGATAAGACTGACCACGCATAACCTCACGGCAAACAACTACAATGAGCAGCGCATGGACAGTTTGAAAGGGAAACGCTATACCTACGAGGCAGAGATAACAGGCACATTCCCAGAGTCGTCGTACCCGGCAGAGAAGACGCTCGAACTGAAAAAGGGTAGTCAGGTGATGTTCCTGAAGAATGACACGCAAGGGGCGCGCTACTATAACGGCAAGCTGGGCATCATAACATCACTCGACGACGAGCACATAAAGGTGCGAGGACTTGACGACGACACGGAGGTGGAGGTGACGCCCGACATCTGGACAAACGCGCGTTATGTGATAGACAAGGAGTCGAAGGAGATACGCGAGGAGATAGACGGCGAGTTCCGCCAATATCCGCTGCGACTGGCATGGGCGATAACCGTACATAAGAGTCAGGGACTGACCTTCGACCGTGCCGTAATCGATGTGAACGCAGCCTTTGCTGCCGGTCAGGTGTATGTGGCACTGAGCCGCTTGCGCTCGCTTGAAGGTCTGTTGCTTACTGCCCCGCTTTCGCCGGCGGCGGTGAAGACGGACGTGGCGGTGACGCAATATATGAACACGGAACTGGCACAGGCGCAGCATACGGCAACGCATCTTAACGACTTTGAGCGCAGCTATTATCTGGAGATGCTGTCGGAACTGTTCAGCTTTAAGTCGCTGGGGGCAGACATGCAACGCATATTGCGACTGCTGACGGAGCATTTCTACAAGATATACCCAACACTGCTCGATAGCTACAAGGAGAAGGACAATCAGTTTGCAAGGGAGATTGGCGGAGTGGCAGCCACGTTCAACACCCAATACACGCAACTCGTAAACCAATCTGGCGACTACGCCAAAGACAAGTTGCTTGCAGAAAGGATTGGCAAGGGGGCGACATATTTTGCAAACAAGCTCGACGAGATAGTGAAGCCGCTCATTGAGAGTACGCAGATAGACAGCGACAACAAGGACACGAAGGAGAAGACAGACGAGGCGGTGTATAACCTGCAGCAGTCGTTTGCCCTGAAACGCTATCTGCTTGGACGCATCATAGAAAAGGGCTTCAACGTATCGGCATATCTGAAAGACAAAGCCATCGGTGTGCTGCAAGCCGAACAGAAGGAGAAGCGAGAGGCAAGGAAGACAAAGGCGGAGGGCAAGATTGACGTTGACCGCAACGCCGACATCAAGAACCCGATACTGTTTAACCAACTGCGCAGGTGGCGAGCCAAACGTGCCGAAGAACTGGAACGCCCTGTATATGGCATCATCACCCAACGCTCGCTGATAGGCATAACAAACGAGTTGCCCACAACAGAAAAGGAACTGCTACGCATGCCTGGCTTCGGCAAGAAAACACTGAAGATGTTCGGCGAGGAGATTCTGAGGATGGTGAAAGGATATGTTGAGAAGTAAGGAGGTGAGACCTACCCCTAACCCCTCCCGAAGGGAAGGGAATTGGGAATCAATTCAATAACTAATAAACTCAAAAACTAAAAGATATGAAAGTATGTGTGTTTTGTTCTGCCAACAATGATATTGACCCGCAGTTCTTTGAGAAAACTGACGAACTGGGGCGCTGGTTGGCAAAGAACGGTCATTCGATAGTTTATGGCGGATGCAATCAGGGATTGATGGAGTGTATAGCAAAGGCTGCTCATGAGGAGGGTGGCCGACTGATTGGTGTCATTCCTACCAAACTGGAAGAGCACGGAAGGGTAAGCAGTTATATCGATGTGAATATTCCTGTTGACAACCTTAACGACCGCAAACAGCTGATGATGGCGCAGAGTGATGCGTTTGTGGTGTTGCCGGGTGGTGTGGGTACGCTTGACGAGATATTCTGTGTTGCCGCCTCGGCAACCATCGGCTATCATCAGAAACCTATTATACTTTATAATATAAACGGGTTCTGGGACAGTCTGATTGCTCTCCTTGACGACATGAACGAAAAAAAGATGCTACGCAAACCGTGGCGCAACCAGATTAGCGTAGCAACTTGCCTTGAGGATGTTGTGGGGGCGTTGGGTTGACAAAAATGCGAATTATTTTTATCTAACAACGAATTACACGAATTTAACCAATTAATTTGTGGCTCTATGACAAAGAAATTCGTTTAGTTAGCGTAGTTCGTGGTTGTATATTATTTTATCTAACAACGAATTAAACGAATTTAACCAATTAATTTGTGGCTCTATGACAAAGAAATTCGTTTAGTTAGCGTAGTTCGTGGTTGTATATTTTTTATCTAACAACGAATTAAACGAATTTAACCAA
>JAZSAV010000005.1:0-31234 GCA_045602085.1 Prevotella sp. | reverse complement strand
GTGAACAAGTTCTTGTTGTATCCGAGGTTGTACAGAGTTGTATTCTCAAATGTGAATGTCTGAGGAGCATCTGCCGTAGCACCTGCGTCAGAACCCTTCTGTGCGCTCTGGCTGCTATAGATAGACTTGGTTGTTGCTGTTGGAGCATAGAGAGTAGAGTTCTTAACAACGAAATTCATTGCAACGCTACCCTTAGTGAAGTCAAATACAACAACGTCCTTCGCTACCTCAACAACAGAGTTGTCAACAACGAAGTTCTGGATGTTACGGTTCTTGATAGCACTGTAGAACAGAGCCTTGCCAAGTCCCTTAACGGTTACATCCTTAACAGCAACGCTGTCGATAGTTACCCATTCTGCAGGTTCTGCAGCGTCTGTAGTAATCATGTTAGCATCAAGTGCAGAAGCGTCAACTGTTGCACCGTTACCGTTGATAACGAGAGCTGCAGGAGCAACGATAGAGCTGTTAACTGTGTAAGCAGCACCCTCTGTCAGGTTGATAGTAATCTTGCCTACCTTAGCAAACTTAGCCTTCTCAGCCTCTACGGCAGCAGCGATGTCGCCTTCTGTTACGTTAACAACGATGTCCTGAGGAGCAACAAACTCATCAATACCAGTTGGAACGATTGAATAACCATTCCAGTCATCCCACATCACGATACCGCGGATGCTTGAAACGCTGTCTGGAAGAATCAAGTTATATTCCTCATCCAAATCAAAGTTACTGCTCATCCAACCGAAGTTGTCAACAACCATAATAGTATCACCGTTCTGAGCTGCATAGTAGAAGTAGTTCTCTGCATCATACTTGAATGATGGGAATGCAATTTCGACATAGCGAGCAACGTTAGTTTCTGCCTTGATGTCCTTAACTGCCATTGTTGTTGGGCTAACAGCGCCCTCCTTTGCCTCTACCTTAGAGAATGCAATGCTATCACCTGCTGAAAGCTGGATTGAACCCCACTCATTTACATACTTAACATAGATGTTACCATTGAGGATTGTGCTATCGTTCTCTACACCAAATTGTGAAAGCACATCACCAGCAATCTGGATTGCACCGCTTGCATCCTCGATGTATGCTGTAGCAGCACCCCATCTTGAAGATACATATGCAGTAATCTTAGCATCCTTCAATGTCAGGTTAACGTTTGTACCGTTCTCTACAGCCTTAGCTGCTGCGATGTTCTCTGCTACAACTGCAGGAGTGTAGTTAGCCTTGTATTCACCATATGGATAGAACTCGAACTTGCCGTCATACATTGAGATAAAGCCCTGTACCTCATCGAATGACTTAAAGTCTGGCATAGCATTCCAGCCGAAGCGAGAGAACTTGTCGAAGAATACGATTGTGTCTGTACCCTGTACAAGACAGTAATCTGTCGTCCACTCATCTATTGCTTTCTTAGCAAATACTACGTTCTCAAACTTAACATAGCGAGAAAGGGCAGACTCAGTGCTAGCATCAGCTATGGTCATTACCTTAGAAGCAGGAACTGCTGCTACTGTATCAACCTTAGAAGCGCCAGTGCCGTCAGATACAGAAAGCTGTGGAATACCGTCATAGTCCTTGCCATAAGTTGCATATATATAACCGTTCATTGCAATAGAGTCTCTCATCCACTCCATGTTAGAAAGACCTGTATCGAACTTGATAGCACCTGTAGCATCCTCTATGTATGAAGCCATTGACTGAGTTGTATAATCACCACTCCAGAGGTTTACAACAGCATCTGTAAGAGCAAGCTTAACTTCCATGCCTTCCTGAACATCCTTAAGAGCTGCGATGTTTGCAACTTCTGTTGGAGGAACGACACCTGTCTTCTGGATATAGAAGAAGTCAACAGCCTGCATGTCGTTACCACCCTTTACAAGAGAAATTGGAGTGTTACCAATAACTGTAAATTCTTCAGATGTTCCGCTTGTCCAGTTTACATCAACAGTATTTACAGTAAGAATTGTGTCAGCCTTAGCTGTAAAGCTAAATGAACCGCTCTTATCTGTTTTAGCATCACATATAACAGCAGTCATCTTATACTTACCAGTAGAAAGACTTGTCAATTCGACATCCTCCTCAGCTGCATAAGCAGATGCAGAGTTTGAACTACGTATTCCGGTATTGCCATTAGTTGCCTTAGTCAATCCCCATACATTTTCAGCCTCCTGATAATAAACTACATTGCTAATAGATGACTTTGTATAAGTAACCTGCACCTTCATGTTATCTTCAGTGAGAGCTACATACTTGTTGTATTCCTTTCCTGTCTTAGCAGCCTCATAAAGAGTACTATCAGATTCATTTAAGACATATGTATTATAAGGAGCCTTAGCATTCTCACCTTCGAAATCAGAATATTCGCCTAAGCTACTCATCAATTCACCTGCCTCATTTACAGCTTCAACACTGTAATTATACTTAACAGCCTCACGGAATGTTACAGTAATAACAGTAGAACCATCCTCTGCTATTGTCTTGCCTTCAGAATCATCTGACTTGTAGATATACTTCTTTGTTCCGTCAGCATTCTTGAAGCTTTCCTTATCAGAATTTACTAATTCTGCTACTTCATTAGCCGCTCCATTACGAACAGTTGCATCCTTTATTTCTGCACCTGCCTCATCTACATAAATTACCTTGTAATCAGCATATACACGATTGTCCTTCTCTACTGTAATAACTATATTGTCAAGCAAAGCTGGAGTACTATTGTTAATATAACCGAAGAGGTCGATCTGTGAACATGCCAAAGCTTCAGAATTATAGTAAGCGATATCTGATTCGCTCTTGATTTCTGTACCGTCTGCCTTATTCTTGATTGTATAAGAATATGTTGAATTGAGAACGTCAACTGTTACAGAAACATTGAGCCACTTATCACAATAGTCACCCTTTGCAAGTTTTGCTCCATTGAGCAATGCATTGTTCTTATCAGAACCAAGAGCGAAGATAGCGCCCTTGTTGCTATAAGTGTTCTTAGAACTATTGCCAGTTGTACCACGAACAGAAGCATCACCAATAGAGATAATAGCACGGGCACCATCTGTATTCCAGTAATCAAACTCTACCTTTACATTCTTTGCCTTTTCAACAAGAGAGGTAAAATCATAATGAGCAAAACTATAACCATTCTGAGCATTATTTGCACCAGCAAATCGTACAGCCTTTGACTCTAAGGTTATTGTATTTTCGTTTGTACCCTTTATAGTCTGTTCTCCACTAACAACAGAGGCAGAGATTCGAGAATCACAAGTAAACAATATATTGTCATCCTCAAAGTCGTAAGTTGTTACAGTTACTGCATCGTCAACTACCACTGCAGGAATAGCGACAGCTACAGTTCTCCAATAAGAACCGTCACCGATAACGATATCAACAGTTGCCTCTTCGCCTGTATATGTGTAAACAGGTTTTGTAGTTTCCTGATTGATTACCTCACCTGCAATAGTTGTTGTAGTTGTTGCACTATAAGACTCCATTGAGATTACAGCACCCTTAGCTGCAGGGATAGTGAGTTTTGTACCACCATTGATCTGCGCCCAATCAGTCCAGTTGCCATTTGCAACCTTACCACTTGTTGCATCGATATCCATCTTCACGTCGATAGTATCACAATTAACAACAGCCTGTGCAATCCAGAACATTGTCTTGCCCTGAACAGCAACTACTGGAGCACCATTCTTCTGCTGGAAGTCCCAAACAATATTAACTGTATCCTTGCGGTCAGCAAGTGAAACAGTATTATCAGTAAATACAGGAGCAAATGAAATCTCTGTATCAGCAACTGCTGTTACTTCCTCACCAATTGCATAGGTCTTGGTTCCGTCTGTCCAACCTGTAAGAGTCTTGCCCTCTACATAAAGTGTACGGTTTACAGGAATTGTGAATGTCTTGCCGCCATCAAGTTCGAAGTTAGCAGGCAGAATACCTGTTGCACCACTCTCTCCAAGAGAATAGCTAACCTTCATTACCTGTGGGATATCCTCAAGAGCAATCTTCTCAACAGAGAAATATGGAGTATATGAACCGCCGGCAATTGTCAATGTTGCAGCTTCACCCTTATAATATGTATAGATAACATTTGTTTCTGCACCATTTGAGGTAGCCCAGCAAGCACCGTTATTTGTATTGAATGCATTGGCAACTTCAACACCATTTTCATCCTTTACAGTAACATTGCCGCCCCATGCGCAAGAACCCATACCAATCTTAACAGGACCTTCAACCTTAACTGTAGCAGAGAAGTTTGCAAGACCATGTTGTGTTGAGTGCCATTTACCTGTAACAACAGCATTAGCAGAAGCATCGTCAGCAGCTACGCGTGTAGCTGTACCGTCTTCATTCATCTTGATACCTACAGAAATTATGTTAGTTTCTGCTTCTGTAAGAATCTGATTGTTTGTAAAGTCAACCTTGATGTCTTTCCATGTTGCAACTTCTGGCAGTTTCTCATACTTAACATTTCTAAATGTCAACCAGCTTGCATTTGTACCTGCAACATTAATCTTGATAACGAGGTTACCTTCTGCATCTGCAGTACCTTCTGCTGTGAAAGTACCTTCATAGAAACGTGTCTCGCCAATGCGAGCACCTGTGCAAAGGCTAACTGGCGTACCCTCGCCTACCTGCAATTCAATACCAGTAGGAGCCACACCATTCTCACCTGTATTTACAGCTGGACAAGCAAGAATAGATACGCTATACTTAACATTTGGAGCAAGACCGGCTACAGTTGCAGTCATGACCTTGTCTGCAAGTTTATCGCCATCACCAGTCCAATACTCGATACATGGAGTAAACATGTTTGGATTACCTGAATCACCTGTTGTTGACCATGTATTTACATGATAAGAATCCCATGTGCGTGGAGCAACGTCCCAAGCACTGATAAGGAAATCATCGATTGCAGCTGTTGAATGCCAACCTGTACCAAAGATTGCGCCAGTCATAGCATTAGCCTCATCAACTGTCAGTTCGGCATTCTCAAACTTAGTAACATTCGCATAGATTGTTTCGTATGCTTCCTGTGTATAAACATTTGTTTCTTCCAAGAGAGCCTTTAGTTTTGCAACGCAAGCCTTAGCATTGTTATATGCCTTAACCTTGTTTGCAACTGTTTGGATAGCAGCAATAGCATTGTCAAATTCTTCCTTAGTTGTATAGCTCTCGTATGCAGCCTTATAAGAATCAACAACAGTCTTCATCTCATCAACAACAGCTGCTGGCAGACCTGTTACGTCGATTGCCTCAGCCTCATCAATAGAGGTCTTGATCGAATTCTTTGATGCTTCAAGTGGGTCTGCATCACCATAGTATGTAAGCACGAAGTTGTCGAAGATACACCAAAGAGAAGTGTTTACCTCATTCTTTGCACCAAGAGTAATAGTACCATCTGTTACTACAACGCTGATAGAAGAAATAGTGTACTTGCCTGCTGTAAATGAGTTAGAAGCATCTGTCATGTTATTCTCTGAACCTGACAATATAGGGAATGTACCCTTTGCATCGTTGATATAGAAATATGGCAAGTTATCATTGTCTGTACCGTCCTGACGATAGAAGCCCTGAGCTGTGAGAGTGTAAAGACCATTTGGAACATTCTCCAACTTCTGGCTCAGAGTAAATGTAGAGTGATAAGACTCTGCACACATGTTTGTGTTGTCACCACCAGCCAAATTCTTGTTAGAAGCATCCATTGTCCAAGCGCTCTTGTTACGCTGATTACGTCCAAAACCTTGGTCAAGAATCAGGTAAGTAGCATCAACAGGGTTTGAAGAAGAAGCTGCCTCAAGCCTTGCACGCATCTGTGCTTCAGAGAAAATCTGCCACTTGAAGTTGTCAGAATCTCTGTTGTCAGATGTTGCCAACACTGTGGTTGAACCATCATAGCCATAGTAGGTTGTACCATTGGCTATAGAATAATTTGTACCGTCAGTTTCAATAGTTAAGCTTGCAGCTGCAGCATCGTCCATGAAGCTGCCATTGAAATAATGCTTATCGCCACCATTAGAAACTTGTGTGTCAAGTTTGTAGTTGGTTCCATCAACTACAACTGTAAGATACTCTGGGTGTGGCAACAATGAGGCTTGTGTACCCCATGAATTACCAGCTCCCCACCATTTATTTGCCCCAACATTGAGGAAATAATGCTTGCCTGCTTCAAGCGTAGCAGCGGACCAGTCAGCAGCAAAGGCTTGACTGAAGCCACACAATGCAATCGCAAGGGAAGCCAAAATCAATTTGAGTTTTCTCATTTTACGATAAATTAAACAATTAATAAAAAATATAATTAAAAAAGTAATAGTCAATAGTTTGTGCAAAAGTATAAATATTTAATCTTTTTTATGCAAATATAATTGTTAATTAATATTAAACACAATAAGAGGCTGTACTGAAAGACTTAAACTAATCAGGCAAGCAGAGTGACAAAATTGTGTTAACAACAATATAAAAAGGGCCATACCTATTAGGTACAGCCCAGATTATCATTACAATAAATATTAATCTTCTGCCTCGTCAGCCTCATGCTCCTTGATAAGCTGAGTCTGGATGTCGTTAGGAACAAGTTCGTAACTTGCGAACTTTGTTGTAAACGATGCACGTCCACCGGTAATTGAACTGAGCGAGATGCTGTAGTTTGCAAGTTCCTTGAGAGGAATCTTAGCCTGCAGCTTCTGATAACCAGCCTCGCTGTCCATACCCATGATAAGAGCACGACGTCCCTGAAGGTCACTCATTACATCGCCCATAAAGTCTGCCGGTACATATACTTCGAGGTCATAGATTGGTTCAAGAATCTTTGGTGCAGCCTCCTTAAATGCCAAAGAGAAAGCATTACGAGCAGCAAGCATGAAAGAAAGTTCGTTTGAATCAACCGGGTGCATCTTACCGTCATACACAATAACACGAACATCGCGTGCATAGCTTCCTGTCAACGGACCACGCTCCATGCGCTCCATCACGCCTTTGAGAATTGCAGGCATAAAGCGGGTATCGATAGCACCACCAACTACAGAGTTGATGAATACAAGCTTGCCGCCCCACTCAAGATCAATCTCTTCCTTACCCTTGATGTTCATACGGAACTCCTGACCGCCGAACTTGAATACTGTTGGGTCTGGCATACCCTCTGCGTATGGTTCTACAATCATGTGAACCTCGCCGAACTGACCTGCGCCACCCGACTGCTTCTTATGACGATAGTCGGCACGGGCAGCCTTTGTAATAGTTTCACGATATGGAATCTTTGGTTCTTCGTACTTAACCTGAATCTTCTCGTTATTCTCTAGACGCCACTTCAAAGTACGCAAGTGGAACTCACCCTGACCATGAACGATTGTCTGACGCAATTCCTTAGACTGCTCAACAACCCATGTAGGATCTTCCTGACGCATCTTGACCAAAGCCACCATCAACTTCTCCATTTCAGCCTCATTAACAGCCTTAACCGCACGTGAGTACTTAGAGTTAGGATACTTGATGAAGTCATATCTGTATTCACAGTCCTTGGCATTAAGAGCATTTCCTGTCTTTACGTCCTTCAGCTTAACTGTACAACCGATGTCACCAGCATGCAATTCATCTACTGCGATACGGTTGGCACCTGCACAAACATAAAGCTGAGCAATACGCTCCTTAGAACCACGGTCAGCATTTGCAAGGTCGGCACCCGCCTTAATAGTTCCGCTCATTACCTTGAAGTAGCTAACTTCACCGATATGTGGTTCAACGCCAGTCTTGAAGAAATACAAAGAAGTAGGACCATTGCTGTCAGCAGCAACTTCCTCACCACGGGTATTGTGAATCTTTGGCATTTCGCTAACGAAAGGAACCACGTTTCCAAGGAACTCCATCAAACGGCGAACACCCATGTCCTTGCCTGCACATACGCAGAATACAGGGAAGATTGAGCGAGTTACCAATCCCTTGCGGATACCTTCACGCAGTTCGTCCTCGGTAAGACTCTCCTCTTCGAAGAACTTCTCCATCAAAGTTTCATCATTCTCAGCGGCAGCTTCAACAAGAGCCTTGTGCAGCTCCATTGCCTTATCCATTTCCTCAGCAGGAATATCTTCGATAGTAGGTGCGCCACCGTCTGGACCCCATGAGTACTTCTTCATCAACAGCACGTCGATAAGCGCATTGAATCCAGGACCAGTCTGAATTGGATATTGTATCTGAACACACTTTGGACCATATATCTCCTGCATGTTAGAGATAATTGTATCAAAGTCGCACTTGTCAGAATCCAATTGGTTGATAAGGAAGATAACTGGCTTCTTCAGTTTCTCTGTATAACGGAAGTTATTCTGTGTACCTACTTCCGGACCATACTGACCATTGATAAGAATTACAGCCTGGTCTGTTACATTGAGTGCTGTAATTGCACCACCTACGAAGTCGTCGCTTCCCGGACAGTCTATAATATTTAACTTCTTGTTGTTCCATTCTGTATGGAAAACAGTTGAGAATACTGAATATCCATATTCCTGTTCAACTGGGAAATAGTCGCTAACTGTGTTCTTTGCCTCAACAGAACCGCGACGTTTGATAATACCAGCTTCGAAAAGCATTGATTCGGCAAGAGTAGTCTTGCCGCTACCCGCACTGCCAAGCAATGCGATGTTTTTGATTTCATTTGTTTGATATACTCTCATATCGTTATAGTTTTAAGGTGTTACTTTAAGTTATCGGCAATAAAATTATACATTTTCCTTGAATTGTGCAAAATAATCAGACAGAAAAGTTATAATTGTTAAACAATATTAGTAAATTTGCATTAAATTTCATATTATGGCAGGTCTATACATCCATATTCCTTTCTGCAAAAGCCGTTGCATATATTGCGGATTCTACTCTACCACCCATCTTGAGCTAAGACAAAAATATGTTGATGCAGTGTGCAAGGAAATGATTTTGAGGAAAGACCTTAGGAGTGAAGGAGTGAAGGAGTTTAGGAGTTCAGACAATACTCAAGCAACCATCAACTTGCCAACCTGTCAACCTGTCAACTTAACAGCTAAAATCAACACCATCTACCTCGGCGGCGGCACGCCATCACAACTAAGCATCGCACAATTAGAACAGCTCTTTATATATATAAATAATGTATATGGATTAAAAGATGCTGCGGAAGTAACAATAGAATGCAACCCTGACGACGTAACTTACGAATATGCACAAGCCTTATCACATCTGCCGATTAACAGAGTCAGCATGGGCGTTCAGACATTTGATGACAACCGGTTACGTTTCCTACATCGCCGACACAACTCTGAAAATGTTTACAATGCGGTAGAAAGACTCAGAAAAGCCGATATAAACAATGTCAGCATAGACTTGATGTACGGTTTCCCGAACCAGAGCATTGATGAATGGCAAAGCGACGTTGAAAAAGCAATAAAGCTGAACGTAGAACACATTTCAGCCTATAGTCTGATGTTTGAAGAAGGAACACAACTATTCAGAATGCTTGAGAGCAAAAAGGTAAAAGAGATTGATGAAGAAAGGAGTTTACAGATGTTCAACTGCCTTATAGATTTATTGGGCGATGCTGGATATGAACATTATGAGATAAGCAACTTTGCCAAACAAGGATACTGTTCGCAGCACAACAGCAGTTACTGGCAAGGCATCCCCTACATTGGCATCGGAGCCGCAGCACATTCCTACGACATAAAAACGCGCAGTTGGAATGTCTCCGACATAAACAAGTACATCGAGAGTATTGAGAAAGGTATTATTCCAATGGAAATGGAATTTATCGATGATGACACAAGATACAATGACACCATCACGACATCACTTCGCACTTCAGAGGGTATTGACATGCAGAAATTTTCTGACAAGCATCGCAACTATTGCCTCGCCAATGCAAAACAATTTATAAACCAGGAATTGCTTGAACTAAAAGATAATCGCCTACGAATAACACGCAAAGGCATATTCGTAAGCGATTATATAATGAGTGAGCTTATATACATAGACTAAATGCCTGCTAAGGACATATCAAGCGAAGAGATTCTGCCACTCGGAGAAATCTTTGCGCTAACCTTATAGGAATGGAATGCTTTCTTGTTCACATTTGTTCGATTGATTTTATAGTCAACAGTAAACCCTACCTCATACTTTGGACGCCCTTTTCCTGACGAAATCTTTACTATAGTCCAATCTCCAGCCAAGTCAAAAGAAATTGCCTTGACATCCTTTGGAGCGTGAAGACGTTCCATATAGGCAACTACATCTGAAACGCGCGCATTTGGTTTCGCGAGAAAACTCTCTATTGGCTGAGCGAACAGTTGCTTGATCTTGTCTGCATCCTTATCCGACAAAGCTTTATAATAATCGTCAAAAAGTTTGATAATCATCAAACTATCAGATTTGTTAATTATTTTTGAATCAAGTTTTTCAAATAGTGAAGTCGCTTCATCCAAATATATGCCGTTAGGGTTATTATCTATATAGAATTTATATGCTTCTGCATCATTCTTCTTTTTAGCGGCATTCCAATCAAGGGTATCAATTCGAAGTTTTGCCTCAACAACATATTCACTTTCCGGATAAGATTCTACGAAATCTGCAAAAGCAGCTCTTGTAGCAGTTTCACATGCAACGCACCAAGCTGAATCTGCTTTGGCAAAGTTTGAGAGCAAAAGGAGTACAGAGTCGCGATGCGCATCGTTTGAATCGAAACGGTCCAGATAATCCTGCAAGATTGCCGGACTCTTACTCTCCATCGCATTATAGTAGGCTTCAGTCTCGGCAGCGTTTTTATTTTCCCAATAATAGTAAAGAGATACGCACACAAGAACCAATGCGATGAGAAAGGCTGAAACCCACACCCAAACTCCACCGGCATTTCTCTTGTTGTTGGCTGAAGCCTTTTTTGTATTATTTGTATTTTCCTCAACAGGTGCAGGTTTTGCTTTACGGACAACAGACCCACAAACAGGACAAGATCCTTGTTCTGCCAAGAAAAGTTTGTTGCAGCGAGGACAATGAATCACATTTCCTGCTATATCAACCCCACAATGTGGACAGGTTTTCGCTTTATCACTCACATCATGTCCGCACTCAGGACATTTTATTATTGCCATAACAGATTATCTTTTTATATAATTTACTTGCAAAGATACAAACTATTGACAAAAAAAGTGTAACTTTGCACGAAATAAGAATAAAAAATATGAAATATTTTTGCTTCATTATATGCTTTATTACACTTTTCGCATCCTGCAAGGACAAAGACGAAAAGGACAAGTTAATTGACAAAATAATTGACAAACGTACAATTATAGCATATATCTCAGCAGAAAACAATCTGAGTAGTTATTCATCAGGAGATATCAACGAGATGCTGAAAGGTTCATTGAACATTCCAAACAATATGAACCTGATTGCTTTCGTTGATGTTGCAGACCCTTCTATGCCTCCCTATGTAATAAACATCAAGGACGGCAAAAGTACAATTGACACAGACATTACATTTTCTGAGGACTTCTACGCCAGTGACCCTAACAAAATGCGTGACATACTCAACCGTATTATGCTGAAATATCCCGCAGAAAGTTTTGGTTTAATATTATGGGGGCATGCCAACGGGTGGATTATAAACAACAGTTCAATTGATTTCACATCTAAACGCAGGGCTTATGGTGGAGACAACGGCAACAATTCGACATCCGGTTCTGGAAAAGTGTGGATGAACATACCAGACATGGCAAAGGCATTGGAAAGTCTTCCTCAGAAGTTTAACTTTATTTTTGCCGACTGTTGCAATTTTCAATGTGCCGAAATTGCTTACGAATTGAGAAATGCCACAGACTTGATAATCGGTTCACCAGCAGAGATACCTGGCTATGGAGCACCTTACGATAAAATAATTCCTTTACTATTTGACACGAGCAACAACTTCTACGAAAAGGTTGTTGATGCATATTTTAACGACTATTATACTGCCGATTATGACGAAAGCGTGCCTCTTTCTGTCATCAATACACAAAACATTGACAAACTGGCAGAAGCAACAAGAAAACTGGTGCCAGAATTAATGCCCAAAATAGAGTTCGATAGTCTTGTTTATTATATTAAGACAGACAGTCTTGTTTATTACTATGACAATAATACCAAAGTTATGTTTGACGCTAAAGGCTTAATAAACACAAATGTTACCGACAGCAATAAAATAGCAGAATGGATTGAGGCACTAAATGAAACAGTAGTTTACAAGAAGAGGTGCTCAAGATGGATGACAAGCGGACTTGTAGATTTCAGTGATTTTAATGTCACAGAAGATAATTATAGTGGAATTACCATGTTTGTTCCATTACCCGAATATGACAGAAAAGGGAAAAATTACAATAAAGCCATTGAAAAAATGCAATGGTGGACAGCCACGGAAATGAATAAATTCTACATTAAAGAATAAAAATCGCATCAAAAACGCAAATTAAAATTATTTATTATTAACTTTGCATTTTGCATTGGAAGATAACAAAAAAATATAATATATTTCTATGGTAGAGAATATTACAAAAGAAAACGAAGAAAAGAAAAGTATCAGCTTCGTTGAGCAGATGGTAGAAGGAGATTTGGCAGAAGGTAAGAACGGAGGTAAGATACAGACCCGTTTCCCACCGGAGCCAAACGGATATATACATATTGGCCACGCAAAAGCCATTTGTATGGACTTTGGAGTTGCCGACAATTACGGAGGTGTATGCAACCTACGTTTTGACGACACTAACCCATCTAAAGAAAACACTGAATATGTTGATTCCATATTAAATGACATACAATGGTTAGGATTTAAATGGGGCAACGTGTATTATGCATCTGATTATTTCAAACAGCTATGGGATTTTGCCATTTGGCTCATCAAGCAAGGATATGCATATATCGACGAACAGAGTTCTGAAGAAATAGCTGCGCAGAAGGGAACTCCAACCGTTCCTGGAACAGCAAGTCCATATCGCGACAGGCCTATTGAGGAAAGTCTGGAACTGTTCAACAAAATGAACACCCCTGAAGCAGAAGAAGGTTCAATGGTGTTAAGAGCAAAATTGGACATGGCAAATCCGAATATGCATTTCCGTGACCCGGTAATTTATAGAATAATACACACACCGCACCACAGAACCGGAACTCAGTGGCACGCATATCCGATGTATGACTTTGCCCATGGCCAAAGCGACTATTTTGAAGGTGTAACACATTCTATATGTACATTGGAGTTTGTGCCCCACCGCCCTCTTTATGACAAGTTCATTGACTTGTTAAAAGAATACGAAGGCAAGAAAGACGACTTGAACGACAACAGACCAAGACAGATTGAGTTCAACCGTCTGAACCTTACATATACGGTGATGAGCAAAAGAAAGCTCCATACACTGGTTGACGAAAAGTTAGTAAAAGGTTGGGACGACCCACGCATGCCAACAGTATGCGGAATGCGACGCCGTGGATATTCGGCACAAAGCATCAGAAACTTCATCAACTCCATTGGATATACAAAGTTTGACGCACTCAACGACTATGCCCTCCTTGAAGCAGCAGTACGAGACGACTTGAACAAAAAGGCTTGTCGTGTATCTGCAGTCCTCAATCCTGTAAAACTAATTATCACGAACTATCCGGAAGGCATGACGGAAGAGATGACTGCTATCAACAACCCAGAAAACGAAGCTGATGGCACACATAAAATCACCTTCAGTCGCGAACTGTGGATTGAGCGCGATGACTTCATGGAAGATGCACCTAAAAAGTTCTTCCGCTTAAGTCCAGGCAAGGAAGTCAGACTAAAGAACGCATATATTATAATGTGCACAGGGTGCAAGAAGAATGAAGTTGGCGAGATTGAAGAGATCTATGCAGAATATTACCCAGACAGCAAGAGTGGCATGGAAGGTGCGAACAGGAAAGTCAAAGGTACATTGCACTGGCTCAGCATAAACCACTGCAAACCTGCAGAAGTAAGACTCTACGACAGACTCTTCAATATAGAAAACCCATCAGCTGACGAACGCGATTTCAGAGAACTGCTAAATCCGGACTCACTGACAGTTTTAACCAACTGCTATGTAGAAGAATATCTTAGCGAAAGAAATGTTGGTGATTACCTGCAATTCCAACGAATCGGATATTTCACAATTGACCCTGACACAACAGCCGACAAACTTGTGTTCAACAAGACTGTCGGTCTAAAAGACACATGGGCAAAAATCAACAAATAAGTATTAATGCTTACAGGCGACGAATACTTTGACAGCAATGAATTCAGAGACAAACTGATGTCGTATGAAGATTCAGTAAGGTCAGGGCATCATATATTTTTGGATGCTGATGACCTTGCTGATATTGCTGACTATTATAACCTCATTGGCAATTATGTTGAAGCCAATGACGTTATTGAGTATGCCTTAAATATACATCCAGGAGCAACGCTTCCACTTGTTTTTAAAGCAAGACAAGCTTTAATGCTGAAAGAAATAGAGAAAGCAGAAGAATACGCAAATGATATATACAACAAGGACGATCCCGATTATAAATATCTTATTGCAGAAATCTTAATAGCACAAAACAAAATATCAGAAGCAGAAAACTTCCTAAAGGAATATTACAGCGAGATACAACCTGAAGAACAAGAAGATTTCATTCTTGATGCTGCAAATATCTATATTGATTACGGATTGGACGAGAATGCTTTGGAATGGATGTCACTTAGCAAAACTACCAACAATCCTGAATATAAAGAACTTCTTGCAAGAATACTGTTTGGCATAGGCAATTTCGATGAATGCATCAAAATTTTCAACGAGCTCATAGACCTTAACCCATACAACAAAAAGTATTGGGTAGCATTGTCAAGTGCCCAGTTTATGCTTGAAGACTATAATGCTTCTATAACAAGCAGCGAATACGCCATCGCCATTGCTCCTAATGATGCCGAGGCAATTATGTCAAAAGCCAGTGGTCTTTACAAATTAGAGAATTATGAAGAGGCTTTGGAGTATTACAAGAAATATTGTTCATTAATGCAAGATGATGAATTCGGAGAATTGCAATTAGCATCATGCCTGATAAACCTCGGAATGTACGAAGAGGCCATCTCGCATTTAGAACATGCAAAATCCATTCCTCCGAAAGATTCGCAAAACACATTGCAGATACTCAAGGAGCTTGCCTTTGCATATAGCGCGACCAAGGACATCGGCAAAGCGATGGAATGCCTTGAAGATGCAATGAAATCAGACAGCGACCATATCGATCTGTTATTATTAAAAGGGCATCTGCTTCTTGAGAACAACAAGAAAGAGGAGGCTAATGTAATTTTCAAAAAGGCGATAAATGAGTGCCAGGATATTATATATGTCTTAATCAGAATCATAGTATCACTTTATGACAACAAATACATAGATGAGGCATATCAGTTATTCAAGTCATCTAAAGAGTTAAACGACGATAATAACAACGAAGGTTTCTCTTACATGGCACTATGTTGTTGGGATTTGAAAAAGACGAATGAATTCATCCATTATCTTGATTTAGCCGTCACAAGAAATCCCAACGAGGCAAAGAGAGTGGTAGGATTTCTTTTCCCCAAAAGTATGAATCCTACAGAATACATCGATTTCATATATAGTAAATTGAAAAATAATCAATAAATCCTATGACAAAAAAGAACAATCACTTAGTTATTATGGCTGGTGGAGTCGGTAGTCGTTTCTGGCCAATGAGTACCACGGAAAAGCCCAAACAATTTATAGATGTCTTAGGCATCGGTAAGTCTTTACTCCAACTGACAGTAGAACGATTTAAGTCAATATGTGACAGCGATAATGTATGGATTGTTACGAACAAGGACTATGTGAATATCGTGAAAGAACAGCTTCCGGAGGTTCCAGAAGGCAATATCCTCTGTGAACCATGCAGAAGAAACACGGCTCCATGCATCGCCTATGTCAGTTGGAAAATCAAATCACGCAATCCCAAAGCGAACATAGTGGTTTCACCGAGTGACCATATAGTAATGAACGAACCAGAGTTCAATCGAGTAATAAAAGATTGTATGAAGTTCACTTCTGACACAGACGCTATTGTTACATTAGGAATGAAACCTTCTCGACCAGAGACAGGATATGGCTACATCCAAGCAGACCTGGCTTCTCCTTCGCTTCGCAACAAAGAGATATTCAGAGTGGATTCATTCCGCGAAAAGCCAGACTTGGAAACAGCAAACCAATACATCAAGAAGAACAACTACTTCTGGAATGCAGGTATCTTCATTTGGAATGTAAATACAATAGTCAATGCTTTTCGTATATACCAACCAGCAATAGCAAAAATCTTCGAATCTCTGACTTCAATATATGGTACAGAGAAGGAACAAGATGAAATAAACGAGAAATTCCCGATGTGTGAAAACATATCTGTTGACTATGCCATAATGGAAAAGGCAGAGGAAATATTTGTTTGTCCTGCAGATTTCGGATGGAGCGATTTAGGCACTTGGGGTTCTCTGCTTGTTCAAACAAAAAAAGATTTATACGGCAACAGTTGCATCGGTAATAACATAAACGTTTTTGAAACATCAAACTGTATGATACATACGACACAAGAAAAGAAAGTGGTCATACAAGGACTTGATGGATATATCGTTGCAGAAAATGACAACACATTATTAATTTGCAAATTATCCGAAGAACAACGAATCAAACAGTTCTCAGGACAAGATAAATAAATATTTAACTATTCATTAGATATGGAAAAAAAAGTTGCTCTAATTACTGGTATCACTGGTCAAGACGGTTCGTACTTGGCTGAGTTTTTAATTGAAAAAGGCTATGAGGTTCATGGCTTGTTGCGTCGTTCATCTTCGTTCAATACAGGAAGAATTGAACACCTGTATCTTGACGAGTGGGTACGCGACATGAAGAAGTCACGTCTGGTGAACTTGCACTGGGCTGACATGACAGACTCTTCATCACTAATCAGAATAATTGCAGAGACAAAACCGACAGAAATATACAATCTTGCAGCACAGAGTCACGTAAAGGTATCGTTCGATGTACCAGAATATACAGCAGAAACAGATGCTGTAGGTACATTAAGACTGCTTGAGGCTGTGCGTATATGCGGATTGGAGAAGAGTTGTCGCATATATCAAGCCTCAACATCAGAACTCTACGGTAAGGTTCAGGAGGTTCCGCAGAAAGAGACTACTCCATTCTACCCTCGTTCTCCATATGCAGTTGCAAAGCTCTATGGTTTCTGGATTATGAAGAACTATCGTGAATCATACAATATGTACTGCTGCAATGGTATTCTTTTCAATCATGAGAGTGAGCGTCGAGGCGAGAACTTCGTAACAAGAAAGATTACTTTGGCTGCAGCACGTATAGCACAAGGCTATCAGGACAAGCTGTATCTTGGTAACTTGAACTCTCTGCGTGACTGGGGATATGCCAAGGATTATGTTGAATGCATGTGGCTGATATTGCAACAGCCAGAACCAGATGACTTCGTAATTGCCACTGGTGAATATCATACCGTTCGCGAATTTGCAACATTAGCATTCAAGGAAGTTGGAATAGAGTTGGAATGGAAAGGCGAAGGCGTTGACGAAAAGGGTTACGACAAGGCAACCGGCAAACCGATTGTTGAGGTTGATCCGAAGTATTTTCGTCCTGCAGAAGTTGACCAATTGCTGGGCGACCCGACAAAAGCAAAGAAGACACTCGGCTGGAATCCATGCAAGACTCCATTCCCTGAACTGGTGCGCATAATGGTGCAACACGACATGAAGTTTGTAAAGAAACTGTTCCTTAAAGCACAAATTGAAAAAGAAGGATGAGTTTAAGCAAAGAAAGTAAAATCTATGTAGCGGGACACAACGGACTTGTTGGTTCCGCTATATGGAAAAACCTGAAGGAAAGAGGCTATAACAACCTGATTGGAAGAAGTCATAAGGAACTTGACCTAACCAACCAACAGGATGTGAAGAACTTCTTTGAACAGGAAAAGCCAGATGCTGTTGTTCTTGCTGCAGCATTTGTAGGTGGCATAATGGCAAACTCCCTGTATAGGGCCGACTTCATTATGCAGAACATGCTTATGCAATGCAATGTGATAGGGTCTGCCTATGCAACAGGAGTAAAGAAATTGCTATTCCTTGGTTCTACATGTATTTATCCGAAAGATGCTCCGCAACCGATGAAAGAGGATGCTTTGCTTACATCACCATTGGAGTATAGTAATGAGGAGTATGCTATTGCAAAAATAGCAGGACTGAAGATGTGCGAGAGCTACAACTTGCAGTATGGCACCAATTATATTGCCGTGATGCCAACAAACCTTTATGGCCCGAACGACAACTTCCATCTTGAGAACAGTCATGTAATGCCAGCCATGATGAGAAAAATTTATCTGGCAAAACTTATACATGATGACAACTGGCAAGCTATAAAGACAGACATGAACAAGCGTCCTGTTGAAGGCATTACCGGTGAATCTTCTAAAGAAGAGATTATAAATGTTCTGGCTAAGTACGGAATAGAAAACAATAAGGTTACGCTATGGGGAACAGGTAGTCCGCTAAGAGAATTCTTGTGGAGCGAAGATATGGCAGATGCCAGCGTTCACGTTCTCTTGAATGTTGACTTCAAGGATATTATCGGAATTGAAAAGTATTCATCTGTAATGTATGGAGCAAAAGCAGATGGACTTGTTGACAGAAATCATTCTGCAGGAAGAGGCGGAGCAATCCCTGCTCTTGGTGAAATAAGAAACTGTCATATTAATGTTGGAACAGGTAAAGAGTTGACGATAAAAGAATTGTCACAACTCGTTGTAAAAGCCGTTGATTTCAAAGGAACCATTGAATTTGATTCCAGCAAACCTGATGGAACACCAAGAAAACTTATCGATGTGTCTAAACTTCATTCTTTGGGATGGAAGCACAAGATTGAAATAGAAGAAGGAGTACAGAAACTATTTGAGTGGTATAAGAGCAGCCTAAAATAACATAGGCTGCACTTATATATTTATATAAAAATGATTACTAACTAACTCTAATATAAATATGAAAATTAGAACAATCTTTCTTTCAATTGTAATGGCAAGCTGTTCTGCTATAGCAGCAAATGCCGACGAGTATTTTGACATTACGTCAGCCTATCTAAACAATAGTAGTTTTGACAGCAATTACCACTATCCTGCAGAAGCCACAGGTAATGTCAAACAGGAAATCCTTGACATTGACGGATGGACAAAGGACATAAAAGTGGACTATACCATCACAGGAGTTTACCAGTTTGGTACAGCCAAGACCTTCAATGGAGTTGCTGTTCCTGCAACAGGCCAAAACGGAAAAGCCGAAGGCGGTTGCCTTGCATTAAGTACTGGTTGGGGTGAGTCATTGCTTTATTACCAAGATGCAGTTCTGCCTGCTGGCAAATACGCATTGGTAACAGCAATATACAACTGTTGTGACAAGACTCCTGGTGTAAGCAAAGTCGGTTGGTTACCTACAGGAAAGACAGCAAGCATGTCCTCTATCAACTCGTTTGCAGGATATACATGGATTGTTGATACTATAAAATTCGAACTGACTGAAGCAACTAAAGGAAAGATACAAATAGGCTATACTGCTGGTAGCGGAGGTTCTGCAAACTCTGCCAAAATAGTTGTTGATTATGTCAAACTATTAAGAGATACTCCATACGGCAAAGAAGATATTGATGTATTCAAAATTGAATTGGAATCAATTATCAATCAGGCAAAGGAACTTTATGGTGACGGTAATGGCAATGGAGCTTCTGAATTAAATGAAGCAATTCAAGTTGCTAACTCAGTCATTAACAATGAAGAAGCAACAAAAGAAATCATACAAAACGCCATTGAAGAACTTAAAAAGGCTATTGACAAGTATCAATGGGCAAATCCGACAGGTCCTGTTCCTACCGTGAAAACAGACGAAAGATTTGTGCGTGGTGCAACTATGGCATTTGCCAGAATAACTGCAACAGGTACAGGCATAACGGAAAGAGGCGTTTGTTGGTCTGAGAATCCTGAGCCAACTGTAAACGACAATCGTACAACTACATACCTTGTTAACAATGGAAATATTTATTGGCTAAAAGAACTTAAGCCAGCCACAAAATACTATATGCGTGCCTACGCAATCACAAGCGGAAGACAGGTAGGATATGGCGAAACGATTAAGTTCTACACTATTCCAATGGGTAATGTAGGATATACAATCCGTCAAGACGGCGATGCTGCAACCATTCAGAGAATAACAAATGCTGTCCAAACAGCTGCATACTGGTGGAACAACCTAACAGAAATCAAGCACTATCATAGTAGTGTCGGTTTTGTGGATGGCACACCAACAGCAGATTGTTCTTATGGCGGATGGGTTAGAGTTGGCAGTAACCAGTCATATCAAAAAGCCGGTACCATCATGCACGAATGGCTTCATGGCGTTGGAGTTATTCCATGGGCTGATACCGAATGGTCTCGCCATAATTTAAGAGCGAGCGTGAATGGCGACGGTTTTGGTACTGGTACATGGTTGGGAGACCGTGTTACTGAAGTAATACGTTTCTGGGACAATAATACAAATGGAGTTCTTAGCGGTGATTACCAGCACATGTGGCCATACGGCATAAACGGAGCACATGAGGACAATGGTTCTGACATCCTTTACATCGGCAATTCATTGGTATGCCAGGCATTGGGAGAAGACGGTTTGCAACATACTCACAAAGAATTTGCACAACCCTACTATGCCTTGAACCAAGAAGATGACGTGAAGTATTATATAAAGAGCGAATCGGCAGACCACGGAATGTACAGTTCGTACCTTACTATTGACAAGGCAGGCAACCTGATATGGAAAGCCATGTCAACAAACGATGCCTTGAGCAACGATAGCGCTGCATGGTATTTCTCATTCACTCCTGACAATCAATATTATCAAGTGCGTAATGCGGCAACAAACAGATTCATCACTTATACTGGAAATGGAACAAACGGTTTCAAGACTGCAGTCAGAACAACTTTGACAGACAATGAGGACCTGCACATAATGCGCAGTCGCATAAATGTACAGTCAGGAACTTCAACGCTAAGTCACCGCGGCTATTGGCTAATACATCCTACAGACAACTGGACACCGCCGTGTCTCGCACCAATAGCAAATGGAGCAACTGGTACAGAAACATTTAATATTGCAAATACTGCAACGGTTCAAAGATGGATGATACTTACTGCTGATGACGTAAGTAAATTTGCAGATGCAGCTGTTGGCGGAATAAAGACAGAGGTTAAAACAGCTTTGGAACACCTAAAGACTCTTTATGCTGTTCCTCATATCGAGGATGCAGAGGGCTTGAACAAGCAGACTGAAGACGTTATAAGCAAAGCAGAACTTCTGATAAATGAATCTACATCGTCAACAGAATTGCAAAATGCATTAAATGAAATACGTGACATTACAATGTATTTCTTAAGCAATGCTACTCCAAGTGACATAACCAAGCCATTCGACTTGACATCACTAATGCAGAATACTGGCATGGATGTTAATACCGGTTGGACAGTTAGTCCGTCTATAGATTATTCAACAGGAGAATTCTATCAAACAACATTCGATATGAATCAGGTCTTAACCAATATGCCAGCAGGTACATATCAGTTCTGCGCCCAAGCATTCCATAGACCAGGAACAAGCACTAATTCATTTAACGACTTTACACAAGGTAAAAACAATGTATCTGCATTTATTTATGCTTACACAAAGAGTCAGAAGATAATGCATATAGCAGAGGATGCCAGAACCTCAAAGCTCAACAAAGGCAATGAGGCTGCTGTTGGAACACCGACAAAATATATACCAAACGACAGGCAGAGTGCACGGGCTTATTTTGACCAAGATCTATACGAGAACAGAATAGCCTGCTCTTTGGATAAAGACGGCAGCAGTTTTAAGGTTGGCATAAGATCGGGCAATATGGCTACCAGCTATTGGTGTTGCTTTGACAATTTCCGTCTATATTTCTATGGCAATATCAGCTTAGATGCAGTAAACAGCATTGAATCAATCATGTCTAAAGACAATACAGAAGGAACAAAAAAAGGCATATATAGCATAGACGGCAGAAAGGTTGCCGATAGCATTGATGAGATAAATGACATTAAGCCAGGTATATATATTATTAACGGAAAGAAAATTATCAAATAAGAAGATTATTCTATCTTAATTCTTGATTCTTCTTTTAATGTATTACCTTTGCAGTCTGAAAAGAAAAGACAGTAATTAAACTAAATATAAAGATGAAAAAAGACAACCAGATTTTCGAACTTATCGAGAAAGAGCACCAACGCCAACTTAAAGGCATTGAGCTTATTGCCAGCGAAAACTTTGTTAGCGAACAAGTGATGGAAGCCATGGGTTCATACCTTACGAACAAGTATGCCGAAGGCTACCCAGGAAAGCGTTACTATGGCGGTTGCCAAGTAGTGGACCAAGTAGAACAGCTGGCCATAGACCGCGTATGCGAACTCTTTGGCGCAGAATACGCAAACGTACAGCCACACTCTGGAGCACAGGCCAACGCAGCCGTACTTCTGGCTGTGCTTAAGCCAGGCGACACATTCATGGGATTGAACCTTGACCACGGCGGCCATCTCAGCCACGGTTCACTCGTTAACACATCTGGTATTCTATACAAGGCCGTGGGCTACAACCTCAACAAGGAAACAGGCCGCGTTGACTACGACGAAATGGAGCAGCTAGCACTCGAGCACAAGCCAAAGCTCATCATCGGCGGAGGTTCTGCATACAGCCGCGAATGGGACTACAAACGTATGCGCGAGATTGCCGACAAGGTTGGCGCACTTCTCATGATAGACATGGCACACCCAGCAGGACTCATCGCAGCAGGCCTGCTTGAAAACCCAGTAAAATACGCACACATCGTAACCTCAACCACCCACAAGACCCTTCGCGGACCACGCGGCGGCATCATCCTCATGGGCAAGGACTTCGAAAACCCATGGGGCTACACCACACCAAAGGGCGTAGTAAAGATGATGTCAACACTGCTCAACAGCGCCGTATTCCCAGGTCAGCAGGGCGGTCCATTGGAGCACGTCATAGCAGCCAAGGCAGTAGCCTTTGGCGAAGCCCTACAGCCAGAGTTCAAGCAGTGGGCAGAACAAGTGCAGAAGAACGCCAAGGTATTGGCAGAAGAGCTGGTAAAGCGCGGATTCACCATCGTAAGTGGCGGCACAGACAACCACTCAATGCTTGTTGACCTCCGCTCTAAGTACCCAGAGCTTACAGGCAAGGTGGCAGAGAACGCCTTGGTAGCAGCCGACATCACCGTAAACAAGAACATGGTGCCATTCGACTCACGCAGTGCCTTCCAGACCTCAGGCATCCGCCTCGGCACACCAGCCATCACCACACGTGGCGCTAAGGAAGACCTCATGGTAGAGATAGCAGCCTTGATTGAAGAGGTGCTCAACGACCCAGAGAACGAGGCTGTAATAAGCAGCGTGCGTGAGCGTGTTAACGAGCGCATGAAGAGCTATCCTCTGTTTGCTTATTAAACACAACTCTTATATACATAATAAGGTAGAGACGTCATTATTTGGCGTCTCTTTTTTTTGACAGATGTACGGTTTTTAGACAGAAGTACAAGAGGACTTTTTTGTATAATAGTGAGACTTCAATTTTTCAATCTTTCAATTTTCGCCCGCCTTTTGGCTCTTTTAACGAAGAAGCATACAAAGTTTCTGGAAATAGTTATAGCTTTGCATTTACCTATAAGAAAAACTTAACTCCGAAGTTTGTCTTTAGGACAGGGTCTCCGGAGGATTACGTTACAAACGTAGGCAAAATATCTGAACCGCGCAAACAATTGGCAAAGAATACCTATCTTTTCTCGGCTTAGACAAGGATGACCTTCTTTTTGGCCTCGACGTGATGCCCGATTCCGTGATGAACAAAATTATCCAGTTGTGATAGCGGTTATTTCACCAAACAGCCTTATTGCTATGCTAAAAGGATAAAGTAAAAGACCGCCACAATGGACGGCCTATAATATATGATAATGTAGAGAAACAAAGAGCGGGAATCGTCCCTATATCCGTCAGCCTCAGTTACCGCTCATTGTTTCTATACTTGCGGATCATTGAACGACTCCTCATGATTCTGCTTCTTTCAACTCAATATCTTTTATATATAAACCACCAAGACCTATCATATATGTTGTATCAAGAGGACTTTCTATTAAGGCGACATGTGGCTTGTGAGCGAATGTGTCACCATTTGGTAATTCTATTTTATCATTGACTTGTCCCTTGAATTTTGCTTTGCTTAAATAGTATGTCTCCTTATCTTTTAATTTGTCCATGACTTCATTGCCTACAATTGAATAAAACCATAAATCAATATCGCACTTTTTACGGTCAGTCCAATTATAGCAATAGCCAGTAGAGAATCTTACAATATATTTATCCCCCTTTTCTACTACGGATTCATATTTTAAAGGCAAATCATATAATAATTCAGAGTTAGCACTTAGCGTGTCAATAACAATTCGTTGCATGGCCTGTGATGTTTTCTCGCGAGTTATTTCATTGTTGAATCCATCTAAATTTCTTTCCACATATGCAACACAAATAGAATCTATAGCACGCATTTTCACAGTTTCTTCACTCTTGATTTGTTTCCGACGAATATCGTTACAAGCAAACAGCATAAATATGCTGAATAAAATAATGATAGTAAACCTATTCATACAAACTAAATAAAATGCTTTTCAAGCCAATTGGCTTGTTGTTCATTTAATTTCTTATATTGAACAAACCTGCTTATCCCATGTTTTTCCAAGTCATCGTGGTCAAGACCATCACCACAATAGACACCGCTAATGTTTTTTAGTTTAAAACAAGAAATATCATGTTTGTAAGTACCTCGCCAGTATTTTTTATCGTCCCTCACGCAATCCGTATCAACAACTTGCAATCGATACATCACACGATTATGCTCAATATCGGAGATAAACAAATAGACGATGTCGTCAATCTGCATCTTTTTATTTGATTTCTTCCAATAAGCAATTCCAAGATCACGTATACAACCGATATGGTCGATAAGGCTTTCAAGCCCAATAAGCAGGTAACTATTCATGCTATTTGTTATTTTGTTCACGAATTCATTATGTTCCTTTTTGCTCTCATACTGATTTATTGTCTGTAGTATGAACAACTGCAAAATTACAAAAAAAAACTTCAATCCACTCCTCTCAAACTGCCAAATTCACATAAAAATGTGAGGGGTCCTGTAAAAATATTGTGATAGATGTACAAAATGGCGGAAAAATGACCATCTATTTGGCCTCAGGTAGAAATCGCTAACGGGAAATAGAACAAGCTTTCATTTCTCTCACTCAATCGGGTATTTGACTTACCCCTTCAAACATTAAAATATTGTTCATAAATTTGCGAACACCCAAAACTTTTTGTATCTTTGCAGCCGTATGATAGTTACATTCGAGCAGACATACCTACAGGAACTCTACACGGAGGGCAAGGCAAGTGAAAAGAAACACCGCTTCCAACCTCCGATTGTCAGCAAGTATGTGAAGGTTGTCAACCTGATGAAGCAGCAGGAAAATGTCTTAGGACTAACCAAGTATGGTTCCTTGCACTACGAGAAACTGCACGGCGATAAAGAGGGAATATCCTCCGTTCGTGTTAACGACCAGTACCGCATTGAGTTCACCGAAGGCATAGAGGCTGGCAAGCAGATTGCCACGATATGTAACATTACGGAATTGTCAAACCATTATAAGTAGAAGGAGGACGAGATATGACAACACTTGAAGGAGTAAATCCGCAGATGATAGCAAACAACCTGAAGCCCTTTCAGCCAACCCATCCCGGCGAGGTGTTGAAGGACGAACTGGAATACCGTGGCATTTCGCAACGCGGACTGGCCAAGGAGATAGGCATTTCCTATTCCGCCTTCAACGAAATGTTGAACGGCAAGCGGTCACTCAGTCCCGAACTAGCCATGATGATGGAGGCTGCCCTCGGTGTGGATGCCGCCCCACTGCTTGCCATGCAAAATGAATACGACATGCTGATGGCCGAGCGCGACGAGTCGTTTATGGAGAAACTCAAACATATTCGCCATATTGCAGCCATCTTCTAATAATAGGAATAATGTGTAACTTTGCAAAATGATGCAACTTGGTGTTATCTATTCTCTGTTCAGGCGAATTTGCAATTCGCCTGCTGAGAGTATAAGAATTTGTAATTAACTAAACCTATAATGATTATTGAATTAATTTCTTTTCGATACAATTTATCGGCAAAAAAGCGCCTCGAACATACTGTAAAACTTATAAATCAGTCG
The DNA here is from genome assembly GCA_045602085.1 of Prevotella sp. Taxonomy (GTDB): domain Bacteria; phylum Bacteroidota; class Bacteroidia; order Bacteroidales; family Bacteroidaceae; genus Prevotella. The sequence goes on along the minus strand of JAZSAV010000005.1, from coordinate 4,806 downwards.
GATGCTGATTTGGTTGTTTTCTGCGGGCATACTTTGATAAAACAAGACGACCTTTATGATTTAGAAGGTCTCATAGAGAATAAATCTTCATTCGTTTTGTTCGAAGTTAAACAAATTACTGAAAGTAATTTCTTGAATCTTAAAAATTGTCTATATGTCATTAATGAGGGTTCTACCCTTAATTTGTTTACGAATCAATTCTTCTCAACAAGTGATGAAATAGAAGACAACGAACCTCTATGTGAGCGATTCTTAAACGAACTCGAAACCAGACGGAGTTTTAATGTTAAAGGCAAGAAATGTCTGGTATTGCAATGTGGTGAAATAAACATTATCAAAAATCTCCAGAAAGAGGAGAATCGACCAATATTCAGGCTTCAGCAAAGAAAAGATTTAGAAGAGCGCTTTGGCAAGATTATCAATAACTCAGACATTATCATAAATCCGATACATACCCCTATGGGAAACCAAGGGAAGATGAAAAAGCGTAGAGATTTTTTTAGTAATGATGGTAGGTATTACTTTTCCGTTAGCCAGAATGGTACAAGGAAAAGAGGTGAAACGGAATGCGACATCCCAATAGGAGGCGATAGCTTGCAATATTCATATTATAATGGTAGTCAGATAAAAGAATCCTCTCGAGATATTACTCAGGATTATCAAAAAAGAGTATTCAAGATATAGGCCACAGGCGACATTCTGCGCGACTTCAAGAAGTTTACAAACAAGAAGATATTGAAGGCTTCGGAGAGGGACGAACATGAGAGCCGACGGACGCGGATGCTCGACCGTTTCCATTTTGCGGGTGCAAATGATAGAAGAATTACAAACTATCATTTCTGGCAGTAGGGCAACCATGTAGAGGATATATATACGTCGGAGTTCCTTTGGCAGAAGATAAACTATATTCATCAGAATCCAGTAAGAGCAGAGATAGTGGCAAGAGCAGAAGATTACCTGTATAGTTCGGGAAGAGACTATGCAGGGGAAAGGTGACTGCTAGAGGTCGAGGTCATAAGTATTAAATTATTTAGCGCATTGCAAATGCTTATAATCACAGCAGCCGAATTTACAAATTCGGCTGAACGCAGACGTCAATATTTGGTGTCTCTTTTTTTGACAGGTGTACGGTTTTGACAGGGTTGTACGGGGGCTGTGAGGGCTATGAGGGCATTTTGCAAACTTTATTACATGAAAATATCATTTTTCATCTCATCGCGTATTGCGCGTACGCGCGCGTAAAGGGTTTTAAAAACACCCTCACTACCCTCACAGCCACCGCACTTTTAAAATCAAAACCGCACAATTTGCAATTGAATACAGCACCCCTTACAAGGCAAAACTGCACCACTTTTGAGATGAAAGTGGTGCGGTTGAAGGATTGAATAAATAAATAACAGAAATCCTTAAAATCCCCAAATCCCTAGAAAGAAGTATATCTACAAAATTATATCCCTAGATTTTTAAAAATCAAATTTCTCATACATCCTACATTTTTGCATGTAAGACATTAAGCCATAGAGCGTTAAGTGCAGTGTAGGAGGATTTCATTCCTACATTTTTTGCCCGTTTTTCGGTGCATTTTGGTAATTTTAACAAATTTAGGTAGTAAAGATTGATATTTCTAAACGGCCGTTTTAGACTTCTAAAAGGGCCGTTTAGGCATCGTAATTGGGCCATTTGGGTGTCAAAAGTGATGCATTTAGGTGTGCTAACCGCACCACTTTTAGGAAAAGCCTCTCCCTGCAAAATTAAAAATTTCTCGACTTTAAACTTACTGCGTTACAAACACTCTCCAGATACCAGTTATCTCTTTCATATCTGCGAGAGTCAATGTCGGATAGGTTCTCATTGCATTGAGAATCTTCGTGTAGTTCGTAGTGCGGAAAGCCATGCAGCCAATGCCTTCTTAATATTAAGATATTTCATACGGTACATTATTTAGTATCACACAATGCAAATATACGAAATATTTTCAATATGGTTGTATGAGTACAACCTTTTTCGTTGTTTATAGCAACAAATTCCATTCATAATATATAAAATGACATCCAAGATGATATTCTATATTAATCATATCAACCCGCATTAATGTTAAAATCCTTCATGACATCTTATCAATTTCTCTTGAATCATTTTCCAACAGCATTTTTCAACATTATCATCTCCCCCACAAACCTCTTCAACAAGAAAGTCAAAAAGTATGGGAAGGTATAAAACTTGCCATTGAAGCCGATATTCTTATACCCCAGCTTGATACCGTATTTTACATCTGGATAATTATCTTCTTTCAGCAATTTATTCAATGATGCTGTTGCATTATCATTAGCTTTTACTTCCACAGGAATAAGAGAATCTGCATCACGTACAAAGAAATCCATTTCAAGAGAAGGCTTGTCACTGCTGTAGTAATAGAGATTGTAACCTTGTTTTACAAGCATATCTCCGACTATGTTTTCGTATATAGCCCCTTTGTATGTGCCCAGATTCTTATTGGCTCTCAAATCCTCCTGAGCTTCATCGTCAAGCGAAGCAATCAAAAGTCCTGTGTCTTTATAATAAATCTTATAGAGTTTGAGATCATAGTTTCCCCTAAGTGGAAGTTCCGGCTGATTCATGCAGTAGCAGACGTTTATAACGCCAGCATCAGCAAGCCATTCCACACAACCTATATAATCCCTGTTACGAGCATTCTTGCCAATCTTGGTTATCTGGAAGCGCTTGTTTTCTTTGGCCAAGAAGGCAGAAATGTGATTATAAACGGCTTTAACCTTTGCTTTATCCAAACCTTCAACATATTTGGTGATATCTTCCTCATAGTCTTTGAGCAATTGTTTCTGTTTACCCAAAGTTCCACTGAAATTCTTGTTCTTGATATATGTATTTACCACCTCAGGCATACCACCAATAGTTGCATAATCACGGAACAAATCAAAAAGAACATCCATCTGCAATTTGGCAAGTGGCTTGACTTCCAACATGTGCTGGTATAGCTCATCTATAAAATCTTCAGAGTATCCTTTTGCCCAAAGGAACTCCTCGAAATCCATGGAATGCATTTCAAAATCTTCCTTATAGCCTACACTGTTGGATTCTATCTCTCTGTAGTTGATTCCCATCAATGACCCTGAACAGATAACATCGAAGCGTCCATCGAGCTTAAAGAACTTCAATGAAGTAGCACAATTGGGGCAAGCTTGTAGTTCATCAAAAAAGAATAGTGTTTCTCCTGGAACAAACTTAAGTTCTGGATTTAGTAACGATATGTTTTTAAGAATGGTATCAACCTCAAAACCATCCTCAAAAATATTCTTATATTTAGGTTGCTCTACAAAATTAATCTGTATAACAGTTTTATAGTTTTGACTGGCAAACCACTCGATAGAGCGTGTTTTTCCAATCTGACGAGCACCTTTAATAATTAGTGGTTTTCTATCTGGACTGTTTTTCCAAGCCATCAAATAGTTATCAACTTTTCTTCTAAGCAGTTTATCCATATCTAAAATCTTTGATTACAACTGCAAAGATAACATTTTTCACATAATCCAAGCTACAAATACGTGCATATTTCACATTTTCCATACGAAAAAGAGTCCATTTTTCACATAATCCCGACTAAAGAGAGGTGATTATTTCACATTTTCCGAATATAGCCCTTGCTTTTGAAAAGAAAGAGACATAAATTTCTTTTCTTTTCAAAAGCAAGAAAAGCTATATCTAAGAAACCAAATCATTGCAAAGAAACATAATAATGTTCCGGCAAGTTAATCTGCAACAATCTTCATAAAAAAGACATACAAACAAATACAAATACCTTAAAAATCAAAAAAAACGCATTTTTGTATTTGATATACTTATTTTTGTAAAATCCTTGTCCCTGCTTGTGCCCCAGCAAGGACAAAAACAAGTCACAATTTATCACACATAGTTAAGTATCAATGAATTACAAGATAAACAAAACGTTCCGTGTGAGCAAATAATTTTTCTGCATAGGGAAGCTCACTACCCGCTCTCCTTTTCGGAGTCGGTAGCATTGACCAGATAAAACTGCAAGCAGAGGTCAAGAAATGCTCTTATAATTGACCGCAAAAAGTAATCTTAGAGCATACACATTACCATTAAGACACAAGTTAATACATGAATGATGAAGAATGAATGATGAAATATATCACCATGAAAAATATGGCATTGTGCATATTGTTCTAATGGTGAGCTATTGCACAATGCTGCAACTGAAGCTGATGAACAAACAGGTTCGTTTGATAACAATTCTTACAACAGTGATATGTTATTCATTGAGAATACTTGGATGTTCTAACACATGATATTCTCTAAAGCACGTACTATTCTTCCTTTCTCCCCACTGCCAGTCGTTGACAAACGAAGTAATGGCAAGCCATACACTTCAAGGATATGGTCTTTCATTTCATCACGTCGATGTTGGTCAGTTTCATCATTATGGAAGTTGTACCCATCTGTTTCTATTGCCAATAATGGTTTCTTGCTAACATGGTTTACTATAAGGAAGTCGAGATGGGTTGCATAATGAGAGATATATTTGCGTTCTTCATCATTGAGAAGCGACCAGTCTCTTATAATGGTCCTTAGCGGCGTATGACAGAATACGCCCAAGTGAGAATATTCAGGGCACTCACGCAGGATATTCTCTATCAATGAGAATGTCAGATTCTCCGAATCATATTCAGAAATATTACGATGACCTGCAAGAAAAGCCATACGCTCAGCTGTATATTGACTATAAAGATAATCGAAAATAGAGCTGATCTTACTCTCCGTTACGGAGAA
>JAZSAV010000004.1:0-124137 GCA_045602085.1 Prevotella sp. | reverse complement strand
TTATTGCGCCGGGGTTCCACCTCTTCCCATTCCGAACAGAGAAGTTAAGCCCGGTTGCGCCGATGGTACTGCAATGCAATGCGGGAGAGTAGGAGGCCGCCTTCTTTTTTCAGACGAGGACCCTGCGGAGACAATATCCGCAGGGTCTTTTTTATAACCATCGCCTCTTTTTTAATTAGACAAGGATAATGTGCCTGCATGGCTCCCTGTATTTTGGGTTCATTGGAATTAATTTGCTTATATCCAGTCTCATTGTATGATTGCGACCGACGGCTTCGACCTTAATGTCATTTTGTCATTAGTCATTTTTTGATGCTTCATGCCTTGTGTTAACTTTGGATGCAAAAAAATGTAATTAAATCTTTTAAATAACTAGCAAATTATTTGAGTGTTTGGTATTATTAGATACGATGGTTATAGTGCGCTTTAAGTTTTATGACACCTACTTCTTAAATTTTATGATGTTGCCTAGTTTGAAATCTTAATTCATTAATTTCTAACAGGATATTTTTATTTATTCTTTATTAGATTAATTTCTTTTGGAATACGTAACCATTTCCCGTTGTTGGGTACCTTAATACTATTCCCTTTTTTTTGTTTCATTGAGATTGTACTGTCATTAACAAATTGTAATTCGGCAACGAGATCTTCACTACCATATTCGTTAATCAGTTCTATTGTCGCTTTTTTAGAACTATTTATTTCGCTATTTGTTATAAGCCAATAAAAACTATTATTTCTTTTTCCAAGATATCCTTGTAACAATCCAAGAATTTCATGATTAGGTACTTCTACGTCCTTCTCGTGCAAATTAACAATCAGATATATGTTATATTCTTTATTGTAGAAATAGCCTTTAAATGTTGTTTGTGCATAAGATATTTGGCCAATTATAAAATAAATAAATAGTGAAAAGTATTTCATTTTATATAAATCATGTTTGTATATAGTGCAAATGTACTAAATATAAATCAATTAAATGACTGAATTTGTGAAATTTATACATTGTTTTAATTGAATATTGTGTTTTTTTGGTAACTTTGTAACGTTGATATTATAATTATGATAAAAGATATGTTGAAACCTGACTATATTTTTGAATCTAGTTGGGAAGTTTGTAATAAGGTTGGTGGTATCTATACTGTTCTCTCAACAAGAGCAAAGACATTGCAAGAGGCAATGCATGACAGAATAATATTTATAGGACCTGATTTTTGGAAGGAAAACGAGAGTCCTTATTTTAAAGAAGACAAACAACTTTTTTCAGATTGGAAGCAATCAGCTATAGATAATGGTTTGAAAGTACGAGTTGGCCGTTGGGACATTCCCAGTGAGCCAATAGCTATTTTGGTAGATTTTAATCCCTACTTCGAGAAAAAGGATGAACTTTATGGATGGTTGTGGGAAAACTATCAGGTAGATAGTCTTCATGCCTATGGTGATTATGATGAAGCCTCTATGTTCTCATATGCAGCAGCTTTGGTAACAGAGAGTTTTTATAATTACTATCTTTATTCTTTCAAGCGTGTCATTTACCATGGCAATGAGTGGATGACAGGGCTTGGAGTATTATATATAAATAAAAAGTTGCCACAGATAGGCACTCTCTTTACCACTCATGCTACAAGCATTGGACGTAGTATTGCCGGCAACATGAAACCACTCTACGACTATCTTTTTGCATACAATGGCGATCAGATGGCAGGTGAGTTGAATATGCAGAGCAAGCATTCTATTGAAAAACAGACAGCGCTGCATGTAGATTGCTTTACAACTGTTAGCGATATCACAGCAAAGGAATGCCTCGAACTTCTTGACAAGCCAGTTGACGTGGTATTGCCAAATGGTTTTGACAACAGCTTCGTTCCTAAGGCTGCCACATTTACAAAGAAACGCAAGCACGCACGCAAACGCCTGTTGGAAGTAGCCAACGCCTTGCTTGGCGAAACCCTTGACGATGATACCCTGATAGTATCAACAAGCGGTCGTTATGAGTTCCGAAACAAGGGCGTTGACGTGTACATAGAAGCGATGAACAGACTTTTGAGAGCCAAGGACTTGAAGAAAAAGGTTCTTGCTTTCATTGAAGTACCCGGTTGGGTGGGTGAACCACGTAAAGATCTTGTTGACCGATTGGAAAGCGGCAAGCAATATGATACACCTCTGAGCGTACCACAGATAACCCATTGGTTGCACGAAATGAGTCACGACAACGTGCTCAGCATGATGAAACACTATGACATGCACAACCGAAAGGAAGACAATGTTAAGGTAATCTTCCTGCCATGTTATCTTGATGGCAACGACGGAGTGCTTAACCTTGAATACTATGATGTTGTTCTCGGCAACGACCTCTGTGTATATCCTTCATATTATGAACCATGGGGCTATACACCACTTGAAGCCGTTGCTTTCAAGGTGCCATGCATTACAACAGATTTGGCTGGTTTTGGTCTTTGGGCAAACAGCATCATAGGCAAGTATGGCGAGATTTCCGATGGTGTGAAAGTAATTAAACGTACTGACTATAACTATTCAGAAGTGGCTGATGCAATAAAGGATACTATTATCGAATTCTCTTCATACGACAAGAAACAGGTTGATTCTGCCCGTAAAAAGGCAGATATGCTGTCAAAAAAGGCTCTTTGGAGTGAGTTTATCAAGTATTATAATGAAGCCTATCATATAGCTTTGACAAAAGCAGACAATCGAATAAAAGAATTGAAACTTAAATAAACAATAATCAGATTATGAAAATTAAAGCAGATTACACAAATGCTCCTGCATGGAAGGAGATTACCGTGAAATCAAGTCTTCCAGCAGAACTGAAGTGCTTGGATGAGATTGCCCACAACATGTGGTGGGTATGGAACTATGAGGCACGCGACTTGTTCCGTGACCTTGACCCTGAACTCTATCGCGAGGTTCGTCACAATCCTGTTATGTTGTTAGAACGCCTTAGTTTCGATAGAAAGGAAGAAATTGTAAAGGATAAGGCTCTTATGAAGCGCATCAATGGCGTTTACGACCTTTTCCGTGCATATATGGATGTTAAGCCAGATTCAACACGTCCATCAGTAGCATATTTCTGTATGGAATACGGTATCCACTCAGCTCTGAAAATCTACTCAGGCGGTTTGGGTATGCTTGCTGGTGACTATGTTAAGGAAGCATCAGACTCAAATGTTGACATGTGCGCTGTAGGTTTTTTGTATCGTTTTGGATACTTCACACAGTCACTCAGCATGGATGGTCAGCAGATTGCCAACTATGAGGCACAGAACTTCAACTCACTTCCAATAGAGCGTCAGCTTGACAAGGACGGCAATCCGATGGTTATTGACGTACCTTACACAAACTATATGGTACACGCATACGTATGGCGTGTAAATGTTGGTCGCGTTAAGCTCTATCTGCTTGACACAGACAACGAGATGAACTCAGAGTTCGACAAGCCAATCACACACTCACTCTATGGTGGTGACTGGGAAAACCGTCTGAAGCAGGAGATTCTTCTCGGTATCGGTGGTATGCTGCTGCTCAAGAAGCTCGGCATCAAGAAAGACGTTTACCACTGCAACGAGGGTCATGCTGCACTCTGCAACCTCCAGCGTCTTTGCGATTATATCGAGAGCGGCTTGACATTCAACCAGGCTCTTGAGCTTGTTCGTGCGTCTTCACTCTATACTGTTCACACTCCAGTTCCTGCAGGTCACGACTACTTCGACGAAGGTCTCTTTGGCAAGTACATGGGTGGTTATCCATCACGCCTTGGCATTACGTGGGACGAGTTCATCGGTATGGGTCGCATCAATCCAGACGACCACAATGAGAAGTTCTGTATGTCAACATTTGCATGCAACACTTGTCAGGAAGTTAACGGTGTGTCAAAGCTTCACGGTTGGGTTAGCCAGAAGATGTTCGCTCCAATCTGGAACGGCTACTATCCAGAGGAAAACCATGTTGGCTATGTAACCAATGGTGTTCACTTCCCAACATGGGCAGCAACAGAGTGGCGTCGTGTTTATTCTCAGTACTTCGACAAGAACTTCATGAACGACCAGAGCAATGAAAGCATCTGGCATGGCATCTACAATACTCCAGACGAGGAAATCTGGTCAACACGTATGGCATTGAAGCAGAAGCTCGTTGACTATATCCGTCTGCAGTTCCGCGACACATGGCTGAAGAACCAGGGCGACCCATCACGCGTAGTTTCTCTCCTTGAGAAGATTACACCAAACGCCCTCATCATCGGTTTCTGCCGCCGCTTTGCTACATACAAGCGTGCACACTTGCTGTTCACCGACCTTGAGCGTCTTTCAAAGATTGTCAACAATCCTGAGCGTCCTGTTCAGTTCCTCTTTGCGGGTAAGGCTCACCCAGCAGACGGTGCAGGTCAGGGACTTATCAAGAAGATTTATGAGATCAGCCAGCGTCCAGAGTTCCTTGGCAAGATTATCTTCCTTGAGGACTACGACTTCCTGCTTGCTCGTCGTCTTGTTTCAGGTGTTGATATCTGGATGAACACACCAACACGTCCATTGGAAGCATCAGGTACATCAGGCGAAAAGGCCGAGATGAACGGTGTTGTAAACCTCTCAGTACTCGACGGATGGTGGCTTGAGGGCTATCGTGAGGGCGCTGGTTGGGCACTTACAGAAAAGCGCACATATCAGAATCAGGGTTATCAGGATCAGCTCGATGCTGCTACAATCTACTCATTGCTTGAGAACGAGATTGTACCTCTCTACTACAACAAGAACGAGAAGGGCTATAGCGAAGAGTGGATTAAGGTTGTGAAGAACTCAATTGCACAGATTGCTCCTCACTATACAATGAAGCGTCAGCTCGATGATTACTATAGCAAGTTCTATTGCAAGCAGGCTAAGCGTTTTGCCGAGATTTCTGCCGACAACAACAAACTTGCTAAGGACATCGCTTTTTGGAAGGAGACTGTTGCAGAGCGTTGGGATTCTATCAACGTAGTATCAGCTTCTTGGGATGTTCCTTCAACAGGTGCAGAGACAGGTAAGGAATACACACTCAAGTATGTCATCAACGAGCAGGGTCTCGACGATGCTGTAGGTCTTGAACTTGTTAATGTATATAAGAATAAGGAAGGCGAAGAGCGTATCTTCAGCATTGTTCCCCTGACCGTAACAGGCAAGGATGGTAACAACTACACCTTCGAAGGCAAGTATGAGCCAAACAATGCTGGTACATTCAAGAGCGCTGTTCGTATGTATCCTAAGTGTGACAAACTGCCACACCGTCAGGATTTCTGCTATATCAAGTGGTTAGAATTACCTAATATGTAATTATAATTCGAAAATAATGGAGTGGGGTTGTGCTTTGTTCACAACCCCATTTCTTTTTGCTTTGTTATGAGTTACTTGACAAATCTATCGATTAGATTCCGTTAAATGCAAAGTTGTTTTAAACTGCATAGCGCTCTTTGTTGCAGGCAATGCGTGTACTGCCCCTTGGGCATTAATGTGATGTTTGCTTAATCTATTTAGCCCCCCTCTCTTGTCAAACAACGATTTTTACTTCTTGTGTCAAATGTAAAATCTTTTTAGGAGTGGTTTTGTAGATGTATTGTTGCTTTACCTATGGTTCTGGCCGATAACCAACAGGCTGACTTCTAACAAATGATGCAACCCTTTAAGTGAGATACAAAAAAAGAGACCTGTGCATGCACACAGGTCTCTTTATATAAATAAGTAAGTGAGTTTAGTTATTATTCACCCTTTTCCATCTTAGCCTTCAACTCAGCAAGAATGTCGATGTCGCCGAGTGTTGTAGAAGCTGGCTGGTTGTCAATCTTGACAGCCTCTTCCTTCTTAGCGCGTGGCTTCTTGGCAGCAGCTGCAGCAGCTTTCTTCTCTTCGCGCTGAACATCCTCGAATGTACGGCTGTGAGAAAGGATAATGCGCTTGCTGTCCTTGTTGAACTCGATTACCTTGAACTCGAGCTCTTCGCCGTTGGCAGCCTGTGTGCCATCCTCCTTAACGAGGTGCTTTGGAGTAGCGAAACCTTCAACACCCTTCTCGAGAGATACTACAGCACCCTTCTCAAGTGTCTCGATAATCTTGCCTGTGTGAACAGAACCTACTGTATAGATTGTCTCGAATACGTCCCATGGGTTCTCCTCAAGCTGCTTGTGGCCGAGAGAGAGACGACGGTTCTCCTTGTCGATGTCAAGAACCATAACGTCGATTTCTGCGCCAACCTGTGTGAACTCTGATGGGTGCTTAACCTTCTTTGTCCAAGAGAGGTCGCTGATGTGGATAAGACCGTCAACACCTTCCTCAAGCTCAACAAATACACCGAAGTTGGTGAAGTTGCGAACCTTAGCTGTGTGCTTGCTGTCAACTGGGTACTTAACGTCGATTGTCTCCCATGGATCTTCCTTAAGCTGCTTGATACCAAGGCTCATCTTGCGCTCGTCGCGGTCGAGAGTCAGGATAACTGCCTCTACATCGTCGCCAACCTTCAGGAAGTCCTGAGCTGAACGCAAGTGCTGGCTCCAAGACATCTCTGATACGTGGATAAGACCCTCAACGCCTGGCTGAATCTCAACGAATGCACCGTAGTCAGCGATAACAACAACCTTACCGTTAACGTGGTCGCCAACCTTGAGTTCTGCATCGAGAGCATCCCATGGATGTGGAGTGAGCTGCTTCAAGCCGAGAGCGATGCGCTTCTTCTCGTCGTCGAAGTCGAGGATAACAACATTGATCTTCTGGTCGAGTTCAACAACCTTGTGTGGGTCATCTACGCGGCCCCAAGAGAGGTCTGTGATGTGGATGAGACCGTCAACACCGCCGAGGTCAACGAATACACCGTAAGAAGTGATGTTCTTAACTGTACCCTCGAGAATCTGACCCTTCTCAAGCTTGCCAATGATTTCTTTCTTCTGTGCTTCCAACTCAGCCTCGATAAGAGCCTTGTGAGAAACAACAACATTGCGGAATTCCTGGTTGATCTTTACGATCTTGAACTCCATTGTCTTGCCTACGAACTGATCGTAGTCGCGTATTGGATGAACGTCGATCTGGCTTCCTGGGAGGAATGCTTCGATACCGAAAACGTCAACAATCATACCGCCCTTAGTACGGCACTTGATGTAACCCTGTGTGATTTCGTCGTTGTCAAGAGCAGCGTTAACACGATCCCAGCTCTTGCTCAGGCGAGCCTTCTTGTGAGAGAGGATCAGCTGACCCTTCTTGTCTTCCTGGTTCTCAACGTAAACTTCTACTACGTCGCCAACCTTCAGTTCTGGATTGTAGCGGAACTCAGATGCTGAGATGATACCGTCGCTCTTGTAACCGATGTTTACGATAACCTCTTTCTTGTCTACTGAGATTACTGTTCCGTCAACAACTTGATGCTCACTAACCTTGTTAAGGGTTTCATTGTAAGCCTTGTCAAGCTCTTCTTTGCTGACATTTGCATGTGTGCCATTCTCAAACTCGTCCCAATTGAAGTCCTGCAATGGCTGCACGTTCTTTGTTAATTCTGACATAAAATTTAATTAAGTTTTTAAATAATAAAGTTAGACTTTATGTTAATTGTAAAAAAATCGGCTGCAAAGGTACACATTTTATATTATAATGAAGAATGGGGAGACGGTATTGTTGGGTTTTGTGGTGATTATTTAAGATTTTTTATTATTTGGGGTTTTGCAGGGTTCAATTTTTCATACCTTCAATTTTTTAAGGAGATAGATGGGGAGTTAGAATGAAGTTATCGCTTCGCTTTGCTCGCTGAGGATTCGAGGGCCAATAGCTTTGGAAGTTCTTCCCCCTAGTGGAGGTTAGGATGGGATTGTCATAATCCTTAAATCAACTCCTCACTCTTTCCCATCCCCCTCTACCTCCCCCTTTTCAAGAGGGAGCACAGTTAGCTTTCGTTCCAAGCCCCTCTCCAAGGAAAGGGCGGAAGAGGCTTTTGAATTAATTCAGCAGGGGGGAGTGCACAAGTGGTGTGCAAGGTGAGAGTGCAAGTCATAGAATCCAATTAAATAAATAGCCGGAAATGATAATCAACAATGTAACCACACCGAAGAATATGCCAATCAGTCGCCAAGTCATCACCTTTTTGAGCATAGTAGCTTCGGGTATGGAGAGGCCGATGATGGCCATCATGAAGGCAATGGCTGTACCAAGCGGGATGCCCTTTGCTACAAAAACCTCAATGATGGGCACTATGCCCGCTGCATTGGCATACATTGGCACGGCAAGGATTACGGCAAGCGGCACTCCCCACCAATTCTCTGCCGACAGATATTGCTCAAAGAATCCTTCCGGTACATAACCATGCATCGTTGCTCCGATGCCGATGCCGACAAGGATGTAGAGCAGCACACCTCGCACAATGCCCCATGACTCGCGGGTGATGGTTGGCAGGCGTTTCATGAATGGTGTCTTTTGCGCCTCCCACTTTGCGCTCTGTTCCGACGATTGTGCCTGCGCCGCCTTCACCCAATCGCTCAAGTAAGGTTCAAGGTGCATACGGCTCAAGACAAATCCTGCAATCATCGACAATACTGTTCCGCTGATAATGTAAATAAGTGTTGCCTTCACTCCAAACGAGCCGAGGAACATCGCCACCGCTACCTCGCTAACCAAAGGCGAGGCGATGAGGAAGGTCAGCGTAACGCCCAGCGGTATTCCTCCCTTCACGAAACCTATAAAGAGTGGCACCGAAGAGCAGGAGCAGAACGGTGTGATGCCGCCGAACAGCGCCGCCATAAAGTAATCCAAGCCATAGAGCCTGTGCGTGGCGAGATATTGGCGTAGTCGCTCTATCGGGAAATAGGCGTTGATAATGCCCATCACAAAACTGATGCTGAAAAGCAGCATGACAATCTTGACGCTGTCGTAAAAGAAGAAATTGACAGCCGTACCTAATGGCGTGGCGGCATCCAACCCGAAGATGCCATATACCAGCCAATCTGCAAACCGTTGTATCATAAGCCAAATAAGTCTTTGATTTCCCTTTCACTTGGCACGTAGCCCTTGATTCTTACCTCTCCGTCTATGACTACGGCTGGCGTTGCGAGGATGTTGTAATTCATTATCTCCATTATATCCTCGACCTTGCTGAGCATTGCCGTGATATTGTTGTCCTTGATAACTTTTTCAATTGCTGCATGGGTTGCCTTGCACTTGCCGCAACCCGTTCCTAAAATCTTGATTTCCATAATTCTCATGTGTAAATTGTTAAACAATAATATATTCCTATTAAGATAAATAGCACGCCCGCCGCTACGTTCAGCCACTTCTGAATGGTTTGCAGCTTGCCATAAACTGCTCCAATCTGCCCCGCGCTGAATGCCAATATCCACGACACGACAAGCACCGGAAGGGCGGTAGCAACGGCAAAGACTATCGGTAGCATGTGCCCCATAGTGGCGCTTGCCGACATCGGAATCAGCATCCCAAAGTAGAAAACTCCGCTTGTAGGACAGAATGCCAAGGCAAATAGCACACCCAGCATCAAACTGCCGAAACCTCCTTTGCGGACAAGTCTTTCTCCCTTGCCGCTAAAGCCAAATGACGGCAGATTGATTCGCTTTCCGAAGAGCATAAACAGACCTATAAGCAGTAGGGTAGGAGGCAGCAGCAGCTCACCCCAGACGGCAATGGCATTCTGAATGCCGAACACGCTGGTTCCGCTTTGCAGAACGGCAATAAGCACCATGCCCAGCAGAGTGTAGGCAACCGTTCGCCCCAAGGTGTAAAGCAACCCTTGTGTAAATGCTCTCTTTCGGCTGTCAATGTGCTTGCCTATGTAGCCGATGGCGGCTATGTTGGTAGCTAAGGGACAGGGCGAAAGGGCCGTGAGCAACCCGAGTAGGAATGCTGTTGCCGCAGGTGTTGTGGAATTGTCAAGCAATGATTGTAGCCACTCCATAGTACGTCAGTTGTTAAGCATTTCTGTTATTTGCTCCGACAAACCCGCCTTGAACTTGTCGGGCGCATTGCGGGCATTGCTAAAGGCAAACTCTGTCAGATTCTTTGCACTCTCATTTCCGCTTTTGTCGTAATCGACGATGATGAGTGACGACCAACTGACCTCATATTTCTTGGCGAGAGTTCTTTCTTCGGTAATATCTACCGTGCGAAAAGCCAACCTGCCGCTTCCCGCCGACTTGGTAAAGGCAGCTTCTATCAGCTCCTTGGTGTTCTTCTCTATGGCCATACACGTAGCACAGCGTTGCGAACCGTGGAAATAGACCACCTCCACCATATCACTTTTCGTTTGCTGATTGTCAGCAGGACTCGCGGTCTTGCCACCCGAACAAGCCACAATACCCACGCATAGGGTTATAATCAATAATACTTTTTTCATTATAATAGACTTTATATATGTTTGTGATTCGTAAAACGACGAACATTGTTTGCAAAAAAAGAGAAAATGGAGTTAACGCTTGCTTTCACATGAACACTTCGGCGTTTCGCGTTTCATGATTTCTGTGACATAGAATTCGGCCATTCGCTTTCTGATTTCATCTCTAACCCTGCGGAATTCGCTTGCGACAAATTCCTCTGAACCTTGTGTGTCTGATGGGTCGTCGAAGCCGATGTGCAGGCGCTTGCCCACTTTGCCTCTGAACATCGGGCAGGTTTCGTTTGCGCCACCACAGACGGTAATCACATAATCCCACGCATCGTTAAGGTAAATGCTTACGTTTTTGGGGGTGTGAAATGAAATGTCGATACCAGCCTCTTTCATTACTTCGACCGCTTTAAGATTGACCTGTGAAGCAGGTTGGGTGCCAGCCGAGTGTACCTCTAGGCTTTTGTCGAACGATTGAAGAAATCCATGTGCCATCTGGCTACGGCAACTGTTGCCTGTGCATAATACTAATACTTTCATACTCGTTAAATATTTGTTGTTACATAAAACTTGCGTAGTGTGTTTGCGGTTCGTAAAACAACGAACAAAAAGTTCAAAAGTAAAGGCCGAATGAATCAACCTTCCTGTTTTTACCATTATTTGCAACAATCACTATTCTTGCACGCGTATCCGTCAAAAAACTCACAGAGCAAGGCTTTGGCCAACTTCCAGTTCTCGCAGTTGATGCAATACTTTACCTTGGGCGTTTCAACCTCGCCTTGTATCAAACCTGCATCTTTTAGTTCCTTGAGATGTTGCGATACGGTGGCCTTTGCAATTGGCAATTCCTCATGTATGTCGCCGAAGTAGCAAGTGGTTTGTTTGGCAAGAAATTGCAATATCGCTATGCGTGCAGGGTGTCCCATTGCCTTTGCAAAGCGTGCAACAAGCTCTTGCTTAATCGTGTAATCTTTGTTTGCCATGCTCTAATGTTGTTTGTTGTTCGCAAAATTACGAATATATTTTTCAATTAAAAAAACATTCTGATATAAAAATATTCTTTTTAAACATTTTTTAATTATTACACGAAGTGGCAGATATCTACTTCTTTTTCTTTTTCCTTCCAAACAAATCCCCGAGGTTGGTGAAGTCCTTCTTAATGATGATGCCGATGCCTTGAGTGTTAAGGCTTGACTTGGTGAAATATCGGTCGTTTGTCTGGTTGTAAACCCTGAGCGCCAGATTGCCGTTCGGCACGAGCATGTATCTCACGTCGAAGTCGCCGATGAAGCTGGAGTTTGCCGTTTTCACGTTGTCGCGATAGCCGAACTGACCGTTTATAATCAGACGGTTGTTCAGCAGACGGCCGTTGAGAAGTCCCTCGTACTCAGCATTATGCCATCCCTCGTCGCCCGTAGAAATGTTTGCGCCGAAGTTCCAGTTGTTGTTGTTAATAGCCGAACTGAGCAGGTTGTTTATCTGTGTAGATATTGTTCCGCTCAGCAATCCCTGCATGGCTTGCGTGGTTTGGCTCAGCTTGTCCGGGTCTTGATAAGCCTCGTTGTTGTTTGTCTGCGGCATGAATCGCCCGAAGCCCAGTAGGTATATCACCTGTTGCTTCATGCCCTCTTCGCCCTGAATCACCGAGCGTATGTTTCTTTCCTGGTCGCTGCTGGCGGTAGGCAGTTCGATGCCGTAGTCGAGTCGCAGGTCGAAAGGCTCGCCAGTTATGTTTAGCAGGCAGTTTACGCGTGTGGTATTGTCGGAATAGCTGTTGCCCACGTTAAGGTCAGATAGCGACACGCCGTTTACGGTGTGCACGGCTTGCAGGTTGAGCTGCGCCTTTGCCGGGTCGCCTCCGAACTTCAGGTATCCGCCCTCCTTAAACGTGAAGTTCTTCTTTATGATGTCCTGTATGGTCATGCCGTACGTGCCGCGCTCCACGTTGTAGGTGCCGTACATGTTGAATCCCGTCTTGTTGTGGTATGCTGCATTCAGCAGAGCCGTTCCGTGAAGCGATATGCGGTCGTTTGTCCTGCTGTCCATCAGGAAGTTTACGGTGGCGTCAGGAGTGCAGTTTATCTTGAAGTTGATATATGTGTCGCTCGCCATGCTTATAGGTTTTTCAGCGGCCTTATTTGAGTTTGTAGGCAGCTCTTTAGTCGCCTTCGTATTCCAATTGATGAACTTTTGGTCGATTATGGCATCGGGTGTAGATACATTATATGTAAAAGTGGAGTTTGGTTGTGTGGTAAAATCGACCTCCATCCTCAGTTCCTTGCTCTTGCCGTGTATCTCTACGTTGCCCGCGCCGAACACAGTACCGCAGAACACCTCGTCGCCGAAATCCTTGAAGTCGTACACCAGCAAGTTGTCGGTGTCCACGTAAAGGTCGTATGTCAGCTTTGTCAGGTGCTTGTGACGTATGTATCCCCTTAGGGTGGCGTTATTGCCGTAGATGTCACTTATGGCAGACGGCTTCAGCTCTATCTCGTCGGGTATGAGCTTCAGGGTGTCGTTCTTGAGATAATATTTCGTGTTCAGCGGTTTTATGTTCATCTCGCCGTTCACTATCAGGTCGCCCACGAGATTAATCTTGCTGAGCGGTCCTATGAGGTTGGCATTGCCGTGGACATGGCCCTTCACGCCCTCGGTAAAGCTGCTTGTAAACGACTCGAGGAAATCGAGGTGCATGCCCGCTGCCTTGATTTTCAGGTCGATAAATCCTGGCGATGGCGACACGTAGCCGTCAATATATGTCAAGGCATCAGGACCGTCGTCAGCCACGGCGTTGATGTTGATGGTCTTTTGCGTGTTGTCCCAGTTCACGTTGGCATCGAGTACTCCCATCCTGCCGTCCTGGAAGGTGAATTCGTTTACCATCAGCTTGGCCTTTGCCTCCATGTTGCCGAACGGAGCCTTGATGTAGGCGCGCCCTGTGGCCTTGCCTCCGAAGCGCACCGAACGGAAGTTCACGAGGTTCAGTATGTAGTCGACATCAATGTTCCTCAGACTTACGGTCATCTGTTCTTTGTCTGAGTCGGAAGCCACGCCGTTTATCGTTATGCTCTCGTTGTCGTGCGATAGCATGAAACGGCTTACGTTGATGTTTTTGTCGTTATAGACGATTCTTGCCTGGCTTATGTTCCATTTGTCGTCGTTGATGGTAAGTGTCGACGGCATTACGTTTATTTCTGCCGATGTGGCGCCGTTGTCTCTGCCGAAGATGGTAGAGATGGTTATGTCGCCAATGAGTCGCTTATCGGCATTATTGTCGAAGTTTACCGATGTGGCCAGGCGGCTGTTTGCCGCCTTGTTGCTCATGCTCAGCTGGAACGGAATGCCGTTGTTCATTATTTTCACTATCGAGAGGTCGCACGATAGCGTGTCGTTGGGCGATGTTATGGCTATGGTGGCATTCTGGTACTCCTGATTGTTGTAATAGAACTGAGGAACGAGGCAGTTGGCATACATCTCTTTTTTCGCGTCGTCTATCTTTGCCACGAACGTGGTGCGCCTGTTCAGTTGGAGCGGTATGCCGAGCAATGCCTCCATCCAGTCGGTGCGGTCGAGCACGCAATAAACCTGTATCTTGTTGTTGGTCTTCTTGTTGTGCTCGGGCAGGTTGGCTATGGTAGGCATTTTCTCTCTCACCATATTCATTATGCTGTTCGGCAACGAGGCATAATTGAAAGAGCCGTTGATGCGCATATGTCCGAAATCGCTGTTCAGGGTTATTGTTTGCTCGTTGTTTTCCCTTCTGGCGTCAAGCAGCAGGTTTTCGAGCGTATAGCTGCGTTCGGGCGATTCCAGCGACATGTCGCTCACCCTTATCTGGCCTTCTATGTCTTCCAGTCGTCTGCCCTTTAGCGACAGGTCTATTTTTCCGCTGAAGGCGGCATCTTGCCATTTCTGGCTTAGGTTCGTGGCCATAGGTGCGAGGTTGACCACCTCAGAATTTATGTCAACCTGATATTTGCCGTTGCTCTTAGCCAATGCTCCGTCAACCTTTAGCATCGCGTTGGGGTCGTTGCTGCTGATTGAACCCTTGAAGTGGTCGTGCGCATATGTGCCTTCGAAGGCTATTTCCCTATATCGGTAGCTGTTGTAGTCGAAGGCAGGAACGGCTCCGCAGAAGGTTGTCGTTTGCGGCTTGAGGTCCTTGTCCAGAACGGCCTCAAACTGCGTCTGTAGCTTTATTATGCCCAGTTTGGGGTCGTCTAATAACTTGCCCAGCAGTATGCTGTCCGTCTGTATCTGCCCCGTCAAGATGCTCTTGTCTTCGAGCGATGCATTGAGCATTACGTTGCCCACGCCAGACGTAAGGTTGAAGCCTAGGTTGCCGTATCCCAGCGTGTCAATCTCGCAAGCCGCGTCAATTTCTATGCCGGCATTGGCTTGTGGCGATTTTGCTCCTGCCAGTTGCGACACCATGTTCAGCGATGTCTCGGCATGCAGATTGGTGATGCGCATCATCGCTGGCGAACCTTCAAAGTCGGAGTGTAGTACTATGCTGTCATTGATGTCGGCCAGCGACGGACTTAAGAAAGCGAAATCGCGGGCGTTGATTATTGACTTGTCTATGGCGCCGTGGAACTTAAGCGAACCGAAGTCTATCTTGTCATTTTTCGCGTTGTATGAAGCAGCAATGGTGTCTACCCTCAAGTGCGAATTAGGCATTCGGATGTTAAGGCCGCTAAGCAGGCATCCCTGCTTGCTGCCCTTGAACGCCACCGACATTCTGTTGACCTTTATGCCCGAGCGTTCGTTGAACGCCAGACGCTTGATGTTCAGGTTCACGCTATCGCTGTTCAAGGCCTTCAGCACGATATGGGCGCTGATGTCTTCTATACATAGGTGAGAGGGGTTCAGTTTGCCCGGTGTGCGTGCGGCGAAATACCTGTCGTAGGTTACGCTTCCCTGACGCATGATGAGCGAATTGATGCGCAGGTCAAGAGGATTGGAACTAGTGGTGTCTTTCGATGCCAGCGAGTCGAGCACAAACTGGAAGTTGTGGTCGGCACCCATGCTGTCTTGATAAAGATGCAGGTGAGTGGCAAAAATCTGTGCCGACGAGATGGAAATCCTGCCCTTTATCAGCGAGGGCAAACTGATTTTCACGGCCAGACGTCTCGACTTGACCATTTCCTTGTCTTGCTGGTCGTAGATGGTGGCTCCGTCGATGATGATGCGGTTCAGCATGCCCAAGTTAATCCTGTCTATCATCACCTTGGTGCCTAAGCGTTTCGACAATACCTTTTCCACCTCAGAGCCGATGCGGTTTTGCACGGCTGGTATCTGAAGCAGCACAATAGGAAACACATACAATCCGATGGCTAACCAGATTATAGTGCCTGTAAGTATCTTAAAGAATTGTCTCAATTTCTTTTATTTATTATGCAAATTTACATTAAAAAGTTGGAACGGGAAATTTTTTCAACTTTTTTCTTTTGGGTAATTATATTTTTGTGTAATTTTGCGCATCAACATTTTACGATTTTATTAATTCATAAACCCAAATCATGGTGAAAACAATTAAGTTGAAAAGAGGTTTGGACATTAATCTGGCAGGTGTGGCTGCCCGCAACAAGAAGCAGGCGCCCTCTGCTGACAGGTATGCCCTCATGCCATCTTCGTTCACGGGTGTCGTGCCGAAGGTGGTTGTGAAAGAAGGCGACGAGGTAAAGGCTGGCACCTGTCTGTTTGTCAACAAAAACTATCCTGAGGTAGGTTTCTCGTCGCCCGTCAGCGGTGTCGTAGAGGCCATTGTAAGGGGCGATAGACGAAAGGTGTTGGCAGTAGTGGTTAAGTCCGACAGAAAGCAGGATAGCGTTGACTATGGTAAGAAAAACGTCTCGAAAATGAGTGGCGAGGAAGTGGTGGACAGCTTGCTCAAGGCTGGTTTGTTCGGCTATGTCAACCAGCGCCCGTTCGACATTTCGGCCAATCCTTCGGTCATGCCAAGGGCTATATTCGTTTCCGCCTTGCGCGACATGCCGTTGGCGGCTGACTTCGAATACGAGTTGGAGGGTCAGGAGCATTATTTCCAGGCTGGTTTGACGGCTCTGTCGAAGATTGCGCCCACATATCTGGGCATCGGCAAGAAGCATACCTCCAAGGCCTTGAATGAGATGGCAGACGTTACCACGACGATATTCGACGGTCCTTGTCCGGCAGGAAACGTAGGTGTTCAGATTAATAATATCTCGCCAATAAACAAGGGCGAAATCGTGTGGACGGTAGAACCTACGGCGGTGTTGTTCTTCGGTCGTCTGTTCCTCGACGGAGTGGTAGATTTGCGCCGTACCGTGGCGGTGGCGGGCTGTCAGGTAAAGTCGCCGTCATACATGGATGTTCTTGTAGGCACACCTATTTCAACCATCCTTAAGGATAATGTGATAGAAGGCAACAACAGAATAATTAACGGCAATCCGCTTACCGGCACGCCTGTGACCGATGATGCCACAGCATATATCGGTGCACACACCTCAGAGGTGACGGTGATACCTGAGGGCGACGATGCCGATGAGTTCGTGGGGTGGATAATGCCGCGCGTGAGCCAGTTCTCCGTAAGCAGAAGCTACTTCTCATGGCTGTTGGGAAAGCGTGCCTATACCATCGATGCCAGAGTGAAAGGCGGTGAGCGCCACATGATAATGAGCGGCGAGTATGACAAGGTGTTGCCGATGGACATCCTGCCAGAATATCTTATCAAGGCAATCATCACAAACGACATCGACAAGATGGAGCAGTTGGGAATATATGAGGTTGCGCCTGAGGATTTTGCGCTCGCTGAGTTCGTGTGCAGCTCTAAGCTTGAATTGCAGAAAATTGTGAGAGAGGGAATTGATTTAATGCTTAATGCATAAGGTTTTCTTTTAATGGAGTTATAGGGAGTTATAGGAAGATACCGCTTCGCTTATGAGTTAAAAGTCATTAGCTTCAAGCACAAGCAATCCTTAATCTCTCATCCCTCATCTGGTTATTCCCTTCTCATTATGGAGAGGGGCAGGGTGAGGCCTTTTCAACTCTTCAATTATAAATAAGTATGAGATTTTTACGAAATTATTTAAATACAATAAAGCCCAACTTCGAGAAGGGTGGGCGATTCAGTGCACTAAGGAGTGTGTTCGATGGTTTTGAAACATTCCTTTACGTGCCCAACACGACATCGAAAAGCGGTGTCAGCATACACGACTCTATCGACTCCAAGCGAATAATGACCATGGTGGTGATAGCACTCATGCCGGCATTGTTTTTCGGTATGTATAATGTTGGCTATCAGAACTATCTGGCTGCCGGAACGCTCGGCGATTCGTCGTTCATGGAACTGATGACATACGGTTTTTTAGCCGTATTGCCGAAGATTCTGGTAAGCTATATAGTAGGTCTCTCCATAGAGTTCGCATGGGCGCAATGGAAGGGCGAGGAGATTCAGGAAGGCTTTCTGGTGTCGGGAATGATTATCCCTCTGATTATCCCCGTCAACTGTCCCCTTTGGATACTCGCTATTGCCGTGGCTTTTGCCGTGGTCTTTGCCAAGGAAATATTCGGCGGAACAGGCATGAATATTTTCAATGTGGCACTTGTAACGCGTGCGTTCCTCTTCTTCTCTTATCCTACGGAGATGAGCGGTGATACCGTGTGGGTGGCAAATGAAAGCATCTTCGGCCTTGGCAACGATTTGCCTGATGCCTTCACCTGTGCCACACCATTGGCATTGGTTGGTCAGACGGGTGCGGCCGGTTATCCGTTGTGCGACATCATAACTGGTTTTATACCAGGTAGCATCGGCGAGACAAGTGTCATAGCCATAGCGATAGGTGCCGCTATACTGCTCTGGACAGGCATAGCCAGTTGGAAGATTATGCTTAGCGTCTTTGCTGGAGGTGCCGTCATGGCATTGGTGTTCACTGCCACCGGTTCTACGCCAATCCAATGGTACGAGCATCTGCTTTTGGGCGGCTTTGCCTTCGGTGCCGTGTTCATGGCCACCGACCCCGTGACGGCTGCCCGCACCGAAACAGGCAAGTATTTCTACGGATTCATCATCGGTAGCGTTGCGGTCATCATACGCGTCATGAACCCAGGCTATCCTGAGGGCATGATGCTGGCCATATTGCTCATGAACATGTTTGCGCCGCTCATCGACTATTGCGTGGTACAAGCCAATATTTCAAAGAGAATGAAACGTCTAAACAAATAAACGATTGACCACTATGTCTGAGAAAAACAAGAAACGTTTGAATACTAATTCAAATTCATATATCATTATATATAGTACGATATTGGTACTGGTGGTGGCTTTTATGCTGGCTTTCGTATTTACGGCCTTGAAACCCATGCAGGATGCCAATGTATCGCTTGACAAGAAAAAACAGATTCTGGCCGCTCTGAACATCCGTAATCTTAGTGATGCTGAGGCAACTCAGAAGTATGTAGATGTTGTAGTGGCAGATGCCATTATTGACACAACAGGCAAGATTGTGGCGGAAGGTGAGAAGGGTGGCGAGAAGACCGCCTTTGTGCTCAACAGTTCCGACTTCAAGGCGGGAAAGTTGGCGGTATATTTCTGCGAGGTTGACGGACAGAAGAAATACGTGTTGCCGGTATATGGCATGGGATTGTGGGGACCTATCTGGGGCTATCTGGCACTTGATGACGACCGCAACACCGTGTTCGGAGTATATTTCAACCACGAGAGCGAAACGGCTGGTCTTGGAGCTGAAATAAAGGATAGCGAGCAATGGCAGCAACAGTTCCGTGGCAAGAAGATATTCAAGGCAGGAACCCAAGATATTGGCTTGTCGGTGGTTAAGAAGGTTACCGATGCCGCTACACAATGCGACGGCATCACGGGAGCCACTCTGACTATGGACGGTGTGACAGCCATGTTTGCTGATTGTCTGAAGGAATACAAGGTTTTCTTAACAAACGAAATGCAGGAGGAATAAAATTATGAGTAAGTTATTATCAAAAGACAATAAGGAGGCACTGGTAAATCCGCTAAGCAAGGACAATCCGGTGCTGGTACAGGTACTTGGCATCTGTTCGGCTCTTGCCGTAACGGCACAGCTGAAGCCCGCCATCGTCATGGGGCTTGCCGTAACGGTAATCACGGCATTCTCTAATGTCATTATCTCACTTCTGCGCAACACCATTCCTACGCGCATCAGAATCATCGTGCAATTGGTGGTTGTGGCTGCGCTGGTAACCGTGGTTAGTCAGATACTCAAGGCCTTCGCCTACGATGTTAGCGTTCAATTGTCTGTGTATGTAGGTCTTATCATCACCAACTGTATTCTTATGGGTCGTCTTGAGGCGTTTGCGCTTACCAACAAGCCTTGGCCGAGTTTCCTCGATGGCATCGGCAATGGTCTTGGCTACGCCTTGATTCTGGTTATTGTTGGTGCGGTGCGCGAATTGCTTGGCAGAGGTTCTCTGCTCGGTTTCCAGATAATACCCGATGCCATGTACGAAGCCGGCTACATCAACAACGGTATGATGACCATGCCTGCCATGGCCATGATTATCGTGGGATGCGTGATTTGGGTACATAGGGCGATGAATAAGGAATAGAAGAGTGAAAAGTGAAGAGTGAAGAATGAAAAGTGAAGAATTTGCTGCCGCTATAGCTTTTGCATACGTCTGAACTCCTTAAATTAAGCATTAAGCATTAATAATTAAGCATTAAAAAGCATGGAACATATAATAAGTCTTTTAGTCAGATCAATATTCGTAGATAATATGATCTTCGCATTCTTCCTGGGAATGTGTTCTTATCTGGCCGTTTCAAAAAACGTAAAGACATCGTTGGGATTGGGTGTTGCCGTAACCTTCGTGCTTATGGTAACAGTACCCGTTGACTACTTTCTGCTGACCAAGGTCTTAGGACCTGATTGTCTGGTTGAGGGCGTCGATTTGTCATACCTCAGTTTTATCCTCTTCATTGCCGTCATAGCAGGCATCGTTCAACTGGTGGAGATGGTTGTAGAGCGCTATTCTCCCTCGCTATACGCGTCGTTGGGCATCTTCCTGCCCCTGATAGCCGTCAACTGTGCCATCATGGGAGCTTCATTGTTTGTTCAGCAGAGAGTAAACCTCGATCCTGCCAGCACTCAGTATATAGGCAACGTGTGGGACGCCCTTGCCTATGCCATTGGCAGCGGTATCGGTTGGACCCTCGCCATCATTGCTATGGGAGCCATCAGAGAGAAGATGCAATATTGCGACGTGCCACGCCCTCTGCAAGGATTGGGCATCACGTTCATCACGGTAGGCCTCATGGCCATGGCCATGATGTGTTTCAGCGGATTGAAGATTTAAGCATAAGAAGACATGATACAGTTTATAGCATATAGCATAGGAGTCTTTCTCATAGTGATACTCCTTTTGGTTGTCATCCTGCTTGTGGCAAAGAAATATCTCAGCCCTAGCGGAAATGTAACCATAACCATTAATGGCGACAACAAAATAACGGTTCCACAGGGTGGCAGCCTTATGGCCACTCTTAGCGAAAACGGCATCTATCTGCCTTCGGCATGCGGCGGAAAGTCGTCGTGCGGCCAGTGCAAGGTTCAGGTGTTGCAGGGCGGGGGAGAGATACTCGACTCCGAGAAGCCTCATTTCTCGCGCAAGGAAATAAAGGAAGGCTGGCGACTGGGTTGCCAGTGCAAGGTGAAGGGCGACCTCGACATCAAGGTGCCTGAGAGCGTGCTTGGCGTAAAGGAATACGAATGTACCGTAATCTCCAACAAGAACGTGGCTACGTTCATCAAGGAGTTCAAGGTGCAGTTGCCTCCGGGTGCCCACATGGACTTCATACCGGGTTCTTACGCTCAGATAAAAATACCAACGTTCTCTATCGACTACGGCAAGGATATTGACAAATCGCTCATCGGCGACGAGTATCTGTCATCGTGGGAGAAGTTCGGTCTTTTCCCTCTGAAGTGCGTCAACACCGAACCAACGGTAAGGGCATACTCCATGGCAAACTATCCTGCAGAAGGCGACGTGTTCATGCTTACCGTGCGCATAGCCACACCGCCGATGAAGGCAGACAAGAGTGGCTTTATGGACGTAAATCCGGGTATCGCATCAAGCTATATCTTCACTCTCAAGCCAGGCGACAAGGTTATGATGAGCGGACCTTACGGCGACTTCCATCCGCACTTCGACTCTAAGCGCGAAATGATATGGGTGGGAGGAGGAGCCGGAATGGCACCACTCAGGGCGCAAATCATGCACATGACAAAGACCTTGCGCACCACCGACCGACAGATGCACTACTTTTATGGCGCACGTGCACTGAACGAGGTGTTCTATCTCGACGATTTCCTCGGGTTGGAGAAAGAGTTCGACAACTTCCATTTCCACCTCGCTCTCGACCGTCCCGACCCGGTGGCTGATGCCGCAGGCGTGAAATACACTCCGGGCTTTGTTCATCAGGTGATGTACGAGACATACCTTAAAGACCACGAGGCACCGGAAGATATCGAGTACTACATGTGCGGCCCTGGTCCTATGTCGCAAGCCGTTGTAGGCATGCTCGACAGCTTAGGCGTAGAACCACAGTCGATTATGTACGATAACTTCGGCGGATAATGTAGAACTCATTTTTTATCACATAATCATTACAACAACCTTTGATATTCCGATACGAGGTTGTTGTAATTTTTTTGTAGCGTCAATATAGTCTTATTTAAATTAAAATCTGTTTAAAGCGGAAATTTTGTGCCTTATAAAGTTGACAATTAAATAAAAGATTATTACCTTTGTAGCAAATTTATATTGACAAATATGACGTTGCTGATTGTTATCTTGTTGCTGTTTGGCTATTTGCTTATAGGTACTTCACACCTTACTAATGTAAACAAGGCTGCTATTGCCATGTTTATAGGTGCCGTGAGTTGGGTGCTTTATATATGCTTTGGAACAGATTTCGTGATGGCTCAGCATCCTCATGAGTTTTTTGAATTCTTGGCAGGCAATGAAGCTTCAGGCACTAATGTGAAAGAGTTCATTTATGATAACATATTTCTGAAATATGTAGGAAAGGCAGCTGCAATAGTGATGTTCCTGCTTGCCACAATGACCATTATTGAAATATTGAACAACAATGGTTGCTTTGATTTCGTGGGAGAATGGGTGCGTACAAGAAGTTCCCGACGTTTCATTTGGATAATAACAATTGTCACTTTCATTGTCTCTGCTAATCTCGACAATTTCACGACAACGGCCATGATGCTGGTTATCATGCACAATCTTGTCCAAAACAGAAAGCAGAGAATGCTTATTGGTTGTGCTATAGTCTTGGCGGCCAATACGGGTGGGTGCTTTACCGTTATTGGTGAACCGACAGGCGTGGCAATGTGGGGCGACGGTCTTGTGACGGCAACTAATTTTTCTATGTATTTGGCATTGCCGGCTATTGCAGCGTGGACAATCCCGACATACCTGCTTAGTCGCGAATTGCCTGACAGGCTCGATGTTTCCTGGTCGGTCCCGACATTCCGTGGCGATGATACAACGTTGAGCCGTCTTCAGCGCTTCTCGATGTTTATAATCGGTATAGGAGGTTTGTGGTTTATACCAACATTTCATAGTTTGACCAATTTGAGCCCTTTCCTTGGTGCTTTGTGTGTGTTGGCTGTATTATGGGTTGCGCATGAGATATTCAATCGCAAGCAGATGGATGCCGACCTTATGGCTACTCAGAAGAAGATGCCTTTGTCTATCCAGTATGGAAGCATCCAGCAGATACTGTTTATTATGGGTATCATGTTGGGATTGGGTGTTGTTTATGAGACGGGAGCGTTTGCTGATGTTTCCAAGTGGTTTGACTATAATATTCATAATGTTTGGGTGCTCGGTGCCATTAATGGGTTGCTGAGTAGTATGGTTGATTCGTTTACGGTGGCAATGACTAATCTTTCAATGTACTCATTGGTTGAAGATTACCAGTTGAGTCGTTGGGTTGATTCTGATTATATGGCAAACTTCGTTTTGAACGGAGCTTACTGGAAAATTCTGGCTTATACAACAGCTGTGGGCAGTTGTCTTATGTGTTTTGCAAATCCAAGCGGCATAGCCCTTATGAAGATGGAACACATCAAGGTAGGGTGGTATATAAAGAATTGTACACTAAAAGTTATGTTAGGGTGGATTGTTGGATTCGCAATTCTTTGGGCAGAAGTTAGCCTGCTGAGTTAGATTAAGAATTGAAGGATTGAAGAATTGAAGGATTGAAAAAAGCATTCGTCCTCTAACTTCCTCAGCGAAGCGATAACTTCATTCTAACTTCCTTTAACTCCTTAAAAAGAAAGCATACTCCTTCACTCCTACACTCCTTAAAAAGAAAGCATTAATAATTAAGCATTAAAACATGGCAAAAAAGATAAAGACAATAGGAATTCTTACCTCAGGAGGCGATGCTCCAGGTATGAATGCAGCCATAAGAGCCGTGACAAGAGCCGGTATCTGCAATGGCTTTAATATAAAAGGTATCTATCGCGGTTACGATGGATTGATAAACGGTGAAATAAAACCTTTCACTACAGAGAATGTCAGCGGCATTATAATGCAGGGCGGAACAATCTTAAAGACCGCACGCAGCAAGGAGTTTACTACTCCAGAGGGAATGCAGAAGGCATACGATACCTTGGTGAAAGAGGAGATTGATGCCCTTGTTGTCATTGGCGGCAACGGTTCGCTTACAGGTGCCAAGATATTCGCTTCTGAGTACGATTTCACATGTATTGGTTTGCCAGGTACTATTGACAATGACCTTTATGGTACAGATTCTACCATCGGTTATGATACCACAATGAATACAATTATGGATTGTGTTGACCGAATACGTGATACTGCTCAAAGTCATGAACGCATTTTCTTTGTAGAGGTGATGGGGCGTGATGCTGGTTTCCTGGCTCAGAACTCGGCTATCGCATGTGGTGCTGAGGCCGCTATCATACCGGAAGACTCGACAGATGTTGACCAGTTGGCACGCTTTATGGAACGTGGTATAAGAAAATCAAAGAAATCTTGTATCGTTATAGTGTCGGAGAGTCCTAAGTGCGGTGCTCTCTACTATGCCGATCGTGTAAAGAAAGAGTTCCCGGAGTTTGACGTAAGGGTGTCTATATTAGGTCATCTGCAACGTGGAGGACGCCCGACGGCTCACGACCGTATTTTGGCAAGTCGTACCGGTGTGGGAGCAGTTGAGGCCATAATGCAAGGACAGCGCAATGTCATGGTTGGTGTTCGTAACAATGAAATTGTATATGTGCCTTTCTGTGATGCTATCCGCACGGACAAGCCGCTTGACATGAAACTGATAAAGGTGCTTGATGAACTAAGCATCTAAAGAATGGTGTCGGGGTGTTCTTGTTTTCCCTAAATGCTCTTTTTATATACTATTTTGCTAATTATCCATCATTAATTCTTGTGTTTATGGAATAAATTGCTAACTTTGCAGTACCTAAAACGAGAATTGATTAATAAAAATATAAAAATAAAATTTATGTCACAGATTATTGGACACATTTCTCAGATCATCGGTCCTGTTATCGACGTTTATTTTGATACAGCAGGCGCTGATGCCGAGAAAGTATTGCCAAAGATCCACGAGGCTTTGAAGATTGACCGTGGCAATGGCCGTGAGCTTGTAGTAGAGGTGCAGCAGCACATAGGTGAAGATACTGTTCGCTGTGTGGCCATGGACAATACCGATGGCTTGAAGCGTGGTCTTGAGGTTGTACCGGTGGGTGCTCCTATCCAGATGCCTGCCGGAGAACAGGTGAAGGGTAGAATGCTCAACGTTATCGGTCAACCTATTGATGGTATGAAGCAGCTGGATATGCAGGGTGCTTATCCTATCCACCGTGAGGCTCCTTCGTTCGAAGAACTTTCTACACGCAAGGAAATGCTTGCTACGGGTATCAAGGTTATTGACTTGCTCGAACCATACCTCAAGGGTGGTAAGATTGGTTTGTTCGGTGGTGCCGGTGTAGGTAAGACCGTGCTTATCATGGAGCTTATCAACAACATTGCCAAGGGACACAACGGTTACTCGGTGTTTGCCGGAGTAGGAGAGCGCACTCGTGAGGGTAATGACCTTATCCGCGAGATGATAGAGAGCGGTGTTATCCGCTACGGCGACAAGTTCCGCAAGGCAATGGACGAAGGCAAGTGGGACCTCAGTCTTGTTGACGAGGAAGAACTGAAGAAGAGTCAGGCAACACTTGTATATGGTCAGATGAACGAGCCGCCGGGAGCACGTGCTTCAGTGGCATTGTCAGGACTTACCGTTGCCGAGACATTCCGCGATAACGGAGGTAAGGACGGACAAGCAGCCGATATCCTTTTCTTCATCGACAACATCTTCCGTTTCACTCAGGCGGGTTCAGAGGTGTCTGCATTGCTCGGACGTATGCCTTCAGCCGTAGGTTATCAGCCGACACTTGCCTCTGAGATGGGTGCCATGCAGGAGCGAATCACATCTACCAAGAACGGTAGTATCACATCTGTACAGGCAGTTTACGTGCCTGCCGACGACTTGACCGACCCGGCTCCGGCTACAACCTTTACTCATCTTGATGCAACAACGGTGCTCGACCGTAAGATTACGCAGCTCGGTATCTATCCAGCCGTTGACCCGCTGGGAAGTACCTCTCGTATTCTCGACCCGCTGATTGTAGGCAAGGAGCACTATGAGTGCGCACAACGTGTAAAGCAGATTCTTCAGAGATACAACGAACTTCAGGATATCATCGCCATCCTCGGTATGGATGAACTTTCTGACGAGGACAAGCTCACCGTGAACCGTGCACGCCGCGTACAGCGCTTCCTTTCACAGCCGTTTACCGTGGCAGAGCAGTTTACTGGTATTCCTGGCGTTATGGTATCTATCGAAGACACAATCAAGGGCTTCAATGCTATTCTCGACGGTGAGGTTGACGACCTTCCAGAGCAGGCATTCCTCAATGTCGGTACTATCGACGATGTTAAGGCTAAGGCCAAGAAATTGATGGAACAGGCTAAACAAGCTTAGAAACATATATAGCTATGGCTTTAACTCTAAAGATTGTTTCCCCCGAAAAAGTTGAGTTCGCAGGCGAGATAAAGAGTGTTATCGTGCC
This sequence comes from Prevotella sp., assembly GCA_045602085.1. Taxonomy (GTDB): domain Bacteria; phylum Bacteroidota; class Bacteroidia; order Bacteroidales; family Bacteroidaceae; genus Prevotella. The sequence goes on along the minus strand of JAZSAV010000004.1, from coordinate 97,648 downwards.
TGGTTGCAGCGGTGAGTTTCAGATTCTTGAAAACCACGCCCCGCTCATCTCTTTGCTCGAAACGGGCAAGGTTGTCTATGAAGATGCTTCTGGCAAGCATCAGCTGATGATTGAGAGCGGCTTTGTGGAGATTCAGAAGAATGAGGTTAGCCTTTGTGTGGAATTGTAAGTCATTTTATTGAGCGAACAGACATCATCTTGTTATGGCAGACATTGACAATTTGACCAAGCGTTTTATCACGCAGAGCGTAATCATCACAGCTGTGCTTTGGATTATTGGCTTTGTGGTTACGCAGTTTGTGCCGGCTGCTGACTCGCAGTTGGCATTGCTGGTAAGCGCTGTTTTCTCGCTTGTCTTTGCTGTTGCTGATGGATTGTTGTGGCGCTTTGCGGCTAAAAAGGGTGCCGAGGCACTGACCACCTTCTATACGGCGGTGTCGGGTTTTCGCCTGTTGCTTGCGCTTGCAACTATGTTCGTTTACTATCTTTCAGTGGGAAGTGACTCCATGCTGGTGTTCTTTTTGGTGTTCATGGTTTTCTACTTTGTTCACTTGGCTCACCACACGCTTTTCTTCTCAAGAGTGTCTAACCGCTCATAGTGGCAACAAATACAAATTCTATAATGAAAAAAATTAAGTTTAAAAATATTTTGCCGGCAATTGGCAGATGGTTTGTACGCAAAATGATTAAAGCAAAAAAAATGTTGCTGTCATTTTGCTGTTGGTTGATGCGCAACAAGTACGTATTGCTGGTGGCATGTTTTCTGCTGGCATTGCTTTTCCTTGTTCATGTCGATATCAACAAGCGTACCGACGGCAAGGGTGTCAGTGTGGACATTCCGCAAGAGGTTATGCACCATCTGGCTGACTCATACGACTGGCATTTCACTACTTTTGGCGAGACACACGTTACCTTGCATCTGCCTATCATCGTAAAGAGCTGCGTTGATGGCGAGTGGCATGTCTTCACGTCGCATGACGTTCCTGAGGGATTCTATTTTGACGAGAATCATCATGGCAAGGTATATGAGCGTGCAGCTGACGGCACACCTGTCAAGCCTTGGGATTTCAGTATCACGAAGCTCGTGGCACAACTTATAATTGTCGTAGTACTGTTGCTTGGCATATTCCTCAGTTGTGCTCGCTGGTACAAAAAACGCGACGAAACAAGTCCTGCACCACGGGGCTTTGTTGGCACAATCGAGATGCTTGTCATGTACATCCATGACGATGTGATACGCCCATGCGTAGGCGAACATCAGTATAAGAAGTATGCCAACTATCTGCTTACGATTTTCTTCTTCATCTTCACCACCAATCTTGTTGGTTTGATACCAGGAGCAGCCAATGTAACCGGTAATATCAATGTTACATTGTTCCTTGCCTTCTGTACCATGTTGGCAATCAATGTCTTTGCTAATAAGATATACTGGAAGGAAATCCTTTGGCCGGATGTGCCATGGTGGTTGAAGTTCCCGATTCCTCTGATGCCAGCCATCGAGTTATTCGGTATCATAAGCAAGCCTTTCGCGTTGATGATCCGTCTCTTTGCCAACATGATGGCAGGTCATGCCGTGATGCTCAGCTTCACCTGTGTAATATTCTTCGGAACCACTTTAGGCTTGGAGGCAGGTATGGGACTTAACCTCTTCAGTGTTATCATGCTTCTGTTCATGTATGCCCTTGAGGTGCTTGTAGCCTTTGTTCAGGCCTACGTGTTCACGCTTCTCAGTTCGGTATTCATCGGCTTGGCACATGTGGAGCATCACGGAGAGTAACATATTAAATATAGTAAACAACATAGAACAATAAACATATTAATAACAAATAAAAAACATTTAAGATTATGATTTCAGCATTATTATTAGCAGCAGAAGGTCTGGCACAGCTCGGTTGCGGTCTCGGTGCAGGTATAGCAACAATTGGTGCAGGTTTGGGTATCGGTAAGATTGGTGGTAGCGCAATGGACGCCATCGCACGTCAGCCAGAAGCAACAGGTAAGATTCAGACAAACATGATTCTTACAGCAGCGTTCGTTGAGGGTTGTGCTCTCTTCGCTATTGCAGCCTGCGCATTCCTTATCAAATAATAAGAGTAGATAATTAAACAACAGCAAATGGATTCACTTAATTTGCCATCAATACTAACGCCCGATCTAGGACTTCTCTTCTGGATGGTGCTGGCATTTGGTGTAGTCTTTTTTGTGCTTTCAAAGTATGGTTTCCCTGCCATCACTGATATGGTAGAGAAGCGTAAACAGTACATAGACGACAGTCTTCGCAAGGCACATGAGGCTTCCGAACGCCTGAACAACATCAAGGAAGAAGGCGAGGCGATACTGTTGGAGGCACGTCAGAAGCAGGCAGAGATACTCAAGGATGCCGCTGCCACCCGCGATGCCATGGTAGAGCAGGCACAGCACAAGGCACTTGAGGAGAGCGCCCGCCTGATAAGCGATGCACGCGCTGAGATAGAGAGCGAGAAGCAGGCTGCCATTGGCGAGATTCGCAAGCAGGTGGCTGTGCTCAGCGTCAGCATCGCAGAGAAGGTGGTGCGTGGCAGTCTTGCCGACGACAAGTCTCAGATGGACTTGATTGACCGTATGCTGGATGAGGTTTCTTCCTCTGATAATAAATAGATGTAGTTATGGACATAGGAGTAATATCGGTAAGATATGCGCGTGCGCTGCTTCACTGTGGCTTGGAGTCGGCTCTTGAGGATAAGGTTTATTCCGAGATGCAGACGATGGCACAGAGTTTTGCGAGTGTGCCCGAACTGAAGTTTACCATAGACAATCCCATGCTCTCAAAGGAAAACAAAGCCAAGCTGCTAACAGCTGCCGCAGGCGGCGAAATCAGCGAGCTAACCCGTTCTTTTATTAATCTCGTATTAAAAGAAGACCGTGAGGGCGTGATGCAATTCATGGCTAATTCGTATATCACTCTTTATAGAAAGCAGAAGAACATCATCCGCGGTAAACTCACGACAGCTGCAGCCGTTACGCCTGCCGTTGAGCAGAAGATGAGGCAGCTGGTTGAGAACAATACTAATGGAACTGTGGAGTTTGAGACAGAAATCGACCCGGATATAATTGGTGGTTTCGTCCTTGAGTACGACACTTATCGCATGGACGCAAGCGTTAAGGCAAAGCTCAACACTATACTCACGCAGTTAAGTAAATAAATTATTAAAGTAGACAAGTTGACGAGTTGACAAGTAAACGAGTTGACAAGTGAACGAGTAAACAAGTGAACGAGTTACAAGTTGCTTGTAGATGAGTCAGCTAAAAAAACAATAACATGTCAGATAAAATTAAACCAAGCGAAGTGTCTCAGGTTCTTATCGAACAACTGAAGGGCATCAGCGACAGCGCCAAGTTCGACGAGGTGGGCACTGTGCTCCAGGTGAGCGACGGTGTGGCACGTATCTACGGTTTGCGCAATGCTGAGGCCAACGAACTTCTGGAGTTCGAGAATGGCACAATGGCCATTGTGATGAACCTTGAGGAGGACAACGTGGGTTGTGTGCTTCTTGGCACCACATCGGGCATTAAGGAAGGCATGGTTGTGAAGCGTACAAAGCGTATCGCTTCTATCCGTGTCAACGACAACATGCTCGGCCGTGTTATCAACCCTCTGGGCGAGGCTATCGACGGCAAGGGCGATATTGACCTGAGCCAGTCGTTTGAAATGCCACTCGACCGCAAGGCTCCTGGTGTTATCTATCGCCAGCCAGTAAAGGAACCGCTACAGACGGGTCTTAAGGCTGTCGATTCGATGATTCCTATCGGTCGTGGTCAGCGTGAGCTTATCATCGGCGACCGCCAAACAGGTAAGACTGCTATCGCCATCGATACCATAATCAATCAGAAGAGTTTCTTTGAGGCAGGCAAGCCTGTTTACTGTATCTATGTAGCCATCGGTCAGAAAGCTTCTACCGTAGCTGCTCTTGTGCAGACACTCAAGGAACGTGGCGCACTGCCATATACCATCATCGTGGCTGCTACAGCTGCCGACCCGGCAGCCATGCAGTACTATGCTCCTTTCGCAGGTGCTGCTATTGGTGAGTACTTCCGTGACCGTGGTCATGCGGCACTTGTAGTTTACGACGACCTCTCAAAGCAGGCGGTTGCCTATCGTGAGGTGTCGCTTATCCTTCGCCGTCCTTCTGGTCGCGAGGCATACCCTGGCGACGTGTTCTATCTCCACTCACGCCTTCTTGAGCGTGCTGCTAAGATTAACGAGCAGCAGGAAGTGGCAGAGCAGATGAACGACCTGCCAGAGTGCATGAAGGGTCACGTAAAGGGTGGCGGTTCGCTCACAGCGCTTCCAATCATCGAGACACAAGCGGGCGACGTTTCTGCTTATATCCCAACCAACGTGATTTCTATCACCGACGGTCAGATATATCTTGAGAGCGACCTCTTCAACCAGGGTTTCCGCCCTGCCATCAACGTAGGTATCTCGGTATCTCGTGTGGGAGGTTCTGCACAAATCAAGTCAATGAAGAAGGTGGCCGGTACTCTGAAAATCGACCAGGCGCAGTATCGTGAGCTTGAGAGCTTCTCTAAGTTCTCAAGCGATATGGATGCCGTTACGGCGATGACCCTCGACCGTGGTCGTAAGAACAACCAGTTGCTCATTCAGCCACAATACTCTCCAATGCCTGTAGGCGAGCAGATAGCCATCCTCTATTGCGGAACACATGGTCTTATGCACAATGTGCCTGTCGCCAAGATTCGCGAGTGCCAGGATGCATTCCTCGACAAGATGCGCTCTACACAGCAGGGAGTACTTGACGCTTTGGGCAGTGGCAAGATTGACGACGACATCACTAAGGTGATTGAATCGGTAATGGCAGACATTGCTGGAACATATTAATTACGAATGTTGAATTCGAAAGAAAATGACGAATGTTGAATTACGAGTGTTGAGTTGTCGGCTATGCCGATGAATAATTTTAAATTATTAATTGATAATTCATAATTCGTAATTCATAATTCATAACTCAACATTATAAAATATGCCAAGTTTAAAAGAAATTAAAGGCAGAATAGCCAGTGTTAACAGCACGCGCAAGATAACCAGCGCCATGAAGATGGTGGCATCGTCAAAGCTTCACCATGCACAGGTGATGATTGAGAACATGCTGCCCTACGAGGCAATGCTGGAGCATATCTTGAAGACGTTTCTTGCATCAGAGGTTGACGCGCACAACGTGTTTACTGAAGAGCGTCCCGTCAAGCGTGTGGCTCTGGTGGTGTTTGCCAGCAACAGCAGTCTCTGTGGCGGTTTCAATGGCAACATCATCAAAATGATGCAGCAGGCTATTGGCGAATACGAGCATCTGGGCAAGGATAATATTATTATCTATCCCCTTGGCCGTAAGGTGGCAGAGAAGGTTGTAAAGTTCGGATACAAGCCGGCTGGCGACTTTGAGGAATTGGCAGACAAACCAAATGCTGCACAGTGCATCGAGATAGCGAGAGAACTGGGTACTAAGTTCGCGCAAGGCGAGATTGACCGTGTGGAACTCATCTACCACCACTTCAAGAGTGCGGGTAGTCAGATTCTCACTCGCAAGACATTCTTGCCTATCGACATCACCAGTGAGCTGAAGCGCGACCATGAGCGCGACCTCAAGACCAATATCATCACCAAGCAAGCCGTTGATTACTTGCAGCAGAAGGGTCAGCAGACGAAAGAGGCCGACATCAGTGCAAAGCCGTTGAACGACAACTTCATCGTAGAGCCTGACATGCGCACTGTGTTGAGCACGCTCATACCTAAGTATGCCCATCTGATTATCTATACAGCCCTGCTCGACAGCAATGCCAGTGAGCATGCGGCGCGTATGATAGCCATGCAGACGGCTACCGACAATGCCGACGAACTGTTGCGCGAACTGAATCTTCAGTACAACAAGAGTCGCCAGCAGGCCATCACAAATGAGTTGCTTGATATTGTTGGCGGTAGTGTTGACCGATAGTTTTTGCAAGACACATAATTATTATAAAAGCGTAGAGTTAGGCTCTACGCTTTTATTTTGAAAATAACTATTAAGGATATTGCTTGTTTTTCAGACTCTTAGGATACTATCAGTCTTTTTTGTCTATGGATTATATGGATTTTAAGGATTTCTTTTTAAAATTTTTCAATCCTGTCTTTATGTCTATGGATAATTTGGATTTTATACTAACAGGGATTATTGTCTTATGTACAACATCTTTTTGGGCGTATTATGTACTCCAATGAATGGGACTTGTGCCAATACCAATACAATTCCAGACGAACAATATTTAGCATGCTGATTGATAAGTGTTCTTTCTACTTGCCTGTATAACTGAAGCTGATTATAAGCATATTTGAAGTCTTCAATTGAGATTTTTCCAACTTTCCCTTTTGAACTCATTCTTTGTAGTCCTCCCCAATCAACCTTTAATATCGTATTGGTCAAACCACCATTTGAGATAGTTTCCCCAGAAAGTGGCATAATGTATTGCTCCCACATATCATCAAATGGCATTATGCTCCCAGTATCGCTTGCATTATTAATATTCTTATTTAATACTTCTGTTTTTACATCAATATTTATAGAAGGTTTCAAATAGAGGATGTCTATTCCTAATGAGTTCGCTACTTCAATGGCATCGGCCAGGCAACTGCCATCTGTTGCAATTACGGCTTTTGTACATTTTCTATATCTCATGGCACCATACAACTGCATAACAGTTGCACGGTTAATCTTCCTTGGTGAATTGCCATACATTTTAGCTTGTATGGCAATACGTTCGGTGCTTTACTATTAGGGCGTGAGGGTAGCGGTGCTGCAGGACTGATAGGAGGGTGTACCATGTGGCGAACTGTTCAGGGGTGCGGGTGTCGGCAAGCTTGATGGGGGAGTGGCTGAGCAGTGTAGGATGATGAGGGTGACGCTGGTGAGGCTGGTGAGGCTGGTTTGTAAACTTTTTATTTTAGAAAGTCCAAATTGCCTTTTATTAAAGCGTGCGCGCACGCGTAATATGTTTTTAAAATTTCAATTTTAGCCTCACCAGCCTCACCCTTACTTGTTGCCGTCATTCGAAATATACTTTTTTGTTAGTAGCAATTTCAACTCCAGAAAGCTCAACGACAGCATGTAAAGTGCCATTTTTACTGCGGCGACTATATTGGATAAAAACAAAACCATATCCAAAATAACCATGCCGTTTGTGACATGAAAGTGCGCCACTTTTGATGCAAAAGTGCACCGGTTTTGAGTTGTAAACGGCACGGTTATGAAATCTAATAGGCATTATTGCCAAAATACATACAATTATATAACTATGAACACTAAAATGACTAAATGATTTGAGATTAACTATATACTAAAATAGGGTATGTCCGTTTAGACATACCCTATTTCTGAATCTATGTGATTCCGTTGGGACTCGAACCCAAAACCCTCGCCTTAGAAGGGCGATGCTCTATCCAGTTGAGCTACGGAACCCCTTAAATCGCGTGCAAAGGTATAAAAAATATGGCAGTTGTGCAAATTTTTTATATGTTTTTGTACTTAATAGGTGCATCGCGTGGACTTTTCTTATTATTATTCAACAATAAACTTGATATAAGTTCTGTCGTCGAATGATTTTGAATCAGCATTAAATGCTTTGGTCGCTTTAAACTCACCGATGTTCAAAGGGTCGTTTTCTTTTTGTCTGACTAATGCTTCTTCTGACTCGCTCAATGATGTCTTGAGGAAAGGGTAACCGTCTGTGGCAAGGATAACCGTGCTGCTGGTGGCAGGCACAGGTATTCTCTTAACCTTATTTATTGGTATGGCGAAGCCGTCGATGACAGAATATGTCTTGTTCTGATTTTTCATGGTTTCTATCATTTGTGGTATGATGCTTGCCCGTCCCACGTCATTAGTCCTGATTGATTCGATGGTTGCCTTGCCGCTTGCAATTTGTTGGGATATTATCTCTGCCCGTTTTGCAGCGAGCAGGTCTTCATAAGGCTTAGGGTTATCGAAATACTCACCGTCAACGAGGCACTGGCAGTCGCCAATCATCCATATTTCATTGTATTGACGACTGTATAAAGCACAGCTTGCTGCCATTCTCATCTCCGGGTTTTCCTCAATCTCCTTTAGAATAGTCTTAGGGTAATGACTGAAAATATATTCAGTAACACCACAACAGAAATCGTATAAAGAAACACTTGGTTTGCATTGTTTAATGTAATCGCAAATAAGTAGCATGCAGTAGCGCCCGTTACTGTATTCGGAACAGATTCTTTGGTCGCTCTTGCTTGTGCTTCCGTCAATTACGGCAATGAAATCATCCGTTACGACTATTCCGTCCTCGTTGCCTTTTGCCGGATTTTTGGGAATTGTTGCCTGTTCTATTATTGTCATATCTGTTGTCGTAGTTGCGTTGCTTGTTTTGAATCTTGTGTGGGTAAAGTTCGTTAACCAAGTCTGCTCGTCCTATTCGTCTTAGCGATTGTTCTATTCCTCTGCGCTCCTCCGGTTTGTACCAGAAGAAGTATTGCCGTTGCGCCAGTTTCTCTTTCTGCGATTTTGCGCAATATACCTGTTCGAGAGTGTATGGGTTATAACCGCTATACCATGTTTCGGTGCTTACCGTCATTGGCGTTGGAGTGAAGTCTTGCACCTGTTCCAATTGAAAATCAAGTCTTTTCGTTATAACAGCCAGCTCTGCCATGTCTGCTTCTGTGCATCCAGGATGACTGCTTATAAAATATGGTATTATTTGCTGGTGGAGATTTTCCTCTTTGTTTATCTTGTCGAAAATACGCTTGAAATCGAAGAACTGATTGAATGATGGTTTGCGCATAAGGTATAGCACCTGGTCGCTGGTATGCTCCGGCGCAACTTTAAGTCGTCCGCTAACATGATTCTTTATCAATTCGCGAGCATATTCTTTTGCTGACTTATTTGTGGCATCATCATTACTGTGGTGCAATATAAGGTCGTAACGCACACCACTGCCGATGAAACTCTTCTTTATCTCAGGAAGCGCATCTACAGCCTTGTATATGTCAATAAGTGATGTATGGTCGGTATTGAGATTGGGGCACACCTTTGGATGAATGCAACTCGGACGTTTGCATTTCTTGCAAACGGTCTTGTCGCGTCCGCCCATGTTGTACATATTGGCTGAGGGACCTCCGAGGTCAGACAGATACCCTTTGAAATCATCCATTGCTGCCACTTTCTTTACCTCTCTGATAATGCTTTCCTTAGAACGGCTGCTTATGAACTTGCCTTGGTGAGCGGAGATGGTGCAGAAGGCACAACCGCCGAAACATCCTCTGTGAATGTTCACCGAGTGTTTTATCATGTCGTAGGCAGGAATGCGCTTGTTCTTGTATTTGGGGTGGGGCAGTCGTGTGTAAGGCAAGTCGAACGACGCGTCAAGTTCTTCAGTGGTCATAGGAGGGTAGGGAGGATTAACTACAACATATTGCTCTCCGGTTTTCTGGAGAAGTCTTTGTGCCTCAAGTTTATTTGATTCCTCTTCTATATGTTTGAAGTTGGCAGCTTGCGCCTTTTTGTCTTTAAGGCATTCCTCATGACTATGCAAAACAATGTCGTTGTCGTTAATGCATTGTTCAATATCCTCTGCTTTTGCAAGATAAACAGTTTGGGGAATGTCGGTAATGCAATCGATAGAAAAACCGTCCTCCATGCGCCTGCAAAGTTCAATAATAGGTTTCTCTCCCATGCCATAGATAATCATGTCTGCACCACTATCGCAAAGGATGCATCTCCTGAGCGAGTCCTGCCAATAGTCATAATGAGTTAGGCGACGTAGTGACGCCTCAATTCCTCCCAGCACAATAGGAACATCAGGATATAGTTTGCGCAATATCTGTGAATAGACGATGGTAGGGTATTCCGGTCGCATGTCATGTCTGCCGTCAGGAGAATAAGCGTCTTCAGAACGCAATCGTCTATTGGCAGTATATTTGTTGACCATTGAATCCATGCAGCCGGGTGCTATTCCGAAGAAAAGTCGGGGTCTGCCAAGTTTCTTGAAGTCACGATAATCTCCATGCCAGTCAGGCTGCGGAACGATGGCCACCTTATAGCCATGATGTTCGAGGGTTCTGCCAATTACGGCAGCACCAAACGACGGATGGTCGATGTATGCGTCGGCACTAAACAATATTACGTCCACCTCATCCCATCCTCTTAGTTCCATTTCCTTTCGGGTGGTGGGGAGGAAATCAGTTAGTTGCAGCATGCCTGTTTCCAATTTATATATAACAAGGTCAGTTGTTGAAGTCCGAAGGCTTTCATATTAGGATGATATATCACATCAAAACATAAGTTGATGAGATTCTTATCTGGAACTTCTGTCGCCTCGAGCATGGCTCGGATGTTGAGGCGCAGTTTGTCCAGGACACTCTCGTCAACATAACCGTTGCTGTCTATCAAATCTCGCAGTAGCTGGTATCTGTCAATCGTTTCCAGATGTTCATCGCTGACGCAAATGTACCTTGTCCCTGATTCGTTTGTCTGAATTTTATGCATATATTTGATTATTTTATTCCATTAAAAATTGCAGGATGCCTCTCATTATAATACCCTGTTTTTCCTTTCCTTCGATACATTCAAACGGAAAACCGATGGTGAACGACCTGTATTCTGTTTTGTTGCCGATGCAGGCATCATGACCGTCAGAATAACGGAGCGCAGCGAAACCTGTGGATAATGGCTGCAGATTGTCGGGAGATATTGCGGCATAATGAGTCTCGTTGAGGTCACGTATAAAAGTGAGTCTTGTACCCATGCCGTTTACTTCGTTGCTGGCACTATGGTTGTCACCGGCAAAGCTGCATTTAAGCACGTCGGCGATGAAAATAGAATCAGACGGACTTGTCATGTCACTTGCAACATGTGCTCCGCTTACAAGCAACGCGCCTTGGTTGGAGGTATAGTTCCTGAGATGCCGTTGCATTGCAGGCGTGAATGTCTTGTAAGGCTTAAGGCTGCGCCCGTCGTTGCATTCGAGACCAAGAACTAAATCAACCATGTTGTATTGTGTTAGTTGTACTTTCCCTGTCTCTACCGAATTGCTGGAGCAACTAACAATGCTATACCTGCCAGCTGTACTAATGGCCTCTGCATGTGTCCTTACGTAGTTTCTTTCATTGCCGGCAATGAAAACGCCTGTATAGTCATCGTTGCTCCATCCAAGGCCACTCTCATCTTCTATCCCCATGGTGCTCTTGTCGAAGCAAACCTGTTTGCCTACCCAACCAGCCGTGCTTCCTAACGAGATACCAGGATCTGTATCGAAGTCGAATCCTTGGAGAGAATCATTATCAATGATTGCAGGTGGTGAAAGTCGGTTGAATCCATTGATGATTAATATGTTCTTGCTTGCCTTGGGATTATAAAGAGCGCATAGTTCTTCAGTTGTAAAACTCTGTCCGCCTTCGTTGACTGCTGCAACTTTAAAACTATAAAGAACGTTAGGCTTTAACTGAAGTCTGTAATTGCATGCTTTTTTGATTAGAGTTCCGTTGTCATATCCATAACCCGACTGTTGGGTGTAGATTATATAGCCTGTTGGAGTTGACGTGCTTTCCAATTCGTCAATAGTAGGTTCCCAAGACAATGTTGCCAGACCATTGTCGTTCATCTCAATCCTGAAATTATTAGGAGAGAGTGGGGTAACGGTGTATGGTCGTCCATGCTGCTCCGAAACATATTTAAGTAATGTCTTGTATATGGAACGTGCAAATGTAAATTTAAAGTTGGGGTCTTGTCCATATCTCATGTCTGGGAAGTTCTGATGTGACATGGTTTCAAGTATGGCACTTGGTACGCCCGGAACCCTTGTCTCAGAGTAATTACGGTCGTATATCTGTCGCTTGTTCCATATGCCATACGTTCTTTGTATATCTGATGTTACATTTGAAAGCAAAGCATCGGCCAGGTCGCGAGATGCCAAGCGCGAGATGCCGGCATTCAACAGTCCTTCATTATATTTAGTTGTGCATATAGTAAGCGAACCAATTATTCCCGTGCTGTCTTTTACAAATCCTGCGTCGCTGTGTATGGCTAACGACAGTTCCAACGGTACCTTGCAACCCTCTGCTTTAGGCATGTAGCAAGAACCGCCAGCCAGATAGTTGGTCATGAACGAGCGGGTGTTGATGTCATCAGAATAGTCGTCAACACCGTTTCTTGAACTGTAAATGTCATAAGGCATTCCTGCCCACTGTGCATAATAGCGTGCAGCCTCCAAGGTTCTTGGCAAACCGCTAACAGAACCTTCTCGCTCAATGTTGCCCATTCCTCCTCCAAAGCGTACGGCATCGGTAGTAACAACACCGCTTTTTCTGCTTAAGTTGGTCAGTACAACGCAATTCTTGTCACTGCATCCTTGGTCAAAGTCAAATGTTCCAAGATACACCCAGGTGCTGCCGCCCATTTGTTGGTTTACTTTGAACTCAGTTTTGCTTCCTTTGTGCCAAACAATGTATTGAGCATCGTCAATGCTGTTTTGAAGTGTCTGATAACTAACATATACTGCATAACGACCGCCTTTGCGGAAGTTGGGCTTGTAATAAACCTCATTGGTGCTTGCGGTTTTCGTTGTTGTCCTGCTCATTCTGGCAGTTCCTGCGTTGAAAGGATTCTCTCCGTCAAGATAAGTGCCATTATGCCATGCAAATCCTAATTGCTCTGTTGTTTGCCATGAAGTATTGCTGCCTGATTCACGATATTGCCCATTGGTGTTTTGTGAGTCATTGTCAATAATTATTTCGCTCTTCTGGTGGTCACGTTCTCTTGGAGTAAATATGTAGGCACCTGCATTCTCTAACATAGGTATAAGGTAGGGAATGACAATGGTAGGAGTAAAAAGGTCTTCTGTTGTTCCGAAAAGTTTGGGGCGTTGCCATCTCCAAACGTCCTTGTTCCAGTCGTAGAAACGTCCATGACTGGCCCAAAGAGCCAAATGGTTGCCTGCCAAACCTTTTGTTATCTTGTTTGGACGTGATATGTTTTTTACCCATGGTGCACCAGTGTATTTAATATTGCTCCATTGGCGTGTACTGTCAGGCGTGCTCCTAAATCTATTGGGCACAAGTTCGTCAATGGCGTAACCATTGGTGATGACCTGAAGTTTGTAACTCTTATACGCTTTAGGGATTATACCGCTTATAGATGAATAAATATCTTCTACTGTTTCTGGCGTAAAGTTTTGATAAGAAAAATTCTGTTCTACGTAAATCTTTAAAGTTTTAGTGCGGCTACTTATGTCGCATCTCAAGAACTTAGGTTTGGGCAACAATTTTTGTTCTTTAGGAACGTAGTTTTTAAAATACTTTCTTAAACTATTTCTAAGCTCCGTTGTTTGTCCCGATGATTGCACTACGGCAGAAAATACTAAAAGTAAAATAAGTAAATGTCTGGTTCTCATTAAATACTAGACGTTTCCAATTGAAAAATTCTGAGGATTCTTGCCTTTATAATCTTTAAAGTATAACTTGATTTCTCTCATTTGGTTATCGATGTTGCCATTAGGGATGATGGTTTTCGTACATTCGATGAGCTTCTTTTGATAATCTAAGCCATACAGAAGAATAGGAATCTCGGCTTTATGTGCAATATAATAGAAACCTTTCTTCCAATCAGGATTTACCGAACGTGTTCCCTCCGGTGTAATGCATAGTTTGAATGTTTCTGATGCCGTTGCAACTTGAGCTAAATTATCTGTCATGCTGGTATTCTTAGACCGCCAAACCGGAATGCCGCCCATTCGTTTGAATAGTGGACCAAGTGGCCAAAAGAACCATTCCTTCTTCATGAGGAAATTGCTTCTCAAACCAATAGAGCATGCATATAATTGACCGATGATAAAGTCCCAGTTGCTGGTATGTGGTGCAAGACATATTATATATTTATTGGGATGATGTTCGCTAACGTTTACATTCCATCCCAATTTTTTATATAACAACCATTTGCTAAAAGATTTCAACATAGATTAATGCATATTGTTTATTTGGTCAACAATAGCATTTACATCATTGCTGAAATTATCTTTCAAGTCCTTGAAATATAATTTAGGTTTCATTCCCGGCTCCTGATGAGAAATGCGCGAAATGTAGTGCGCTTCAAGTTTGATGATGCTGTGGAGTAATGCCTCAAGATTGTCTGCTTTGACATTAGCCTCATATAATGAAACAGCAATGCACTCTGCTAAAAGTTCAGAACAGATAAGTTCGATGTTGTGTTTTAATGTTTTTCTGTTTGCCATAATATTATCTCCTTCTCATTTATTTATTCATCGTCAAAGGTAGTAAAAAATAAAATAATTACAAACGATTTATATAAAAATTATCAGACAAGAAACTTATTTTGTTTGTTTTCGTTCTTATTTCTGAGTTGAAATGATTAATTTTGCATTTTGAAAACAAAGAAAAGTATTCATTATTCATAAAATATAAGTAATTTATTATGGAAAAAAGTGCATTGCAGATAGCAAGAGCTGCTTATCAGCCTAAATTGCCAGTGGCTCTTCAGGGTGCAGTAAAAGTTAAAGAAGGTGCTCCTACTCAAAGTGTTGACAACCAAGAGGAAATAAAGAAACTCTTTCCTAACACTTACGGTATGCCTATCGTTGAATTTGAACCAAGCGATGTGGCCAACAACAGTAAGATGAATGTTGGTATCATCCTTAGCGGTGGTCAGGCTCCTGGCGGTCACAATGTTATCACAGGTTTGTTCGATCAGATTAAAAAGCTTAATCCAGAAAACCGTCTTTATGGTTTCATACTTGGTCCTGGTGGTCTTGTTGATCACAACTATATGGAACTGACTGAAGATATCATTGATGAATATCGCAATACTGGTGGTTTTGACATGATTGGTTCTGGTCGTACAAAACTCGAAAAGGTAGAGCAATTTGAGAAAGGTCTGGAAATCATACGTGAACTTGATATCAAGGCTATTGTTATTATCGGTGGTGATGATTCTAATACAAACGCTTGTGTTCTTGCTGAGTATTATGCAGCAAAGAACTATGGCGTACAGGTTATCGGTTGTCCAAAGACTATCGATGGTGACTTGAAGAACGAGCAGATTGAGACTTCTTTTGGTTTTGATACAGCAACAAAGACTTACTCAGAACTGATTGGAAATATTGAGCGTGACTGTAATTCGGCTCGTAAGTACTGGCATTTCATTAAGGTAATGGGACGCTCTGCAAGTCATATCGCATTGGAGTGTGCATTGCAGTGCCAGCCAAACATCTGTCTCGTTTCTGAAGAGGTTGAGGCTAAAGAACAGAGTCTTGATGATGTGGTTGAGTATATAGCTAAGGCTGTTGCGGTACGTGCAGAGAAAGGTCTTAATTACGGTACTGTAATCATACCAGAGGGACTTATTGAGTTTATACCTGCAATCAAGAAACTTATCGCTCAGTTGAATGATGTTTTAGCAATGCCAGAGGCAAAGAATCTTGGACGTTCAGAGCAGATTGATTTTGTAAAGCATCATATTTCTGATGATAATCTGGCAGTGTTTAATTCACTCCCTACTAGTGTGGCTCGTCAGTTGGCTTTGGACCGCGACCCTCACGGTAATGTACAGGTTTCACTCATAGAGACAGAGAAGTTGCTTTCTTCAATGGTTGCTGCAAAACTTGACAAGTGGAAGAAGGAAGGCAAGTTTGTTGGTAAGTTCTCTGCTTTGCATCACTTCTTCGGTTACGAAGGACGTTGTGCTGCTCCATCTAATTTCGATGCCGACTATTGCTATGCTTTGGGTACAAGTGCAGCACAACTGATTGCAAATGGCAAGACCGGTTATATGGCGATTGTAAAGAATACAACTGCTCCTGCCGACAAGTGGATTGCTGGTGGTGTGCCTATTACAATGATGATGAATATGGAACGCCGTAATGGAGAAATGAAACCTGTTATTCGCAAGGCATTGGTTGAACTTGAAGGTGCTCCTTTCAAGGCTTTTGCTGCTGTAAGAGACAAGTGGGCGGTAGAAACATGCTATGTATATCCTGGTCCAATACAATATTGGGGACCAACAGAAGTTTGCGACCAGCCAACTAAGACATTGGCATTGGAACAAGCATAAGGATAAACTTTGATTTTGAATGACAATTGATTGATAATAAAGAGATTAGGAAATGTGGCGCATCTTTGCAATCCACGTTTCTTAATCTTTTGTTTTAATATTATGCCAGAGCAACCGAAACGTAAGCCTGTTACTCCTAAGAAGCAAGTAAAAAGAAAGTATTATACACCGGTAAGACACAAGAAACCTGGTGTTATGATACGTTTATTACGAAAAATTCCTAGTTGGGTATTGTGGCTTGGAGGAGCATTGATTGTTTTGGTTTATATTTGTTTCTTTTATTATTTTTTTGTTGGTCCTTTCGGTTTCAGGTGGAGGGCTTTATATGGTGATGTGACTTATCCTGAAGGATATGATATCAGAGGAATAGATATTAGTCATTATCAGGGTAAGATTGATTGGGCGTTGCTTAGGAATAGTGGACTGATTGAGAAAAGTCCCGTAAGATTTGTAATGATAAAGGCAACAGAAGGTTCTGACAGGATTGATGTGAACTTTAAGGACAATTTCCATAATGCCCGTGAGTTTGGTTTTATACGTGGTGCTTATCATTTCTGGAGTAACAAGTCTGGTGCGAAGTTACAAGCGAAGCACTTTATTAATTGCGTGAAACTTGATGAGGGTGACTTGCCGCCCGTTCTCGATGTGGAGCATAAACCTAAACATATGTCTGTAAAGGAATTCCAAGACAGTTTGAAATGCTGGCTCAATATTGTTGAAAAGCATTATGACACAGTGCCTATACTTTATACTTTCTATAAGTTCAAGAAGGAATATCTAAATGATACAATATTTGACAGGTATCATTATTGGATTGCTCATTATTATGTTGATTCCGTAGAGTATGAGGGCGCATGGAAATTCTGGCAACATACAGATTGTGGTAGATTGCCGGGTATCAAAGATTATGTTGATTTGAATATCTTTAATGGAAGTTACTATGATTTGCAACAGATGACAATATCAAGAGGACCTAATGATTAGGTTGTTAGTACAAATTTTAAACAAGTCCAATTGTTGTCTGTCTTAATGCTCTGATTCTCAAATCCCAATTCTTTTGCACAATCAATAATAATCTCTGTATCTTCAATGTAGAAACCGCTTAGAATCAAAACACTGCCAACGCTCATCATCTTCTTGAACTGAGGCATATCGGCCAGTAATATGTTGCGGTTAATATTGGCAACAACAACATCAAACTTTTTATTGACAGTGTCAAGTACGCTTGAGTCGCCAAGCAATGCTTGGTATCTGTTGTCAACCATATTTATTATAGCATTGTGAACGGCATTGTTGGTGCTCCATTCATCTATGTCGTAGCCGAGTACTTCTGAAGCGCCGATTTTAAGTGCTACAATGCCTAAGATTCCAGTTCCACAACCGCAGTCGAGTATTGATTTGTCTTTGAGTTGTAGGTCAATGAGTTCTGAAACAACCATGCGTGTTGTCTCGTGAGTTCCTGTCCCAAATGCCATTTTCGCATCAATTTCTACGTTAATGGCATAGTCTTCTTGCGGAAGATGCCTTCCGTCATGTATTACGCATCTGTTATCAATGATTATAGGTTCAAACCCTTCATTTTCCCATTCCTCATTCCAGTCCTTATCTTCTGCCTCATTGACTGTATATGTAATCTTTGCATCGCTTATAGGGAAATCGTTTAGTACGGTATTAAGAATATCTTTGTCAAACAATGATTGTTGGACATAACCTTTTATGCCTTTTTCGGTATCTTCAAATGTCTCCAATCCAGCTTCGCAAGATAGGGCTGCAATAAGATCGCGAGTGTCTTGTATGGAATCTATGGGACCATTTATAACAAAATCGATTTCGTAATACTTCATTGTTATTGATGTTAAATATAGATGCAAAAATACAAAAAATAGGGAAATTCCTACTATAGTTTAGGGTTTTTCCCTAAATTTGCAGAAGAAATATTCGTATTTTTGCACTGTGAATAATTAATTTTTATAAAAAGGAGTAATTATTATGATAAGAAAGGCATTTAAAACAATACTGTTGGCACTTGTGCCAGTCTTTGTGTATGCTCAAGATGATATGTATTTTGTGCCTACAAAGAAGAATGTAGAAAAGAGTGCAAAAGATTATGGCATTCCTCGGAACACTTATTATTCAGGAATAGACCGTGATGTTGACGAGTATAATCGTCGCGGTGGTTCCTTTGTTGAGGCTCTTGACTCTGCAGGGAACGACATAATAACTTTCAGTCCAGAATTTGGGGTATTCCCAGATTCTATGTCGCAAGACTATGAATGTACAAGACAGATGAGTCGTTTTGATGATTATGCTTGGACGGATGGTTATAATGAAGGATGGCGTGATGGTGTTTCGGCTAGTTGGAGTGTTTATGATCCGTGGTATTACGATTCATGGTACTATGGTTCATGGTATGGATGGCGTCACCCGTGGCGTTACGGTTGGTATAGTGGCTGGTATGACCCTTGGTACCGCGGTTGGTATGGTGGTTGGTATCGCCCTTATTATTACTATGGTTGGCATGGTGGCTGGTATGGTGGCGGCATAAGCCACAGAACATACCGCGGATATACCGGTTCAAGCAATCACGGGCGTGTAGATCGCTTTGGCAGCAGTTCTGGTAGTAAGCGCAACAACAATTTCAGCGGTTATCGCGGAACACAACGACAGAATACCTCTACGTCATCATTTGGTGGAAGTCGCAATAATTCAACCTATAATGTGCCTCAACGCAGCCAATCAACAACAGTAAGTTCAGGTTCTTTCGGTGGCAGTCGAGGCTCTTTCGGTGGAGGAAGCACACGCAGTGGAGGAAGTAGTCGTAGTGGCGGCGGTTCTTTCGGTGGAAGAAGATAATAGTCTAAGAATTAATTAAAATGAAATAATTATGAATAAGAAAAGAATATCAGTATTGGCAACTCTTTTGGCAAGTATATTGCCAATGGTTGCTCAGGAAACATACGAGAATGCTCGTATAGCAACTTCCGACCTTAATGGAACTGCTCGTTATGTGGGTATGGGTGGAGCTATGGATGCCTTAGGTGCTGACCTTTCTACTATATCAACCAACCCAGCAGGTATCGGACTTTTCCGTAGCTCTCAGGCAAAGTTGTCGTTTGGACTTGTATCACAAGATGATGCCAAGAGTTTTGCTGGTGAGGACAAGACCAAGCTGAGTTTCGACCAAGTGGGTTTTGTTTATTCATCTCGTACAGGTCGGAGCTCGTTCCTTAACTTTGCTTTCAATTATCATAAGAGTACCAATTTTAACCATATCCTCTCTGCTGCAGGTTCTCTCAATGGAGCATCGCAGAACAAGCTGTCATATTTGAAAGGATTGAATGGTATAATAACACCAGGTGTTAATAAGGACGGTCAGATTACTGCAAATCAGAACCAGTTTACACAGCTCGACTATCTCTACTATAATGCTTTTTTGTATCAGCCAGATGATAATGGAGACTATTATTATAATGATGCCGCGGCATACAATATGAACCGTGCCAACTCTGGATATATAGGAGAGTATAATTTCAATATAAGCGGTAATATTAACGACCGTGTATATCTTGGTCTGACTGTTGGCATCCATGATGTCAATTACAATGGATATAGTGAATATACAGAGGCATTTCTTGACGGTGATAAGAGTGCTGGCAATATAACTATAGCCGATGAACGGAGCATAAGTGGTACTGGTTTTGATGTAAAAGCTGGTGTTATTTTCCGTCCGGTAGAAGAGTCGCCATTCCGCATAGGTCTCTCTATTGCATCACCTGTATGGTATGATTTAGAGACAGAAAATTATACAACATTATATAATAACACTCCTTATGGAATGTATGACGATGGTAATATAGGTGAGGTTTATGAGTTCAAATTGAATACTCCATGGAAGTTTGGCCTGAGTGTTGGTACAACAATTGGCAATTATCTTGCACTTGGCGCAGGCTATGAGTTCGCTGACTACAGCAACCTTGATTCTCGTATCAACACAGGCAGTAGCTATGACTATTGGACTGACTCATATTATGAGAGTAGCAGTTCTGACCGTGATATGAATCGTCATACAGAAGAATCACTAAAAGGTGTCAGTACATTCAAGGTAGGTGCAGAATATAGGCCAGATCCTACGCTTGCCATACGTTTCGGTTACAACTATGTATCTCCAATGTATAATAAGGATGCATATAAGTCGGTAGATGCTAATTCGCCAGGTTTATATTATTCATCAGCTACTGATTATACAAACTGGGAATCTACCAGTCGTTTCACATGCGGCCTTGGTTATACTTCGGGAAAGATGACTTTTGATGTTGCTTATCAGTATTCATCTCAGAGTGGCAAGTTCTCTCCTTTTACATCTTACTACGATAACGAAGCGCCAGAACTGGATAATATTGCAGAACCTGTAAGCGTTGATAACAAGCGCCATCAATTGTTGATGACTTTAGGATATAGTTTCTAATTGATTTATTTTAGATAAAAGAGCAAAACTAAAGAATATTGAATTGTTTTTAGATTAATTTGCTCTTTTATTGTTACCTTTGCATGTCTGATTATGGGTATGTATTTACTCCAGCAGACATGCATTTGTTTTTTTAGAATTTCTATTCGGAAACTTATTTAGCTTATGCGCTATTTTATATATTTCTCTTTTGATGGTACAAATTATCATGGATGGCAGATTCAACCAAACGGAATCTCTGTTCAAGAACAACTGGAAACGGCATTGAGTACTTTGCTGAGGGAAAAGGTTCCGGTTGTCGGTGCAGGTCGTACAGATGCTGGTGTGCATGCAAGAAAAATGGTGGCTCATTTTGATATTAATCAGAAGATTGATGGCAAGCAGTTGGTATATAAGTTGAATCGCTTGTTGCCCCGCGACATGGTCGTTGACCGTATAGAAGAAGTTGAATCAATAAAGCATGCTCGTTTCAGTGCTTTGTCAAGAACTTATCGTTATTATGTAACGACAAACCGTGACCCTTTTACAAGGATGTTTTCTTGGCAGACGAATTACGAATTGGATTTTGCTTTGATGAATGAGGCCGCTGCCATTTTACTTGAATACGAAGATTTCGCAGCTTTTTGCAAAAGTCATTCCGATGCCAAAACAACAATTTGTAATGTTATGTCTGCAAAATGGTATATGACATCTGACACGTCTTGGTATTTTGAGATTACAGCAAACCGCTTTCTTCGCAATATGGTTCGTGCCATTGTTGGCACACTGATAGAAGTGGGACGTCATCGAATTACGATTAATGAATTTCGTAAAATTATAGAAAGCAAACAACGTACAAAAGCAGGTGAGTCAATGCCTGGTAATGCGTTGTTCCTTTATGATATAGGTTATTAGTAGCTTTAGTCTTTTAAGCATATATGTGGTTAGTATTAGCATTTCTGTCTGCTGCTTTATTGGGATTTTATGATACATTTAAGAAAATGGCATTAAAGAACAATGCTGTTCTTCCTGTATTATTCCTCAATACTTTATTTTCTACTTTGATTTTCCTGCCGTTTATTGTACTAAGCCATTCCACGGAATTACTGTCTGGGACGATTGTACAAGTTGAGACGGGTGGTTGGGAAATGCATAAGTATATAGTACTGAAGAGTGTCATAGTTCTAAGCAGTTGGATCTTAGGTTATTTCGGTATGAAACATTTGCCGCTGACTATCGTAGGGCCAATTAATGCGACAAGGCCCGTTATGGTATTGGTTGGTGCTTTCCTTTTGTTTGCAGAACGTCTAAACTTCTGGCAATGCATAGGAGTTGCTTTGGCTGTGTTGTCTTTCTTCCTACTTAGTCGTAGTGGTAAAAAGGAAGGTATTGACTTTAAGCATAACCGGTGGATATGGATGATTGTTGGCTCTGCATTGTTAGGTGCCGTCAGCGGATTGTATGATAAGTTCTTGATGGCATCAGCCGATGACGGTGGGGTAGGGTTGGATAGAATGGCTGTTCAGTCTTGGTATAATATTTATCAATGCTTTATGATGGGTGTGATGTTGCTTATTCTTTGGTGTCCCAAACGGAAGAGTACGACACCATTCAAATGGCATTGGAGTATTATATGTGTCAGCTTGTTCTTAAGTGCGGCTGATTTCTTATACTTCTATTCTTTAAGTTTGCCCGATGCGATGATAAGTATTGTTTCAATGATACGTAGGGGAAGTGTTATTGTTAGTTTTATGTTAGGAGCATTGGTATTTGGCGAAAAGAATTTATTCTCTAAGGCAATAGACTTGTTGCTTGTGCTTTTGGGAATGTTTTTCCTATATGTGGGTTCATGTTAACAAAAAAGCCTTAAGTCACTGACCTAAGGCTTTTTTATTATAATGTACTGAAACGTTCTATCAGTTTTCTACGGAACATACGTCCTATTTTGACATAATCAATTTTGTCGAATGGTGGGTAAAAATGACAAATATTGTCTGTTACTTCTAATAGATAATCGATATTGATTATGTATCTTTGGCTTACTTGTACGAATCTAGAATCAATTGCCAGAAGAGTCTCATTGTTTGTGTTACGCTTCATGCGTATTGGTTCTTTCTTGCTTGCCAATATAACTTCCCATACTCTTAAGTCATGATTGTATTGAAACAGACCAATCTCTCGAATGCACACTAACCTGAAATCTATTGAATTAGTATAAAACAAAATCTTGTCATTATCTCTGTTCTTTATTACAGGATTGTCACAGATTGCAGAATCACACTGAGAAATATATACCTTTTGTAGTATAGAATCCAGTTCTTTGTGTGTAAATGGTTTTGTCAAGTAATCAAAGGCCACGTTTGTATAAGACGGAAGCATAAACTTGGAGTGCTCCGATATAATAATGGTTTTGAGTTTACTGTCGGAAAACTCATTGTGTTGTTCAAGGAAATTCATTCCAGACATGTCTGGTAGATCCATGTTAAGGAATATAATATGCGGTTTGTTGGCTTTTGTTAATTCAAGTCCTTCTTTTCCAGAAGTTGCAGTCCCTACAATTTCAACGTCTTCATATTGCTTCAATAGGTCTGCTAGTAATTCGATGGCTGTAATATCATCGTCTATAATTATCGTTTTCATTATTATTAGTATGTTTCTTTATGATTGTAGTTTTCTTGCTAGTGATTTTTAATGCATTTGCAAAGATAATAATAAAAAATGATTGTTGCAATTGCATAATATCGTATGGAGGTTGCAATTGTGAATAAACGGCAAAATATTGTGATTAAATAGTTGATTTTACTGATTAGTATGTGTAAATTTTTTGAGCGAAAATGGTTTTTTAGTATTAGAATGTCAATTTGTTGTATAAAAAACTTTCTAAAAACTCAAAAAAGTATGGGCCTTAGTAACAAATTACAATTAAATTGTGTAATTTTGTGGTCGATTTATTCAGATATAGTTTATGGTACGAAATATATTTAAAGGTTTAGGTATTGCATTGGTAACACCATTCAATGAGGACGGGACTGTCGATTATGATTCTTTAAAAAGACTTGTTGAATACCAATTAAAAAATGGAGCAGATTTTTTCTGCATTCTTGCTACAACAGGTGAAACCCCTTGTTTGTCAACAGAAGAAAAACTAAAGATAAAGAATTTAGTTGTTGATTTGGTTAATGGTAGGGTTCCTATATTGATGGGATGTGGAGGTTATAATACAGCTGCAGTAGTTAATGAACTCAAGACTGGCGATTTTAAGGGTATAGACGGCATCTTAAGCATTTGCCCTTATTATAACAAGCCCTCTCAGGAAGGATTATATCAGCATTTTAAAGCTATTGCAGCAGCAACCAAATTGCCTGTTGTATTATATAATGTTCCTGGTAGAACGGGCGTTAATATGTCTGCGGCAACTACTGTCAGATTGGCAAGAGATTGCGAAAACATTGTTGCCATTAAAGAGGCATGTGGCAGTTTGGAGCAGATTGATGAAATAATCAAGAACAAGCCTGATAGTTTTGATGTCATCAGTGGTGATGATGCCTTGACATTCCCAATGATTTCCTGTGGTGCAGTTGGTGTCATCAGTGTAATTGGAAACGCGTTGCCAAAGGAGTTCTCTAAGATGATTAGGTTGGAGTTCAAGGGTGAGTATGAAGCAGCAAGGAAAATCCATCATAAATTTACTGATTTGTTCAGCTTGTTGTTTGTTGACGGCAATCCTGCTGGCGTCAAGGCTATGCTTCATGAAATGGGTATGATAAAAAATGTATTGCGCCTGCCATTGGTTCCCACCCGTATTTCAACATTACAGAAGATGAGTGAAATAATGAAGTCTTTGAATCTTTAAAAGGTTTATTATACGGGTTTTATTCATTTTAAGGATTATTTTATTGTTTTCTTGAAAAAAATAAGAAAAATATTTGGTGGATAATAAATAAATGAGTACCTTTGCATCGCAATTCAGAAATGAAGTAAGCAAGTCGGTTCCCTAGCTCAACTGAATAGAGCATCTGACTACGGATCAGAAGGTTGTGGGTTTGAATCCCGCGGGAATCACAAAAGAAAGCAACTGATTAATCAGTTGCTTTTTTGTTTATAAAGATTTTGTAATATCTTATCCTGCAAAGAATGTTGCCACGGAAAACTTAGAGAGGATAGGGATGGTGTAAATGCAACGATTGGTGAAAATATGGAGAAACAAAAAAGGTAGAGTTTCCTCTACCTTTTTTGTGTGTTTTAAGTCTTTTTATTTGATGTTCGGTTCTTCAAGACCCAAACCTTTCTTCTTGTCAACTGCTTTCAAGGCAAAGCCCAAAATCAGGGCGGCAACACCAAGGCATGCAAGCATGACGAGTGGGGCAGTGTAGTCGTAGTTTACTGCAGCATATTCTGGAGTCATACTGCCGTTCTTCAATCCCTCAACTATTTCTGGATTGGTGGCATCAAGCACCTTTCCGATAAGCATAGGGAATAACCAAAGGCCAATGTTCTGAATCCAGAATATCAGAGCGTATGCACTACCGATAATCTTAGCGTCAACAAGCTTTGGTACGCTTGGCCAAAGTGATGCAGGAACGAGTGAGAAACTTGCTCCAAGCACAAGGATTGTCATGTAGGCGATGATTACGCCGCCAACGGCATTGCCCTTGAACATAGGAAGAACGAAGGCAAAGGTGAGGTGACAAGCAATGAGAAGCACCGAACCAAGCACAAGCATAGAAGCTGCCTTACCCTTGTGGTCAACATAGTTGCCAAGGATAGGGGTAATACCTACAGCAAGCAATGGGAACACGGCAAAGATTGTCTCGGCACTCTGACGCATGTAGCCCATATAACAGAATACTACCAATGCAACAACGGCGATAATCTGAAGACCGAACTTCATGTTCTTCTGCTTTGAGAAGTTGCTTGCAAAAGCAGCAGCAGCCACAACAAGCATGATGCAATACTGGATGATGGTTACGGTATTGCCTGCCCAGAAAGAATCAGCAGGAACCTCTGTGAATGTGAGGTTGCACTGGAGCATGTTAACGGCATACTTCTGGAATGGGAAGATAGCAGAATAGTAGAGCACGCAAAGCAATGCCACGAGCCAGAAACCGCTGCTAGAAAGAATCTGACCGAGGTCGCTGATTTTGAACGGGTCGTCCTTCTCCTCTGCTTCGCCTGTCTGTGCATCAAGCTTCTTGTCCATGAAGAAGTAGGCGCAGAACATGATGAGGGCAATCATTAGAAGTACCACGCCGAAAGCAACAGAGCGAGACACGTCAATGTCGCCGCCAAGCTTTGCGAAAACAGGTGAGAAAATCATACATGTGGCAACACCAAGACGAGCAAGCGCCATCTCAGAACCCATGGCGAGTGCCATCTCACGACCCTTGAACCACTTCACGATACCACGGCTAACGGTAATACCAGCCATTTCACAACCACAACCGAAAATCATGAAACCTACGGCTGCAAACTTAGCTGATGCAGGCATTCCGAGATAGAAAGGCGAGATGCCCAGTTCGTCGAAACCTGGTATGTAGTTGAGATTGTTTGTGAACCATACTTCAAGGCTGCTGCCCATGAATGATTCGGTAACGGCATACCAGTTGATAACAGCACCTATAAGCATTACAACACCAGAAAGAACGGCAGTAAAGCGTACGCCCATCTTGTCGAGGATGATACCCGCAAAGATAAGGAAGAAAACAAAGACATTGAGGAAGGTCTCTGAACCCTGCATTGTTCCGAACGCTGTTGAATCCCATCCGCGTGTTGACTGCATCAAGTCTTTGATAGGTGATAGAATGTCCATAAAGATATATGAACAGAACATGGCAAAAGCCAGTAATAGCAGCACCAGCCAACGGGTTGCTGCCGAGTCTCTTAATGTTTTAATCTTGTCTGACATATTTTTTTTATTTATGATTTTTATTATGGAGTTAGATGGAGTTATAAGAAGATACCGCTCGCTTTGCTCACTCTGAAGATACAAGACGATATCCATAAGATATGTTCTCTCTATCTGAGTTCCCCTCCCTCGGAGGGGTTAGGGGAGGTTTCTATTTCAACCACTTATCCAGCCAGTTGAAGAATGTGCGTTGCCAAAGAATGCCGTTCTGTGGTTTCAGCACCCAGTGGTTCTCGTCTGGGAACAGCAGGATTTCTGCAGGTATGCCACGCATGCGTGCAGCATTGAAAGCACCCATACCCTGATTGTAGTTGATGCGGTAGTCAAGCTGACCGTGTATGCAAAGTATTGGAGTGTCCCACTTGTCAACAAATCTATGTGGTGAGTTCTCGTATGTTCTCTTGGCGTTTGGTGTCAGGTCCTTATTCCAGTAAGCATCATCATACTCCCAGTTGCTGAACCATGCTTCTTCAGTATCGGTGTACATTGCTTCAAGATTGAATGCGCCGCAATGAGAGATGAAGCACTTGAAACGCTTTTCGTGATGACCGGCAAGATAGTAAACGCTGAAGCCGCCGAAGCTGGCACCGATAGCGCCAAGACGGTCTTTATCTACGTAAGGCAGGTTCTCGCAAGCGTCGTCAATAGTTGAAAGATAGTCGTTCATGCACAGACCGGTCCAATCGCCGCTGATGTCCTCGTTCCACTTGCTGCCGAAGCCTGGCAGACCTCTGCGGTTAGGAGCGATGATTACATAGCCATGAGCTGCCATTATCTGGAAGTTCCAACGATAGCTCCAGAACTGGCTTACAGGACTCTGTGGACCTCCTTCGCAGAAGAGTAGGGTAGGATACTTCTTGTTTGGGTCGAAATTAGCCGGAAGAACAATCCATGTGTGCAAGTCCTTGCCGTCAGAAGCCTTAAGCCATCTCTGTTCAATCTTGCCCAATGACAGTTGGTCGAGGATGTGCTTGTTCTCGAATGTTACCTGACTAATCTTTGTATTCTCGATTGCTGTGTCTGGTTCTACGATGAAGATGTCTGTAGGTGCAGCCATGCTTTGCTTCATGGCAAGAAGTTTCTTTCCGTCGTTGGCAGGAGCCACAGAAACGAAGTCGGCCTGTTCGTTAGTCAACTGCTTTACTTCGCCGTTAAGGTTGGTCTGGTAGATGTTAACGCAACCGTGCCATACAGCCAAGAACGTGAGAGTTTCAGAGTCGGCATTCCAGAAATAAGAGTCCACGTTAGTGTCAAGCGACTCGGTCACATACTTCTTCTCACCAGTCTCGATGGTATAGATGCAAAGTCTGTTGCGGTCTGCCTCATAGCCGTCGCGAGCCATGCTTTGCCATGCTATGTACTTTCCGTCGGCAGAGAATTGCGGGTTTGTGTCGTAACCGGGATTGTTCTTGAGGTTCTCCTCGCTGTTTACAGCCTGATTCTTCATTGTCTTTGTAGGGTCAACCTTTGGTGCCACATAGTCGGCTGGCTTGCAAAGATTTGTGGTCTTCTTTGTGTCGATGTCATAGAGATAGATGTCAGAATCGGTAGAAATGGCATAATTTACGCCTGTTTTCTTGCGACTGGTATATGCTATCTGCTTTGAGTCGGTGCTCCATGCCAGTTGTTCGATGCCTCCGAACGGTTCCATAGGACACTCGTATGGTTCGCCCTCCATGATGTCATAGCCTTCTGTGATGCCGTTCTCTGTAACCTCGGCTACATAAGGATGCTGTATGCTCTGCACATAGTGGTCCCAATGGCGGTACATGAGGTCGGTGGCATTGATGCCCGTAGCCTTTGGCAGGTCGTCAGGGTTCTTCTTTATTATCTCGTTGAATGGTATAGATTTGAGCAGTATCACCTTCTTGCCGTCTGGCGAGAACTTGAAGGCATTGATGCCCGTAGCATCGTCAGTAAGTTTTGTGCGGTTAGTGCCATCGGCATTCATGGCCCAAATCTGTCCGTCAGCAATATATGCTATGCGCTTTCCTTCTTCTATCCATGTGGCATCGGTCTCATTGCCGGCACCTTCGGTCAGCTGGCGGTTGTCAGAACCATCGGCATTAATCATGCAAAGCACGTGGTGGCCTTTGTTCTCTTCAACGCTGTAGTAGCCCACCTGATATACTATCTGCTTTCCGTCAGGCGATGCCTCGGCAGATGCTATTCGTCCCATGGCCCATAGTGCTTCGGGCGTCATCAGGTCGCTTTCAAGCTTGATGTTGTTTTTACCGATGTTCAATGTCTCTTCTGTTTTAGTGCAGCCAGTGAGCATGAGTATTGCTGTAGCGGCGGTTAATAGTAATTTTTGCATATTGTTGTTTTTTAGTAGATAAGCAAACGAGTTGACGAGCAAACGTGTTATTTAATATTATTACTATTAACTTGTTCACTTGTCAACTCGTCAACTGTTAACTTGAGAATATTATTTGTTGTATTTCTCTCTTTGCTTCCTCAGTTCCTCAGCTTGCTGTTGCATGGCTGCCAATCTTGCTGCCAATCCGTTTGCCTTTTGAGGATTGCTTTGGTTCTTCTTGTAGCGCTCTTCAAGGAATGCAAGAAGTTTTGCATCGTTGGTGGTCTTGCGAAGCAGCCACATGATGGCGGCACTGAAGAACAGTGAAATGAAATAATAGAAGTTAAGACCTGCAGAATAGTCGTTGAACATGAAGAAGAACATTACAGGCATGAGATACATCATCCACTGCATCATCTTCATCTGTTCGGCCTGCTGTCCCATCATCTGGTCTTTCTGCTGTCGCATGGTCATCATTGTATAGAGCACGTTAGACACGCAGAACAAGATACATGTCAAGCTGAGATGGTCGCCAATGAGCCAGATGTTTGTGGTCCATTCTATGATTGGGTCGTAGGTTGACAAGTCGTCAATCCAAAGGAAGCTATGACCGCGCAACTGTATGGCGTTAGGCACGAAGTTGAACATGGCAATCCAGATAGGCATCTGAATGAGCATAGGCAGACAGCCGCTAAGCGGACTCACGCCATACTTAGAGTAGATGGTCATCATGGCCTGCTGCTTCATCATCTGGTCTTCAGGCTTGTTGTACTGCTTTGTTGCCTCTTCTATCTTTGGACGAAGAACACGCATCTTGGCAGAACTCATGTAGCTCTTCTTGACCAATGGGAATGTGATGGCCTTGAGAAGCAGGGTGATGAGAATGAGCACGATACCCATGTTGAAGCCGAAGCCTGTAAGCCAGTCGAACACATAGAGTGTGAACCAGCGGTTGATAAGGCGCACGATAGGCCAACCAAGGTAAACGAGGTCTTGCATCTCCAATTCCTTGTCAAACTTGCTCTGCTTCTGAACCTTCTGCAGCAGACGGTAGTCGTTAGGGCCGAAATACATTTCCAGCTCCGTTGGCTTGGCACCCGTTGGGTCGAAAGCAGTCTTCAGTTTTGCTTCGTAATACTTCAGGTAGCCAGTGCCTTTCTCCTGTGGAATGCTTGTGAGCGATGCATTGGCTGCAAAGTCGTCCTTTGAAATGAGCATTACGCTGAAGAACTGGTTCTTGAATGCCACCCAGTCGAGTGCTTCTTCTATGATTTCGTCTTTCTCGCTTGATGCCTGACTCAGGTAGTCCGTATCGTCATCCTTAATCTTGTAGGTAAGGGTAGAATACTGGTTTTCGAATGTAAAACCTTTCTCGTGCTGACGGCATTTCTCGTTCCACTCTATATCGACCTCTTTATAATTAGGTGCGAAGATACCGCTCAGGCCTTCTGTTCTGAATGACATGTGGAGCATGTAGTTTTCGCCAAGCGAATAGTCAATAATCACCTTACCTCCATTGGCTGCGTTAGCAGTCATGGTGACAGTGGTCTTGCTCACATTAGAAGGGGTGAAATAGAGGTCGCCGGTTACGATATTTGTGGTTTTGCCGGCGAGCATGAAGTTCATGTTCTGCTCTTCGCCCTCAAACAAAGTGATGTCTTCTGCTCCGTCAAGGTCTTTGTATCCTAACACCTTGGCTTTCTTTATGATACCGCCCTTTGTGTTAAGTGTCAGTTCAACCTTTCCGTTGTTCAGCACCACCTCTTTGTTAGTACCATTCAGAGCACTGTAAAATAGCGCTGCACTGTCGTTCTGTGCAGCAAGTGCTTGTGCCTTCTGCGCTTCTGCTTCAAGCTGTTGTGCCTTGAGAGCCTTCTCTTTGGCAACATTGGCAATAGAGTCTTGTCTTCTTAGTTCGGCAATCTCCTCGCTTGACGGCTGGTTGTAGATGCTGAAACCAATCAGCACCAGGGCCATGAGGGTAAATCCGATAATCTGGTTCTTGTTCATTTATATTACTTTGTTTATTGCTACTTTTATTATAAACCCTAATAAAAAAGGTTAATACCAAAATGCAAAATTAATAAAATTAATGCAATTGGCAAAGATAAATTTGCCGAAAATAGTTAAACTGTAGTTTTTTTTGATTTATTATTAAATAATGTCAATAATAATGTCTAACTTTGTAACCAAATAGGTTTTATATTATGAAATTTAATTTTTTGTGTGCTCTTATATTGCTTGCATTTCCAGTTGGAACAAGTGCCGCGTCTTTTACAGAAGAATTTTCTGTTCGCAAACCAATAATAGATTCGACAATAATTACTAAATATGTTGATTCTTTATATAATTATTCTGACAAGTTAAATAAAGGTGTTATCCCTACTTCCGAGGATGCTAATAGTACTTTTTACCGTTTGTTTGTTCCATTAACTTTTTATCACTCTGCTGTAGGCAATGAAATATCGCTTTCAAGTGATGGGAAGAGCAATGAGGTTGATGCCGCTTTGATTAATTTATATTTAAGTCGTCCAGATCTTGTTAGTCTGACTGAAACCCAATTAATTAAGGCCGGTACAATAAGGAAAGATGAAACAAGCAAACAAAAAGCAGAAGTTAAACTAACCGAAAAGGTCACTCCAACCCCAGCTGTTCCTCAACCAGTTACTGCACCTTCGGGCATAGTAATTACCAAACCTAATTTCTGGAAGTTCTCGGCAAAGACAAAATACCAACTTCAACAGTACTATTATTCTGACAACTGGCATAAGGGTGGTGAGAGTAACTACACTATGTTTGGAGAGGTTGTGTTGAGAGCCGATTACAATAATAAGCAGAAGGTGAAGTTTGACAATGAATTGGTAATGCAGATTGGTTTCCGAAATACGCGTGAGGACACTCTGCATAAGTTCAAGACAAATACCGACGTGCTTAGATATACTGGCAAACTTGGTTTGCAGGCAACAAAAAGATGGTATTATTCTTTTGAATGTATTGCTTATACCCAGTTTACTCAAGGTTTGAAGAGCAATGACAGTAAAGTGTACTCAGACTTTATGTCGCCTTTTAACCTGAACTTGTCTGTCGGTATGGATTATAGTGTGGCAACGAAGAACAATAGGCTAAAAGGTAGCGTAAACCTTTCTCCTTTGGCTTTCAACTTCAAGTATGTTGACAGGAAAAATCTGGCATCTCGTTATGGAATTAAGGGAGGGCATCGCACTGCAGAGGACTTCGGTTCTAAAATAAATGTAAGACTGGACTGGAAGATGTCTGATGTTGTGTCATGGACAACTCGTCTTTATGGATATACAAGTTACAAGAGAGCGTTGGTGGAGTGGGAGAATAACTTCACTCTGAAAATAAGCAAATATATAAGTGCCAACCTCAATGTTTATCCACGTTTTGATGATAGTACCAAACGCGACGAAGACTTGGGCTATTTCCAATTCCAGGAGTTTAGTTCTATAGGTTTTGAGTATTCCTTCTGAATTTAGTCAGGAGTACTCCTATCTTAAAAAGTCCTCCTGTCAAAACAAAAAAGACGCACCAAGGTCTGGTACGTCTATGATGTAAAAGTTTACAGATTCAAATTATTTCTTCGCCTCTTCCATGTCGCCCTCAACATATAGGCGAGTCATTTCAACAATACCGTTTGTTCTTACGGTTATTGACTTCTTGAAATGGCCAGGGAACTTGCCTGCGCCGTTGTATGTAATCTTTATTTCACCCTTTTCGCCTGGCATTACAGGTTTTTTGGTGTATTCTGGCACGGTGCAGCCGCAACTGGCTACTGCCTGATTGATTATAAGAGGTGTTTCGCCTACGTTGGTGTAAGTGAAAACGCATGTCACTACAGGGTCTGACTCTGAGAACTTGCCGAAGTCGTGAATCAGTTTGTCGAACTTTATCTCTGCCTGTTTCTTGTCGTTGTCACCCTGAGCAAAACCACTTGTGATGCAGCACATGAGCATCAAAGTAAATAAAATAAGCTTCTTCATATCAAATCTATGTTTAAAATTTTTGGCAAAAGTACCCCATTTTTTACGAACAGAATACTTTCGCCAAGTTTTTTTTTAATATTTAACAATAAATATAGACTTATTTGCCTATGAGCTTGTAGTATTCAACTGCTCCGAGGAGGAAGCAGCCAAGGCCGTAGTCTTCGAAATCAGGCACCTTGTCGTAGCTCAATGGCTGACCAGCAGAAGGGTCTTTTCCTGTGCCTTGCATCCAACCCAGGAATCCGTCTTTGTGAACAGCATCTTTAAGCATTGCATTCCATGCCTTGTCGGCGATAGGGCGGTAAACCTTCTTCTTGAGGTAGCCTTTGTCAAGTCCCCAGCTGATGCCGTAGAGGAAGAGTGCCGTGCCCGATGTCTCAGGACCGCCGTAGGTTACTGGCGACTCGATGCTTACGTTCCAGAAACCATCCTCGCGCTGGTGCTTTGCGAGTGCCTCGCACATGGCCATGTAGTCTTTCTTTATCTCCTTGTAAATCTTGTCTTTTGGCGAGAGCATGTTCATTACTCTTACGTAGGCAGCAAGCACCCATCCGTTGCCTCTTGACCAGTAGCAGTCGTTGCCGTCTTTCTCTTTGTAAGGAGGCACGTAGTCAGCATCACGCCACCAAAGTCCGTCTTCTGGGTTCCAAAGACCACCGCCACATTCGTTGCGGCTCCAGCGGTACATCTTCATTGCGTGCTCAATGTATTTGCGCTCGCCTGTAATCTTGTACATCTGTGCATAGACAGGCATTGCCATCTGTATGGCGTCAATCCATGTCCACCAGCCAATCTTTGTCTTCATCTGGTTTTCAAGGTTCTCTCGTGTAGGGTAGAACATGGTAGAGTCGCCAGTCATCATGAAGCGCTCAAGATAAGCCTGTGAGCAACACTGGTCGTCGGCATCGTTAGTCTTTACGCCGTTGCGTGCCGTCCACTTGTGGAAGTTTGCCCATGTGTCTGTGTAGTCGATATACTGCTGATTCTTGTCGATGCTATAAAGGGCAAGAAGTCCTTCGTAATAGACAGCTCTTGTCCAAAGGTTGCTTGGGCGAGCTTTCTTTACGAAAGTAACCTTTGTAGGGTCTGGCCACTTCTTCATGAAGTAGTTGTTAGCTCTTCTTGCTGCATCAAGAACCTCTTGCTGTTTCTCTGTCTGTGCTGATACCGGCAACAACGATATTGCTGCCAAAAATAGAATGGTTAGTTTTTTCATTATTGTTTGTGATTTGTTTTCGACGACAAAGATACGAATTTTTATTATATCATGCAAATCATTAACTTTTATTATTTAATATGTGTTGATTTATTTTTTTGTTCAGAAAAAACTCTGTACCTTTGCATAAAATATCTATCAATATATAATATGTACAGAAGTAAAACTTGTGGAGAACTACGTATCTCTGATGTGGGTAATGTTGTAACCCTTGCCGGTTGGGTGCAGCGTAGCAGAAAAATGGGTGGCATGACCTTTGTTGACTTGCGCGACCGCTATGGTCTTACCCAGTTGGTATTCAATGAGGCTATTGATTCTGAATTATGTGAGCGTGCCAATAAGCTTGGACGTGAATTTTGCATACAGGTAGAAGGCAAGGTGGGTGAGCGCGAGAGCAAGAATCCTAACATGCCTACGGGCGATATCGAGATTTTCGTTACGGCGCTCAATGTGCTTAGCGACAGTATCACGCCTCCTTTCACTATTGAAGACAATACTGATGGCGGTGACGACATACGCATGAAGTATCGCTATCTTGACCTTAGAAGAAATGCCGTGCGCAAGAATCTTGAACTTCGCCACCGCATGACTATCCTCATTAGAAACTTCTTGGATTCAAATCAGTTTATCGAGGTAGAGACACCTATTCTTATTGGTTCGACACCAGAAGGTGCACGCGACTTTGTCGTGCCTAGCCGAATGAATCCAGGACAGTTCTATGCCTTGCCACAAAGTCCGCAGACTCTGAAGCAGTTGTTGATGGTAAGTGGATTCGACCGTTATTTCCAGATTGCAAAGTGCTTCCGCGATGAGGACTTGCGTGCAGACCGTCAGCCTGAGTTCACACAGATTGACTGCGAGATGAGTTTCGTTGACCAAGACGATGTTATCGACTTGTTTGAGGATATGGCACGCCACTTGTTCAAAGAGATCCGTGGCGTGGAACTCCCTGCAAAGCTAAAGCAGATGCCTTGGCATGAGGCCATGAAGCGCTATGGAAGCGATAAACCAGACACACGTTTCGGTATGGAGTTCGTTGAACTTATGGACGTGCTGAAAGGCACGGGTACGTTCTCCGTGTTCGATAGTGCCGAATACATTGGCGGTATTTGCGTGCCGGGCTGTGCCGACTATACCCGCAAGCAGCTTGACCAGTTAACAGACTTTGTAAAGCGTCCTCAGGTTGGTGCCAAGGGATTGGTATATGTTAAATTCAATACCGATGGAACAGTAAAGTCTAGCATCGACAAGTTCTATACTGCTGAAGTGTGGCAGAACCTGAAAGAAGCAATGGGCGCCAAAGATGGCGACTTGGTATTGATACTTAGCGGCGATAATGCCAACAAGACACGAGTACAGCTTTGTACCTTGCGTTTGGAAATGGGCGAGCGCCTTGGCTTGAGAGACAAGAATAAGTTTGAATGTCTTTGGATTGTTGACTTCCCGTTGTTTGAGTGGAGCGATGAAGAGCAGCGCCTTATGGCAACACACCATCCTTTCACGATGCCAAATCCAGACGATATTCCATTGCTCGACGAGCATCCTGAGAAGGTTCGTGCCATGGCCTACGACTTTGTATGCAACGGTATTGAAGTTGGTGGCGGTAGCTTGCGTATTCACGACGGTAAGCTTCAGGAAAAGATGTTCGGTATCTTGGGCTTCACACCTGAGAAAGCAATGGCACAGTTTGGCTTCCTGATCAATGCCTTCAAGTATGGTGCGCCTCCTCATGGCGGACTTGCGTTCGGTCTTGACCGATTCGTAAGCATCTTCGCTGGTCTCGACTCTATACGCGACTGTATTGCATTCCCAAAGAACAACAGCGGCCGCGATGTGATGCTCGATGCACCGGGTGAAATTGACCAAAAACAGCTTGATGAGTTGCAACTGAAGGTTGATTTACGTCAAGAATAACCTTGTTTTCGCTCAAAAACTCTGAAAGTCAGTGATTTATTGAGAAAAAAGTTTTGTCGTTTGTTGATAATGGTTTAATTTTGCATTCTGAAATTTGATTTTTAGGATAATAAAGGGTAATTAAAGAATTAAATTAACAAAAATGGCAGAAAAGAAAACAACAAAGAAGGCTACTGCAACAGCAGCTGCAGAAGTTAAAGAAGTTAAGAAGACAACAGTTAAGAAGGCAGCTTGCAAGAAGGCAGCAGTAACAGTAGCTTACAATGCAGAGAACGTAGGTTTCAAGGCTGGTGATGTATATCAGGCACTTGCTGCAGCAGAGAAGGCCCTTACAGTAAAGGAAATTGCAAAGGCTGCAAAAATCTCTGAAGAGGAAACACTGCTAGGTATGGGCTGGTTGTTCAAGGAAGGTAAAATCGTTGCTTCTGAAGACAAGATTGCATTAGCATAATTAAAGTTCTATAATATTGGAAGCCGGTAGCAAATTACCGGCTTTCTTTATTAATATGATATACGATAAACAAATATTACATATTCTTTCCGAGGTTGGAGATAGTGGCATAAGCGTGCAGAATTTAGCAAGGCACGTTTATAACATGAATTGTAGTTTGTTTGCTGTTGTCGATAAGGAAGAAATACATAAATATGTTCAGCAGTTTCTACTGAAAAATTCTAAGTCTGTACAGTCGATAATTGAAAGTACAGGACGTAGAGGATATTATAGATTGAATACCTCTAATTCTGCAGATGCATACCAATTGATGCTTTCTTTTAGAGAAGAAAAACAAGAGGATGTAAAAGAATTGAAAACGGAAAAGGATGACTATTCTTTGAGTCTGTTTGATTAGTCGTTACATTCTCTATAAACATCTTTGTATAGTTTAAGCAAGTTGCTTGCCGTGTTTCTCCATGAGAAATGCCCAACTCTTTCAAGACCTATCGCTTTTATTTTCTCCCTGTATTCATTATCATTCTCCATCCGTAACATCATTTGAGTGATTTCTTCTGATGATTCAGGATTTACAAGTGCCGCATCTTTGCCGCCTATCTCTGGCATTGACGAGGTGTTGCTCGTTATGACAGGTGTGCCGCATGCCATGGCTTCAAGCAAAGGAATGCCGAAACTCTCACGAAGAGAAGTGTAAAGAAAGGCAAATGCACCGTTATATATATAAGGCAGGTGACTGTTTACGACATATCCCGTAAGCACCACTTGGTCTCTTATGTTATCCAACTTGTTCTTAACGATAAACTCTTCAAGATACTGAGGTGCAAGGTCTGCAACAAGCAGTTTCCTTTTCACGCTTGATTGCTTGCAGTAGTTTGAAAAAGCGATGAGTGTGCGCTCAGTATTTTTCTTAGGGTCTGTGTTGCCTAAAAAGAAGAAATAGCCTGTCTCGCCGATGTACTTTGACGTTATGCTTTCCACATCGTCTATAGGCTTGAACCATGTGTTGAAGCCGTTGTATATCATAGCAATGCGCGATTCGGGTATGGACAGCTTGCCGATGATGTTTTTCAACTCGAAGTTGGATACCGTAATGATACGCTTGCACTTGTCTAGTATGCGAGGAACCACCAGTCGGCGGTATAGCCACCCAAGGTTCTGATAGAATGACTTGTTGTTGGTGTCTCTTGGTTCGAGGAATATTATATCGTGTAGCGTAAGCACCAAAGGCGTGTTGCAAATGATTGGTGCGGTATTGCTTGTACAATGCAGTATATCTACATTGTATTTCCTTGCTGCATAGGGTAGTGCCACCTGCTCCCACAAAGGATATGACGGGCACTTTACTTCTATGATATGGAAGTTTTTCGTTTCATCTATGCATCTGTCTTCGCCCGGCTTTACGAATATGTAATACTCGTTTTCCGTGTCCAGTAGTTGCAATTCCTTTATTTCTTGTAGAACCACATAGTCCATGCCATGCTTGTTCTTTCTGAATATTCTTTGTGCTTCAATACCTATTCTCATAATAGTCGGTTTAAATTAAGGTCTTTTTTACTGTTGCCGGTACCCCAGCTACAAGAGTGCCAGAAGGAACATCCTTATTGACAACGGCACCTGCCGCCACCACCGAATGGCGCCCTATCTTCACGCCTGGAAGAATCACGGCATTAGCACCAATCCACACGTCGTCTTCTATGACTATCGGCTTTGTGGTTATGCCTTGTTCGTCGAAACGAAGAGTGCTGTCGCTTATGTTATGATTCAATGCTGTTACGGTGATGCCTTGTGCAAGATTGACATTGTTGCCTATGGTAACGGGACCGATGACGGTAGAATGAAGTCCTATTCGTGTGTTGTTGCCTATAACAACATCGCCAACGGCATTGTTGATGCAGCAGAACGATTCGACTACGCTTTTCCTGCCAATAGAGAATTTGCGATAGGGTGGTGTGTCCATCCTTACGCTTCGATAAATGACAGAACCTTTGCCGCGGTGCTGATAAAGCGGTGCAAGTAACCTAACATACCATCTTGGGCGTGTGCGTACCTGATTCATAATAAGAACATCAAGTAGCCGCTTTACCTTTGGACTTGATTTTAACCGTTCTCTGATGTCGTTCTTGTTCATACTTATATTTTCATTCTACGGCAAAAATAGTTATAAAAAGTAACTAATCCAAATTTTTTTGCCTATATTTGCAAACAAAAGACGGTAGATGAAAGTTCTGTTTCTAATATACCACGGCTTTTCAGAGGTCAGCGGCATAAGCAAAAAGATACATTATCAAGTAAAAGGACTTCGCGAGAACGGTTATGAGGTTCATCTTTGCTACTATGATTTCTCTAGTGAGGGTCATAGGTGCAGATACATAAACGGCAAAGTAATAAAGGATTATGGCACTGGGCGCATGGCAGCTATTCGCCAACGCTTGGATTATGATTGCATCTATAAATATTGTATCGATAATGGCATACAGTTTGTCTATGCCCGAAGTTTTCAAAATGCCAATCCTGTGTTGATTTCTTTCTTCAGGAAATTGCGAAAGGCGGGTATTAGAAGCGTGACGGAAATTCCTACCTATCCTTACGACGGAGAATTTAGCGGTTTCCCTTTGCTTACCCGTTTGGGGCTTTTGGTTGATAAGATGTTCAGAAACTCACTATCAAGCAATATGGATGCAATAGTAACGTTTTCGGCAGCCAAAAGAATTTTTGGACAGCGGACTATCAACATCAGCAATGGTGTTGACTTCGACAGCATACCTATACATGCTTTTACAAAAACTGACGATGCTATACATCTTGTGGGTGTGGCAGAGGTTCACTATTGGCATGGCTACGATAGAATGGTGGCAGGCTTGGGCGAATACTATAAGAAGAATCCCGATGGCAGAAAGGTGTTCTTTCACATCGTTGGAGGCATTTGGAGCGGTAATTTAGTAGATTCTAAAAATGCTCCTGGCATTCAGACTCTTATCGATAAGTATGATATTGCTGATTATGTGATTATGCATGGGCAATTGTTTGGCGAGAAGCTCGATGAGGTGTTCAATAAAAGCATATTTGCCGTAGGCAGTCTTGGGCGTCATAGAAGTGGCATAACGGAGATAAAGACGTTGAAGAATCGTGAGTATGCTACGCGAGGCATTCCTTTTATCTACAGCGAAATAGACTCTGATTTTGACGACAAGCCATACGTTGTGAAGGCACCGGCAGATGAAACGCCTGTTGATGTAGAACGAATAATCGATTTCTTGGATGGTTTTAAGATGCAGCCCGAAGAAGTGCGCAAGACGGTAGAGCATCTTACTTGGAAGATTCAGATGAAGAAGGTGGTGGATGATGTCATGACTCGATGATTGACACCCATTGCGCGGTAATGTTATCTACATCGAAACACCGTGATATTTCGATTGCTTTTTCTGATTTTTCTTTCCAATCGATTGTTGTCGCCTCATGCAACTTCATGGCCAAGGCTTCGGCATCTCCATTCTTGAAATACATGCCAAAGTTGCCCATTATCTCATGACTTGTTGGCAGATCTGACGATACTACAGGCAAACCGTGGGCCATGGCTTCAACAAGCACCAAACCGAATCCCTCCCAACGCGAACTCAACACATATATCTGTGCATCCGAATAAAAGCTTTGTATGTCTGAGGTAAAAGGATGTATGGTTATTCTGTTTTCCAGAGAATACTTTGATATCAGTTCTCTGTACATAGTCTCCTCAGGACCTTCGCCAACGATGTCCAAAGTCCATTCTTTATCGTTCTTCGCAAAAATGTTAAATGCATTTATCAGTATGTCGAAACCCTTGTGAAGATGCGAGAACCTGCCAACTGCAATGAATTTCTTTGACGTGCCTTTCGACAATGCACCAGGCGAAAGAGTTAGCGGATTGTATATTACACATGGGTTTATGTTCTTATCGTAATTGCGATACCGGTTAGCATCAAAATTGCATAGCACGACCACACGGTCAAGTCTTTTGAACTGATAGAAGTAGTGGTGCTTCAACTCTTCGCCAATGTAGGTTGATTGTTTGGAAAACAGTGCCTCAAACGAATTGTGCACCCAACCGATGGTCTTTGCATTGCCGAGATGGTGCTTGATAGTGGCTAGTCTGGCAGCCAACGGTGCATGAACACCAACAATTACGTCATAATGACCAGAGTTAAGTTCGTCTATCAAAGCCTTGCGCTTGTCGGCAGTAAACGAACTATATCCATATAAGTGTGAAGTCGAATCTGTCTTCGGCAGCACCTTACGGTACAATGCGCTATATGATTTGCACACAAGGGCCTTATAGCCCTTGTGAAAGGGCCATTTAAAGAACCTAAATGATAGGTTTGCTGTGGCTAAATCATACATTTGCAAATTCATTTCCGAAGGGTCGTCCATGGTAACGATAGTTACGTCATAACTACGCGACAATTCTTTCGCAATGACCGCCGTAACCCTTTGAACGCCCCCAAATGTGAAAATAGAATCTACAAGAAAACAAATTCTCTTCATACATTGGCAAAAATACAACTAT
This sequence comes from Prevotella sp., assembly GCA_045602085.1. Lineage (GTDB taxonomy): Bacteria > Bacteroidota > Bacteroidia > Bacteroidales > Bacteroidaceae > Prevotella. The sequence continues at coordinate 56,757 of JAZSAV010000004.1, read as the reverse complement.
TTTTTGATTATTCCAAATTTTTTTATTAAGTTTGCCATGATAATAGTATAGTTATTAATTCCTGATGCATACTGCAGATACCAAATATAGAATTGTTTATTGTACGCCGGCACTTTATATGGCAGGTGGAGTTGAACGGGTTTTGACTCTGAAAGCTAATTATTTTGCCGAAAAATTTGGGTATGATATAACAATAATTCTTACAGAAGGCAAGGGGAAAAGAATCTTCTATGATTTGTCAGACAAAGTTAAGGTCATAAATCTTGATATAAACTTTGAAGAATTATGGAACTGTTCTTTTGCCAAGAAGATATTTGTTTATCTAAAGAAGCAAAGGGAATACAAGAAGAAACTAACAGCAGAGTTGATGCGCCTGCGCCCTGATATAACCATTAGTCTTCTCCGTCGAGAGATTAATTTCATAAACGAGATAAATGATGGAAGCAAGAAGATCGGCGAACTGCATATCAATAGGGCTAATTATAGGAATTTTTCTTCTGCCGAATCAAATTTTATCAAGTCAATATTTGCAAGAATATGGTCGGGCAGTCTGTTGAAGCATTTGAAGAAACTTAATAAGTTGGTTGTTTTGACAGAACGTGACAGGGATGCATGGGTAGAGTTGGACAATGTCGTTGCCATACCCAACCCGTTGCCATTTATTCCTGACAATATTTCCCGTCAGGATTCAAAGCGTGTCTTGTTTGTGGGACGCTATTCTAATGAAAAGGGTCTTGATTTGTTGTTGCAGGCATGGTCTTTGGTGGAGAACCAATGTAAAGATTGGTCTCTTGCTGTATTTGGTGAAGGAGACCGTAATCCTTATATTGAACAGGCAAAGCAATTAGGAGTTTCCAGATGCTCCTTTAATGGACGCACCGATAATGTTAGGGAAGAATATTCTAATAGTTCCATCCTTGTCTGTACATCCCGCTTTGAAGGATTCGGTATGGTTATTGCCGAGGCGATGGCTTGTGGATTGCCGGTTGTCTCCTTTGATTGCCCATGGGGACCGAGAGCTATAATATCACATGGCGAAGATGGTATGCTTGTAGAAAATGGTGATATAAAAGCCATGGCAGAAACTCTTTTGGATGTAATAAATGATAATGAAAAGCGCTTGCGGTTATCGGCAAATGCTGTTATAAATATTGAAAGGTTTGGAATGTCCAAAATTGCTGATAAATGGAAACAATTATTTGATGGCCTATGAGTAAGTATGATGTAACTATCGGTATTCCTGTATATAATGCAGAGAAGTATATTCGTAAGACTTTAGAATCTGCGCTGAATCAGTCATATTCTAATATAGAGTTCCTTATATTAGATGACTGGGGAACCGATAACTCTATTTCTGTAGTTCAAGAGATAAAGAATGAGCATCCACGCGGAAAGGACATAAGAATTGTTTCACAACCAAAGAACCTTGGGGTTGCTCAAGCCCGTAACAGGATTATTGATGAGGCCATGGGTACTTATTTGTATTTCATGGACTCAGATGATGTTATTTCAGAAGACTGTATTTCGCTACTTTATACAAACATGATGGAATATCAGGCAGAAGTGGTATTCGGCTCTTATGAAAAGGTGGAGCTGTTTAAGGATGATTCAGAACCTATACCATATCAGTATCCTCATGAGTGTTTGTTCGGTGATGGAAAGCTTGCTGAGTTTTCGTACAGATGTTATGGCGGTATCCAAGCTTCAGCATGTAATTATTTGGTAAGTGTTGATTTACTTAGAAAAAACAATCTGAAGTTTATCGATTCACGCTATTGGGAAGACATGGTTTTTACTTTTGAATTGGTTACCTATGTTTCAAGGGCCGTGATGTTGCCTAATATAACATATTCATATTTGTGCAGAGACAACTCATTGTCTAATTACCAAGTTCGTAGTAAAATAGACAAATCAGAGATTCTAAGCAATGTATCTACCATAGATGTGTTAAAGCGTAATACGAGAGCTCTTATAGGTAAGTCGTATTTAGGAAACAGGTGTTATAATATTGTTATGACTGATTTCTATATAATATGTAATGTTTTAAAGAACCAGAAGTTAATATCACCTGAAATAACTGGTAAGGAATTGAAGTCATTTTTCTCTCATCCATTAATGCTAAAAGAAATAATCGCTCTAAAAGGTGGCATGGTTAAGAATCTTTTCCTTTACAGTTTGGGTAAACTGCCCGTTTTCGCATTCATTCCTGTTATAAAAATGATAGGACGTAAAAAACATTTGCTTTAACTTAAGGCATCTTACAGTTAATCATTTAAAATTATAGAACTATGACATGGTACGATAAATATCTTTCAATATACGACAAACCTTTTTCAGAGGTTCCCGCTAATGTAATAGAGGAAACAAGGAACAGGTTGGCAAAGATGCAAAGTGACAATCCGCTTATATCGATTGTTATCATAGCATATAATGAGGAAACTCATTTGCAGGCTTGCCTTTGGGCTTTGAGTGAGATAACGTGTAAATATCCGTTGGAGATAATCGGAGTAAACAACGACTCGAAAGATCGTACGGCAGAGATATTCGAAGCATCAGGCATCCCGTATTATACAGAGTATCAGCATAGTTGCGGTTATGCTCGCCGTTGCGGATTGCAACATGCCAAGGGAAAGTATTACTTTGATGTAGATGCAGATACACTATATCCGCCATATTATTATAATATTTTGATGGAGCAGTTGTTAAAACCAGACGTGTCATGTGTTTCGTCATTATGGAGTTATTTCCCGGATAAGAATCATACAAGATTGGGACTTGCTGTTTTTGAACTATGTCGAGATCTGTTCTTGTGGATTCAGCATTTTAAAAGACCAGAGTTGAGTGTTCGTGGTCTTGTTTTTGCTTACAACATAGAATATGCCCGCAAGGAAGAGTATAGGGTAGATATTATACGTGGTGAAGATGGTTCAATGGCATTGGCATTAAAGAAATATGGTAAGATTGCTTTTGTCTATAACCGTAAGGCGAGAGCAATAACCGGTTATGGTACTCTGAATGACGAATCCCTGTGGGATAGTTTTGTGAAAAGAATAAAGGTACAAGGAAAAGGAATCGTGAGGATTTTTCATAAGACTGAACATTATGAAGATTCTGAAGATAATTTAGTAAGATGAAGATAATCTATCTGTATGATTCATTGGCAATTTGGGGCGGTATAGAAAGAGTCCTGATTGACAAGATGAACTATCTGGTAAGTATAGATGGTTTTGAGGTTTATGTCGCTACGGCCAACCAAGGAAACCATCCAATTCCTTATCAGATGGATAAACGCATACATCATATAGATTTTAATATAGGGATACATAATAAGTATCGTTATGCTGGCATAAAAAGATTACAGGAAGGAAGAAGACTTAACAAATTATATAGGTCTTCACTGAAAGCATTGCTCTCAGATGTAAAACCGGATATACTTATATGTACAGCCTCTCAAGATGTTTGTTCCCTTTTAAAGATTAAAGGAAGCATCCCATTGCTTGTAGAGTCGCATGCAAACTTTATTCATCCGGATAAGATATGGCGTAAACTGAAAATGCTCATAAATAATTTCTGGATAGGAAAAGCCAATTCGGTAATAACCTTGACAGAAGGTGATGCAAGGAGTTGGAGAAAGGTTAGCAAAGATGTGCATGTTATTCCTAATATCGTACACCTTAATGATACTGGCAGATTTAGTGATTGCAGTTCGAAGCGTGCAATTTTTGTAGGACGTTTTGCACATCAGAAAGGTATAGGCTTATTATATGATATGTGGAGTGAAATACATAAGAGGCATCCTGATTGGCAGTTGGATATGTATGGTGATGGTGAAGAATGGGACTATTATTATGAAAAATCCCGATTGGACAATATTAATATAAATGTCTATAAGCCAGTATCTGATATATTTAGGAAATATCAAGATGCTTCAATGTTATTGATGACATCCTTATATGAACCTTTTGGTCTGGTAATGCCAGAAGCGATGAGTTGCGGATTGCCTGTTGTCGCTTTTGACTGTCCTTATGGACCAGGCGAAATGATTAAAGACAACAAAAATGGATATCTAATAAAGATGGGTGATAAGGAAGGGTTTATCGATAGTGTTTGCTCGTTGATTACAAATACGGAACTTAGACAACAAATGGGAAATGTTGCAAGACAGTCTGTTGATAGATATTCGGCAAATAATATATTGCCTTTATGGTTAGAACTTTTTAAATCTTTTAGATAGAGATAAATTATGTATTTTAGCAAGAATAAACCGATACCATTAGTATATTGGAATGTCCCGAACTTCGGTGATATCCTTAGTCCCTATATCGTAGGGCGTTTATCGCATCAAGAAATATCTCATAAGGAATGTTACAGGGGAATGAGATATGTTTGCTTAGAGACGCTAAAGCGAATGACGGGTTATATACGCAAACCGTTCAGTAGCATCAATTATCCATTTCAGCATAATTTATTAGGAGTGGGTTCAATAATAGGATGGGGCAACGGTTCTTCAATTGTATGGGGTAGTGGTTTCATGAATTCTTCAGATAGTTATAAAGGTGAAATGAAAGTCCTTGCCGTTAGAGGCAAGCATACAGATTTAAAACTTCAATCCATGGGATATGAAGGTTGTAGTGTATATGGAGACCCTGCTCTGTTGTTGCCTTTATTGATTAAGGCAGAACCAACAAAAGATAATCTGTTGGGTGTGGTTCCTCACATAACAGAAACTGATTATTTCATAAAAAACTATTCAGATAGAGTTAAGGTAATTGATTTAAGAACCAGAGATATAGAACAAGTGGTAAAAGACATTACTTCTTGCAAGTATATATTATCAACGTCGTTGCATGGCATAATAACTGCGCACGCCTATAATATTCCTGCATTATGGATTAAGAAACATTTCATAAATACTGATGGTTTTAAATTCAAGGATTATTTCAGTTCCGTTAATATAATGGAATATGAGGGCTTTACTGATATTGACATAATTCTTAATGATACCAATAAATGTAAAGAATTATTTGATAATAATTCATCTATGGCATTGCCCAATGTTGATTTGAATGTCTTGAGAAATAAATTGTTGGAAGTTGCTCCATTTCAAGTAAATTTGTAATTGTTTATAAATAACATTCTTGGTTAATTTATTATGATTTCTGTTGAAGGACTTAAGGTAGAGTTTGGTGTTAAACCCTTGTTTAGCGGTGCTGGTTTCGTGGTAAACGACCGTGACAGAATTGCACTGGTGGGAAAGAACGGTGCAGGAAAATCAACTCTGCTTAAGATACTCTGCGGGATGCAGAGTCCCACTGATGGCACTGTTGCAGTGCCAACGGATACTACTCTTGGTTATCTTCCTCAGGTTATGAGACTGCACGATGATACAACCGTGAGGGAAGAGGCAAAGAAAGCTTTTGCTGATATCGCAAGGTTGAAAGAACGCATAGATGATTTGAACAAGGAATTGTCTGAGCGTACTGATTATGATAGCGATGAATATCTGGCACTTGTAGATAAGTTTACCACCGAGCATGAACGCTATATGATGATGGGTGCGGATAATTATGAGGCGGTTATTGAAAGAACTTTAGGCGGTCTTGGTTTTAAGCGTACTGACCTTGACCGACCTACGAGCGAGTTCAGTGGCGGTTGGCGTATGAGAATAGAACTTGCGAAAATACTATTGAGAAAACCCGATGTTTTGCTGCTCGATGAACCTACCAACCATCTTGATATAGAGAGCATACAATGGTTAGAGCAGTTTTTGTCGCAATCTGCTAAGGCTGTGGTATTGGTTAGTCACGACCGTGCATTCATTAATAATGTATGTAATAGAACACTTGAAATCTCATGTGGTCAAGTTATTGACTATAAGGTGAAGTATGATGAGTATGTTGTTCTTCGCAAGGAACGGCGTGAGCAACAGTTGCGTGCATACGAGAACCAGCAAAAGGAGATTGCTGAGATGCGTGCTTTCATCGACAGGTTCCGCTATCAGGCAACTAAGGCTGTGCAGGTGCAGCAAAAGATAAAGCAACTTGATAAGATTGTGCCAATAGAGGTTGATGAGATTGATACTTCTGCATTGAGATTGAAATTCCCTCCCTGTCTTCGTAGCGGTGATTATCCCGTTATATGTGACGATGTTCGTAAGGACTATGGTGAACATACTGTTTTTGACCATGCCACACTGACTATAAAGCGTGGTGAGAAGGTCGCTTTTGTTGGCAAGAATGGTGAGGGAAAGTCAACGCTTGTCAAGTGTATAATGGGTGAGATACCTTTTTCTGGTGAGTTGAAGATTGGTCATAACATACAGATTGGTTATTTTGCTCAGAACCAGGCTCAACTTTTGGATGAGAATCTTACTGTGTTTGAAACCATAGACAAAGTGGCTAAAGGCGAAGTGCGCCTTAAGATAAAAGACATACTTGGCGCATTCATGTTTGGAGGCGAAGCATCTGACAAGAAGGTAAAAGTATTGTCTGGAGGAGAACGCAGTCGCTTGGCAATGATTAGACTGTTGCTTGAACCGGTGAACCTATTGATACTCGATGAACCGACAAACCATCTCGATATGCAGTCAAAGGATGTACTTAAAGATGCCATTAAGGCTTTTGATGGTACTGCAATTATAGTGAGTCATGACCGCGAGTTCTTGGATGGATTAGTTACTAAAGTCTATGAATTTGGTGATGCAAAGGTTAGAGAGCACCTTGGTGGCATTTACGACTTCTTACGTTCTAAACATATAGAATCTCTGGCAGAATTAGGTACAATGCAAGGAGGAAAGCAGACAAAGACAAGTCAGGAGCAGGTAACAACTCAGCAAAACACTCAAAAGCAATCGTATGCAGAACACAAGGAATTGCAGAAACAGATAAAGAAGGCTGAAAGGGCTGTTGCCGATTCTGAAAACAAAATTGCAAAGTATGAGATGCGTTTGAAAGAACTTGACCAATTGCTGTGTAATCCAGAGAATGCTTCAAATATGGAAATGGTGACAGAGTACACAGACACAAAACGTCTATTGGACGAGGAAGTTGATAGATGGGAGCGATTGTCGGAAGAACTTGAAAGTATGTGTGATTGATTTTAACGTTATAAATTAAAAAAGCTATGAAAATGAAACATGTATTGTCTGCAATGGCTGTGGCATCACTGACCATAGCATGTGGACCGTCGGCACCAAAGTCAGGTATCGACTTGGCAAATCTGAATCAGGAGGTTAGTCCTGCAGAAGATTTCTATGAATTTGCTTGCGGTGGATGGATGAAAAACCACCCACTGCCAGCTGCTTACTCACGCTATGGAAGCTTTGACAAACTGGGCGAGGACAACAACAAGCGTATCAATGAAATTTTGAATGAGCTGAAGAGCAAGGAGTATGAGGAAGGTACGACGGAGAAGAAACTCAGCGAACTCTACAAGTTGTCAATCGACTCTGTGCGTAGAAATGCTGATGGTGTGAAACCTGTAATGCCTATCATTGAAAAGATGGAGGCGGCTAAGAGCGTTGATGAATTGTTTGCCATTGAATTGGAGTTGGCTCCATACGGTAATAGTGAGTTCTTTGGGGCCTATATCGGTGCAGATGACAAGAATTCTACACAGAATATCCTTAATGTTATGCAGAGTGGCATCACTTTGGGATTGAAAGAGTATTATTTGGACAATGATTCTGCAACCGCAGCCATCCGTGATGCTTACAAAAAACACATTGTAAGAATGTTCCAGATGTTTGGTTTTGATGAGGCTGCTTCAACTAAAAAGATGGAGAATATATTGAAGTTGGAGACAGAGCTTGCAAAGAATTCCAAGTCACGTACTGAATTGCGTGATCCGGAAGCTAATTACAACAAGACCACTCTCGAGGAGTTCAACAAGAACTATCCAAACATTAAACTTGAAGCTATAGCAAATGCACAGGGGTTGAAGTCTGAGTACATCCAAGAGTTTATCGTTGGTCAACCGCTGTTCTTCGAAGCATTAAACAAAATGCGTGCTACGATGACAGCCGATGAATACCGCGATTACATGGAGTGGGGACAGATAATGAGTGCAGTAAGTTACCTTAGTGATGATGTCATAGCTGCTAACTTTGATTTCTTCGGAAAGACAATGTCTAGTAGAAAGGAAGACTATCCTCTGTGGAAGCGTGCAACAATGCAGGTTGAACGTGTTATGGGCGAAGCTTTAGGACAGATTTATGTTGCAAAATATTTCCCGGCAACATCTAAGGAACGCATGGAACAGTTGGTTAAGAATTTGCAGATTGCTCTTGGCGAGCGTATCGATGCACAGGAGTGGATGAGTGATAGCACAAAGATAAACGCTCATCAGAAGCTTGATGCATTCTATGTGAAGATTGGTTATCCTGAAAAATGGACAGATATGACTGCCCTGACCATTGATCCAGAGAAGTCATATTATGACAACATCCGCGAGTGCAATAAATTCTGGAATGCACACACAATAGAGGAAAAGGCAGGTAAACCTGTTGACCGTGATGAGTGGCACATGACACCTCAAACTGTCAATGCATATTATAATCCGACAACAAATGAAATTTGTTTCCCTGCCGGAATCTTACAACCTCCATTCTTTGATCCAGCGGCTGATGATGCTTTCAACTATGGTGCAATCGGTGTCGTAATCGGTCATGAGATGACACACGGATTTGATGACCAAGGTCGCAGATATGACAAGGATGGCAACATGAAGGACTGGTGGACAGTCGAGGATGGACAGAAGTTTAACGAGCGTGCACAGGTTTGTGTTGACTACTTCAACAATATCAAGGTGCTGGATGATTTGAGTGCAAACGGTCAACTGACATTGGGTGAGAATCTTGCTGACCATGGTGGACTTCAGGTTGCCTATTATGCTCTTAAGAATGCAACAAAGGACAATCCATTGCCTGAAATTGATGGATTTACTGCCGAGCAACGTTTCTTCCTTGCTTACTCAGGTGTTTGGGCTGGAAATATCACAGATGAGGAAATCCGTAACCGCACTAAGAGTGACCCTCATTCTTTGGGCCGCTGGCGTGTGAACGGTACATTGCCTCATATAGATATGTGGTATGAGGCTTTTGGTGTAAAAGAAGGCGATAAGATGTATATTCCTAAGGAGAAGCGTGTTACATTGTGGTAAACCTTTGAATATCTAAACAAATAAGCCCCAGATTGTCATTGACTTTCTGGGGCATATTGTTTCCTAAATATAACCATGCCACTTTCACCATAAAAGTGGTGCGGTTTTGACTCGTAAGTGGTGCGGTTTTTTGTTTAAAGCGTGACAGTGTGACAGCAGTGACAGTGGTTTTTAAACCTTTTTACGCACGCGTACGCGCAATACGCGATGTAAAAAAATTATAACATTTTCAAAACGAAAAATAGTTTGCAAAGTGCCGTCACAGCTGTCACACTGTCACACTTTAGAAGATTGTATCTTGACATACTGGCATGGAACCATATATATGAATAGGATGTTTTCCGCCTAACACAGATACATGTTTAATTCTTTTAACAGAATGATAGTGCACATTTAAGTTTATTTCATTATCTTTGCAGAAGATTTATAAAACGAAAAATACAATTATGAAACAAACTATTCTTGTTACAGGTGGCACGGGCTTTATCGGTTCGCATACAACTGTTGAACTGCAGAATGCAGGCTATAATGTGGTTATTGTTGATAACCTTTCTAATTCACAGGCAAACGTTGTTGACGGTATTGAGAAGATTACAGGCATCCGCCCTGCATTCGAAGAGGCTGATTGCTGTGACTTTGCAGCAATGGAGCGTATATTCAACAAGTATCCTAATATAGAAGGTATAATCCACTTTGCGGCAAGCAAGGCTGTAGGCGAGAGTGTGGAGAAACCGTTGATGTATTATCGTAACAACTTCGTTAGTCTTATAAATCTTCTGGAACTGATGCCAAAGTATAATGTTAAGGGTATCATTTTCTCTTCAAGCTGTACTGTATATGGTCAGCCTGACCCAGAGAACCTCCCTGTAACAGAAGACGCTCCAATCAAACCGGCAGAGAGTCCATATGGTAATACAAAACAGGTAAATGAAGAGATTATCCGTGACTATATCAATAGTGGTGCTGACATCAAGGCTATCTTGTTGCGCTACTTTAATCCAATCGGTTCACACCCATCAGCAATCATCGGTGAGATGCCAAATGGTGTACCACAGAACCTTATCCCATACGTTACTCAGACTGCCATGGGCATTCGTGAGCAACTGAAAGTGTTTGGTAACGATTATGATACAGTTGACGGAACATGTATCCGCGACTATATCTATGTTGTTGACCTTGCAAAGGCACACGTTAAGGCAATGACACGAGTGCTTGATACAGATAGCGACAAACTTGAAGTGTTCAATGTTGGAACAGGTACGGGCGTAACAACAAAACAGATTGTTGATGCCTTTGAAAAGTCAACAGGCGTGAAACTCAACTGGACTTTTGCTCCACGCCGCTCAGGAGATATCGAGAAGGTATGGGCAAACCCAGAGAAGGCAAACAATGTGCTTGGCTGGAAGGCTGAAACAAGTCTTGAAGACACATTGAAGTCTGCTTGGAACTGGCAGGTTAAACTTCGTGAAGAGGGAATACAATAATCAAGGATAGTATAAAAAGGGCGCAAACGTGTGCCCTTTATTTTTTAACGCAATATTAACAACTACCTAATTATGAAGAGAATAAATCTATTTACATTATTATTTGCTTTAATACTTATAATCTTTTCTTCTTGTTCTAAAGAGTACATAATAGTTGAAGAAAGCGACTATTCTGGCAATAGCAGAATGAACATTCGTACTCGTGCAATTTCGGATGATGCCATAATAGCATATCCAGTATATATCTATGTTTTTGATTCAGACAATAAATATGTTTCTTCTAAGACAATAGAATCGGCAGATGATGACATTTCGTTTGATTTGATAGAGGGTTTGTACAAGGTGTATGCTATTGGTGGTATTACATCAGGCAATTACGAAATACCTACGGATAAGAATGTAACTCCGGAATCAGTCGTTGCACTCATTGACGGTAAGGAGCATGGAGACATTATGACGGCGAATAACACGATTGTTCTTCAAGATGGTGAGGAAAACACTTTGACTTTGTCACTTGAACGCAAGGTGATATTATTGCAGGATGTTGTTATATATAACGTTCCGACAAAGGTATCTGAAGTAACGATGACTATTGCCCCTTTATATGAAAACGTTTGTATTAACGGAACTCTTGACGGTGAGAACGGTATGGTGACCAAGACATTGTCAAGCAGTTCTGGAACCAAGACATGGACAAATTCGGAAGATTTATATATCCTTGAAAATTCTGATAATGTAACGATAACTGTTTCTATGAAGTTTCCTGATGGAACCAAGAGCTATTCTTACTCTTGTCCTGAAAAATTTCTTGCGAACTATAAGCTAAAGATATTTGGTGCATATACAGAGTCGGTTGGCGTAACTTTGAATGGCGTACTGTCTGGAGCTACTTGGGCTGGTGAAAAAGAAATATCATTCTCGTTTGATGAGTCGGGTAGCTCTGATGGCATAGAAGGTGATGAAGGCAACTCCGATGATAATACTGGTGATGATACGATTGGTGATGATAAAGAGACTGGTGACGATGAGGTTATAGATGCTTCAGTGCCAGCTGTCGGTTCTTTCTATAATGGTTGTTATGTATTGAGTCATTTGAAGAATGGTGACAATAGTACAACTGTTGCACTACTGTCATCTAAGTCAGTGTCTGTGAAAGTTACTGCAACAGAACAAGCATCTATTAAAACAACGATAGACAAAGCGTTAAATTCCTTTGAACTTAATGGTATGACAGGATGGAGATTGTTAAATAGTAGTGAATTGGCAACACTAAAGGAAAAACGTGATGCTATTAACACAGCCTTTATAAATAACGGATATGCACAGGCATATATAGATGGTATGTTTTATTATTATCAGAAAACAGCAGATGAGATAATGACATTCGGTTTCTTTTCTGATGGGACAACAAGAGAATTGAATCCTTCTGGAAGTAATCACCTACGTCCTATAACAAATGTTGTTTTTGGTGGAAATTGAAAAAAGTAGTAGAATAATAAAAAATCCCGCTTGCAAGCGGGATTTTTTTATTGATATAATAGATTGATTACTTATTTCTTAATGTTGCAATTGATTCTTTGAGAGCAGCAATCTTCTCTTCAGAATCACTCTGCTTTTTGCGCTCAAGAGCAACAACTGCTTCTGGTGCATTTGCAACAAACTTCTCGTTGCTGAGCTTCTTCTTGATGCCGGCAAGGAAACCCTCAAGGTGTTTGAGCTGAGCTTCCATCTTTGCAATCTCTGCCTCAACGTCAATCATATCTCCAAGAGGAATGGCAAACTCGTCTGTGCCAATCATGAAAGCAGATGCTGTAGAGTCTTTTTCTGCAACTACATTGATACAACTAAGATTTGCCATCTTTATGATTACGCAGTTATATGCCTCATATTGGTTTGCGGAAACTGCCTGAAGTTCAAGTTTTTCCTTTGGTGCAATGTTCTTTTGATTGCGTACCATGCGAACACCACTAATTATTTGCTTGACATTATCGATGCTTGCAGATAGGTTGTTGTCTGCATCTGTTGGTTCTGCAATCTCCAGTTTGTCACGCATAATGCTTTCACCTTCGTTTCTGTCGTAAATATGCTGCCACAACTCTTCTGTGATGAATGGCATGAATGGGTGAAGCATCTTGAGAAGATTCTCAAAGAAACGCAATGTAGCATCGTATGTTGTTTTGTCAATAGGCTGTGCCTTGCCGTCTATATAGGCAGGCTTAACCATTTCGAGATACCAACTTGAGAACTCATCCCAGAACAAACGATATACTGCCATAAGTGCCTCGCTTATACGATACTTCTTGAAGAGGTCGTCAAGTTCAGCATTTGTCTGTTTCAGCTTTGCCTCAAACCATTCAGTAGCAATCTTGCTTTCTGCTGGTTGTTCGATATCGGCTACTTCCCATCCTTTAACCAAGCGGAAAGCATTCCAAATCTTATTGTTGAAATTACGACCTTGCTCGCAAAGGCTTTCATCGAAGAGGATGTCATTGCCTGCAGGAGCAGAAAGCATCATACCCATACGCACACCATCGGCACCGAACTTCTCAATCAGTTCAATTGGGTCGGGTGAGTTGCCGAGTGACTTTGACATCTTTCTTCCCAGCTTGTCACGAACAATTCCTGTGAAATAAACATTCTTGAATGGCATGTCACCTTTGTATTCGTAACCAGCCATAATCATTCTTGCTACCCAGAAGAATATGATATCCGGACCAGTTACAAGGTCGGCAGTAGGGTAGTAGTAGTTTATCTCTTCGTTGTCAGGATTATTGATACCGTCGAAGAGTGATACTGGCCACAGCCATGAAGAGAACCATGTGTCGAGTGCATCCTCATCCTGACGCAGTTCTTCTTTTGTGATGTTCTCAAATCCTTCTATCTTGTGTGCCTTCTCCAAAGCCTCATCAGCATTGAGTGCAACAACAAACTTCTCTTCTTGTCCTTCTGCTGTTGGCAAGAAGTAAGCAGGAATTCTATGACCCCACCACAATTGACGACTGATACACCAATCCTGAATATTTTCAAGCCAGTTCTTGTAGGTTGTCTTATACTTTGAAGGATAGAACTTCAACTCGTCGTTCATAACTGGTGGAAGTGCAATGTCTGCAAAGTGCTGCATGCTCAGGAACCACTGCATACACAGACGAGGCTCTACTGCTGTATCAGAATTACGTTCAGAATATCCAACCTTGTTGTCATAATCTTCAACTTTTTCTAAAAGTCCGTCTTCGGCTAGGTCACTTGATATCTTCTTTCTTACATCCATGCGGTCCATGCCAATATACAAACCGCCAGCTTCACTAATCGTTCCGTCAGGATTAAATATGTCGATAGTTTCAAGATTGTGCTTCTTGCCAAGCATGTAGTCATTGGTATCATGAGCAGGTGTCACTTTAAGACAACCAGTTCCGAACTCAATGTCAACATAACGGTCTTCTATAACTGGAATCACTCTACCAACAAGCGGTACGATTACCTTGTGACCTTTCAACCACAGGTTCTTTGGGTCTTTTGGATTGATACACATTGCTGTATCGCCCATGATGGTTTCCGGACGTGTGGTTGCTACTACTGCATAATAACCCTTTTCGTCCTTGTGTACTACATTGCCTTCTGCTGAAGCATCTATATTGTCTGCATCAGCTACGTAATACTTCAAGTGATAGAGTTTTGATTTCTCGTCACGATAGATTACTTCTTCGTTGGAAAGAGCAGTCTGAGCCTTTGGATCCCAGTTGACCATGCGAAGACCGCGATATATGAGACCTTTGTCATAAAGGTCAACAAAAACTTTCAGTACGCTTTCTGAACGTTTCTCGTCCATAGTGAATGCAGTGCGGTCCCAGTCACAACTTGCACCTAAGCGACGCAACTGCTTTAGGATAATACCGCCATGCTCATGTGTCCATTCCCATGCATGCTTAAGGAACTCATCACGGGTGAGGTCACTTTTCTTGATGCCTTCCTTTGCCAATTTATTTACAACCTTTGCTTCTGTTGCGATTGAGGCATGGTCTGTTCCTGGTACCCAGCAAGCATTCTTGCCTTCCATTCGTGCACGACGAACAAGTATATCCTGGATAGTGTTGTTCAGCATGTGCCCCATGTGAAGCACTCCAGTAACATTTGGTGGCGGGATTACGATAGTGTAAGGTTCCCTACCATCGGGTTTGCTACTGAACAACTTGTTGTCTAACCAGTATTGATACCATCTGGATTCCACAGCTTGTGGCTCATACTTGCTTGCTAATTCCATCGTTATATATGCTTTATTAATTATTCTATGAAAAAACGATGCAAAATTAATAAAAAAATATATGAAAAGTGCAAGAAAGCATGAATAAATGCTTATGTAATAAATATGTATAATCAGAGAGTATGCCTTCGTATTCATTTTGATGTGAGTATTTTGTCTGGTATTCAAATTATTTATACCAAATACCATAAAAATCAATTTTTTTATGTACTTTTGCATAGTTTAAATCCGATTATTAATGAATTGTGATAGAGAAAAACAAATGAAGGCGTTTGGGCGACTTTTGGATGTACTTGATGTCCTTCGTGATGAATGTCCTTGGGACAAAAAGCAGACAAATCAGTCTCTTCGTCCTAATACTATAGAAGAAGTCTATGAACTCTGTGACGCTTTGGTAAAAGACGATACAAGCAATATATGCAAAGAACTTGGTGACGTGCTCTTGCATGTTTGTTTTTATGCGAAGATCGCAGATGAGGATAAAAAGTTTGACATTGCTGATGTATGCAATATGTTGACTGACAAACTAATTTATAGACATCCACATATCTATGCCCCTTCTCAAATAGGGAAGGATTGTCCTGTCCCTTTATCATCAAGCGAATTCCAGGGGCAAGATAAAGAAACGACTACTGCAGAAGAAGTGTTGGTGAACTGGGAGCAATTGAAACTTAGAGAGAAGGATGGAAATAAAGGTGTGTTGTCAGGTGTTCCAGAGGCATTGCCTTCATTGATTAAAGCTTTTAGGGTTCAAGAAAAGGCTGCTAATGTTGGTTTTGACTGGCCAGACAAGAGCGGAGTTTGGAATAAAGTAGAAGAAGAATTAGCAGAACTTAAAGCCGAACTTGATGTTTGTGACAAAGTTAAAGCCGAACAAGAATTCGGTGATTTCCTGTTTAGTTTGATAAATGTATGCAGGCATTTCAAAATAAATCCAGATAATGCTCTCGAACAAACAAATAAAAAGTTTGTCCGTAGGTTTGAGTACATTGAAAAGAAAGCGGCAGAATGCAATAAAAAACTAAATGAAATGTCACTGGAACAAATGGATGAACTTTGGAATGAGGCAAAACTTTTTGAATAACATAATAATTGTATGAATTATGGACATAGCAAAATTGAGTATCGCATTCGCAGTTTTTGTAGTATCATTTACAGCGTGTGGAAATAAAGAGAAAAAGCAGATTTTTGAAGAAGACAACAACGTTGATCTCGTAATGCAGAATCAAAACTCGACCGTCTTTGGATTGTGTGGAGACGGTTCAAGCGAAGATAGCTTGCAATTAATAACAGATAGTGGCGATACGCTACTATTAGGCGTATATGGTGCCAAGGATAATGGTAAATTGTTTGGTGAATATAATGTAGGCGACAAAATGGCAGTGTTGCTTGATGATAGCATGAAAAATATAACTTTGGCAATCAATGAAAATGTATTGTTGGGCAATTGGGTTATGCTTAACCCTCTGGATGGCAGTTCATATGTTGGAATAAGTTTTCGAGATGGCGGTATTGCAGAAAGCATAGATCAAAGTATTATAATTTACAAGACCTGGCGAATCCTTGATGGTAAACTTGAGATATCTCTTGTCCGTGAAGGTGGGGGAGACATGGAAGAGGTCAATGCATATAATATAATTAAATTAGATTCTGATTCTCTGATATATGAAGAAGGAGAAGATAGAATGGAATATTTTCGCGAAGGAATTGTCCAACCTGAATAAAAAATTTAAGTCATGGAACCTTTTAGAGTTCATATTTTAGGATGTGGTAGCGCATTGCCAACATTAAAACACCACTCATCATCACAGGTTATTGAAATCAGAGACAAATTGTTTATGGTGGATTGTGGTGAGGGTACTCAGATGCAATTGCGCCGTTCGCGTTTGCGCTTCACAAAAATAAACACTATATTTATTTCTCATCTTCATGGAGATCATTGTTTTGGATTGATAGGTCTGATTTCTACATTCGGACTTTTAGGAAGGACTGCTCCATTACATGTATATGCCCCTAAAGAAATGGAGGAAATATTGTCTATGCAGATAGACTTCTTCTGTACAGCATTAGGGTATGATGTCGTGTTCCATGGAGTAGAAACGACAGAAGAAAAGGTAATCTATGAAGATCGTAGTCTGACTGTTACAACAATTCCTTTACTTCACAGGAAACCTAGTTGTGGTTTTCTTTTTAGGGAAAAACAGATGTTGCCGCATATACGCAGAGAAGTGTTTGATGCTTATGGAGTACCGTTGAGTCAAATTAACAACATTAAGAATGGCCAAGACTGGATTACGGAGGAAGGAGATGTTATCCCCAATAAACTACTTACTAAACCATCAGAACCTGCTCGGAGCTATGCCTATTGTAGTGATACAAAATATATGCCTGAACTATACAAATGTATAAAGGATGTGGATTTGCTGTATCATGAAAGTACATATATGGATGAAGATTCAGACAAGGCGATTCTGTACAACCATTCGACAGCTAAAGAAGCAGCTATGGTTGCTAAGGCGGCAGATGCAAAGAAACTTATTCTTGGTCATTTTTCTGCGCGTTATGAAGATGAACAACTTTTGTTAGATGAGGCCAAAGGTGTTTTTGAAAATACTTTTTTGGCTAATGAAATGGTGGTTTTTGATGTATAAGAATATGTTCTTTGTTCTTTTTTGTGGATTTATTTGGTCAAATAAATAAATTGTGCTATATTTGCAATTGATTAAATGTATAATTATGGCAAGACGTTTTTTGTTGCTTTTGTTTGTTATATCTTTCTGTTCATTGCCTAACATGGCGGCGCCTGTATATGAATTGGGAGTTTATGAACAAATAGACGAACCCCAAATCAATGTAACATTGGTTGGTTCCAAACTGCATATAAATGGTGCAGAGGGACTTACTTTGGAAATAGTCTCTTTGACAGGTAAACGTGTTGCTATTACAAAAATTTCATCCTTTTCTCAGAGTATAGAACTAAATATTCCTAAAGGTTGCTATATACTAAAAATTGGAAAATTTGTTCGAAAAATATCAATACAGTAATAGTATTGGTGTTTTTTGTTTTTTCATTCATTGGCTGCACAAATAATAAACCGTCAATGAGTGAGAGTTGCTTTGCGACAATAGATACTTGTCGTATTAAAGACTTGCTTGTATCATTTTCAGAATCAGATAAAGATACTGTCGTTGGTGATAATAAATTAAGGGAATATTATTCTGAAGATTTCCGATTGTTGTGGGTTGGAAATTTTGGTGTTGATTACTCGGCAGACTCCTTGTTGAATGTGTTGGCAAGTTTAAATGATTTTGGTTTTTCTGGCAAACTTTTCCTTGTTGATACATTACAATCAGACTTGTTGACTGTGAGACGACTTGCCTTTGATGCAGAAACTGATACTGTTGCTTTATTGGCACGACTTGAATATAGTCTTACAAAATCATTCTTGCGTTATGCAACAGGAATGAAATATGGTTTCTTTAATCCATATAAAGTTCTTAATAGAAAGGATATAGACAAACTTGAAGCGGCAAAAGGAAGGCGGAGGTATAGGCAATTGTTTGATATAAAGACAGAATGTCCAACTGATTCTTTTTATAATGTTGCATTTAACCACATTTCACCCGACGATATAGGAGATTTCCTTGATGGATTACATCCCCAATCTGATATATATTATTCTCTAAAGGAAATGCTAAAAGATACAGCTTTAACCAATGAAGATAAGGCAAAGGTTGTATGCAATATGGAGAGATGCCGTTGGCAAGGTGCAAATCCTGACCACAATCAGAAAAAATATGTTGTTGTAAATATACCAGAATTTAACCTATATGCTTTTGATGGTGATTCTGTTGAATTTATGAAAATAGGATGTGGCACTACAAGAAACAAGACCCCATTGCTGGTAAGCAATATAAAATGGATGGAAGTAAATCCTGTATGGATAATACCAAAAAGTATAATTGAAAATGAAGTCTGTGCCCATATTGGAGATACAGCCTATTTCATTCGCAACAGATATTCAATAATTGATAAGAAATCTGGTGATACTATTGATGCGATCAATGTAACAAAACAGATGTTGAAGAGTGGTTCATATAGGATTGTTCAGAAGGAAGGACCAGGAAACTCGTTAGGAAGACTCGTCTTCAGATTCCCCAATAATTTGTCTATTTATCTTCATGATACTAATTCTCCTGGTTTTTTCAGGAACAATAGACGCACGGTCTCTCATGGTTGCGTACGCGTAGAGCGACCTTTCGATTTTGCTCAATATCTATTAGAAAACCCAGATGAATGGTTAGTTGACCGGATACGTATTTCCATTGATATGAAACCCGAAACAGATAGAGGTAAGAAATATGTAAAGGAGCACGAAGATGAAGGTAAAGAAGGTTATAGATTAGTAAAACGAGTTAATGTAGAACCTAATATACCAATATATATAGTTTATTATACGGTTTATCCAGATGTTGAAAAATTGATGCAGTTTTATCCTGATGTTTATGGATATGACAAATTAATTTTGAATTATATTAAACCTTTCTTGGATATTTCAGTCTAAATTACGTGATAGTTAACGACGAGAAACTGATAAGGGAAAGGTTGTTACATCCTGACACTCGCTATAAGGCTTTTGAAATGGTTGTGAAGCAATACAACGAACAGTTGTATTGGACCATCCGTCGTATAGTACTATTACATGATGATGCAAATGATGTATTGCAAAATGTATTTATCAAAGCATGGAGTAATTTGGATCAATTCCGCAATGAGTCAAAGTTGTCAACATGGCTGTACAGAATTGCAATCAATGAGAGTTTGGATTTTGTAAGGAAAAAATCCAAACAATCAATTGTTGATAATGAGTCATTGTGTTCAGATGTGTATAAAAGCTTGATTGCTGATAAATATTTCGATGGAGACGATGCTGAAGCAAGATTGCAAGAAGCGATATCTAATCTGCCAGAAGTACAGCGAACAGTATTTAACTTACGCTATTATGATGATATGAAGTATTCTGAAATCAGTAAAATCCTAAGTACTACAGAAGGTGCTTTAAAGGCATCTTACCATATTGCAGTTAAGAAAATTTCAGAATATTTAAAACTATTCGATTAAACTTTATATTTAATTTTACGTCAAAATAAAAAACAATAATAATATGAATGAAGAGGATATTGTTGTGAAGAGATTCGTCAATGATAAATGTTTTAAAGTCCCTGACGGATATTTCGAAGGCTTATCTGAAAAGATAATGTCAAACATACCCGATACCAATGCAAATAGGGTATTTAATATACATAAGATTTTAAAACCTGTGCTATATGCAGCATGTATAGTTTTTGCAGTCTTTTGTATATCAAATTTGTTTGATAAAAATAATGACAAAATTGATGAAGCTTCAATTGCACAAAGTGATGCTTATTCAGAGGCGATTATTGATTATGCTATGATGGATAATCTTGATATTTATTCATGTTTGGCAAGTGAGTATAATTAGAAATAAAAGAATATAAGATGAAAAAGTGTTTTTTTGTTTTCTTATTAATCGTTACAGTTTCTTTTGCTGTTAATGCTCAGAATCAAAGACCTAAGTTCTCCCCGCAAAGGTATCAAGAAGAAATGGAAAAGTTTATCGTTGCTGAGTCAAATCTTACATCTCAAGAAGCAGAATCTTTTTTACCTCTCTTCCGTGAGATGGGAAAGAAACAACGTGTTGTATATCAGCAAATGAGAAAGTTGGGACATGAGAAACCTGTTTCTCCAGACCAGTGCAAGAACCTCATCATTCAGCGTGATAAAATGGATCTTGAATTAAAGTCAATCCAGCAATTATATCACAAAAAGTTTTTAGAGGTGTTGTCTCCATGTAAAGTCTTTAATGTTATAAAGGCTGAAGAAAAGTTCCATAGAAGACAATTGAAGAAATGGAGTCATGGTGCTAACAATAAACCTCATGGAAGCAAATGAAACTATAATTTGCTGTTAGCTAATAATTTAGGACATAATGTATTTAAGCCGCATTCTTCGCAATGCGGCTTATTTGATTTACATACATATCTACCATGTAACAAAAGCCAGTGGTGCGCTATGTGTATATCTTTAGCTGGAATATGTTTGATAAGTTTCTTTTCGACTTTGTCTGGGGTGTTGTCTTTCGCTGTTACTAATCCGAGCCTATGACTAACGCGATATACATGTGTATCAACTGCTATTGCCGTTTGTCCAAAAGCAATTGATAATATAACATTTGCTGTTTTCCTTCCTACGCCTGGAAGGGAAAGCAGTTCGTCTATATTATTGGGTACATTGCCTCCAAACTTGTCTGCAATAATCTTTGATGATTCAATTATGTGTCTTGCTTTTGAATTTGGATATGATACGCTACTGATATAGGACAGGACTTCTTGAATTTCTGCTATTGCTAAGTCAAACACCGTTGGGTATTTCGAGAATAGATGAGGCGTAACCTTATTTACCCTATTGTCTGTACATTGGGCACTAAGCATCACTGCAATAAGTAATTGAAATGTGTTCTCGTAATTCAATTCTGTTTTTGCATCGGGCATTTCATTCCTGAAATATTCCAATATTCTTTCAGTCCGTTCTTTTATAGTCATTGTATGGATTAATCATGTTTGTAACCAGCTGCTTTCGCTATTTTTAACGGAATGTCGGCATTGTCATTATGTCCCATGAATAACTCCGCGCCTACACCACATGCATATACAGGAACTAATCCGGCAGAATGTCCTCCAGTGCCCCAGCTCAAGAAAGCTTTTCTATTGATTATCCTAATTGCTTCTGCCGCAATTGGCTCACTGCTACTATACAAGTTGTTCTCATTTGGCATTTTACCTTCAAATGAGCGTGTGTATATATCCTTAAGTTTTTTCTCTTCTTCTTTATTAATATTTACATGTTCCCAAAAACCTAATTGGTCGCTAAGTATCCGTTTAACTTGCTCCCAAGAAGCATTGTTGCTTGTTTTGCTTCTCAGGTTCTGGAAACATTTTGTAAGTTTATCCTGACTGCATTTTTGGTTGTCAAGTATCTTTAGGTTTAACTTGTTGCCTCCCTTAGGTGAACCTAATACCAATCCTCCTGTTTCATGATCGGATGTGAAGACAATTAAAGTCTCGTCCGGGAATTGGCGGTAAAAATCCATTGCTATTCTTATGCAACTATCTACAGCCATGACTTCTTTAAATGCTGTAGCACCGTCATTATTATGACAAGCAAAATCTACTTTGCCTCCAATTTCATTGACCAATAGGAAACCGTTGGGAGCATCTTTTGACAAGAATTCCAACTGGGCTTTCATTATTTGCGGTATGGTCATGCAGTCTTCCTGTCTGTCTATATAATATGGTAGGCTATATGAGTCAATGTCAGAATAAACCTTTGGTTGAAATAGTATTAGCTTGTTGCTTTTGGTTGTGTTCTTGACAAACTCTTCATATCCTCTGGATATAACATAGTCATTATCTTTGGCTAATTCATATAAGTTCTTCTTTGTTGAACTATTGGGCTTGTGGAAATCAGAACCTCCAAAAAAATCAAAATCAGATTCACACAAATCTTTACCAATATCATAATAGTTATTTCTTGAATGCGAATGTGCATAGAATGCAGCAGGTGTTGCATGATTAATGCAAACACTTGTTGCTATACCGACTTTTGCTCCAGATTCTTTAGCCCAAACAGCAATGCTGTTGCATGAAATAGAGTCGTGTGTCTCCCCAATCATGCCGTTTTTGGTCTTCTTTCCTGTTGCAAGTGCTGTTCCAGAGGCAGCAGAGTCTGTTATTCCATAATTATAACTATATGTAGATGCCACTCCAACTACAGGAAACTGTGACAGTGTTAACGGATTGCGACCAATATGTCTGTTTAATTCTGCCTGCATCATCTCTGTGCCCAATAGGGTATTGACGCCGGTTCCGTCGCTAATCAAATAAAAAACATATTTTGCTTTTTGGGCATTACATATATTACAAACTGATAATAATGCAATAATTGTCCAAATTCTGAATGTATAGATTGTTCTTTTCATAATTGTTATAGTATGTTTTATGAATATTTTCTTGGATACCTTAACATAATTGCTATTAAAGTAAATGCACCCAGGCATAATGGATACCATAGATATGGTATAATGCTAATTGGATTTACCATAGATAGCCCAGATGCTATCAATATCTGAGCGCCGTATGGTATGATACCTTGGATACAGCAAGACATTGTGTCAAGTATGCTTGCGCTTCTACGGCTGTCAACCCCAAATCTTTCTGATATTTGTTTTGCAATACCTCCAACTGTAATAATAGCAACAGTGTTGTTGGCTGTACAAATATTGGTAAAGCTGACTAGTGTAGCAATGCTTAATTCCGCGCTACGTTTAGTATGTATTCTATGTGTTAGCTTATCTATAATGTAATTGATTCCACCATTGTCTTTTATTATTTCAAGCATTCCTCCCGCCAGCATTGTAACAATAATTAATTCTCCCATGCCAATGATTCCATCCCCCATGGCACTAAACCATCCATAAACATCAAATGAACCGCCTACTAAGCCAATCATTCCTGTTAATGCAATGCCGATAGTAAGAACAACCACAACATTGACACCTGATATGGCTGCTATTAGAACGATAATATATGGAAGAATCTTAATATAATCAGTCTCAGGTATATTATTTATTGGATTTATTCCACTGCCCATAAACAAATATATAAATAATATCAGTATTGCAGCAGGGAATGCTATATATGAATTGACTTTAAATTTGTCTTTGAGCTTACACCCTTGGGTTGAAGTGGCCACTATGGTTGTGTCAGATATTAATGATAGGTTATCTCCAAACAAGGAACCGCTAACAACTATAGCTGTTAATAATTCAGGACTAATACCTGTTGATTCGGACATGCCTGCAGCCAATGGAGTAAGCGCAACTATTGTGCCAACGCTTGTTCCAATAGAAAATGATACAAAACATGCAGCAAAAAAGATTGCAGCAAGCAACATGTTGCTTGGTAATATATTCAACGTAAGAGCAACTGTTGCGTCAATGCTTCCCATAACCTTTGCACTATTAGCAAATGCACCAGCTAAGATGAAAATCCAAATCATTAGCATTATCTTTTCATCAGATGCTCCTTTGCTAAATATATTTATGCGTTGTTGGAGCGGTTTGCCACCACTCACAACAATCGCATAAATTGATGATACCATAAATGCAACGGTTATCGGTACTTTATAAAAATCACCTGCAATAATCGAAGTGACTAAATAAAGGAATATAAATACAAGAAGTGGACTTATTGCTAAAAGTCCCATTATAATCAATTTTAGAGGGTTACGCCATTTTTGAAAATAGAAATCTCTCTATAGTCATTTATCTCGTTTCTTGACTTTTCACCGCTTGCCACTGAAATAATTTTATCAATAAATTCGGGTAACACTTCATTCATTGTCTTCCCCTCAAGTAACTGACCAGCACTGAAGTCAATCCAGTTGGGCTTCTGAGCTGCAAGGGTAGGGTTTGTGGCAACCTTCATTGTCGGTACGAATGTTCCGAAAGGCGTACCGCGACCTGTTGTAAACAGTACAATCTGACAACCGGCAGATGCCAAGGCAGTAGAAGCAACGAGGTCATTGCCTGGAGCAGAAAGCAGGTTCAAGCCGTTAGTCTCAAGACGGTCGCCATATTCAAGCACACCGCTAACTGGAGCGCGTCCGCACTTCTGTGTACAGCCAAGTGCCTTGTCTTCGAGTGTAGAGATACCGCCGGCCTTGTTGCCTGGAGAAGGATTCTCGCCCACTGGTTCGCCATGGCTAAGGAAATATTCCTTGAAGTCGTTAACCATGGTAACGGTCTTGTTGAACAGTTCCTCTGTCTTGCAACGGTTCATGAGTATTGTCTCGGCACCGAACATCTCTGGAACCTCGGTAAGGATAGATGTTCCGCCTTGAGCAACAAGCCAGTCAGAGAACTCACCAACAAGC
This sequence comes from Prevotella sp., assembly GCA_045602085.1. Classification (GTDB taxonomy): domain Bacteria; phylum Bacteroidota; class Bacteroidia; order Bacteroidales; family Bacteroidaceae; genus Prevotella. The sequence continues at coordinate 31,841 of JAZSAV010000004.1, read as the reverse complement.
GGATTGGCTGTGATGCCGCTGAAACCGTCGCTGCCACCACATTTCAATCCTATGCGGAGCTTAGAAACAGAAACGTCCTCGCGCTTGTCTTCCTTTGCTATTGCGTAAAGCTGGCGCAGGATGTCCATACCTACCTTAAGCTCGTCGCCTTGAACCTTCTGAACAACCAAGAACTTGATGCGGTCCTTGTCGTAGTCGCCAAGCATCTTCTCGAAGTCTTCCGGCTGGTTGTTCTCGCAACCTAAGCCCAAAACAAGCACACCGCCAGCATTTGGATGCAGCGTAAGGTCGCGCAGCACCTTGCGTGTGTTCTCGTGGTCGCCGCTAAGCTGAGAGCAACCGTAATTGTGATGCCATGCATATACAGAGTCGATGCCTTCGCAACCTGTCTCTTCCTTGAGCATTGTTGCCAGTTTCTCGGCAATACCGTTAACGCAGCCTACTGTAGGCACAATCCATATCTCGTTTCTTACACCAACTTCGCCGTTCTTACGTACATACCCCTTGAAAGTTCTCTTCTCGTTCTTGATGTTCAGTTCCTCGCTTACAGGGTTGTAAGTATATTCCAAAGTACCAGAGAGGTTGGTCTTCAGGTTGTCTTCATTCACCCAATCGCCAGCCTTCAAGTCTTTCATGGCATGTCCGATAGGGTAGCCATATTTAATGATGTCAGTTCCCTGTGGAGTGTCGGTAATCAGAACCTTATGTCCGGCAGGAGTATCTTGGTTAACGCTTATTGACTTACCGTCAATAGCAATTACGTCGCCTTTCTTCTGTGCCTGTAGGCATACGACAACAGTGTCGGCAGGATTGATTTTAATAAATGTCTGTTCCATATTAATAATTAGTGTTATATTAAACTATAGTTGTTTACGTCTATAAAACTCTACGTTTTCTTTTGTTAATATTTCAATTGGCATATAGTTAATGGGTACAACCTCTTTTTTTAGGACTATTGCGTCAAATAATGTCTCTACGCATGAATATCCTTGCATGTAAGCATGTTGGGCAATGAGAAATGAAATAGCACCGCGTTTTAGGCAATCGGCATTTTTGCCGACCATGTCATATCCCATAATCTGCACATTCCTTCTATTGCTTTTCAAAAGGAACTCACCAACTAAATGTGCCTTAGAATTAAAAGTAATGCAATGATGTACATTCGGATGATTCTTGAAATAATCTTCAAGTATCGTATCATAAACCTGACGCTTCTCATCTAAAGGCAGATTGATTTCTGATATCTTTATGTCTGGGAAATGGTCTCGCATATAATGCCTAAAACCTGTTTCTCGATTTTCTTGCTGCTTGCTGGCCACATTACCATCTTTCATCTGTTTCATAATCATTATTTCATTTTCAGATGATGCAATCAGCATTAACATCCTGGCAGCGAAATATCCACTGCAGAAAGAGTCTTGACCGTAAAAAGATAAAGGTTTTAAATCTGGCATATAAGAGTCTAACAAGATAAATGGAATGTTGGACTCGTGTAACTTCTCTGTAAAAGTTCTTGTTATATTCAATTTGGATGGTACAATTATTACGCCATCAGGATTCTCATTTAAGCATTCCCGTGTAACTGTATTAAAAGTTTTAGTGTCAAACCTTTTATAATACATCATTTTCAGGTTTACTCTAAAATCTCTTTTCAATTCACAAGCGCTCATTGCGCCTTCCTCTATTTCTTGCCAATATGCTTCAGATTCGTGTTTGGGTATGATACAATAAAAATTATAACTTTTATTATGCGCCAATGCACTAGCATACATGTTGGGATGGTAGTCCAATTCTTTAAGGACTTTTTCAACTTTTTTTCTTGCCTTTAGAGACACACCTGGACGATTGTGGATAACTCTGTCAACAGTGCCAACAGATACGCCTGAACTTTCTGCGATATCCTTTATTCTAATCTTTTCAATACCCATGTTAGGCTTAGCTATAATTATTATTTAATGTTTGCAAAATTACCAATAATATTTTAAAAGTGCGAATACACGATATATTATTTTCTCGCAGATGTTAAGTTTTTCCTCATTTTGTTTCGTCATTTAAGAAATAAGTACTATTTTTGTGGTCGTAAACGATTAGTAAGTTATTACTTTTGAAACATTTTATATAAAAATTTTAAACAATGGCAAAGATTGTAACATTAGGAGAAATTATGCTCCGTTTGTCTTCACCAGGACAGAAAAGATTCGTTCAGAGCGAGTTTTTTGATGTAGTATATGGCGGTGGCGAGGCCAATGTGGCTGTTAGCTGTGCTAATTATGGACATGATGCATATTTTGTATCAAAGTTGCCAAAGCATGAGATTGGCCAGTGTGCTGTAAATGCTCTTGCTAAATATGGTGTACATACTGATTTCATTGCCCGTGGCGGCGATCGTGTTGGTATTTACTTCCTGGAGACAGGTGCATCAATGCGCCCTTCTAAGGTTATCTATGACCGTGCAGGAAGCTCAATAGCTGAGGCTTGTCCTGAAGATTTCGATTTCGATGCAGTAATGGAAGGTGCCGACTGGTTCCACTGGAGTGGTATCACACCAGCTATCAGCGACAAGGCTGCTGAATTGACAAAGTTGGCTTGTGAGGCTGCTAAGCGTCATGGCGTAACTGTTTCTGTTGACCTGAACTTCCGTAAGAAGCTTTGGACATCAGAGAAGGCACAGAGCATCATGAAGCCACTTATGCAGTATGTTGATGTTTGTATCGGCAACGAGGAAGATGCAAAGCTTTGTCTCGGTTTCGAGCCAGATGCAGACGTTGAAGGCGGCAAGACAGATGCTGAAGGTTACTATGGTATCTTCAAGGGTATGATGGAAACATTCGGCTTCAAGTATGTTGTTTCTACACTTCGTGAGTCTATGTCAGCTACTCATAACGGCTGGAAGGCTCTTATCTACGACGGTAAGGAGTTTTATCAGAGCAAGCGTTATGACATCATGCCAATCATCGACCGTGTAGGTGGTGGTGACTCATTCTCTGGTGGTCTTATCCATGGTCTTCTGACATATCCTGATAACCAGGGCAAGGCACTTGAGTTTGCTGTTGCTGCATCTGCATTGAAGCATACAATTCCTGGCGACTTCAACTTGGTAAGCAAGGAAGAAGTAGAGGCTCTTGCTGGCGGTGATGCTTCTGGTCGTGTTCAGAGATAATTTATTGGCAAAATATAAAATAAAAAATAGAAAATGGCAAAGTTTGATAAGATAGCTGTATTGGCCAAGATGGGTCAGACAGGTATGGTGCCTGTGTTCTATCACAAAGATGCAGAGGTAGCCAAGAAAGTTGTTAAGGCTTGCTATGACGGTGGCGTTCGTGCTTTCGAGTTTACAAACCGTGGCGATTTCGCACATGAGGTGTTTGCTGAAGTGGTTAAGTTTGCTGCCAAGGAATGTCCAGAGATGGCAATGGGTGTTGGTTCTATCGTAGATCCAGCTACTGCAGCATTGTATCTTCAGTTGGGCGCATGCTTTATCGTAGGTCCATTGTTCAACCCTGAGATTTCTAAGATCTGCAACCGTCGTCTTGTTGCTTACACTCCAGGTTGTGGCAGTGTATCAGAAGTAGGTGCAGCTCAGGAAGTAGGTTGCGACCTTTGCAAGATTTTCCCAGGCGATGTTCTTGGTCCTAACCTTGTAAAGGGTCTTATGGCTCCAATGCCATGGTCAAAGCTCATGGTTACTGGCGGTGTTTCTCCAGACGAGGCAAACCTTACATCATGGTTCAAGGCAGGTGTATTCTGCGTTGGTATGGGTAGCAAGCTCTTCCCTAAGGATGTTATTGCAGCAGAAAACTGGCAGGCAATCTCTGACAAGTGTGCGGAGGCATTAGGTTATATTGCCAAGGCTCGCGGATAAGCAATTACTGTTCTATTAAGAACATTATAATAATAAAGGATTATGGATTATCGGATGAAGTGTAAAAGCAATCTGATATTCTGTAATCCTTTGTTTTTTTTATTATCATTATTTCTTCCTTTATTAGCTTCTTGCAATGACAAGTCATGCCGGCAGGCAGACAAATATAATGATAAATCCTACTATTTCCATTACCGCAATCTTGATTCGGCAGAGCATTATGCCAATAAGGCATTAGAGGTTTCTGGCGGTTACGACGATGGAAGGGCAGAGGCATTAAATAATCAAGCCTTTGTGAAAATCGCCCAAATGGATTATCAGCAGTCATGGCAGTTGTTGGACGAGGCTTCTAACGTTACGGACAACCAAATAGAACTCTTGGTAACAGACGTTCAGTATATGCGCTTGTGCCAAAGAATGTCTCGCAACAGGGAATTTTATGAATATAGAGAGCGCGCTTTAGGGCGTTTGAAAAGAATAAACGAGGAGCGGTATTCGCTTCCCGAGAGAATGCAGTCTCGCCTTGTATATGCAGAGTCAGAGTTTGCCATTGTAAACTCAACCTACTATTATTATGTAGGTTTGGAACTTCAATCCATAGAAGCTATATCTGCTATAGAAGAATCTGTTATTCAGCGAGATACTGCACAATACTTAAATTATTTATACAACATAGGCTCTGGCGGTATCATTACCGATGGAACACAAGAGGAGATAAGACAGGAAGAGTTTGAATGCCTGATAAAGTGCTATGCTCTGGCATTAGAAAGCAACTCCACTTTCTTTATTGCCAACTCACTTGAAGCATTGTCGTTGTTGTTCTCTGATGCCAGCGTATCAGATTTGCTCATTGCCAACAATCCTTTGAGCATGAGGTTCATTCTTCAAGACGAGCTTGCAGATAGCGAAACGGCTGTTTTTCTTGCTTCAAAGTCGCTGCAACTGTTTGAGGAATGCGGTGATGTCTATCAGATAGCAGGTGCAAACAGATCGCTTGCTTCGTGCTATATGGCAACAGGTGATTATGAAACAGCACTTGTTTATTTTGAAAGAGCCTTGTCCGACGATAGGATTATGCAGGCTCCCGACCTTGTGGCAAGTATCAGAGAACAGTTAAGTGTGGCATATTCTGCCATTAACGATAAGCAGGCGAGCGACTACAACCGCAATATCTACATAGATTTGCAGGAACAGACACGTCAAGACCGCTCGCTTGAAGCCCGTGCTGATATGCTGGAAAAGGCATCTGCCCAACAGAACGCCATGATTCTTGCCGTACTGATTGCAATTATCGTGCTTCTGCTAATGCTTTGGCTCTTTTACAGGCGCAACAATAAACGCAAGCAAGAAGACTCGCTTGAGAACCTGCTGCAACCCTTGCATAAATGGCAAGAAGACAATGAAGGTAAGTTGGAGATGCTTCGCGAGCAGCGGGAGGATATCAACGAGAAGTTGATTCTGACACTTGACAGAGTAAAAAAGAATCAGCTAAAGCTTTTGGAACATCGCACGCGCATATCTTTAGTCAATGGCATCACGCCATTTATTGACAGGATAATAAACGAGTTGAACCAACTGAACAACCGCGATGAGAGTGAGGCGGTGAGAAATGACCGGTTAGCCTATATCCAGGAACTTATAGATAAGATAAATGAGTATAACGATGTTCTTACGCATTGGATAGAAATGCGGCGCGGCGAGTTGAGCATGCGCATAGAGTCGTTCGCCCTACAGCCATTATTCGATATACTCTCGAAAGGCAAGACCGCCTTTGCCATGAAAGGAATACAGCTTAATGTAGAAGATACAACGGCAGTGGTCAAGGCCGATAGGGTGTTGACTCTGTTCATGATAAACACATTGGCAGATAATGCCCGCAAGTTTACACAGAGCGGTGGTTCAGTAGATGTCAAGGCTGTAGAGCATGACGATTATGTTGAGATATCTGTAAGTGATACCGGACAAGGTATGACAGAAGAGCAACTTAGTACAATATTCGACCATAAGGTGTATAACGGTCATGGCTTTGGTTTGATGAATTGTAAAGGTATTATCGAGAAATACCGCAAGACAAGCAGAATCTTCCACAACTCAGTCATCTCTGCCGAGAGCAAACAGGGTAGTGGCAGCCGTTTCTATTTCAGGCTTCCGCGAGGCATTGTTCGCACCTTTGTCCTTATGTGCGCATTCGCTACGTCTGCCGTCGGTTATTGTCAGGAAGCAAACGTTCCGCATTCTAATCTTCACATGGCCAATACTTTTGCAGACAGCGTTTATATCTCTAATATTGAAGGCAGTTATGAGAAAACGTTACAATATGCAGACAGTAGTCGCAAGTACTTGAACCGCCACTATCTGCAATACTATCCTGATGGCAAATTGTTGATGCAACGTATTGGAGAGTTGGGTGAAGTGATTCCAGAGATTAAGTGGTTCCGCGATAGTGTTGCCACTGACTACAGTATAATTCTTGACATACGCAACGAGAGTGCCGTGGCTGCCTTGGCATTGCATGATTGGGCTATGTATGAGTATAACGACAAAATTTATACACAGTTGTTTAGGGAAGTGTCAGCAGACAACACTCTGGAGGATTATTGCCGTACTATGCAAAAGTCGCAGACAAACAAAACCATAGCAATAATCATTCTCGTAATTATATTGATAATGATTCTGCCGGCTTACTATCTTCTCTACTATCGCCATAGGATATATTACAGGTTCTGTGTAGAGCGTATCAAGAAGGTGAACGAGATACTGCTTGACGATTCCACGTCAGAAGACAAGCTTAAAAGCATCGACCGCTTGGTGGAAGAGCAGTATCCGAGCGAGTTGCAGAGTGTTGTGATGCAAATCAGAGAGGCGCTGATAGAGTCGGCAGAGGTGCACAATAGTCATCTCTCTGACATTGAGATTGCTGAAGACGAGTGCAGAAAGGTCGAGTATGAGTACGACAGCCTTTATATATGCAATTCCGTGCTTGACAACTGCCTTTCTACCTTGAAGCATGAAACGATGTATTACCCAAGCCGTTTGCGCCAGCTGATGGGCGATACCGCTGCTAATCTGGAGGCAATACGTGAACTCGTGTCATACTATCGAGACATACACTGCGTGCTTAGCGAACAGTCGATGCGTCAGTTGTCACGCATTAAGCTACGTATGACTAAGGTCTGCATTATGGGTATTGAGCTTATTGGCGAATCCGGATTGCTCAGTTACATGTTTGATTTCTTGCTGAAAACATCAGGAGTTAAGAAAGAAAGCGTTCTGATTGCTGAACTTCCAGACGGCTACGTGCGTTTTTCAGTGCCCATGCCAACGATGCTGTTGACCGAGCAGCAGGCAAAAGATTTGTTTAATCCGTCGTCTGGAAATTTCATGTTCATGTTATGCCGACAGATAGTGAGAGACCATTCCGAATATACAAATCGCCGCCGATGCGGCATAGAAGCAGAAATATATGACGGATGTACTTATGTAAACATCGTGCTAGTAAAGGCACGTTGATATATTGGTTGATAGCAGATAATTAATATAATCACACAGAATATATATATGGAGAATTTTAAGATAATAATAGTTGAGGATGTGCCTCTGGAATTGAAGGGAACAGAAGGCATTGTGCGCAATGACATACCGGAAGCAGAGATAATTGGAACAGCCGACAACGAAGCTGCCTATTGGAAACTGATAAAGCAGCAACTGCCCGACCTCGTGCTTCTTGACTTAGGACTTGGCGGTTCGACAACCGTCGGCGTTGAGATATGCAGGCAAACCAAGGAACTCTATCCTTCGGTTCGCGTATTGATATTCACAGGTGAGATAATCAACGAGAAACTATGGGTTGACGTGTTGGATGCAGGTGCAGATGGCATAATACTTAAAAGTGGTGAAATGCTTACCCGTAGCGATGTCAATAGCGTAATGGAAGGCAAGCGCATGGTGTTCAACCAACCCATTCTTCAGAAAATTGTCGAGCGTTTTAAACAGGCAGTAAGCAGCCATATATCAAGTCAGGAGGCATATGTAGATTTTGAGATTGACGAGTATGACGAGCGTTTCCTGCGCCATCTGGCATTAGGTTATACCAAAGAGCAGATTACCAATCTTCGTGGGATGCCATTTGGGGTCAAGGCACTTGAGAAAAGGCAGAATGAACTGATTCGTAAACTATTCCCTAAAGGCAATGGCGATATGACCATCAATGCAACACGTCTTGTGGTGCGTGCCATAGAGTTGCGTATTATAGATATAGATAATCTTGTGTCAGATGAAGATTAGATTATATTCGCATATCGCTTTGCTGCTTTTGGTTCTGCAATTGCTTGTGGTTCTGGGGTCGTGGATTATTAGTGCCACCTTTCCGGAAACAAACATGCATAGCCTTATCAGTAGCGAAGGCTTGCGCTGGTATTCATCTAACTTTGTAGATATGATGGCATCGCCGCTGCTGATATGGATTCTGCTGTTGTCGATGGCGTATGGGTGTATGCGTGGCAGTGGCATATTGAGCATCTTTGCCCGTGGATACAGGATGACATATAGAGAGCGTACAGGACTTTACTTTATGCTTCTTATTGCTTTGACTTACGCTTTAATAATTCTATGGTTGACAATTAATCCAGGTTCAATACTCTTGAGTGTTACAGGTAATATCTGGCCATCTCCATTTAGTTTGGGATTGGTTCCAATAATCTGTGTTGGTATTTGTCTGAGTTGTATAATATATTCAATTGTCTCAGGGCGTTGTTCTTCAACTATAGATGTGTTTATTTCGTTGACATCAGGATTGTCCTCAGCCTCACCAATAATACTAATATATATATTGTCAATTAATATATATCATTCAGTTTGTTATGTTTTAAAAGATTTTACTCTAATAATGCCGTGAATGTGGTCATGCCTTTAAATTCATCATTATTATATAAAATTGGTAGTCTTGATATTGCAAACAAACTGCTTCCGCTCCCGCTCATGGATGCATAGGTCGCACCCAATTCGTATAGTTTGTTCTTAATATTCAAAAGTTCAGGATGTTTAATAAACACACTGGTCTCGAAATCATTTACGAGTTCATCCTTCCATGTCTCAATTGGTTGTTTTATAATGTCTATACAGCTTTTTATTGGTTTTCGAGGTGTTATGTGACTGAACGCTTCTTTTGTTGATACAGGAATGTTAGGATGAATAATAGTAATATACCAACCTTTTAGACTTATGTCTATCGGGGTTAATATTTCTCCTATGCCTTGACCATATGCAGGAATGCTATCAATGAAGAATGGACAGTCTGCTCCCAAATTTGAGGCTATTCTTAACATCTCATTCTTTGGAATATTTAACTTGAACATTTGGTTTAATAGATTTAGCATATATGCGCAATCACTAGACCCTCCACCAAGTCCTGCTTGTGATGGAATACCTTTAAAAAGATGGACATGAATTCTTGGTAAGTTATAATATTTTGAAAGTTCTTTGTATGCCAATACCACAAGATTGTCTTGTTCGTTCCCGTTAATTGTTGCATTGGATACTTTTATGTCACATCTTACATCAGATGGAAATAATTGGTGCATTTCATTAACCTCTATTGCATCTTTTAAAGGCACAGGGTAAAAGATGGTTTCCAAGTTATGATATCCGTCAGGACGTCGCTCAATAATATTTAAACCAAGGTTGATTTTGGCATTAGGGAATACAATCATAATTATTATATCTTTTTTGCAAAGGTACAAAAAATAAATGACGGGTTCGTGATAATAGTAAATAATTTATTATCTTTGCAACATAATCCAATTAATAAATTTTATGGCAGAACGTACAAATAGGCAGAAAAGAGCGAACAACTCTTTGACTGTTGACAAATCATATGCACATTTACAGCCACAGGCACCAGAAGTTGAGAAGGTTGTATTAGGAGCACTCATGATAGATAAGGATGCATACGCAGTTGTATGCGAAATCCTTAGACCTGAAAGTTTTTATGAACCGCGTAATCAAAAGATATTCGAGGCCATTCGTGATTTGAGTATGGCAGAAAAACCTGTAGATGTACTAACTGTAACTGATCAGTTGTCAAAAACAGGTTGTTTGGAAGATGTCGGTGGACCTGTATATATATCAGAACTAAGTTCTCGTGTTGCCTCGTCTGCAAATATTGAATACCATGCCAGGATTATAGCTCAAAAATCTTTGGCGCGACAGATAATTTCTTTTGCAAGTGTCATAGAGACAAAGGCATTTGATGAAACAGTAGATGTTGATGAATTAATGCAAGAAGCAGAAGGATCGTTGTTTGAGTTGTCGCAGCGTAATATGAAAAAAGACTATACTCAAATCGATCCTGTGATAAAGAATGCATTTGAGGTAATCCAAAAGGCTTCGCAGAATAAAGATGGATTAACAGGTGTGCCAACCGGATATACAAAACTTGACGATATAACAAGCGGTTGGCAAGCAAGTGACCTTGTTATTATTGCCGGACGACCTGCGATGGGTAAAACATCATTTGCTTTATCCATGGCTAAAAATATTTCAGCAGACTTCAAGGTTCCAATGGCCTTTTTCTCATTGGAGATGAGTAACGTGCAACTTGTTAATCGCTTGATAAGTAATTGTTGCGAGATCCAAGGAAGCAAGATATTGAATGGTCAGTTACATGATGAAGAGTGGGAACGGTTGGATAGACGAATAGTGAATCTCTATGGCGCTCCTTTGTATGTAGATGACACCCCAGGATTGTCTGTTTTTGAATTGAGAACCAAAGCTCGTAGATTGGTAAGAGAGCATGGTGTAAAAATCATAATGATTGACTATCTTCAGCTCATGAATGCTAATGGAATGCGTTTTAGTAGTCGTCAGGAAGAGGTTTCTACTATTTCTCGTTCTCTAAAAGGATTGGCAAAGGAACTTGACATACCTATACTTGCATTAAGTCAGTTAAATCGTGGAGTTGAATCAAGAGAAGGACTTGGAGGAAAGAGACCGCAACTTAGTGACTTGCGTGAATCTGGTGCTATTGAGCAGGATGCAGACATGGTTTTGTTTGTTCATAGACCTGAATATTACGGACTGAAAGAAGACGAACATGGACATGACCTAAGAGGAAAAGCCCAGATAATTATTGCCAAGCACCGAAAAGGTGCGACAGGTGATGTATTGTTGACTTTCCGTGGTGAATTTACTCGTTTTGAGAACCCTGAAGACCAACGCTCTGAGAATAAGTCAGATAATTCCGGTGGAGAAATATTAGGATCAAAAATTAATGGGGAAGAACCTCCTTTCCCCACTAATTATGATCCTTTTAATACATCAAATGTCCCATTTTGACATTTGTTTAGCTATCTATATAAAATCCCTATTTGTATTTTTCAATAAGCATTTGAGCTTGGTTATTACCGAGCTCTAATGCTTTATTAAGGTTAGCAATGCCATCTACTTTTTGGCCTTTGATGCATAATGCCAATCCTAAAAATAAATAACCATCGCTGTACTGAGGATGTTCTGCAATACAGTTCCGGGCAGTCGTAATAGCATCATCAATTAGATTAACACGTATTTCTAATGATGATTTTTCTGCATAATATAATGGTTCTTTAGGATTTATATTTAGGGCTTTATTTATATCATTAAGGGCCAACTGATACAGTTTACCTTCAAGTTCACATTGATATCTTATATAGTAGAAATTGGCATTAAGTGTTTCACCCATAAGTTTCTCATAATCATTATAATCAACAACAGCTTTGCGATATTGTTTGTTTGATGTTAATGCCTGTGCCCTAATTAACAGATATGGAGCAACTTCTCTCAGGTAAGGTTTGGAATAGGTGTTAATTGCACTATCTAAAAGAGCCAACATCTTGGTGGTGTCATTTAACATTTCCATACACCTCGCTTGTTCTATAAATAGTTCTGCAGTTTTTGTTCCTGAATCAGTAATCTGCTTATAGATTTGATAAGACTCGTCATATTTTGCTTGAGCAAATAGAATCTGACCTTTTAATTGCTTGTAAGTAGGCAAAGGATTGATACTATATGCCATGTCAGTTTCTGCAATTGCTTTATCCAAATTCCAATTGTCATATTGAATGTCTGTAAAATATAATTCTTTGCCAAATATCATCTTTGCATAACTGTAATGTACATCTTCAGGTTTAGAAGAGTTATGTTTGGCCAAATTCATATATTCTTCTGCTTTCTCAAATAATTTGGCATCACAATATATTTGTGCCTTGTGGATATAGCCTTCATGTGAATTAGGAAACTTTTTAATGAAATCATCAACAAGTTCTACATAATTTAATGAATCTAAAGAGTTGCTTCCTAAGTATAGTGCTAATATGGCCTGGTCTTCAGTGTCAGGAAGTGCTTTTTTTATATAGGTGTTTTTTAATGCTGGATCATTTATGCTGAGTCCGTTTGTCTTTAAGTCATTTGCAAATGATGCGCTTACAGCATAAGCCAGTTTCGTATTCTCGTTGCTTGATTCTTGCGTCAACCCCAAAACTTCACCATCAGAATTAAATAGTGGGCAACAATTACCATCGAAAGGTGAATTTAATGCAATTGTATAATATTTATATTGTTCCTTAAACAGTTCTGTTTTTGATATTTTACCTTTCGTATATTCTACTTTCTTGTTTGGACTATATGGAATTAACAAAACCTCGGAACTATCATTTTGAGTATTTCCCGATATGGTAAGTGGTATTGCTTTCTTTATGTTGACATGGAACTTTATGACATCGTATGTCTCATTTGCACCTATTATGTAGTCAACATTATTCTCTTTCCCGTTTGAATCAATGATTATTGCCTTATAAGCATTCTTAAAAGGAGCATAACTGCTGATTGCTTCACCGTTTTCACCCACGAAAAATCCTGTAGAACTTTGTAATAAGAAGTTGTTCTTATCAAATGTTTTGAGTGTAAAAACAGATTTCGCAACTTCTTTTATCCATTTTTGCTGTTCCTTATTATTCGCATATGTAATGGAAAATAAAGATAATAAAATGATAGAGAAAAATATTTTTTTCATATGTTTAATAATTCTTTTGCATTATTGATTGCCGCACTGGTTACATCACATCCACTAAGCATCTGTGCTATTTCTGTTATTCTTTCGTCATTATTAAGATGCTTCATGTAGCTTGTGTATGAATCGCCAGTGATTTCTTTGTAAACTTTAAAATGTTCCTTACCTTTAGCAGCTATTTGTGGAAGGTGGGTGATGCAAATGATTTGCCTGTTATTATTTCCCATTTCTAACATAATTTGTGCCATCATTTCTGCAATCTTGCCACTAACTCCTGTGTCTATTTCATCAAAAATAATTGTTGGCAAGTTACAATAATTATTAATTATTGCTTTTAGCGACAACATAACACGTGAAATTTCACCGCCTGATGCAATTTCTGAAATATTTTGGAGTTGATTGTTGTTTGCACTAAATAAGAATGATACTTTATCACTACCGTTTCTGCCAAGCGAATCATTCTCGACATTAACCTTAAATGATACTTTTGGCATGCCAAGTTTAACAAGCATTTCCTTAATTTCTCTCTCGATAATTTGAGCCGCTTTCTTTCTGTGAATGCTAATGTCATTAGCTGTTTTTATGCAATTATCGTACAGAACCTTTATGTCTTGTTTTAATTGCTCGACTTCAAAATCATAATTGTCTATCTTTTCAATTGTTGACCTTAGTTCATTATGATATTTTATCAAGTCTTGGATACTATTGCACTTGTATTTTTGTTCAAGTTCATATATCTTATCTAATCGAGAATTTATTTCTTCTAATTCAGATGGATTGAAATCCACATGGTTTTGAAGTTTATTAACTTCATAGGATATATCCTTTAAATCAATGAGATTTGAATCTAAACGATTTTTTATGGATATTGCTTCTGGTAATATATCAGCTATATTGCTTATTGCAGATAAGGCAGTCTTGAGATTGTCTAAAATACCTGCATTTTCAGATGTTAATGCTGCTTCTGTTTTAAATAGTGCCTGTTTGATGTCTTCTGCATGGCACATTATTTCTTGTTTTTGTTCTAATTCCTCCTGTTCTCCGTCATGAAGGTTTGCGTTATTTAATTCTTCAAATTGATACGATAAAAAGTCAGCTTTAGACTTAGAGTCAGAAATTTCTTTTTCTAATTCTTCAAGGACTTTAATACGATTAATATAATTGTTATAGATAACTCTATATTCTTTTATCCTGTTGTTATTGTCAGCTATTGTGTCAATAACATTAAGTTGGAAATTTTGTTTACCCAACAATAGATTTTGATGCTGACTATGAATGTCGATTAACCTCTCGCCAAGCTCCCTTAGTGTTGACAGTTGGGTTGGAGTATCATTAATGAAAGTTCTGTTTTTACCTGTGATCGTCAACTCTCTTCTAATAATACAATCAGAAGGATCGTACTCAATGTCTATGCTATCAAAAAATGATGATAAATTATATTCGTTAATATCAAAATGGGCTTCTATTATACATTTGTCACATCCCTCTTTGATTGTTTTGGTGTCAGCTCTTTGTCCGAGCAACATCCCGATAGCTCCAAGAATAATACTCTTTCCGGCTCCAGTCTCACCTGTTATAACAGAAAAACCTGAATTAAATTCTATATCTAGCGAGTCTATTATTGTGTAATTTTTGATATATAGTCTTTTTAGCATTTTCTTTATTGCTTTATTTTATTCCAAAATGTACTCTGCGAAGCATTAATTGACATTAACAATTCATAAATTGATTCTTTTTCTTTTGCTGTTCCTTTGCCTTTGTATATATTGGCAATTTCCTCTTTTTTATAATCAGTCCAGATCTGTGGCAGTAAGCTAAGAGGTTTATCGTTGTGTGACTGCTTGAGATTTGTTTCAAGGGTAGTGGAGATGTTTGTTCTTCCTCTTTCCACATTATTTGCCATCTCATCAAGGCCTTTTCGGTAATAGTCATATTGTAGTTGCCTAAATGGTTTCATGGCTTCGTCCAAATAATCATTTATTATTGCGAAACGATTTTTGCTATCATCAAATGATTTCCACCCCGTGAAATTAAGCGTTTGGGCATTATTAACAAGATTCATTCCTTTCTGAAGAACATCAGTGCCTCCAAAAGGAGAAAAACTATCAAGGTTTAATCCGATAATGAGATATGCATAATAAGCAATTAAAGCAGTTAATTGGTTGTCTATATTTTCGTCGTTGTAATTTAGTTGGTCAAATTGTGCATATTCAAAGTTGAAATTAGCATCCTTGTTATTATATAATATGGTTGTATATTGTGAGTTATATACAGGTCTGTTGGCTTGTATTATTGCTGTGCATTCCCACATATTTGAACTTTTGTCATATTTGTCTATAGTAATATTAAAATTACACTGGATTCGTTCGTTTTCTTGGAATTGCAGTTCTGTCCATTGCCTGTTATTAATAAAATCTTCTAATGTCTGTTGTAGGTTATTGAAAACATCAATATTTGTAACCCCAATTTTACTATGGTTTATATTAATTTTAGCCTTTAACTCTTGTGAATAACAGGTTAAGGTGCTTAATACAATAGTCAATAATATTAATGTTTTTTTCATTTAAAATATGCTTCGGTTTATATTATATTAATTAACTCCTCAATAATATCTTTTGCAACTTCCTCTTTTGATTTTTTGGGGAAATTCTTTTGTCCGTCTTTTGATATTATACATATCTGATTCTCGTCAGAACGGAAGCAGGTCCCTTCATTCTTTAAAGAATTCATTACAATAAAATCAAGATTCTTTTTAGTAAGTTTTGCCTTGGCGTTTGCCATTTCATCATTTGTTTCGAGTGCAAAACCAATCATTTTCTGTTTACTTTGTTTAATCTTTCCTAATTCAGATGCAATGTCATGTGTAGGTTTCAATGTCAATGTAAGGGTATTGCCTTCTCGTTTAATTTTTTTCTGTGCAACGGTATCAGGTTTGAAGTCGGCAACTGCAGCACATAATATGGCAATATCAGAATGAGTAAATGTTTCTATTGCTTGTACATACATTTCCTCACAGCTTTCAACATCAATTCGTTTAATGTTCGGATTGTTTGTCGTTAATGAAACAGGACCAGATATTAGTGTAACATTGGCACCTCTTGATGCGCACTCTTCTGCTAATGCAAATCCCATCTTACCGCTGGAGTAATTGCCTATAAATCTTACAGGGTCAATTTTTTCATAGGTGGGTCCAGCAGTAATCATTATGTCTTTTCCTGCAAGTGACGCATTGTTCTTGAAATAAGTTTCTATTGCTTTAACAATAACCTCTGGTTCTTCCATTCTGCCTTTTCCCTCTAAACCGCTAGCGAGAAAACCGCTCTGAGGTTCTATGAATATATTCCCGTAAGATTTAAGCTTGTTTATATTGTCTTGTGTTGATGGATGTGAATACATGTCTAGGTCCATGGCGGGCGCAATGAAAACAGGTGCTTTCATTGATAAGTATGAAGTGATAAGCATGTTGTCTGCAATGCCATTTGCCATTTTGCCTAATGTAGAGGCTGTACATGGGGCTATTAGCATTAAATCTGCCCATAGTCCAAGTTCCACATGAGAATTCCACGAGCCATCTTTTCTTGTAAAGAATTCGCTTATGACAGCATTCTGACTTAGAGTCGAAAGTGTTAAAGGGGTAATAAACTCTTTGCCAGATGGTGTGATTATTACTTGGACAAGTGCGCCTTGTTTCTTTAATAGTCTAATTATTTGACACGTTTTATATGCAGCAATAGACCCTGTTATTCCAATAACGATCTTTTTATTCTTCAACATAATATATGCTATAATAATTTACTCTCTCTAAGTCGAATACGTGTTAGAACTTGTTTTGTATTGTATGTAAAGTCCCCAGAAATAATCCAACTATAATATCCTGGGTCATATTTGAGGACATTAGCAACTGTTTCGCCCTTATGCTTGCCGAAATTAAAGATTTCAGTCATGACAGGTTGCCCATTTTTGTCCTTGACAATGTTGCCTTTTGCATCTTTCATTTCACCCCATATAATGCGGCCGGCAAAATCTACATTGTTGTTTTGACGGGAAAAATTGGCAAGGAATTCCATGTCGTTTTTTAATTGGCGTTCAGCATCTTTTTCATTTTCTTCATTGTATTTGTCCAATTGTCCCATTAAGACTCTATAAGTCGCTTCGGTATCTTGGTCTGCTCTATGTGCATCAAAGTCTTCTGCCATTTCCCGATTGCAATAGAATTTATATGCAGCATTTAGATTACGCCTTTCCAACTTATGATAGATTGTTTGCACATCTATTAAGCGACTTTTAGAAAAGTCAAAGTCTATTCCGGCTCTCAAAAATTCTTCAGCGAGCAAGGGTATATCAAAATGGTTAGAATTAAATCCTGCAAAGTCACATTCCTTAAATTCTTCATAGATAATAGAGGATATTTCTTTAAATGTTGGTTTTTCTTTTACATCCTCATTACTAATGCCTGTTAATGCAGTTATTTCTTGTGATATTGATTTCCCTGGATTAATGATAAAATTATTTCGAACTTCTTTTCCATTTGGAAAAATTTTAATGTATGCAATTTGTATTATTCTGTCTTTAACCAAGTCAAGGCCTGTTGATTCTAAATCAAAGACAATTAACGGCTTTTGTAAATTTAGTCTCATTTCTTTTTATGGTAGTTATCAATTATAAATGTCTGCATTATCAAGATTGAAAAATGCAGACATTTTATAGCATATATCAAAATTAATCATTTAACAGCATAGGCATCATCAGCATCAAGACATCTTGGTCGTCTGGTTGTTGAGATGGCAAGACAAGTCCTGCACGACTAGGGTCTGCTAATTGAATGATGATATCAGTACAGTCAAAATTATTTAAGATTTCAATAAATGAAGTGGCCTTGAAACCGATACTCATCGGGGTTCCATTGTACTCACATACCATACGTTCTGTTGCAGTTTTAGAGAAGTCATAATCTTTTGCATCTAATTCAAGTACTCCATTCTCCATGTGGAATCTAATAAGATTGCTTGAACCGTTAGCAAATGGTTGTACACGTCTTAATGCACTTAGTAGTGTCTTGCGGTCAACTGTTAATTGGTTCGGATTTGTTTGGGGGATAACGCTATTATAGTTTGGATAACGACCTTCTATGAGTCGGCATGTCAGTACACCGTCTTCAAAGTTAATTTCAGCATTGCGCTCGTCAAATTTAATTGTTACATCACCATTTGATTTGACAAGCATGTTCTTTAATAAAGATGCTGGTTTCTGAGGCAATATAAATGATTGAGGTTGCTCGCTATTAATGTTAAATACCTTATTTCTTACAAGTTTATGACCATCTGTTGCTACAATACATAAACATTCTGGAGTCAAGTCAAAAAATATACCATTCATTACAGGGCGAATCTCATCTTGACCAGTCGCAAATATAGAACGGTTTATTGTATCAGACAATATATGACTAGGTATTGTGATAGTATATGAGTTGGATGAAATTTCTTGTGGTTGTGGAAATTCATCTACATTTTCGATAGGCAGTGAAAAGAGTCCGTTCTGATAACTAATTTTTGCAAGATTGTCAACCTTGCTTATATCGAATGTAACAGGTTGCTCTGGAATTGACTTCATCGCTTCAAGAATGTCATGGCTTCCAATGGCAAATGAATCATTTGTATCACTTTCTATTAATTCTACAGTTGTTTTTAATGTGTTTTCACTATCAGATGCTGTAAGTCTTAAAGTGTTGTCTTCAATATTAAAGATGAAATCTGATAATATAGGAAGAGAGTTCTTGCTGTTAATAACTCGTGATAACGCAATTAGCTTATTGCATAATGCTGTACTGGAAATTGTAAATCTCATATATTTAAGAATTATTCGTTTTACTTATTTATTAATTGAATACAAAAATACAAAAATAGTCTGATGAAAGCAAAATATTTGAACAAAAGTTACTTAATTTAAAACTTATTTTGTAATTTCGCAAATAATTTCAGATAAATAATAAAATAATAAATTGTCAAAATGGAAATAACAGGTAGAATAATTAATGTGTTACCAGCACAAAGTGGTGTATCAAACCGCACCGGCAATCCATGGATGAGTCAGGAATATGTTTTAGAGACTCAAGACCAATATCCAAGAAAAATGATGTTCAGAATTTTTGGCGAGGACAAAATAAAGCAGATGAATATTCAGAGTGGTGAAGTGCTAACAGTCTCATTCGATATCGATGCAAGTGAATATCAGGGTCGTTGGTATAATAGAATTACTGCTTGGGCAGTAAATCGTACACAGCAACAGGTTCCGGTTGCTCCTCAGGAAGCAATTCCTGTTAGTCAAGCTGCAACATTCCCTCCTGCACAAGAGAGTGCAACCCAAGAAAGTACAGATGATTTGCCATTCTAAAATGAATGCAAGGAAAAATAAGAACGTGATTCATAATCACGTTCTTTTAGTATATAAGGTTTTCACCTATTTGAAATGCTAATGCCGAAATTATCCATGCGAGCAGGGTGGTGTAGAAGATAGTAAACAATGCCCATTTCCATGAACCGCTTTCTTGTTTGATTGCCGCTATAACGGCAATGCATGGAAAATAAATCAAAACAAACAAAAGATAACAAAGTGCTATTAAAGGGGTAATACCATTTGCTGACATTTTCTTATATAGAACTTCGTATTTTACATTCTTTTGCTCATAATCATCTTCTTCCCAATCATTGTCGCCACTATATAAAACTCCTAATGTAGAAGCTATAATTTCCTTTGCGCCTACACCAGCCAACAATCCAACATCAAGTTTCCAATCAAATCCTTGTGCTTTAAAGACAGGTTCAATAGTTTTGCCTATCTGTCCAATATAGCTTTGTTCTAATTGTTCTTGTTTGCTGAGTTGCTCGTTGTGCGGATAATAACCTAAAGCCCATACAATTATACTGGCAACGAGGATTATTCCTCCCATTTTTCGTAGATACTGTTTGCCTTTTTCCCATGTATGCCTTAATGTTGCTTTTATAGTTGGCATTCTATATGGTGGCAATTCCATGACAAATGGGGTGTCTTCTCCCTTTATTAACCAGCGACTAAATATCCTACTCATGACAATCGATAGCAATATTCCTATTGTATATAATGAAATCATGATGATACTTTGGTATTTTGTTGCAAAGAAAGTACTAATAATCATTATATACACAGGCAAACGTGCAGAGCAGCTCATAAAAGGCATTATTAGCATGGTAATAAGCCTTGAACGATAGCTTTCAATTGTGCGGGTAGCAGTAATGGCAGGAACGTTACATCCAAATCCCATTATTAATGGAATGAATGATTTGCCATGTAACCCCATTTTGTGCATGACTTTATCCATGATGAAGGCGGCGCGAGCCATATACCCTGTATCTTCCATGAATGAAATAAATGCATATAGAATTAAAATCTGTGGAAGGAAAACAATAACAGAACCGACTCCACCGATAATGCCATCTGCAATCATTGCCTTGAGAGGGCCGTCTGGCATTGTAGAATTAATCCAATTCGCAATTGTGATTACAATAGAATCAATCCATTCCATTGGATAAGCACCAATTGTGAATGTTGTTTCGAACATTATGTAGATAAGGATAAAGAACAATGGGAAACCAACATACTTGTTTGTTATTATTCTATCTAATACCTTTGTGACTTGATATGCATCTTCTCTATCCCCTTGTTTGTAACCTGCCTCTTGTAATGCACCATGTATGAAACCATATTTCGCATTCATAATAGCAGTCTCGCTATCATCCTTTAGTTCTTCTTTGATTCTTGCAACTTCCTTGTCTCTTAACCGAAATACGTTCTCTATAGATGGTAACTTAGAAATTTCTTTTTCAATATTCTTATCGCATTCTAATAATTTTATAGCAAGATACCTGGTAGAGTATTTGTGACGTATATGTTCATATTTTTGCAATTCATTCTTTATGATTTCAATGCTTCTTTCAAGTATTGAACCATGGTTCAAATGTATGTGCCTGTAAACACTGTTTATTGGCCGTGGACCATTAGCAAAATCCTCGTAGTGAGGTGTGTCATATTTCTTTCCATAGTTGTTGTGCCAATTTTGTATGTCTGATGCAACTACTGGGTTTATTACACCATTTTTGTCAAGAAAGTCAACACCTTCATACATATTTATTATTATATGGAATAATAAATCAACTCCTTTGCCAGATTTGAAAACAGTTGGAATCATGGGGACTCCAAATAGTTGGGCAAGTTTTGAATAATCTAAATTATCACCTCTGTTCTCAAACTCATCATACATATTTAGTGCGCAAACAATGCGCATATTCATATCTATAAGTTGTGATGTAAGGTAGAGGTTTCTTTCTAAGTTGCTTGTGTCTATGACATTAATAACGATGTCTGGAGTGTTGTCGATTATTTGCTTGCGTACATATAACTCTTCTGGACTATACGCCGAGAGCGAGTATGTTCCAGGTAAATCAACAATATTAAATTCATAACCTTCGAAAAAAGCCTTCCCTTCTTTCGCATCAACTGTTACGCCTGAATAATTACCAACACGTTCATGAGCTCCAGAAACATAATTGAAGAGAGATGTTTTGCCGCAATTTGGATTGCCTACTACAGCAACATTAATCTTTCTTCTTTTTTTGATAGCTGCTCCTCTTAATTTCTCTCCTGCATGTGAATATTCTTCAATGTGGTTTGTTATAACGTTTGTTTCATTAATATTTCCGATTTCCTTTGCTTCTTCTTCAGAAATTATCTCTATCATTTCGGCTTCGGCATGACGTAATGATATTTCGTATCCCATTATCTTGTATTTAACAGGATCTTTTAGAGGAGCATTTAGAATAGACTGAACTTCATTACCTTTTATAAAGCCCATTTCAACAATGCGCTTTCTAAAACCACCATGTCCAAGGACTTTTACTATATATCCTTTTTCGCCTGTTTTTAATTCAGATAATTTCATGTCTTATTATAACTGTTTACAAAAATAATAAATCTACATGGAATACCCAAATGCAAGATTATCAAAAAACATTAATATACCTACAAATAAGTATGTTATTTTACCTCAAAATATTGCTCTAACTCTACAGTTGCATTATTGTTGTCATTAATCATATCCCGAATTATCTCACCATTTTCTAATAGTGCTATGCGTGTGCTTATTTCAACAGTATGTGAAAGGTTATGACTGCTTATAATAATTGTTGCCCCTGTTTCTTTGTTGTATTCTAATATGAGATTCTTAAGTATGTTTTGACTTGTTGGATCAAGAAAGTTAAAAGGCTCATCTAAAATTACAAGTTGTGGGTTATTGATAAGTGCTGAAATAATTCCAACTTTTTGCCTGTTTCCTGCAGATAGGTTGCGTATTAGCTTGTTCTGTCCGAAAATCTCATTGTTGGCAAACAGCTTAAATTTTTCTAAACGTGTTTCTATTTCATTTTCTGAGATACCGCAAATTTTACCTAAGAATGAGAAATATTCTTCAGGTGTCAGAAAATCTATTAAGAATCCTTCGTCAATATATGCCCCTATGTACTTTTTCCATTCTTCACTGAGTGCAACATTATATGAGTCTTCAGTAGATTCATTTGCCATATTATGAATATAGATATTACCACTATCGGGTTTTAATAAATCTAGTATCATGCGGAATAGAGTGGTTTTACCGGCTCCGTTGTTGCCGACAAGACCTAAAATCTCACCTTTATTTATACAAAAACTAGGTATGTTGCATGCAGTTTTATTACCGAATTTCTTTATAATCTGTTCTATCTTAATCATAATTGTATAAATTGATTTTGACTGTTAAATAATAGGGCAGAGCTATCATGATAGTTCTGCCCAATAGTTTATTTATTATAGTCCCTTTCCGTGGCAGTGCTTGAATTTTTTACCGCTACCACATGGACAAGGTTCATTACGACCCGGCAACTTGTCTTTTATTATTGGAGTACGCGGCTGTTGTGACCTGGTGTCATGTCTTGCAGCGGCTGCCTGGTTTGGATCGGATAGTTGTTCCTCGTTTATGTTCTGTTTGCTTTCAGTATATGTCTCGCGTTTTGTAGGCATTTCAGGTGCGGCTTCTTTTACCTCATCCTGTTGAAGCTCAGGAATGCCGCTTCTCATCAATATGCCTACAATACGGTTATTCATACTGTTAACCATATTATCGAACAGTTTTACACTTTCAAGTTTGAAAATGAGAAGTGGGTCTTTCTGCTCATAAGATGCATTTTGAACACTATGTTTTAAATCGTCTAATTCACGAAGGTTTTCTTTCCAGCTTTCATCTATAAGATGCAATAGAATCATACGTTGGAATTCCTTGACAACACTCTTGCATTCAGTTTCATACGCTTCTTTCAATTTGCAAGGGATATTGTACATCTTTCTGCCGTCTGTGATAGGAACCATTATTCGCTCATATAGAGCTCCTTGGTTCTCATATACTTGCTGGATAATTGGCCAGGCGATAGTACGGATTCTTTCTGTCTTACGCTCAAAAACATCAAGCACGGCCTGGAATGCTTCTTCGGCAAGAACTTCTGGCTTCTTTTCTGAAAAATCTTTTTGTGTAAATGGAACTTCCATTGCAAAAAGATGGAAAAATTCTTCCTTGCAACCTTCGTAGTCATTGTTGTTGATGACATAGGCAACTCTGTCCCAAATGACATTTGAAATATCCATTCCAATACGCTCACCCATCAGGGCATGTCTTCTTTTCTCATAAACAACAGTACGTTGCTTATTCATAACATCATCATATTCAAGAAGACGTTTGCGCACTCCAAAATGATTCTCTTCAACCTTCTTTTGCGCTCTTTCTATGCTCTTTGATATTATAGGTGATTCAATGCGCTCGCCTTCTTTGAAACCAAGCTTGTCCATAACGCTTGCAATGCGTTCAGAGGCAAAAAGACGCATAAGTTTATCTTCTAATGAAACATAGAAAACAGATGAACCTGGGTCGCCCTGTCGGCCGGCACGTCCTCTAAGCTGACGGTCAACTCGACGGCTCTCATGTCGTTCTGTTCCTATAATAGCCAAACCGCCGGCAGCCTTGACCTCAGGTGATAACTTGATGTCAGTTCCTCTACCAGCCATGTTGGTAGCAATTGTTACAGCTCCAAGACCATTCGTGCTTTGTCCTGCTAATGCCACAATATCTGCTTCTTTCTGATGCAATTTTGCGTTGAGTACCTGATGCGGAATCTTACGCATGTTAAGCATCTTTGATAGCAGCTCTGAAATCTCAACAGATGTTGTGCCGACAAGTGTCGGACGTCCGCTATTACGCATCTGTTCAATCTCTTCAATTACGGCATTATACTTTTCACGAGCTGTTTTATAAACTCTGTCGTCAAGGTCGTGTCTTGCTATAGGGCGATTGGTTGGGATTTCAACAACATCCAACTTGTAAATATCCCAAAACTCTCCAGATTCAGTTGAGGCTGTACCAGTCATACCAGACAATTTATGGTACATTCTGAAATAGTTCTGCAGTGTGATAGTGGCAAAAGTCTGAGTTGCAGCTTCCACTTTTACATGTTCTTTTGCCTCAACAGCTTGATGAAGACCGTCGCTCCATCTTCTGCCATCCATGATACGGCCAGTCTGTTCATCTACGATTTTTACTTCTCCGTCAATGACTACATATTCGTCATCTTTGTTGAACATCGTATATGCTTTAAGCAATTGCTGCAAAGTATGCACTCGTTCGCTTTGTATTGCATAGTAGTTAAGCATTTCGTCCTTCTTTGCAATACGTTCTTCTTTACTAAGACTGCTTGCTTCTAAGGCAGATAATTCAGTTGCAATGTCTGGTAAAACGAACAAAGTCTTGTCGTTAACCTGATTTGCGAGCCATTCTGTTCCCTTGTCTGTTAGATCACAGGAATTAAGTTTCTCATCAACAACAAAATACAGTGGTTCAATAGCCTCTGGCATTCTTCTGTTGTTGTTTTCCATGTATGTTTCCTCAGTCTTTAACATACCGGCTTTTATTCCTTCTTCTGAAAGGTACTTTATCAGTGGCCTGTTTTTCGGCAATGCTTTATGTGATCTGAAAAGAGACAAGAAACCCTGTTCTGTCAGTTTCGCATCATTCTTTTCTTTGCCTTCTGAAATTTTCTGTTTTGCTTCAGCCAAATACTGTGTTGCAAGTTTACGTTGTACTTCAACCAGTTTTTCTACTAAAGGTTGGTATTCTTCGAACATCTGTACATCTCCCTTGGGTACAGGTCCAGAAATGATAAGCGGAGTACGAGCATCATCTATAAGTACAGAGTCAACCTCATCAACAATAGCATAGTTATGCGCACGCTGAACAAGATCAGATGGCGACATTGCCATGTTGTCGCGTAAGTAGTCAAATCCAAATTCGTTATTAGTACCGAATGTGATATCTGCTTGATATGCACGTCGGCGTTCTGGTGAGTTTGGCTGGTGTTTATCAATACAATCAACAGACAGACCATGGAACATATAGAGAGGTCCCATCCATTCAGAGTCACGTTTTGCCAAATAGTCATTAACGGTAACAACATGTACTCCATTACCTGTTAGGGCATTAAGGAATACGGGTAGAGTGGCAACAAGAGTCTTTCCTTCACCTGTAGCCATTTCTGCAATTTTTCCTTGGTGCAATACGGTTCCGCCAAACAGCTGAACATCATAATGTACCATTTCCCATTTAAGGTCATTGCCACCAGCAGTCCAGTGGTTGTGATATTTAGCCTTGTCACCGTCGATAGTGATGAAGTCATTTCGCGGATTACCGGCAAGTTCACGGTCAAAATCAGTTGCAGTAACGATTGTTTCTTCATTTTCAGCAAATCTTCTTGCCGTCTCTTTCACAATGGCAAAAACTTCAGGCATTACTTCATTAAGTACACCTTCGTATATTTCGAGAATTTCCTTCTCTATCTTGTCTATTTGTAAAAAGATGTCTGCACGTTCGTCAATTGGGGTATTCTCAATTTTTGATTTTAATTCTTCTATTTGCCCCTTTTTCTGTAATGCAGAATCTTGTATCTGTTTCTGGATTTGCTTTGTCCTTAATCTTAATGTATCGTTGTCAAGTTTCTGTACTTCTGGATATATGTTTTTAACTTTGTCCACAAAAGGCTGAATCAGCTTCATGTCTCTTGTTGACTTGTCTCCGAATAGTGATTTCAAAAATTTATTGAAGTTCATTATGATAATTGTTTTTTATACTTGTTAAAATAAACTTTGCAAAATTACATTATTTTCTGTAATAATACAAGAAATGATAAATAAATTATATTTGATATTAAACGAACTTTTGCGTTTAAAATAATGGTTCTGACGAACATGCATTAGGTGCACGTATTCTTATCGCTTTTGATATTGTTGGAGCAATGCGGTCAGTGTAAACTAATGTGCTTATTCGTTTGCTTTTTACATTCGCCCCATAAATGATTATAGGGAATTGTATATAAGAGGCTCTTGAAAGAAAATTCTCATTTGTCTCTTCGTTAAGCAGTTTCCATCCTGGAGATATGTCAATTATTATATCGCCGTTCCTGTCAGGGTGGAATCCATTGCGTATCTTAAAGATGTTTTGGTTGTTGCCAGACAGTATCTGCTGTGCCGTGTAAACATTGCGGACACCAGATAGCATGGATATAAATTCCTGGGCTCGTTGCGTGACATCTGTCAGACTTATTCTTTTTTGTTCTAATAACTTATGGTTCAAATATATCTGTGCGCCAAAACATGCTTCTACATACTGTGCCTGTCCCCAGATGGCGCCTAAATACATATTCAGCAGATTGGCATTACGTGTTATGTTGAATGTGCCTGATGGAATACGGTATTGGCTATAGTCTGCACTCCCGTCGTTAAAATATCCTGTGCTGGTAATGCAGAAAAGGACTTTGTCACTGCCAAATCTTTCTTCTATCTTACTTATTAATTTCTCAATTGATTTATCTAATCTTACATAAGTGTCTTGTATTTCCATTTGGCATTCGGCAACAGGCTTGCTGTCATAACAACCTGCATAATAAGTGATGTTTAGCAAGTCTGTTATGTTGTCAATTCCTATGCCGGTGCTGTTTAGGCATTGTAAAGAGATGTCGGTAATACTTTCGTTTACTAAGCCGCTTGTCTTAAATTTTATGTATCTGTTGTCGTCTTTAAACTTGTGATTGAATGGGGATTGCATACCTCCACTTAAGAAATAGCTAAAATTACCTGACAATTCATTTATAGGCTTCCATTCTGTTTCAACGAAGGTATTAGAGTATATCCTTTGGTATGCACTTATCCAAGAAGGCAATTGCGCAAAATAATATGTAGAAGAGCACCATTGCCCATTTATATCATCTATCCATATCGCACCATCTGCAGCATGTCCGGCAGATATTATTGCAGCTTCTCTGAAAGGTGCTATCGCATATACTATTGCTTTTCCAGAGGTGGCAACTTTAAGTTCATCGCTTAAAGTAGAACTTAGTATATTTGCAGGAGAAGATTTCGCATCAGTCAAATATCCGTTGTAATTAATATCATCAACACAGTTGTGTGGTCTTAACGTCTCTTTGTCCAACCACTTCTCGCCAATGATACTATTATAATATGGTGTAGTACCTGTTGAGATTGTCGCAATTGCTGAAGCACGGTCTATTGGAGAAAAAGGATATGAGGCATTAGTGTAAACAACACCATTGTCAAGTAATTTCTTAAAACCTCCATTCCCATATAATGGTGAGAACGCCTCTAAGTAATCAGTTCTTAGCTGATCAATAGTGATATTGACCATCAGCTTTGGCACTGATTGTAAAATTTGTGCATCAAGTTTGCCTGTGGTTGCAATTACAGCAAGTATTGTTATAGGTATGAATTTATATGTCATTATTTATGAACATTTATGTACTTTATAATGCGAATAGTTTCTTAACAGCAAAGATAATGCCACAAATAACATCCCGTCAGCATATTTTTGCCAGATGCTTCCTATGAAAAATGCAATTATTAATGCTGTTGATAGTTTCCAATAATGTGTTTCTTTCTTTTTTGCAACTTTCCAAATATAAAAAAGATGGATTGGGTTTAATATGAGAAACTGCAGGTTTATACTTGTAGTAGGATGTAATGAGCACATAAGTGCAAGTAGCAAAATGCCAGAGATGCCACATACTAATAGTAGGGCAACATCATAATAATTATATGTTTTGTTTAATTTACATTCTCTAAATGTAATGATAGATGTTATTATAAGCAAAACTAAGCAACATGCCAGTGGCGTTATATATGTTTTCTCAGTAATATGAGGATTGCTTTTTATTATAATCGATTCTTTTTTTACCAGAGGTCTTTTGTTGCCATTGTGTTCAATGCTGGCTTTACTATAATCTCGCATTAAATATAGTGGCAGGAACTGTTGTGTCTTTCTGTCAGCATCAAAATCGGCAACAAGTCCCAAGCATAAGTCATCCCCGAACTTTAGCCAAGGGTAGTCTTCGGTACATTCATGAATGAGATCGCGTATCGACACGTCATCTTCTTCTTCAGGGTAGATGATTTTTCCTTTTATATTCGTTTCAATTATATCCCGTGCCTTGGTAGTGCAGTTGTTGTATATAAAGTTATATCTATATACTCTGTTTTGTGGGAGATAGTTATCTCTCAGGGCCTTATAAATGTTGTATTTCTCTTCAGAAGTAAGATTAAGTTCCTGTTCTATTACCTGCCTGTTATCTTTACTGTATTCTTGTTTGAAAAACTCAAAAGGTATTACTCCTAATTGGTAATCAGTAAATCCAAATATGAATCTTAGCGTGAAAAATGGTTTGTTGAAATTAAATATGCCATAATTGAAAGTCCAATCCTCACCATTGTTCAAGTTCACATATCTTATGGCCGTATGCCCATACACACTGTAAACTTCGTCGTGGGGTGAACAGGTCAGGAGACTAATCTTTATTGAGTCATTGGCAGTCTGAGCAAATGAGAGACTGGTAGATAAACTAATGAATATAAAAACAATGACTATCTTACTAAAAATACTTTTTAAATGTTTCACGATGCAAAAATACTCTCTTTTTTCCACTTTCCATGCTATTATTTCGTTTTTTTTCGATAATTTTGCAACCCAGAAGAAAAAAGTATAATGAATCTAACAATAGATATTGGTAATACTTGTACTAAACTAGTCGCTTTTAATGGGTTTGACATCATCGAAGAACTGCGCATTAATGGCGATGAATGGTATAAATTGCATGATTTTTGTAAAAAACATAGATTTGAAAATGGTATATATTCAACAGTAGTAAATATACCTGATGAGAAGCAAATGTTATTACATGAATTACCTTTCCCGCTTACACAGTTTATTCCAGGCAAAACACCGATACCTATAAATAATTTATATGAAACTCCTAATACATTGGGCGCAGATAGATTGGCGGCAGTTATTGGAGCTTATTATAAAAAAGTTGGCAAAAATATTCTTGTTATAGATGTTGGAACGTGTATAACATTTGATTTTGTAACGTCAGAAGGAAATTATTTAGGTGGCAACATCTCTCCAGGCCCAATCCTTAGGTTTAAAGCCTTAAATGCTTATACAAGCAGATTGCCGTTGGTTAATAATGAGGGATGCACTAATTTGTTGGGAACAACAACTGAAACTGCAATACGAAACGGTGTGATTAACGGGATTAAGTATGAAATACTTGGATTCGTTTCAGAACTTAAAAAAACATATACTGATTTTGCTATCTATAAAACAGGAGGCGTTGATATCGATTTCGTCAACTGTGTCGATGGCATTGAATATGAAGTAGATAATTTAATTGTATCAGAAGGGTTGAATAGAATACTTTTCTATAATTTGGATAAGAAATGAAAAAGAAAAATATAATAAGTGTTATTCTGGCTATGATGAGTCTTGCTGCAAATGCTCAGAGTGGCACAAATTCACCGTATAGCCAATACGGTTTCGGCGTTATGTCAGACCAGTCGTTAGGATATAGCCGTGGTATGGGTGGCTTGTCCTTGGGATTGCGTGGAAATAATATCGTCAACATGTTGAATCCGGCATCATACTCTGATGTTGATTCGTTGACCATGATTTTTGATTTAGGATTGTCTGGACAAGTAACAAATTTCGAGGAGAATGGCAAGCGCATAAATGCTCAGAACTCTGATTTGGAATATGCAGTTGCCCTTTTCCGATTGAAGCGTAATGTCGGTCTGAGTGCCGGAGTCGTTCCTTTTACAAATATTGGTTATAGCTACTCTGAAACAGAAGTCGTAAATTCTAATGTAACTACAACTAAGCAATATTCAGGCACCGGTGGATTGCATCAAGCTTATGTCGGACTTGGATGGAATATTTATAAAGGATTTTCAGTAGGTGCAAATTTTTCATATTTGTGGGGACGGTATGAGAGAAACATATCAACATCTAATAGTGATGCCTATATAAATACAATGTTGAAGTCATATAGGTCAACAGTCAATAGTTATAAGTTTGATATTGGTTTGCAGTGGCAACATGAATTAGACAAGAAAAATGTTGTTGTTTTGGGTGCCACATATAGTTATGGTCATAAACTTGGTTCTGATTTGGATATCAGTACCACCTATACAAATTCTCAAACGGGTGTTTCTAATGATACCACAACCGTATTGAATAACGCATTCGCAATACCTCATTCTTATGCTATTGGATTTGCATGGAAGCATTCAAATAAGTTCTTGGTGGGTGTAGATTATTCACTTCAGAAATGGGGTGAATTGGAGTATCCAATCATGAATTATAAGACAGGACAATATGAATGCCTGGCAGGAGGCTTAATGGATAGAAGCAAGATTACAATTGGAGGAGAGTGGGTTCCTGATGAAGAAACCGGTAGTTTCTTAGAGCGAATACACTACAGGTTTGGTGCTTATTATGCAACTCCATATGTTAAGATAAATGGCAAAGATGGTCCAAAGGAATACTCTCTTAGTTTTGGCTTTGGAGTTCCTATTCAAAAAAGCCGCTCTATGTTTAATCTAAGTGCTCAGTGGGTGAGGTCATCTTCTACTGACTTGGTTACAGAAAACATGTTCCGCATCAATTTAGGACTTACATTTGCTGAAGGGTGGTTTATGAAATGGAAAGTGCAATAATATTTAAAGTATTGTAGTTTTGAAACATTTTTATAGATATATGTCAAAAGTAAGGGTAGGGGTGTGCCTTATCCTTATTCTTTTGTTTATTTCTTGTAATGAGGAAAAGGAACATTTGGCACCAGCTGTTAATGATAGAGATTCGGTTTCTGTTATGACATCATTTGGTGTAAACACATTAATATCTGATTCTGGAATCATTAAATATCGTATTGTTGCAGAAACCTGGGATGTGAACCAGGTGAAACAACCAACAAGATGGACGTTCATAAATGGCTTATTTATGGAACAATTTGATGATTCATTAAAGATTCGTGCATACATACAGGCTGACACGGCATGGTACTATGATCAGATTAAATTATGGGAACTGAGGGGGCGTGTGCGTTTGCGTAATGTGTCAGGACTGAGATTCTATAGTGATGAATTATTCTGGGACGGATTTAAGCATGAATTATATTCAAATAAAGAATCCGTATTGATAACTCCTGAAAGGTCGCTTTCCGGTACTTATTTCAGAAGTGATGAACAGATGAATAATTACATTGTAACTAATAGTAAGGGTAATTTTGTGAAATCTGATATCGGAAATAAGGATGATGACAAGTCAGATACGATATCCAATACTATGGTTGATACTCTAAACAATAATAATGTTACACGTAAAAGTATTCAACCGAAATCAAGAAAAGCAATAGAATTACAATAAATTAATGGATTATTTAAAAACAAATGGACTATTGTAAAGTTTTTTTTAACCTATATGTTGATTATTTCCTT
>JAZSAV010000003.1:0-1517 GCA_045602085.1 Prevotella sp. | reverse complement strand
TATAGTTGAGAGTTTATAGTTTATAGTAGTTTTAAAGTTCATAGTTTTTGAGTTTTAAAGTTTATGTTTTTTGAGTTTTAAGGTTTATGGCAGGCTCAAGGCTCACTTCTCAAAGCAAAATATAAACCAGACGAAGTCCGTATACAATAAATAAAACCAAGCATCATGGAATTAAAGAAAGGCAAATTACTGCAGAACGGCAAATACAGGATAGAGGGTGTTTTAGGCCAGGGCGGATTCGGCATCACCTATCTTGCCGTGCAAGTGGGACTCAACAGAAAGGTTGCTGTCAAGGAGTTCTATATGAAGGAGCACTGCAACAGGGATGCGGACACGTCGTTTGTGAGCGTGCCTTCTGTTGGCAGCAGGGAACTTGTAGATGGGTTTAAGAATAAGTTCGTGAAGGAGGCCCAGAACATAGCGAGTTTCAACCATAACAACATAATAAGGATTTATGACATCTTCGAGGAGAACGGCACCGCGTATTACGTCATGGAATACCACGACTGCGGCTCGCTGTCGGATTACGTGACACGAAAGGGGAGGCTTTCGGAAGAAGAGGCGATGTTCTTTATCAGACAGATTGCCGATGCCTTGGCGTATATACACGAACTTAAGATTAACCATCTGGACATAAAACCAGGCAATATACTTCTCGATAAGAAAAACAACGCCATCCTCATCGACTTCGGTCTTTCGAAGCATTACGATGAAGTAGGCGGACAGACTACCAGTTCGCCGGTTGGCCGAAGCAAGGGCTACGCCCCAATGGAGCAGTACAAGCAGGGAGGCGTGTCTCAGTTCTCGCCCTCGACCGACATCTATTCATTGGGAGCGACGATGTATAAACTTGTCACAGGAGAGACACCGGCCGAGGCGGATGAGATATATGAAGACGGACTGAGCTTTCCAGCAGATGTTGTACTAAGCGACAGTGTGAAGAAGGCGATAGAGTTCGCTATGCAGCCGAAGCGTAAGGACCGTCCTCAGAGCATAGAGGAGTTTCTTAGGAGCTTTGAAGTTACGGCATGTTCGAAGGGCCAGAGCGACGAAGCGACGGTAATAGATGTAGTTGATAATAATTCCGTAGATGAGGAGACCGTCTTTGAGACGAAAGAGCAGGAGCAGGAACGCAAGGCTGAGGAGGAGATAAAGCGCAGGGTAGAGGCAGAGTTGAAGCGCATGGAGGAAGAGGAAAGAAAGCGCAAGGCAGAGGCAGAGTTGAAGCGCAGGGAAGAAGAGGAAAGAAAACGCAGGGAGGAAGAAGAAAGAAAACGCAAGGCAGAGGAGGAGAGAAAGCGCAGGGAGGAAGAGGAAAGAAAACGCAAAAACAGGATGAAATGGATAATAGCAGGTGTGCTATCGCTTCTTGTTTTATGTGTTGTGGGCTTGATGAGTGAAGGTGATAGCCAACAGACTTCGGTAAATGCTTCACAAGATGTAGGAGAAACAATAAACGTCCATGATTACGTTGATTTGGGCTCTGTTGAGAAGCAGCAGTTTTTTGGCACCACCCA
>JAZSAV010000002.1:0-28089 GCA_045602085.1 Prevotella sp. | reverse complement strand
TTGTGGCTCTATGACAAAGAAATTCGTTTAGTTAGCGTAGTTCGTGGTTGTATATTTTTTTATCTAAACAACGAATTAAACGAATTTAACCAATTAATTTATGTTATATGAAAAAATAATTAGTCTAATTCGTTTAATTCGTTGTCGTTATAAAAATATGTCCATGTAAAAAATAATTAGTCTAATTCGTTTAATTCGTTGTAGTTGTAAATATATGTCTATGCGAAAAATAATTAGTTTAATTCGCGTAATTCGTTGTCGTTATAAATACATGTCTTTATGTCTAAACAACGACATGTAGCCTCTCCGCCATAGCCTTGCCAAGCGCAACGCACTGTTCTGTGGTGTCAGCATCGAGACTCTGTTTGATTTCCACTGGAGTGCCTACATGTTCGAAATGCAGGTGGTTCTCGTTCCATTCAAGAATCTTGCCTACAGCCTTGCTTGCCCAACCATAACTGCCGAAGCATCCAAGGAGGTGGTTCTTGATGTCGCGCTGTGCCAACTCAGACAGCAGCACATCCATCTCGTGATACAGTCCGGTGTTGTATGTCGGAGCACCGACAATGAGTCCGCGATAACGGAACACGTCGCGGATGATGTAAGAGTGGTGCGACTTAGAAACGTTGTGCATGACGATATTCTTTATGCCCGCCTCACTTGCTGCCTGTGCTATAACCTCGGCCGCACGCTCGGTATTGCCGTACATTGTGCCGTAGCAGATAACCAGTCCTTCCTCTGTCTCATAGCGACTCATACGGTCGTACATGTCCACCACCTTGCCTATATGCTCGTGCCATACGGGACCATGGGTAGAACAGATGTAATCGAGGTTGACACCTGCCAGTTTCTTTAGTGCATTCTGAACAGGAGTACCGTATTTGCCTACGATATTACTGTAGTAGCGAACCATCTCAAGCCAGAAACCGTCACAGTTTATTTCTGAATCTACGATTCCGCCATTAAGAGCACCGAAGCATCCAAAAGCATCGCCAGAGAAGAGCGTAGTTGTGGTTTGGTCGGTAGCCAAAGTCATCATAGTCTCTGGCCAGTGAACCATAGGAGTCAGAACAAAAGTCAGTTCGTAAGAGCCCAGCGACAGCTTGTCGCCGTTTTTTACCTCCATTTCATCGCCACCGATACCATAGAATCCCTGCATCATGCCGAAGGTTTTCTTGTTGCCGACGACCTTGATATTAGGATAATACTTCTTGATAAGTGCAATAGAACCGCTATGGTCGGGCTCCATGTGGTTTATTATGAGATAGTCGATAGGGCGGTCGCCAATGACATTCTGAATGTTCTTGATATAGTTGACAAAGAATGTGGCCTCTACGGTATCGACAAGACAAATCTTCTCGTCAACAATGAGATAGGAGTTATATGAC
This sequence comes from Prevotella sp., assembly GCA_045602085.1. Taxonomy (GTDB): domain Bacteria; phylum Bacteroidota; class Bacteroidia; order Bacteroidales; family Bacteroidaceae; genus Prevotella. The sequence goes on along the minus strand of JAZSAV010000002.1, from coordinate 26,701 downwards.
ACTCCATTTGGCAGTGGCCAAAGACCTTCGAACAGTTCCTTGTTGCGGTCGTTCACACCTACATAATGAATCTTGCTTGTAATCTCTTTCATAGTGATATTTTTTATTGTTGTTTTTCGATGAAATCGGCCATTTCTTGCTTCATTTCGGCTGCGAACGTATTATCAATGTAATTGTTGATGCTCTTGCATACGTTGGCAGAGAAGCGTAGGGCGCAACTAACGATGCCGTCCCACTGCTCTTCGGTTAGTCCGGCATCAATTATATCGCGCGTTATGCCATGCTTGAGCAAACCGAAGACAATACCAGCATTGAAGTTGTCGCCAGCCCCGATGGTGCTCACTGTTTCGCACTTGGCAACGGCATACTGCTTTTTGATACCGCCCTCGGCATGGAGCTCAACTGGACCAGAGCCTTGTGTATAAACGAACTTCTTCGTATAGAAAGATATCTCGCTACGATAGACTGACTCGCCATCGATCTTACCGTACATAATCTCGAAGTCTTCGCTGCTACCACGCACAATATCAGCATATTCCAAATTCTCGATAATGTTTGGAGTGAGCTTCATAAACTCATGCTTATGGGACGCACGGAAGTTCACATCGTAATAGATTATTGCTCCCTGCTGACGGGCATATTCCAAGAATCCGGCCACTTGCTGACGGATGACCGGGTTGATGACATAATAGGAACCCATGAGCACGATATCGTCTCTTTCAATCTTAGGATAAGAGAAGTCGAGACGGTCGTTGGGATGGTCCTTATAGAAAATGTACTCGGCATCGTTGCTATCGTTGAGGAAAGCCAACGACAACGGTGATTTGGTGTTGGGATAGACATTAACATTTGACGAGTCAACATTATTGTTGTTGAGGAACTTGATGATATTGCGACCGATACGGTCGTCGCCAGTCTCACTGATAAACGATGCAGCAATACCTGCCCTGCCTAGAGATATTATCGCATTGAACGTCGAACCGCCAGGAACGGCCGCTATCGGATGGTCGTTTCTGAATATTATGTCATAGACGGTCTCGCCTATTCCTATTACCTTTCTCATTAGTCTAATATTCTTAAATTAAATGCAAATATCAGCATTTTTTGGCAAATAACAAACGAATTTTATTATTTTTGCAGTTGCTATGAACAATTATAACATACAGACATTACCAAACGGGTTAAGAATAATACACAAACCCTCTACTGCAAAGGTGATATACTGCGGCTATGGCATCAATGCTGGAACGCGAGATGAATTGCAAGGCGAAGAAGGACTGGCTCATTTCTGTGAACACGGGTCGTTCAAAGGTACGTCGAGACGCAAGGCAATAGATATAATAAGGTGTCTTGAAGAGGTTGGCGGCGACCTGAACGCATATACCAACAAGGAAGATACCGTATATCATGCAGCAATATTGAAAGACCATATAGCCAAGGCGGTGGATTTGCTTACCGACATCGTTTTTCATAGCACATATCCGGAAACGGAGATAGCGAAGGAAACGGAGATTATCTGCGATGAAATCGAGAGTTATAACGATTCTCCGGCAGAACTCATTTACGATGAATTTGAAAACCAACTGTTCAGCGGTCATTCGCTGGGACATAGTATTCTGGGAACAGCAGAGCAGCTGAGGACATACACGTCGGACCATCTGCGCAACTTTGCAAAGAGGTATTACAGACCTGAGAATGCCATTTTCTTTGCCTCCGGCGACCTTGATTTCACAAAACTGGTACAGCTGATAGCTAAGGCAACAGCAGATTTTCCAGAACATGACCCTAACACGGAGGATGCCAATCCCGATAAAATGGAGGAAATCTGCAACCATACACCGCAAAACAGGGTAATAGACAAGGGGACGCATCAGGCACACGTCATGATTGGATGCAAAGCATATAGTGCGCATGAGAAGAAACGCATAGGTCTGTATCTGCTTAATAACATATTGGGCGGTCCGGGAATGAGTGCTCGCCTGAACCTGTCGCTACGCGAACGAAACGGACTTGTATATACAGTTGAGAGTTCTATGGTAAGCTATTCTGATACAGGTCTTTGGAGCGTTTACTTCGGGTGCGACCAACACGACATTGAGCGTTGCTGCAAACTCGTAAGGCGAGAACTTAACCGCATTATGGAAAAGCCTCTCAGTGCCGCACAACTTGCAACGGCGAAGAAACAGATAAAAGGTCAGATTGCCATAGCCTGTGATAACAGAGAAAGCTATGCACTGGATTTTGGAAAGAGTTTCCTGCACTACGGATGGGAAAAAGACACCGACCGCCTGTTTGCCCAAATTGACAAACTGACGGCCGATGACATCCAACTTGTGGCAAAAGAGATTTTTGCCAGCGAAAAACTTTCGATGCTGGTTATTAAGTAATTAGAGATTATCTCGTAGCAAAATAGAGACCACCATTCATCTGCATGCGGAATGCGTTTACGCCTTCTTCTGTAAGAGCAACATTCTGAGTGTCGCCGTCAGGCAGATAAGCCTCGATAGTACCGTCCTCGTTGAAACGGAACAACTTTGTTTCCTGACCATCAGCCTCCATTGACCAAATGTTCTGCTCTGCGTCGAAGATAAAGTTTACCTTCTCGCCTGTTGGCTTTGTTATCTCGTAACCGTTCTTCATTGTCTTTACAGCATACATCTTTCCATCCTGTCCCCACACGTTCTTTGTTGTGTTCTTGGCAATTGGATTCTCACCTGTCCAAAATTCAACAGAGTTGAGCACCAAAATGTCAACCATACCGCAAACAGTATAAGCCGGTGAAATAAGAACAAACACCACCTCATTAACAAACTTGTTGCTGATGCCCTTATTCCAATCCAACACCTTGTTGAACAGGCCGAAAGAACCGATACATGAGCTTACGGTAAGTGAGCATGCCAACAAACATACAATAGCCTTAATTGATAATTTTTTCATAAGTTTTTGAATTTTAATGGTTTATGATTTAGAATTTAACTAAAATACGGAACACTTTCTGCGGGTTTGCACTCCATTCTTCCATTGCCTGTGCAGCAGTATCAACGGTTGCCACATTTGATATGAGGACGTCGTAAGGACAGTCGTGACTATTAAGATACTTGATTACACCCTCGAAGTCTTCAGGCAGTGCATTTCTTGAACCACGGATGTCGAGCTCTTTCTGCACAAAGAGTTTTGTATGGAATGCCACGTCCTGCTTGGCATAACCAATGCACACCACTCTACCGCAGAACCCTATTTCGTTTACAGCCATGTTGTATGTGATAGGTGAACCAACAGCCTCGATGATTACGCTTGGCATCAGTCCGCCAGTTATCTCAACCAACCGGTCGTGTACGTTCTCCTTAATTGAGTTGATGGTATAGTGGGCACCCATGTTCTTGACAATGTCCAGTTTCTCATCGTCTACATCGCATGCGATAACAGTAGCTCCACGCAGTATTGCACGAACCACAGCACCAAGGCCAACCATTCCGCAACCGATAACCATCACCACGTCGGTGTCAACGACCTCGGCACGACTAACAGCATGGAAACCGACACTCATCGGTTCTATCAAAGCAGTATGCTCAGGAGTGATATTGCCCACAGGTATTACCTTTTGCCAAGGCACACTAATATATTCAGACATTGCACCGTCGCGCTGAACACCAAGTGTTTCGTTGTGTTCACAAGCATTATAACGACGGCTGCGGCAAGAGGCACACACTCCGCAGTTGGTGTATGGATTTACCGTCACGTTCATTCCATTCTTCAGATGCTGAGGAACATCCTCGCCTACTGCCTCGATAACAGCCCCAATCTCATGACCAGGTATTACAGGCATCTTAACCATAGGATTCAAACCGCGATAAGTGTTTAGGTCGCTGCCGCAGAAACCTACGTAATGCACCTTCAACAAAACCTCACCAGACTTAACCTCTGGTTTGTCTATCTCCACCACCTTCATGACAGAAGGTCCAGTAATCTTGATTGCTTTCATTCTTTATGGTTTGTGTCTAATTATTTTGATTGCAAATATACATAAAAAAACGCTATCCCTATCCGCTTTCACCGTTTTTTTGACTTCATAATAGAAATAAACACAAGGAAAGACAAGGAAAATATGTTAAAAAAAGATACACGCGTACATTATATTATATTTTTTATTATTTTTGCAGAATAAACAAGACTATAGATAGGAATAAATAGAAATCAACTAAATTAATTCAATATGAGAAGTTTTTGCAAATCGCTTATCTTAATGACCATCATGTCATTGGGATTTATCTCTTGCGACGACGAAGATTACTTTGACCAAGACCGCTATCAAGAACTTATAAGCGAGGCATTTCCTGTTGACAATGTTGACAGCAATCATGATTGGAAAACGGTGGGAACCGTTACAGCCAACATAACAGTCAACTCGACCGAGGCGTGCACCGTGAAAATCTATGCCGACAACCCGTTTACCAACGGCAGCGGTACGTTGCTGATGGAGGAAAGCGTTGATGGGAACAACACTCTTACACGCAAGTTCAGTTCGCCTCTTAACACAAACATGGTATATGTGGCACTGGTTGACGCCAAGGGATACACATACCTGAAATCTGCCATGATAAGCAACGGCCTGCTTACCACAAGCATCGGAACATCACAGGTTTCATCGGCAAAGAAGCGTTCGATGGAGGTTTCAGAGGTGCCTCACGTTACACTGAACGTCAACCCCGACGACTACCTTAACGGAGCAACCGAAGTGAATGCTGAAAACAGCGTCTGCAATATTGAGGGCGACCCGAACTATGTGTTGAAGATGAAGATTACAGGGGAGTGGAACGGCAACATTGAAGTACTGCCTTCTGAACCGCCATACTCCCGCACAGTATATGTTTCGGGCAAATGGACACTCAGTACCCAGGAACAGAGAGCAGGCGGCGGTACGGTGATTATCGTTGCCGACGGCGGTGAAATAGTGATTCCTGAAGGCGGTCAGCTTAACTGCGTGAACGAAGGTCGCGTGATAGTGCTCAGAGGCGGAAAGATTACGGGCAAGGGTCTTTTGACATTCCCTAACGGTTCGGGCGATGACTACTCCTACAATGCCGGAATAATAGACATAGGCGAGTTGAACAACAACGGCGGAACCGTATATAACTACAACACGATGACCATCGACGGAATCTATGGCGGTGCCGTAAACAGCACATATATCAATCACGGGAAGGTAAAAATCGACCATTCCATCGAAGGTTCCGGTTCGTCAAATACCCGTCTGAAGAACGGTTGCTGGTGGGAATGTACCAACAAGATGGAACTGAAAATCATTGAGATGGGCCCTACATCCTACCTCAAGGCTGGTTCGATGAAGGTAAGCGTTTCAGAAGATAACACCAGTGACCCGTCATACATCACCATGAGCAACAACTCGATGATTGACGTGACAGGAGCCACATGGTTGAACTTCGTCAGCATCACCGGTCCGTCACAGGGCGACTATGCCATACTCCAGCTTGGTTCGGTGGCACAGTGCAACTACACCGGCGGTTGGAGCAACGATCCTGTCACCGTGGGTTACATCTGCAACAATATCTATGTAAGCGTTGACAGCGAGGAAGATATCGACAGTCCGGGCGTTATCTACAACCAGTACAATCCGAGTCCTTATACAACTGTTACCTCACTGATGCTCAACGGAGCATTAGGAACAACTCAGGTGGGCAACGGCAATGCCAAGCTCGTGTCAAAGGGTGCTACCGACATACATATCGACGCAAGTGAGTGTACGGCGGGATATGACGGAGACGGATTTGAGATTGAGGACAAGCCTTTCGGCATGCGCTTCTGCTTTGAAGACAACTTCCCGATGGAAGGCGACTACGACTTCAACGACGCCGTGATAACCGTAACGCCTGAGATTAACGGCAACGTGGTAAAGCTTACCGTAAGTCTCGACGCTGTGGGTGCCACCGAGCAGATTGCAGCGGCACTGCGCATCGCCGGCGTACAGCAATGGGAACTGCAGTCGATAAGTGTCAATGGCGACTTCGACTACTACGACCGTCCTATCAGTTCGGCAAAGATTATCGACACTCAGGAGCATATACTGCCCTACCACATGAACCTTTCAGGCAATCTGGTTATTAACCTCTTCAACGATGCCCACCTCGTGATGGGACGACAGGCCGAGAAGCAGGGCAAAGGCGAGGTGATGATGCCTAACGGCAACGTGCGCCGCTGGTTCTACAATACCGTAGAGCGCACCGACGGACTGGCAGAAAAGATAAACGACGTAACTCCTGTCACCGTGGTATATACACTGACTATGAACAGCATAGAGGCAGCACAGCGCTTTGTGGCAGAAAACCTTGACGCCTTCATCGTTGAAGGATACAACGGCGGTTATTGGGAGGTGCATACCTATCCATACAAGACTGCACAGGTTATCACCCAATATGCCTATAAGGACATGAAACCTTACGACGACAACTATCCATGGGCCGTTCAGGTGCCAAGTACATTCAAGTATCCAAAGGAATGGACAAGCATAGGCGCGTCAAAGACTAACATCCTGAGCGGTGCATACCAGACAGCAGGACATTCATTCGGCGAATGGGCAACAGACAAGACCAAGGCAACCGACTGGTATGAGTATCCTACAGCAGGATTGATATACGAATAAAAGAATTTTACCTCAATTTTCCATAAAAAAGATTTAACAAAGAGGGCGGCGAGATAGTGATATTCAGCCGCCCTCAACCTTTATCCCCCAATCGGTCATTAGATTTAAGCAACAACCTAATAAGACTGTCAACCAAGGTAGTCAGTGGTATATCAATTCTACAGGCGAGGCTCTGTATTATATGAACATAAAAAAGGTGTTCATGGATTAAATAATGTGAATTATAGTACATTTACAAAAGTTTAGGTTAACTTTGCACCTTAAACCAACTTTCATAATAAATGAGTTTAACAAAGATTGTTAGAAAGGTTTTCGAACCAAGACAGCAAGAACTGCTCAGGCATAACACAGAGGCCGCAGCACTGCAACAACAGGTGTTGGCAAATCTGCTCAATAAAGCTAAGGATACAGAATACGGCAGGAACCATCTTTTCGCAACAGCGAAAGGTTATGAAGATTTCATAAAGCATACACCCATCAACACTTACGAAGAACTGAAAGGCGACATAGACCGTATGCGCCATGGCGAGAGCGACGTCTTGTGGCCAGGACGAGTGAAATGGTATGCAAAGTCATCCGGCACAACCAACGACAAGTCAAAGTTCATCCCCGTAAGTGCCGACGGTCTAAAGAACCTGCACTACTGCGGAGGCCGCGACAGCGTGGCATGGTATCTGCAGAACAATCCAAGGAGCCGCATATTCGACGGCCGTGCTCTGATACTCGGCGGCAGTCATGCTCCCAACTACAACCTGCCTGGTTCGCTGGTTGGCGACCTCAGTGCCATACTGATAGAAAACATCAACCCGCTAGTTAATCTGGTGCGGGTGCCCAAGAAGCAGACCGCACTAATCAGCGACTTCGAGATAAAACGCGAACGCATTGCCCGCGAAGCGATGAACAAGAACGTCACAAATATCAGCGGCGTGCCGTCATGGATGATGTCGGTGCTTTCATGCATGATGGACATCACCGGCAAGAAGCACCTTGAAGAGGTGTGGCCTAACATCGAGGTGTTCTTCCACGGAGGCGTGGCATTCACCCCTTACCGCAAACAATATGAGCAACTGATTACCTCGCCCAACATGCACTATATGGAGACGTATAATGCCAGCGAAGGATTCTTTGGCATACAGAACGATCCATCGGACAAGTCGATGATGCTGATGCTCGACTACGGCGTGTTCTACGAGTTCATTCCTATGGACGAGTTTGACAAGGAGAATCCGACCATCGTGCCTATATGGGGAGTGGAGAAAGACAAGAACTACGCCATGGTTATCTCCACCTCATGCGGATTGTGGCGTTACATTCTCGGCGACACAGTGAAGTTTACAAGTACCGACCCATATAAGTTTGTCATCACAGGAAGAACAAAGCACTTTATAAACGCTTTTGGCGAAGAACTGATTGTTGACAATGCCGAGCAAGGTCTTGCCTATGCCTGTCATAAGACCGGTGCCGAGGTGAGAGAATACACCGCAGCCCCAGTGTTCATGGACGACAAGGCAAAATGCCGCCACCAGTGGCTCATCGAATTTGCCAAGGCACCAGCCGACGTAAAAGAGTTTGAGACACTGCTCGACAACAAGTTGCAGGAACTGAACAGCGACTATGAGGCAAAACGATACAAGGACATCACGCTCCAGCATCTGGAGATTGCCGTTGCCCGCCAGGGACTGTTTGAGGAATGGATGAAACTGCGCGGCAAACTGGGCGGCCAGAACAAAGTGCCACGCCTGAGCAACTCACGTGAGCACATAGATGTGCTGCTGCACTTGAATGAAGAATAGAAATAGATATTCTAGAAGTTCTAGATGAACTAGACATTCTAGATATTCTAGAGCATCTAGATTTTCTATAGAACACTGAAAAAATGAAGAAAAGATATTTAAACCTCATTATCCTGTCAGCGATGCTGATGCTTATCTCATGCGCCCGCATGGGCAATCCTGACGGCGGTTGGTATGACGACACTCCGCCAAGGATTGTCGGCTCCTACCCAAAGGACAGGGCAACCGGGGTTAAGGCAAACAAGATAACCATCAACTTCGATGAATTCATCAAGCTGGAGGATGCAACCAACAAGGTGGTAATCTCGCCCACTCAGATAGAGATGCCGGAGATAAAGGCATCCGGAAAGAAAATCGTGGTTGAACTGAAAGACTCACTGAAGGACAATGTCACCTATACAGTGGATTTCTCGGATGCCATCTCAGACAACAACGAGGGCAACCCCATGGGCAACTATACCTACAGTTTCTCTACCGGCTCAGAGATAGACACCTTTGAGGTAGCGGGCACAGTGCTCGACGCTTCAAACCTTGAACCGATAAAGGGAATACTTGTAGGACTTTACAGCGACCTCAGCGATACCGTATTCAAAAAGAAACCGCTGATTCGCATCTCACGCACCGACAGCCGAGGTCGCTTCATCATACGCGGTGTGGCTCCAGGAGAATATAGGGTTTATGCCTTGCAAGATGCCGACGGCGACTATCTATACAGTCAGAAGAGCGAGATGATTGCCTACAGTCATGATACCTTCAAACCGAGTTTCGCTCCCGACATACGACAGGACACGGTGTGGCGCGACTCACTGCGCATCGACTCCATCATCCTTGTGCCCTACACCCATTTCTATCCAGACAACGTGGTGCTGAAGGCATTCAAACCAATACAAACCGACCGTTTCTTGCTGAAACAGGAACGTAAGGATGCAGAGAAGTTCACGCTGTTCTTCACCTATGGAAGCGACACACTGCCCAAGATGCGCGGATTAAACTTCGATGCCGACAACGCTTTCATAATTGAAACGACAGACGACAACGACACCATAACCTATTGGTTGCGCGACACCACCCTCGTCAACCAGGATACGCTGCGCTATGAGCTGCATTACTATATGACCGATACTACAGGACTGCTGATAAACCGTACCGACACTATGGAAGCACTGGCAAAGGTGCCTTACAAGAAGCGCATGAAACAGCTGCAGAAAGAGATTGAGGAATGGAAGGAAAAGCAAGAGAAGGCCAAGAAGAAGGGGCGCGAATACGACTCCATCATGCCAACAAAGCACATGGAAGTGACGATAAAGAGTCCGTCGTCGCTCGATCCCGACAAGAACATCCTCATAGAGTTCCCCGTTCCCCTATCACGCTGCGACACCAGCGGCGTACATCTGTACTCAAAGATTGACTCACTATGGTATAAGGCGCCGTTTGTCATAGAGGAAGTGCCGGGCATGTTGCGCCAGCTCATGCTGAAAGCCGAATGGCGTCCGGGCGTAGAATACAGTTTGGAGATGGATTCTGCCATCTTCGAGAGCATCTACGGAATGGTGAACGAACCCATAAAGAAAGGTTTGAAGGTGCGCGACCTCGAAGAATACTGCACGCTGTTCGTAAACCTTAGCGGAACCGACGACACCTCTCTGGTGGTGCAGATTATCGACAACAATGACAAGACAGTGAAGGAGGTGAAAGCTGTCGGCGGCACTGCCGAGTTCTACTACGTCAGTCCGGGCAAATACTACCTGCGTGCCTTCTCCGACAAGAACGGCAACGGCAAGTGGGACACCGGCGACTACGACATCAACCTGCAGCCGGAGAGCGTTTACTACGACTCTAAAGTCATCGAGTGCAAGGCCAAATGGGATATCACCCACGAATGGAATATCAACGAGCGACCTCTGAACATGCAGAAACCACTGGCTATAACCAAGCAGAAACCCGACAAAGCAAAGCAGTTGCGCAACCGCAATGCCGACAGGGCACGCGAACTGGGCATAGAATACATAAGGAAATAGTAGCAAACCAAACTGCACGATTATGATAGGAAACCACAAACTAAAGATGCTGCTGATGGCCGCTGCAATGCAGTTCTGCGCCTTTTCAGCCAACCCGCTCCTGCCAACGGCGTCGGCACAGTGCGGAATAGAGAACAAGGCATTTCAGTCGGGCGAGTTTCTTTATTACGACCTGTTCTTCAACTGGAAATTCATCTGGGTGAAAGTAGGAACGGCGTCAATGAGCACCAACATGTCAACATACAACAATCAGAAGGCATACAGAAGCAGCCTGATAACCCGCGGCAACAACAAGCTTGACAAGTTCTTCGTAATGCGCGACACTCTGGTGTCCTACTGCACAGAAGACATCGTGCCGCTCTACTACCGCAAGGGAGCAGAAGAGGGCAAGCGATACTATGTTGACGAACTTTGGTACAGCTATCCCAACGGCAACAGTCACGTAAAGCAGCACCGCCTGACCCACCGCGGCGAGCACCAATGGAAAGAATCGGAGTTTAAGGAATGTATCTACGACATGATGAGCATCTTCCTCAGGGCACGCAACTACGATGCCAGCAAACTGAAAAAGGGCGACAACATACCGATGCCCGTATGCGATGCGCGAAAACTGTCGAACTCATGGTTGAAATTCCGCGGCAGAGAGACGTTCAAGATGGACGGCACAGGAGAGAAGTACAAATGTCTGGTGTTCTCGTTCATAGAACGCGAGGACGGAAAGAACCACGAACTCATACGTTTCTACGTCACCGACGACCAGAATCACATCCCCGTACGCCTCGACATGTTCCTCAGTTTCGGTTCTGCAAAGGCATTCCTAAAAGCATATCGTGGCATAAAGAGCCCGATGACATCGAAAATTAATTGAACACCAAATACTTGGAACAGCAATCAGAGGCACGGCAAAAATCGTGTCTCTTTTTCATTTTGTCCGATTTTTATCACGATATGTCAAATAACTTTATTATCTTTGTCCACAGAAAATTAACTAATAATTATTTGTTATGCTACGCAAAATAACAAAATCAGCGCTGCTACTCACTGCATGCGCTGCGGTTTTGTCTTCATGCAACAGAGAGACAGACCTCTACAACCCATACGCAAGTGCACAAGACTATGCAAACAACTGGGAAGGCAAGTTTGGCGACATCGACCCAAACCAGAACTGGAACACGGCTGTAAGTCAGACGGTTACCGTTGTTATCAACGGCACTGCCACCGTAAGCATCTACAGCAAGACATCCGACTCACGCCTGCTGGCACAAGACGTTGTAAGCGGCACAAAGGCATTAAAGTTTGACGCCACCGCCGACCTCAAAGAGGTTTATGTAATCGCATCTGCCGACAACAGCCGACAAGTGCTGACCGTAGAACTTAGCGAGAATGCCGTTGCCGACTTCACCCAGGCATCGCAAGCAAAGGCACGCAAGGCCAGCAGTCAGCTCACAGCACGCGAGCATGTGTATGCACTCAACTACAACCTGTTCCCCGGCGACAAGTCAAACGCATTCGGTTCCGACCTCTTCGGCCATCTTAACCAGGTGGGCAACGATCACAACTTCTACAAGTCATGGAACAGCGAGGTTTATACAACGGTCAGATTCGACAACCAGCAACCGGTAGGCACCGACACCGACATGTCTTCACTGCAGGATGTAGTGGAGGGATGCTCAAACATTTACATCGAAACCGACGACGACATAACGAAGCTCTACCCGTTCACCAAAGACCTGAAGATTGTAACCAGCAAAGCTGAACCAATAACACTGACCGGTATCTACAGAAACACAGCCGGCTATACCTCACTGGCTTACTTCTACGCACCTGAAGGTGCATCGATAGAAGAGCTGAAGGCGGCAGACAAGTACATTCTCATCCCGAACACCAACGAGATAGTGGGAAAAACCTACAACCTCGTTTACTACGACCCTGCTAACAACTACGCCCCTTCTTACACCTTCCCTACCGGCGTGGAAGTCCACTTCGCACTGGTTTGCAATCCTTCATGCAACTACACATGGGTTGACTGGACACAGGAGACGGGCGACGTGATGAAAAACGTGATGAACGGTACGCTGTGGGAATTCTCTAATGCAGAGATGAACAAGGACGTATATACTCAGTACAAGGGATGGACCAACATGTCGGGAGCAGCCCTTTACAGCTATCATGGCGTGAACATCCTGAGCTTTGAGGACTGGGGCGGACAGTTCACCGAGGTTAACGGCGTGCCTACACCAGAGGGACTCAACTCTGTCGATTGGAACGACATCGCCTTTGCCGTAAACATGGAGATGCAGACACCACCGCCACCAGTTGAACCAGAGGAGGCAATGGCATGGATTATCGCCTGCGAGGACCTTGGTTCTACCGATGACTACGACTTCAACGACATCGTGTTCAGCATCAGTCACGTTGGTGGCAGCCCAAGGGCAACAGTCACTCCTCTCGCTGCCGGCGGAACACTGCCTGCATATCTCTACTACGATGCCAAGCAGGTGGGCGAAATCCACTCTCTGCTCAAGCCGGGCTCAAGCACGTCGGAGATGATAAACACCATACGTCGCGGCACTCCTGGAGCATCGTTCACCATCGACGTGCCTACCGATTATAGTGTTACCAACAACATGGGCGGCTTCAGCATCATGGTTCAGGGCAACAACGCCATCACTCTCACCGCTCCGGCTCTGGGCACTGCGCCTCAGATGCTCTGTCTGCCAGAGACTTGGGTGTGGCCTTTGGAGCGCGAAAGGATTGAGAACGCTTATCCGCTCTTTGTCAACTGGAACCAGAATGCGGGTCAGAACGTTAATTGGTACAACACGTTCAACGCTGACAAGCTGGTGAAATAGATTTTCGCGCAAATGTAACTTTGCCCAAAATAGATTATAACTTAGTGCCCGTTACACTGTAACTCTCATCAAGTTACACTGTAACGGGCACTAAGTTATGATTCAGAAACCTACTCCGACATGTTCTTTATATAAGGCAGAGTAACCAGGTTGTCGAACCCGAACACACGGGCAGCATTGTCGCTAAGGAACAACTGCTTGTCGCTGTCGCTCATCTCACTGCTCTTGATTATGAAGTCGTAAGACATCTTGTAGGTGATGGCAGTGATGGTGCGGGGATAGTCAGACCCCCACATCAGCTTCTCCATGCCAACAGCATCGGCGGCTTCCCTTATCGCTTTCACAGCACCGTTGAACGGATAGAACTCATCGTTGAACAGCCATGTGATGCCTCCGCTCTCTACATAAACATTCTTATGACGAGCCAGACGAATCTGACTCATCCAGTTGGGACGGGTAACCATTCCAAAGTGACCGATAACGACAACAAGGTCGGGACACTCGCTGACTATGGTCTCCACCTCCGCCACCTGCAAATCACCGTCGGCCAGTTCTATGCCGAGGATAACTCCGCGGCGCTCCATCTCATGAAACAGCTGCATCATCTCATCAGAATCGAGACGCACCCTACCCTCGTCGAGCAACAAGCGCGCTGCCGGTATCTTTATTCCCTTGAAACCGGCATCCATCAGTTGGATAGCATGACCGAGGAAACCCGGCTTGCGGAACTCGCACATGCCGAACACAAAGAAACGGTCGGGATAGCGTTGTGCCACATCTGCCAGATAATCGTTCTGCAATCCGTCGATAAACTCCTGCGTTATCACCGCCGCCGACACGCGGGCATAGTTCATGTTCGACAGAAAAACCTCTGCCGTATTCCTTCCGTCGATGATAAACGGCGGTATCATCTGCACCTCCTCGCCCATGAACATCGAGCGGCCGTCGTGCATGGTGTATATCTCCTTGCCGTTGACCACAGCTTCCTGGCGCAGCCACAGATGGGCGTGCGCATCTATTATCTTTATATATTCCATTGTCTGTAATATATTGAAAAACTTGATTAATGTTCTATCTCACTTGGCATCCACACCTGCATACTGCCCTGACCGCGATGCGCCCACGAATAATAAGGTATCATGGTTAGCAAGGCATCTGTTGCCTGCAGCTTGCCGTCGTCGCCAAATGAGAGCAAGCGACCGTCAACCACCAGTTGCTTTATGCCACCTATGAGAGCAGGTTGGTCGGTAAGGCGGAACTGCGGTTTCTTGTTCAACACGAAGTGGAAGATGTTGAACTTGTTGTCAGGCCACTCTGCACAATAAACCAGTGGTCCTCTCTCTATGGCCACGCGTCCGCGGTCGGCCGCCACCTTATGATTTGCCTTCACCATGCGCGGTGCCATGTCGAAGTGGATGCGCACCTCGTCGCCCTTCTTCCACTTGCGGTCGATGGCCAGATAACCGTTCTCCAGCGAACCGCTCACTTCCGTGCCGTTAACGCTCACCTTATAGCCCAACTGCTTGCCGTCGGCATAGTTGTAGAGGTCGCTCGGCACAACACTGCCACGCACCCATCCAGGTATTCTCACCATCATGCGGAACTGCTTTGCCTTGGTCTTTGCTATCTTTATGCTTATATCGCCGTCCCAAGGATATTTTGTCTGCTCCTCAAGCGTAACGCTCTTGCCGCCGATGTTCACAGTCGAGGTGTTGGCGGTATAAAGGTTCACGAACAGGTCGTTGTCCTTCACGGCATAGATATATCCCGGCAATGACGGAATAAAGCGGCAGAGGTTGCTCGGACAGCATGCGCAACCGAACCATGGTTTGCGCTCATATCCGCCACGACTCTCCAACGGATTAGGATAGAAGAAGCTACCCCCGTCTATCGCCATGCCACTAATCACACCATTATATAAGGTACGCTCAAGACAGTCGATATATTTCGCATCGCCCCTCATCAGGAACATGCGCTGGTTAAGATAAACCATGGCAATGGCAGCACATGTCTCATTATATGCCGTAAGATTAGGCAACTCATAGTTTGCGCCAAAAGCCTCACCATGATTGGTTGCTCCCACGCCACCAGTGATATAGTATTTCTTCTGAACGATATTGTTCCAGATGTTGTCTATAGCCTTGATATAAGCAGAATCGCCTGTAAGCGCAGCCACATCGGCCATGCCTGAATACATATAACCAGCACGCACAGCATGTCCCACAGCCTCATCCTGACGTACTACAGGACGATGACTCTGACTATATTGTGTCTTAAACGATGTCTTGCCACGGTAGTCGAGGAAGAACTTCGCCTGTTCGAGATATTTATCTGGAGTTGACGAGTTGGCAAGTTTATGAGTTGACGGGTTGCGCGCTTCATTCTTCTTGTACTCATCAGAATTGAGCAGCACATAGAGGCGAGAGAGAGCCATCTCTGCTATCTGATGACCAGGCACCACGCATACTTGCCCTGGCTGGTCGCCCACCTCACGCACCACGCAGTCAGCATAGCGACGGGCGATGTTCAGGAATTTCGTCGAACCGGTTGCCTGATAATGCGCACAGGCGGCATCTACCATGTGGCCGAGGTTGTAGAACTCATGACTCAAATCCTCTACCTTCTCCCATCGCTTCGTTCCTGCCCAGTGGTGGGGGTTCTTAGGATTGATGGTGCGTGCCGTGTAGAGATAGCCATCAGTTTCCTGTGCCGCCGCCACTATATCGAGCACGCTGTCTATATAGGCCTCCAGTTTCTTGTCGGGATATGTCTGAAGCACGTAGCTCGCACCTTCAATGGTCTTATACACATCGGTATCGTCGAACGAGAAACCCATAAACTTAGACACATCATACTCATCGCTTGGGTTGGCGGCTTTAACAAAGTTGGAATAGCGTCCCTCACTCTCACATTTGCTGAATGCCAGCGGTATGGTAACCTCTCGTGCGGCCTTGATGCGCTGTCCCCAGAATGAGTTCTGGTCAACCTTCACTGCCGTAAACGGCACTTGTGTTATAGGATAGCCTCCATTGGCTGTCTTCTCCTGTGCCTGCATGCCATTATACATAGCTAAAGCGGCAACTGCTGTCAATAATAGTTTTTTCATAATTCGTAATTAGTTCGCAAGCTTATCAGCTTCACAGTCATAATTAATAATTCATAATTAAGAATTTTCTAAGAAATTCTATATCTTATCTTGCCTTTAGTTGCATTTCCCTTAACGGTCATCACAATGCGGTACATCGTCTTTCCCCAGATGCCTTGCAGCAGAGGGTCAAGTTTGTCGGAAATAGGCTCTACTGCAACGTCCAGTTGGTTGGCATTGTACTCGATACGTCGGTTGCCAATCTTTACCACACCCTTGGCCGCCAGTTCTGGTTTGGCGATAGTGATGAGCATCAGTTTGGTTCCGCCCTCGCTCTTTGCCAACTCATAATCCTCGTTCACCGTCACGCTGCCGTTCTTGGCTATGCCCACAGTACGAACCCAACGTTTTACGCCCGCCTCAGCAGGATATGCTCCGGCTATATTGAGCGACAGACTTCCCTTTTTGTATTTTGCTTCGGCAGCGGCAAACTGCTTGCCGTCACGCTGGTCGGTGGCGTTTATCTGTGGCAGGTTGTGATATTGCGACTGCATTGTCCATATCTCGTAACGGAGGTTGCTGAATGTCTTCAATGTATATTCGCCCACGGCAGGGTCGATAATCAGCGGTTGTCCGCCAGCATATACCACAAAGCTGCCCACATCGTTGTGGTTGTGGCTCTCGCCGTTGTTGCCGCCCTTCATCGCCACAAACATATCGGCACGTCGGGCTGTCATTATCTGAAGGTCGGGCAACCACACATCCGACAGCAGCGGTTCATTAGGTTGCTCTGCCAGCAAACTATTGATGTTGCTTACGAAGAACAGTTCGCGCGCCAGCGTGGGATAGTTGCCGCTCTTGTCATACAGCGTCGCCGCATCCTCTGTCAGATTCTTCTGCTTTGCTATGTAGGCTGCAAACTCACGCATGGTTCGGTCGTTGAGATAGAGGCCGAAGGGATATACGATATTCACCTGCTGCAGCATCTTGTTGTCGTGCGTGTCGGCAAAGGTGATGCAGTAATCGTTCTCTATATACGTCTTATACGCATAGCTCGCCATGGCACGTATCTTTGCGTTGCCGCTCATGTCTATCTTGCCGTCGGTGGCTGTGTGCAGAAGATTCAGGCACTCGTAGAGCGAAGCTGCCGCACGGTCCCAATATCCTGGTCCTTCATCGCAACCGCCATCGGCAGGATAGGCATCAACGAAATGATCCATCGCACTCAGTATCTGCTCCACGGCATCCAACTGCGCCTTGCGGTCGTTCTCACAGATGAGTACGCATGCCAACCAGTTGCTGCATATCCATGGATTCCAGTTCATGCCCGCCGTCTTCCACCAGTATCTGCCCTTCATTGCCGGTTGCAGCATGCGTTGTCTTATCTCCTTGTTTATTCTATTTACTATCAGCGGCGAAAACTTATCAAGCTGCGGTTTCAGCATGTATGCTGTCCAGGCGATGAGTCCTGCCGATTCAGCTTGGAACAAATCAACGTTCTGGTCCTCCATAACAGGTACCTTCTTGCCGTAGTGAGCCGGTATGCCCCACCACGATTCCTCAAGCGTGCTCCACAGCCCGTTGATGATGTCGGGCATAAACCGCCCCTGACCTTCTACAATCTCTGCCATAACCAGTGCTGCCAACTGTCGGCGTTTCTGGAATGTGAGAGCCTCGAAGTTAACTCGGTTGCCGTTTGTCTTGAACTCCGCAAATACCGTTGCAGGCAACGATTGCCACGGTCTGCCTAAATAGCGTTCGCCGTATCTGATATAACTCCGCCGTATAGACTGTGGCACGGAGTCGGTCCAGTATTTGTCTCCCCACTGCGGCAGTGGCATATACATGCCTGGCTCCACAAGTGCGGAGTCGAGCATCTGGCGGTTGAACGTTGTTGTAAAGATTCTTTTCTGTGCAGATATACCAAGGCATATCGCCAAAAAGAGCATTGTTATTGAAAGTCTCATATTCATCTTAGGTTTTCAACCAACAAAAATACAACATATTTTTCTATCTGCCGAATAAATGGAAGAAAAAAAGGACTGCATCACATCCGATGCAGTCCTTCCTGATAAATAAAAACGTTCAACATCCATGCTGCCAGCAAGATGACAGCATCAAGACAGTTCTTATTTTATAACCTTCTTGGTACGTACAGAACCGTTGTTCATTACCTCCTTGACAATCATCACACCACGGCTGCTTGCACTCACGCTACGACCAGTCATGTCGTAATAGCGGCGCTCAACGGTTGTAGCAGGAGCCACGTTCTCATCGATAGCTGTTGACCATGCGCTGTTATAGTCGAAGCCATCTGCCGGAGCGGTCATCAGCAACTTGACATTGTTGAAGAATACGTGAGAAGAAGGACCGCCCTGTACACCAATAGTAAGCTTGCCGTCGGTAACGACGATGTTCTCCATTGTATGGTTGTCAACAGGATAAGACTGACCGATATACTGGATTGGAGAAGTAAGACTGTCAGCCATCTCTGTTGTCTTCACATACATGTAGCTGCCTTCGTTAACGCCCTCTTCTGACTGACGCTCGCCGAAGCCCATTACCACATTGTAAACACCTGCAGGCAGGTCGGTTATTGTCTGCCAAACGGTTGTTGTAGCCACCCATGTGCTAACCATTCCGTCGGCTGGGATAACGTCGTTTCCAACCTGGTTCCAACCTGTTGTCAGTTCACCGCCTATGATGTTCCAACCTGGAACGTTCTCCTGAGAAAGGTCTGAACGACTTTCCTTGAGCTTATAGATGTTAGGATTCTTCACGAACACGGTCATGTCGTACTTAGGTTTCACTGTCTCCAGAGTTACCTCGTCGAGAGTCTCTTCAAACAGTTTGTTGTCGCTGTTCTTCAGCTGACCGTAGAGCAGGTTCTTGATGCGAGCCTTCAGTCCGTCGGCAATGGCGTCGTCATCGCTCAATGCCTCATTGGCCTGCTGTATCAGTGCCTCAGATTCCTCTGCACCGAGAGTAAGCGCAGTTGCTGTTCCCATGCGAATACGGTCGAGCAGCACGGCATAACCGGTAAGATTGCACTTAGAAGCGCCTTCGGTAAACATTGCCTTTGCATTGTTGATAGCTTCATCAAGTTCTGCAATGGCAACTTCCAGTTCATTGTCCTCATATAGTACCTTACCTTCATATTTCTCGGCAACATTCTTCAGACTTGCGTAGAACTCGGTTGTTGCAAACTTGCTTTCTGCGTATGTTGCCACCATCTCCTGAGCTGTCAACGGCAGCGGGTCATAGGTATCACACAGTTCATGGTGGTCTGAAAGCAACTTGGCTGCGGCATTCAGTTCTTCTGCCGCCTTATTGCATTGTGAAGGTGAAGTGAATGAAGTTGCCTTATACTTCTCAACAAGAGCCTTCAATTCGTTGTATGCAGCACCAGCGTAACGCTCTGCTGTATTGTTGCTGAGCACTGAGTCTGCATTGGCAATAGCACCATTTACAAGCATCATCTCTGCCACACCGGCAACATTAGGAACATAGCCTACCTGTACGTTAGCCAGCAGAGCCTCAGCCCATCCGCTTGGATTGCCGCTTGCATCACATGGAGTCCACTTCAACTTATAATTTCCTGTGCTTACAGGGATAAACTTCAGTTCGAATGCAGTAGAGCCCTTCACTGCAGAAGAGGTATTTCCGTTAACATCGCAGGTTGTTGAAACCACCTTGGAATATTCAACAGATTCATCTGCAGGATTGAGGATTTCAAACAATATATTCATACCACTTGATTTCCAAGCAGCAGTATTAAACTTAACGTCATATCTCTTTCCTTCTTCGAGTGGCAGTTCGTAACCCTCACGATAACCATATTCTACATGCTTGTCGCGGAAATAAAGACCTCTAACAAATTCGCCGCCTGCAGGGAACTCAAACACGCGTGCTCCTCCAGAATATGTATTACCTGCCACGCGCTCTTCTTCGCCAAAGAATACGGTGAATCCTTCAGGGATGCCGTTCTTTGCACAACCTGTGAAGTATGACAAAGGAAGGATGTCCTTTGGCTGGTCATTGGAACTGGTATCTACCGGGCCGAAGTTCAGTGTCAACACTTCCTCTCCCTGTGTGCCAAGGAAGTCAAGTTCTGGTTCGATTCCAGTAATTGTCAATGTGTATTCTCCCTTAGTCAATGGTTCGCCAGAACGGGTTAATGTAACCTCTTTAGCAAAGCCGGTTGCCGGAGCAACAGTCAATTCCTCTGAACCCAATGTAGCCTTCAGTTTCTCGCAGTTCACAACACCAGAGAACTCTACCTTAAACTCTTTCATGTCGAGTGGCAGATTGAACGAACCGCTTTCCGGATTTGCACTTACAATTGTAGGGATGGCAGCCTTGTATGTGTAATACTGGCTCAGACCTTCCTGGTATTTCACTTCCATTGCCTCGAATGAAGGCATGTCAACTCCTGCCCAGCGCCCGTCAACATAAGCGATATGGAAAGTAGGGTCAGTAGGATTTGTGAAGCTCACCTCTACCTTGTCTTCTGTTGTCTCTGGCATACCCTCGTTGATGAATGCAAACAGACGTCCGTCGCTCATAGCCTCAACAGAGAAAAGTGTTGCTGGGGCATCGTTAACCTTTACATTTACGCACTCTGTAGGGAACACCAGGCGCTCTCTACCGTCGAGCAGAGTGTTCATATTGGTGAGTTTGCCGAAAGAGATGCACACAACGTCCATCTCATAACCTGCCTTAACGTCAGACAGAGGAGTCTTCTGCTCTCCTGTGCTCTCTATCGTTCCCTCGATTTCAATCTTTGTCACCTTGCCCTTAGGACCGCCGTAAGCCGACTTGATAGCATTAAGGTGAACATACTCATAACCGCTGAGGTCAACAACGCCCTTGCCGTCGGCATCAAGCGTAACCTTGATTTCTGTTGTTGTACCACCATTCGCATCACCGCCTTCTTCTGGAGCAGGTCTGTTAATCAACACGCGCAATATCATTCCCGTTGTTCCCTCAATGTACATGGTCTTTGTACCTGTCAGGTTGGCATACCAAAGGTAGTAAACCTTTGAATGACCATAGATAGTAGCACCGCCGCCTACCTCTTGATACATTGAGTTCTCAAATCCAAAACCGGCAGCACTAAGCTGGTCAGGGTCTGTCACCTCGGCAGAATTGGGTTCCCAACTCTCCCATGCCTTGAACATGGCATCTTCAAGCTCAATTCTGTTTTGAGCATTAGCAGTCATTCCGCCCAACAATACAAGCGTCAGGGCTAATAACATTTTAGTAAATCTTTTCATAATAATATTTATTTGGGTTGTTAATAATTAGATTCAACGATATTTTTGCATGTCAGTCATCAAATTACTACATGCAAAAATATCGTTAATATAATAATGTGGGTTATCCTTTTATCCCCTATTTTTTAGCATGGGACAAATTTATAACGTTTCAGGGATACATTTATAAATGGCGCATCGGTCTTCCTACCTTTTTGACGCCTCCCTTTCTATGAAAGCCTTAGGCGACAATCCGAAATGCTTGTGGAAAACAGAAGAGAAATGTGCCAATGTAGAATAACCCACCTTATATGCCACCTGTGTTATGTTCAGCTTCTGTTCTATTAGCAAGCGGGCTGCCTGCTCCATGCGTATGTTGCGTATGAAGTCGGAGATTGCCATTCCTGTCATTTCTTTCATCTTGCGATGAAGGTGTGAACGACTTATACCTGCCTCCGAGCACAGTGTCTCTATATTGAAATCGCTGTCACTGATATGGGCGTTGATGCTCGATATGATACGTTCCATCAACTGCTCGTCGTTGCCTTTCACCTCTATGTCCTTCACCTTTTCTACCGGATTCTGTACACCGGAGAATTTTCCTCGCAGGCGCAGGCGACTGGAAATAAGATTGTCTATTAAGGCATGCAGCTCATCGATAGAGAACGGTTTCGTGAGATATGCGTCGGCACCCTTCTCCAGACCTTTGAGGCGGTTGTCTATATCGGTCTTCGAGGTGAGCATAATCACCGGCAAATGGTTTATCATGCCGTTGGAGCGTATCATGCGGAGCATGGTGAAACCGTCCATCTCGGGCATCATAACATCACTGATTACAAGGTCGTAGTCGTCCGACAGCAGTTCCTTCAATCCGTCCTTGCCGTTTCTGCATAGCGTGAAGTGGTAGTAACCCGACAACTCGTTGCCAATATACTGCCCTATCTCCTCGTCATCGTCAACTATCAGCACCCTGCTGTTGCTGCTGGGCTTGTTGCTCTTCAGTTGCAATGTTGCAGGTTGTTCCTCCTCGCGGTCGATTTCCTTCTCTGCGAGATGACCATTGCCCTTGGGTATTCTTACAACGAAGATACTGCCCTGTCGCCCGTCCTGACGGTTGCCGCCACTGATAGTACCGTGGTGCATATCAACAATCATCTTGCAGAGGTTCAGTCCTATGCCCGTCCCCTCTGTATGGGCAGACGACGAGGTCTTTCCCTGATAGAATCTGTCGAAAAGATGCTGCAGGGCATTTGGCTGCATGCCCGTACCGGTATCAGAAACGGTTATCTCTATGTAGTCTTTCAGCGGACTCTTGCCTTTTTCGCTGGTGCCTGCCGACAGACTCACAACAATCTCGCCGTGGTCGTAACTGTATTTGAAGGCGTTGGAAAGCAGGTTACTTATCACCTTTTCAAACTGCCGGCGGTCTATCCATGCCATTATCGGTTCTTCGTCTGACGGCATTTCGAGCGACAGCTTTATGTTGCGCTCGTTGGCATAATGCTCAAAAAACTTATGGTTGGCCTGCAGAAACTCCTGCATGTTGGTTTCACGACAGCGGAGATGCATCTGCTGCTTGTCTATCTTGCGCACGTCGAGTATCTGGTTTACAAGCTGCTGTATGCGCTGTGCGTTGCGTTCAATGACGCTTAGTTCTGTCTGCACTGCCTCATCGGCGGTATAGCTGCGCAACTTGCTCAGCGGTCCCATTATCATGGTGAGCGGCGAGCGTATGTCGTGGGTGGCGTTGATGAGGAACTTCATCTTGTCTTCCTCGAAACGGTGGCGCAGACGGCGTTTGTAATACAAGGCTGCCATAACGATAAACGCCAATAGTATCAGGATATAGAGGACGTAGGCCAGCGGCGTACTGTACCAAGGAGACGAGACGTGAATCTCATATACTTGCGTATCTGTTACGTTCCCATTGCTCAGAGCTCTTACCTCCAACTTGTAGGTGCCGCTTGGCAGGTGGTTAAAGACTATAGAGTTTTCGCCGGCAGAAGTGGCAATCCATGCATCACTGTTGCTCAGACGATGCTCGAACACCACATTGGCGGCATTGGCAAAGTCAAGCAGCGAGAACTCAAGCGAGAAGGAGTTGTCAAGATATGACAGACAGAAGCGGCGGCTCTGCTCAATGGGCTGCAGCGTCACTGGGCTGCCGTCTGAACGTGACAGCGTAGATACGGGCTGTCCGTTGATGCGGAAGGCTGTAAGCATCAGTGTGCCTACCGTCTCCTTCTGCGCCACAAGCTGCTCTGGCCTGAAGGTGCACAGTCCGTCGCTCGTAGCAAAGAATATGCGGTCGTCATTGGTGTGCAGTCCCACGCTGTTCACATATTCATGCTTTGTCAAGCCATAGCCTCCTGCATAACTCGACCATTTGCCTGTGTCAGAATGATAGTGCCAGATGCCCATAGACGTGCTGCACCAGAGGTCGCCGTTGCGGTCTTGCTCGATGTCGTTTATTTCCATCCGCTGCAACTGTTCCGCTCCCTTCAGCGGTTGCATGCTGTTGATAGAGCGTTGCCAGTGCATGATGCCCTGGTCGGTGGCTATCAGTATGTCGCCGTTGAGTGTTTCCTGAAGGTCGAAGCAAGGCAGATGGGTGTTCAGTTCCTGCCATCCGAAGGGGCGGAAGGTGTCGGCCTCAGGGTCGTAGCACGACACCCCCGAGGGTGTGCCAATCCAGATGCGACCGTCACGATCGGCAGTAAAGCAGGTTATCCAATTGTTGGTAATGCGCCCTCGGACACTGTCTTCTGTCTGACTCATGTCTAAATGACGCATGCTCCCTGTATGCTTGTTATAGACGAGCATTCCCTTAGAGAAGGCTGAGATGGCCAGATAGCCCTTGCCGTTGTCAACCATGGCATTGAACGACGAGCAGGCCACATCGGTGAGCAGACGCGAGCTGCCTGTCTTGGGGTCGTAGGCAAACACGCCGTGCACAGTGCCCAGCCAGAAGCGTCCGTCACAGTCGCGATAGATGAGTTCCACATCTTGCGGAGCCGACGGGGTGGCCACGATGCGACCGGTAGCATCGAAGCCATAGACTCCGTTGCTGCGCACGGTACACCACACGATGCCGTCGTCGCCTTCGCACATTGACGAGACATAGGTTCCTATATCGTGCTTCTGCCGCGAAAAGCTCCACGACTGGAAACTGTCTTTCGTTCCGGGAATCATCGCCACTCCCTTATGCTTGCACCCCACCCATATATTACCCTGGCGGTCTTCTGCCAACGAGGTCACTATGGAGGTGGCAAGGTCGAAGCCATGGGCGATAAACGTATGACGCTGCAGACGGCGGCTGCCGGCAGGAATCCACCACAGTCCGTTTCCGTTTGTACCTAAATATATATTTCCCGAATTGTCTTTCATGGCCGCAAGAAATCCTGCCTTGCCGCCAATGGCACTTACATCAATGAAGTCATGAACAAGCTTGCCGTTGTCATATACAAAAAGCGTGTCGCGGCACATGGCGATAGTGCGACCTTCAAGTTCAAAAAATCCGAGAGGGATATGCCTTGTCCTGAACATTTGCATTTTGCCGCCCCTTGGCTTATAGCTGAACCTGTTGGCACCGCTCTTCCAAAAGCCTCCCATGGCATCTTCGTACATGTGGTTGAAGTAGTTGTCCTGGTCGTCAATACGATAGTCAAACAGTTCCTTCAGCATATTGCTGCCCGAAACCACCTGATAGAGTCCGTAGCCCGACGTGCCTACAAGCAGCCCGCCGTCCTTAGTCTCCATGATGCTATTCACGCGAGGACTGCGCCCTTTGGGAAAATGGAAATGCTCAAAGCTGTTGGTGGCATAGTCATAGCGCACAAGTGTCTTGCTGGAACCTATCCACAAGCGCCCGTCGCTGTCGCAGAATATGTGTTCCACGACATTACTGTATAGCGAGGTGCTGTCATCGGGGACATTCAGGAAATGAACGAAGCGATAGCCGTCAAAGCGGTTAAGTCCGTACTCCGTACCTATCCACATATAGCCCACCTTGTCTTGGCAGATGGCGGTTATCTTTGTGCTCGACAACTTGTCGCTTGCAAAGAAATGATTGGCATGCTGTCTCTGGCAGAAGAGGCAGAGAAGCAACATCAATGTAAGTAAACGTCTCATTATAGTTTCAAGTTAAAATGGGACCTTCCTTTCGTTCATGCCCAACAGCAGACACATGGCTGTCCCATATTTTCGGTATTTACGTTTGCAAATATACCAAAAATATCCCAACTCGCCTTATTTCATCGTCCCGCAATACCTACAAATTTGTCTCATCTGCCAACACTGCATGAACGTTGAGCGATGAACGAGATTTGTCTTTATGTCTAAGAATATTTTTTGTCTTTGTGTCTAAAGACGAAAAAACAACGAGCACCAAATCGCCGCGGTATATGCACAAGATATCAGTGTTACTTGGTGCAAGTTACAACGTAATTTGGTGCTCGTTATTTTCTATTTTGCTATTAACTCACGCCTATTTACTTTTTCCCACTCCTTTTCCCATTCATCATAATCCTGTTGGATAACCTTTTCTATCTCAGAGAACATTTCTCCTGCCAAGCGGGAGAACGACGGATAATGAATCATTTGTCGGGCAAGTGTAAACTGATTATAGATATGTTTTCTGCTGTGTGGAATTAGATGTGGCATCGAATATACACAACTGAGCAGATAAATCTGTTCAAACAAATCTTCATTGCCGTTCTTGTTTCGCCATTCACGAATCAGTGGCAGCATCCAGTTGTAAAGCCGTTGCAGACTCTTCGCTTCAAAATCATCTACCTTTTTTAGATTCTCTGGTGTATTTGCATATGTTATACCTTCATAACCTCCATCTTCCTTCTTTTCAACTTCCTTATTAAAAATAGTCTTCCATTTGTAGAATATGAAATCATTCTCCCGTTTCGCATAAGGAGGAATTTGGCGCATCATATAGCCTGAGAAAAGAAGCCATCTGTCCGTAATAGCCCAAAAAACATTGCTTTCGCACTTCATGTTGGCGTAACAGATGTCATAAAAAGGAGAATC
>JAZSAV010000001.1:0-47108 GCA_045602085.1 Prevotella sp. | reverse complement strand
TCTTGTACTACTATTCGTATCTGTTTTATGTAAGCCTTTCAAAGAACTCTTTCTCTCGTCGCAAGCGCCTCTTAAAAGGCGAAAGCGGATGCAAAGGTAGAAACTTTTTCCCAAACAGCAAAACTTTTGAAGGAAAAATTTTAAAAAAATGCGGAAATTGTTCAAATTGCACTACTTGCGAATTAAATCAGCCATAATTTACTATGTTTTACCCTCCATTAAGGCTGCCGTACGAACACGACTTAAAGTTTCCGGAGTCATTTGCAAATAGGATGCGACATATACCAAAGGGGCCCTCAAAACCAATTGAGGTTGACGTTTAACAAGTTTACAATATCTGTCTTGGGCTGATTCAAAACGCAACATATCTGCATGTATCTGTGACTGTATCAGACTCTCCTCAAGAATTTTTCTATATAAAATCTGTATATTAACACTTTTCATAGCAACTTGTTCCAACAAGTTACGGGGCATTGCATATATAATCGTGGGCTCTAATGCCGTCATCATAAGCCGGGTCGGTTCTTCCTTAAAAAGACTTTCAATCGACATCACAATATTATTCTCTACAGCCATATGCTCCGTCAGTTCTTTACCATTTTTATAATAGAACTGCCGGACCAACCCACGCTGAATCCAATAAATATTAGTACAGATCTCACCTTCGCTCAATATGCTTTGTCCTTTTTGAAATTTCATTGGCACCAAAACACTCTCTAACACATCCAGCTCATCATGCGTCATTGTACTATATCTGCGAGCCAACTCCCTGGCTACGTCCCTTTTCGTCACTCCAATATTAGTCATTAATGTTAGTCCTCCTTCTTTTAATAGATTTTTAGTCTAATTTCAACACTGCCAGAAAAGCTTTTTGCGGAACCTCAACATTCCCAATCTGCTTCATGCGTTTCTTTCCTTTTTTCTGCTTCTCAAGCAATTTTCTTTTTCGGCTTACATCACCGCCATAACACTTGGCAGTTACATCTTTACGTACACATTTAATGGTTTCTCGTGCTATAATCTTCGCACCTATTGCGGCCTGAATTGCAATGTCAAACTGTTGTCTTGGTATCAGTTCCTTTAGCTTCTCGCACATTCTTCTTCCGAATGTCACTGCATTGTCCTGATGAGTAAGCGTAGACAAGGCATCCACAGGTTCACCGTTGAGAAGGATATCCAGTTTTGCCAGTTTTGAAGGTCTGAAACTATCAATATGATAGTCAAAAGATGCATATCCTTTGCTTATAGACTTCAACTTATCATAGAAATCAATCACGATTTCACCTAGCGGTAGCATGAAATGCAATTCTATACGATTTCCACTAACATATTGCTGGTCTATCAGCTCGCCTCTTTTATCAAGACATAATGTCATTATAGGACCGATATAATCGGCGGCAGTAATAACAGACGCCTTTATATATGGCTCTTCTATTCGGTCTATCATGGTCACATCAGGGAGTCCTGATGGATTGTGCACCTCTTTCTCCTCGCCCTGTTTTGTATAACACATATACGAAACGTTAGGCACTGTCGTTATCACATCCATGTTAAACTCACGGTCTAGACGCTCCTGTACAATTTCCATGTGCAACAATCCTAAGAATCCGCAACGGAAACCAAAGCCAAGCGCTACCGATGATTCTGGCATAAATGTCAACGAAGCATCATTAAGTTGCAGCTTCTCTAACGAAGCACGAAGGTTCTCATAATCATTAGGGTCTATCGGATAAACTCCAGCAAAGACCATTGGCTTTACCTCTTGA
Organism: Prevotella sp.; assembly: GCA_045602085.1. GTDB lineage: Bacteria > Bacteroidota > Bacteroidia > Bacteroidales > Bacteroidaceae > Prevotella. Next base: position 45,342 of record JAZSAV010000001.1, on the reverse strand, counting down.
AATCCTTCTATGGCCTTCTGGCATGGATTACTGATATGAGTAATTGTATCACCTACCTTTACTTCCTTTGAATTCTTAATACCGCTGATGATATAACCCACATCTCCTGTCGATAGTTGTTTCCTAGGTATCATGTCCATTTTCAAGACACCGATTTCATCTGCAGTATATTCCATTCCGGTATTGAAGAACTTTACCTTGTCTCCCTGACGAATTACACCGCTCTCTATCTTGAAGTATGCTATAATACCTCTGAATGAATTGAACACAGAATCGAAGATAAGAGCCTGCAACGGAGCAGTCTGGTCTCCCTTTGGATGTGGTATACGTTCAACAACAGCCTGTAATATATCGCTTACGCCCTCACCGGTCTTTCCACTAGCACGGATAATTTCAGAACGGTCGCAACCTATCAGGTCTATTATTTCGTCCTCAACTTCATCTGGCATAGCCGAAGGCATGTCTATCTTATTGATAACTGGTATAATCTCTAGGTCTTGGTCAATAGCCATATACAGATTACTTATCGTCTGAGCCTGAACACCTTGTGTGGCATCAACAATAAGAAGCGCACCCTCGCAGGCTGCTATGCTTCGTGATACTTCATACGAAAAATCGACATGTCCTGGAGTATCAATGAGATTCAAAATATACTTCTCTCCATTGTGCATATACTCCATCTGGATGGCATGGCTCTTAATTGTTATACCACGCTCCTTCTCCAAATCCATATCATCAAGCATTTGGCCACCTGTTACCTGAATAGTCTTTGTAAATTCAAGCAACCTGTCTGCCAGTGTTGACTTACCGTGGTCAATATGAGCAATAATACAAAAATTTCTTATATGGTCCATTTCTTAATCGATATGCTTTTTAAAACGCAAAGATAGTAAAAAAAATGAGATTATTATGATATTTATAGTATTTTTTATAACTTTGCCTTTAAATATAAAAAGTACTATATGAACAAAATAACATTTACGCTATCTCTAATTACTCTAATTATTTTTTCTGGATGCCAAGAATCATTGGAGGAAAGATGCTCACGCGAACTTAAAGAACATACAGCAAAGAACTGTCCTGTTTACATTGACAAATTCACAATACAAGACAGTGCAGTGTATGAAGCCAACACACATACCATCCACTATTATTACACATTGGAAGGCGCTGCAGACAACAGAAATTTAGTATCTAATGCCCGCAGCGTCCTGATAGAGCAACTTCGGAACACAACAGCCATGAGGGCATATAAGGAAAACGGTTTTAACTTCCAATACACATATCGTTCGGCATCTGGCGACAGTATTCTAACCAGCATACGGTTAACAGAAAAAGATTATAAATAAGCTAAAAAAAATAAAGGCAGGAGTTTATTCCCCTGCCTTTATTTTTTCAAGTGCCTTGCTTAATTGATCCGGACAACTGGTTGACTTGTATCCGCATCTTATACCTTTCAGGCGTTCAATGGCATCATCTGCATGCATGCCAACAACGAGTTTGCTTATACCTTGAAGATTACCATGGCAGCCGCCAAAGAAAACCACTTGCTTTATTATATTGTTCTCATCTACAGTAAGGTCTATCTGCGACGAGCATGTTCCCTGGGTATTATATAGAATATGTTTCATTTGTTATTTAAAGTATATATCATAAAAAACAGGCGGATAAACCTTAATTACCCGCCTGTCTCTCTATAATGATTGTCTGTTCTTAAGCGTTATTCGGGTTTCATGTTTGTATACACGGTCTGAACATCGTCGAAGTCTTCAAGCTTCTCTACCATCTTGTCGATTGTCTCACGCTCTTCTGGTGTAACATCCTTCAAGTCATTAGGAATACGTGTGAACTCGGCACCAGTTACCTCGAAACCGTTCTCCTCAAGATGCTTCTGAATCTCACCGAATGACTTTGGATCGCCATAGATAGTGATACTACCCTCTTCTTCATCTTCATCAAACTCATCCTCTACGCCGTAGTCTATCAGGTCGAGAATCATCTCGTCCATATCAAGTCCGTCCTTTTTCTTGAAAGTAAACACGCTCTTGTGGTCAAAAAGGAATGACAGCGAACCCTGTGTACCAAGGTTTCCGCTGAACTTATTAAACACAGAACGAACGTCGCCCACAGTACGTGTGGTGTTGTCTGTCAGAGTTTCTACGAAAACAGCAATGCCATGAGGGCCATATCCTTCGTAAGTAACCTCCTTGTAGTCGCTTTGGTCCTTGCCCATAGCGTTCTTGATTGCACGCTCGATATTATCTTTCGGCATGTTCTCGCGCTTTGCATTCGCAATACATGCACGCAATGCAGGATTCATGTCTGGTTCTGGTCCACCAGCCTTTACTGCAATAGCAATCTGTTTACCAATCTTAGTAAATGTCTTGGCCATGTGGCCCCATCTCTTTAGCTTCGCTGCTTTGCGATATTCAAATGCTCTTCCCATATTTAATGTTTAATTTTAATGCTTATTTTTTAATGTTTTAATGACCTTTCACTATCTCAGTTCCGCACCTAACTGCTTTGTCAGATTAGCTATCAACTTCTGCATAATGGCATCTATCATCTTGTCGTTCAGAGTCTTTGTCTCATCTTGCAAGATGAAGTTGACAGCATAACTCTTCTTGCCAGCAGGCAGGTTCTTTCCTTCGTAAACATCAAACAGTTCTACAGACTTCAAGAGCTTCTTCTCTGTCTGACGTGCTATCTGTTCGATTTGGGCAAACTCCATGCCATTGTCAACAAGCAGCGCCAAGTCGCGACTAACGGCAGGATACTTAGAAATCTCCGAATACAACACACGGTTCTTGCTTACCAGCTTCATGAGAGCAGTCCAGTTCAGTTCCGCATAATATACTGGTGTATTTATATCCGCATTCTTCAGCACCTTCTTGCTCAACACACCCATCTCTATCAGCTGCTTGCCGCCTCTGTTCTCAATTGTGATACCCGCAGCAAAGATGTCGTTGGCAGACTTCTTTCTAACCAACATGCCTGGCTGCGCACCAATTCGGCTTAGTATGTTCTTTACGTAAGCATCCAGTTCGTGGTAAGAACTGTCTTCATTAGCATGCGCCCAACTGTTCTCCACTCGCTTACCAGTAAGCCAAAGAGCCAGATGGAAGTCTTCCTTATAAGCAGCCATCGGATTGTCTGCATTCTTGCGTTCTGGGTCAAACTTATATACATTGCCGAACTCGAAGAATCTCAGATTACCATTCTGACGCTTCACGTTATACTCTATACTTTCCAAACCGCCAAACAGCAGCGACTGCCTCATCACGTTGAGGTCGTTGCTTAGTGGGTTCATTATGTTCACGCAATTCTCAGTAGGATATGCATTATGACCTTCATAATAAGCACCACGTGTAAGAGAATTGTTCATTATCTCGTTGAAGCCGCAACCTACAAGCTGTTCGCTTACGAGATTTGCCATCTTGTGCTTTTTGTCTTCTGCACCCTTTACAACCAGACAGCCCTTCAACTGTGTCGGTATCTCCACATTATTATATCCATATATACGGAGAATGTCCTCTACAACATCACATGGGCGCTGTACGTCTACTCTATATGCAGGTATATCAAGCTCCACACCCTTGTCTGTTTCTGAGATGATTTTCATTTCCAGACTCTCGCAGATGCTCTTGATTGTTTCTACAGGTATCTCCTTGCCAATCAATGTGTTTACATAATCGTATTCAAGATTTACCTTAGCCGTTTCCATAGATTGTGGATATACGTCACAAACCTCCATCGACACCTTGCCGCCAGCCAGTTCCTTGCACAATATAGCAGCCTGTTTCAGAGCATAGATTGTTGCATTAGGGTCAACGCCACGCTCGAAGCGGAAAGAAGAATCTGTGCTCAAGCCATGACGACGGGCACTCTTGCGAATCCATGTAGGATGGAAGTAAGCACTTTCCAAAACCACATTGCGTGTCGTTTCGTATGTACCACTACCCTTGCCACCGAAGATACCTGCTATACACATTGGTTCTTCGGCATTGCAGATACTTAAGTCGTGCTGACCCAAAACATGTTCCTCGCCATCGAGAGTAACAAACTTTGTTCCTTCTGGCTGGGTTCTTACAACAATCTTATGACCAAGCACCATATCGGCATCGAAGCAATGCATCGGCTGACCGTATGCCATCATCACATAATTGGTAATGTCCACGATATTGTTTATAGGGCGCAGACCGATGGTTGTCAACTTGTTCTTCAGCCAGTCAGGACTTTCCTTTACCTCGCAGTCGGTAATGCTCACGCATGCATAGCGCTTGCAGGCCTCCTGATTCTCGATTACCACCTCTATAGGCAGCTCGTTGTTGTCAACGGTAAATGCAGAGCAGTCAGGACGATGCAAAGATGTCTCATAGCCGTTCTGCTTCAGCCATGCATAAAGGTCGCGTGCCACTCCCCAATGCGACAACGCATCAGTTCTGTTGGCAGTGATGTCAACCTCTATAAGCCAGTCGCTTTCAAGATTATAGTATTCTGCTGCCGGCGTACCTACTACTGCATCTTCTGGCAGAACGATAATGCCGTCGTGGCTTGTGCCCACTCCTATCTCGTCTTCAGCACAAATCATTCCGCAAGACTCAACGCCGCGCAATTTTGATTTCTTTATTACAAATTCCTTGTCGCCATCATAAAGCACGCAACCCAAGTCTGCCACGATAACCTTTTGTCCCGCAGCAACATTAGGAGCTCCGCAAACAATCTGCGACGGAGTGTCATGCCCCAAGTCAACTGTTGTCACATGAAGATGGTCTGAATTAGGATGAAGGTCACATGTCAGCACCTTACCCACATACAATCCCTTAAGACCTCCTTTAACACTTTGTACTTCTTCCAAAGCACCAACTTCAAGACCTGTAGATGTCAGCGCCTCGCATACCTGTTGCGGATTGAGGTCAAAATCTACATATTCTTTAAGCCATTTGTATGAAATATTCATTATCTTATCGTTTAGTATACTAAAATTCGGCACAAAGTTACTAAAATTAATGAAGAATGAAGAAGATTTAAATGAAAATGTTCTATTCTTTAATTATTCACTACGCTCATCTGCTTCGCAGTCTTCAATTCTTCAATCCTTCACGTGTTGATGAGCTTCTGCGAGTAATTCTTCAATCCTTCAACTTTTCAATTCTTATAAAATCCCCAAATCCCTAGAAAGAATTTAATCTTCAAACAGAGTCCCTAGATTTTAAAAAATCAATTTTCTCATACATCCTACATTTTTGCATATAAGACATTAAGTCATAGAGCGTTAAGTGCAGTGTAGGATGATTTCAATCCTACATTTTTTGCCCGTTTTTCGGCGCATTTTAGTAATTTTAACATATTTAGGTTGTAAAGATTGGTATTTCTAAAAGGCCGTTTTAGACTTCTAAAAGGGCATTTTAGGTATCGTAAAAGGGCCGTTTGGGTATCGTAACTGGGCCATTTGGGCATCAAAAGTGATACATTTAGGAGTGCTAACTGTAAGAAAAAACACCACTTACACTAGGGTAAATGGTGCTATTAAAAATATCGCCTTAAAGCTAAAAAGCAGAGGCTATATATTACTTCTTTTCCTCTTTCTTGAATGTGCTCTTGTAGCGCTTGTTCAATCCGTTGATTACATCCTGTGTGATGTCGAATCTTTCGTCAGCCTTTGAAAGAATCATGTCGTACTTCTTGTCCTTATTATATGCATCGAGGAATCCCTTCAGCGAATCGCGCAAAGCGGTGTTGTACTTTGCAGTCTCTGTGTCGAGCTCGGCAGCCAAACGACCCTGCAGTTCATTGAGGTCAGCCTCCTGGCGCTGGATAGCAGCCTGTACGCGCTCTGCCTCTTCGCGGCTTGAGAAACCATTGCTCTTAAGCTTTTGCTGGAAATTCTGTACAGCCTTCTGCAGCTGCTGTCCCTTTGAGTTCAATGTGTTGCGGCGTTGGTACTCTTCTTCTGCAGTTCAATGGTAAACTCCTTGCAGAAATTGTACTGCGACATCAGCGAGTCAACTTCAATGTAAGCAATCTTTATTCCACCGGCCGGTGCTTCTGCGTTAGCCGATTGAGTATCATTTTGTGGTGTTGAGTTGTTGCATGATGCCATGGGCAGCAATATATGCACCAAGATGGCGCTTATATGGTGATTTGTCTGGTGAGAAGCGGGTGTCGCGATAAAAGCGATATGACGCATCCTTAACTGTAACATGAACTATCGTCGGGTCGAATGTACTGATTCTTGCAATCAATGCTCCCACCCCACTTTCAAACTCTTTTCTCACAGCATCGTAATAATCTCTATGCTCATGAAACCATTCACGGTTGTTATTAGCTTTTATATCTCGTAAAAAACCTAATATCAGTTTTGCATCCATAAGTTAGCTTATAGTTTTAGATTGCAAATTTATTAAAAATATCTGATATTACGAATATAAACATTATGAATTATACCTAAAAAACAAATTTGTATCGTTAAAACTGGAGTTTAACGACTAAAGGCAGATGGTCACTAAAACCATCTTGTGAATAGCGCATGCCGTTGTATGTTCTAGACGGCTTGACGCCGCCATGGCGTTTATCTTCAGTCAACAGAAATGGAGCATCAAAGATTTTACTCCATACGACGTAGTTTTTCAAAGAATTGCTTACAAACACATGGTCAATAGATTGCCATATTCCGTCATATTTATATGTGCCCATAGCTCCATTTGAACCTTTGGCTGTAGAAGTAAGGTTATGTAAATCGTTTTCACTGATAGCTGTGATAGACGGTTCTGCTGATGTTTCATTAAAGTCGCCAGCTATCAATATACGAGCATCCTTATTAATTGTTCTCAGAGAATCAATTGATTTATTGAGTACATTTGCAACCGCCAACCGATATGGGCGAGTCCGTTTTTCACCATCATATTTACTTGGGGCATGTACTACATAAACATGAAGGGTGTCTCCTGATATAATCTTGCCCTTGACATATAGAATATCGCGGGTTGGCGACATGCCTTCAACAGGTTCAATCCTATGGTATTTGGTGGTTATTAATGAAAATGTAAAAGGAGAATACAACAAAGCGACATCAATGCCACGCTCATCTGGCGAATCTGTCATGACATACTCATAGTTGGCATTACGCAACAACGACCTGCGAGTAAGGTCATGCAGGACACTATCATTCTCTACTTCTGTAAGTGCGACCAAATCAGGAATACGGAAATCACCATTTTCCTCGCCACATGCAATGATTTCCTTACCTATATTATTCAATTTATGCCAGTATCTCCACGGTGTCCATTTCCGCAGAGACTCTGGCATAAACTCTGTATCTTGCTTCAAACTGTCATGACGACAGTCGAAAAGGTTCTCGCAGTTCAGTTCTACGAATGTAAGAAACGATGCGAGAATAAGCGTTAGCATACCTTCTCAAGACGTTTCATCATAGCAAACATGAAGATTGCCGACAAAATACACAGAACAATGAATACTGTCCATGTAATCCACAGAGGAATACCTCCCCAGAGGAAACCGCCAACCATCACAAGCTGATTGCCAAGAGCAGTGGCTACGAACCAACCGCCCATCATCATTCCCTTCAAATGTGGAGGTGCAACCTTTGAAACAAACGAGATACCCATTGGAGAGAGAAGCAACTCTGCAAATGTCAGTACAAGGTATGTGTAGATAAGCAACTGTGGTGTAACATCAGCCACATGCATTGCCACCTTCTCACCATTAACAATTTCTGTTTGTGGCTCAGGCAAACCAATAGAACCAACAGCCATTACAACAAAGCCTAAAGCTGCAATTATCATACCATAAGCAATCTTACGTGGTGCAGAAGGTTCCTTGCCACGCTTTGCAAGAGCACCAAAGATAGCTAATGAGATTGGAGTAAGAGCAACCACATAGAATGGATTGAACTGCTGGAAGATAGGTGCACTAACCTTAACAGCACCTTCCTGTGACATATACTGCCAGATAATGATACCCAAAGCTGCCGCGAAAACGATTGCTGATATTACCTTGGTCTGAGCTGTCTTACCCTGGAAGAGTGAGAAACCTGCATAAACCATAACGATAACACATACAAGGTTCCATACATTAAAGGTAAGTGCCTCAACACCCTCAGAAGAACGAGAAGTGAACTCATCAGCGAAATATGTCAGTGTAAGACCATTCTGATGGAATGCCATCCAGAAGAAGATAACCACAGCAAACACAAGACACAGAGCAACAACACGCTGCTTGGTCTCTTCTGGTGAAAGTTTCTCCATTTCAACATTAGCATTCTTGTTGCCATCCTTCTTGCTTCCACCCTCTACATGACGGAACAATGGACGAGAAAGGAAATAGATTGCTATTGAAAGTATCAGCGAAGCACATGCCACAGCGAAAGCAAAATGATAAGAGTCATTTACGCTATAACCGAGGTCATTTTGTGCCCACTCCATTATCTTAATGGCAGCTGTAGGAGCAAAGAGAGCACCGATATTAATAGCCATGTAGAAAATAGAGAATCCAGAGTCGCGCTTGTCTGCAAACTTAGGGTCATTATACAAATCTCCAACCATAACCTGGAGATTTCCCTTGAAAAGACCTGTACCAAAACCTATCAGCACAAGAGCCGCAAACATGACAATGAGCGCAAGAGTGTCACCACCCATTGGAAGAGAGAGCAATAAATAACCGCCGAACATAATGGTGATACCAATTGTCACCATTTTGCCGAATCCGAACTTATCCGCTAACATTCCGCCAATAAGAGGGAAGAAATAAACAAACATGAGGAATGAACTGTAGATAGTTCCTGCCAGTCCTGCCTCAAGTCCAAAATTTGCTCTTAAGAAAAGAGCAAAAACCGCAAGCATGGTATAATAACCGAAACGCTCGCCGGTGTTGGCTAAAGCCAACGCATAAAGTCCTTTTGGTTGTCCTTCAAACATAATTATTTAATTTTAGAATTATTAGTTTTCATTATATCAAAGAGATAAGTCAACTTGACTACTATTGCACTATTGTTGCTTCGTCCGAAATAGTCACGTTTACTGTTGCCATAGATATCGCCTAATCCGTAATAATACCGTCCTTCAAGAAGAAAATGCCCGACCTTTGGATGCGAGAATTCCAGCCCTAACCCACCGGAGATACCATAATCAAACTTGTTCTTGATAGCCAAAGTGTCTTGAGCCGCATCTCTTTGTACACCCACACGATCAGATGTATTACGTTCATCATAATTAAAATTTGATGTAATCTTATCATTCAAGAAGAAACCAACTTGGGGACCTACTTGAAAGAAGAACTGAAAACCTTTACGCTCACGCCCCCATCCTAAACGAGCAAAAATAGGTATCTGTACATATGTAAGTTCACGTTGGAATTCTTCAGGCAAGCCAGTAACCTTGTTAATCACCGGCATATCATCAGCCGTTAAAATATCTTCTTTCCAACCCATTTGGGTAAAATTAACCTCACCAACCAAAGCGCAGATACTCTTGAAATACTTTTCGCATGAATAACGGACAGTCAAACCTCCAGTTATACCACCATGCATCTTTTGTGGAATCTCTGGATTAAACCCAACACTACTCATTACATAACCACCATTTACTCCAAGGCTTAAATCGCTACGAAATTCACCTATCTGGGAGTAAACAATACAGCAATAGTTTATTAGTAGTGCAAAGAATGTAAAACGCAAAATGCCAGACTTAAATCTACCCATATAATATAAAAAATCAGTAATAGAGTGTCTCTATCTTATTGTCACGCGTAAAATGAACAAAGAAAATACTCTTGTTAGTAAAGCATCCGTCTTTCTCGGCAAACCCAATTGTATTTTGTATCGGTGTATATGCCACTTTCCCTTTAACACCGTCAAAATCAGAACCATATAGTTTCATTCCTTTTATAAAGAAATAAGCATGATCAAAACCAGCAATTGCAAGTCTTGGCGTTACCGACAGCATATCAGCATGAAAATTCCAACGATATTTTTGCTGGATGCGCTTTGTGCGAGCTGATAACGGATTTAAATAATGTGTTGTTGGGATATATGTATCAAACTGATAGTAATTATCCAAATTGTATGTTGTATAATTCATCCACTCTGGATATCCAAACATAGAAACCACGACATCCTTCTCATTTACAACAAGATTGTTCAACTTTGAAAAGGCCACATTTAATTGAGGTGAAGTCGCTGTGTTAAGAACTACGACATTAGGCTGAGTTCGACTGAATGCCTTTGAGAAATCGTTTTCTCTGGAATTTAAATTTGTAATACTAAAACTTCGTCCTGAAGCAGTAAGGCGTTTACGTAGTTCCATGGTAAAGCGTCCTTTTCTACTTAAAGAATCATTACAGTCAATAAAAACAGTTTTACAATCTGCAAATTTATCCAAGAAATTCAATATTGTAGATTCATTGAAAGAATCATCGCTCATATTTGCCAAGAACAGATTCTGCCTTGCAGAAACATCTGTAATCTTAATAGGGAAAGGAAGCAATACCTTTATATTATTATCAATAGCAAAATCAGATATCTGCTTTAGTTGATTAGAATAAAATGGACCTATAATCAAATCGCATTCTGCAACACCCTTATCCTCCAATAAAGAACTAACGTTTGCATTTTTTGCAATATTCCATGCACGAACATCAACAGAAATACCTTCAAGTTTCAAACTATCGCATGCCATTAAGACTCCTCTATAATACTCTATCATCCTTTTTCCATCAGCATCTTTATCGTGTAATGGCAGAATGACACCTACACGAACCTCCCTTGTCCTGACATCACTTCTTGTAGGTTTTACAGGTTTTTCTTCTACTTCCTCAACAGGTTTAACTTCAACTTTATTTTCTACATGAAATGGAATATTCAGTTTGTCCCCCTTCTTTAATTCATAACCAGGGATTCTCATTTGAGGATTTACATTTTTAAGTTCATCAATGGTAATGCCATATTGTTTTGCAATACCAAAAACCGTTTCCTTACGTTTCACTTTATGCACCTCACGAATCTCCACTTCCTGCGCCAATCCTATTTCAACGGCAAAAGTGGCAACAATAAACAGTATGAAATATCTTATAACTTTAAACATAATTCTTAAATTCTAATATTCGCCTACAAAATTAGCAAAAAAGAGTGGAAAAATCAACTTAATTCATTAATTTTGCAAATTATATAAAATAAATAATGAGAAATAAGAAACTAATAATTATGCTATTGACTGTGATTGCACCAATAGCAATATGGGCAGATTTTAATCCGACTGCCTATTATTCTATAGACAATCAGCCTATGGAAACAACCGATGTTATTAATGATGCGCAGGCTCCACTTTTTGTAACATTCAAAGCAAACCCGTCAAATATCGACGCTGAAACAACTCCTGCATATGAATGGAGGTTTACAAAAGAAGGCAGTGACAAGCCATTCATGATTAGATATGAGGAAGAGACATCATTTGAGTTTATAGAATCTGGTTCTACAAGCGTTGACTTGTATGTAGCATACAACGATTCTACTGATGCGGAACACATTTCGACAATAAAAGTTAGTATTAGTATTAGTTTGCTTGAAATGCCGAACGCTTTCTCTCCCAATGGTGACGGCATTAACGACATATACAAGGCAAAGGACAATCACAAAAGCATCATTGATTTTCATGCGTATATATTCAATCGATGGGGACAAAAGATTTATGACTGGACAGACATTAACAGTGGATGGGACGGTACTTATAAAGGAAAGCAAGTTGCAGCCGGCGTATATTTTGTATTAGTAAAAGCAAAAGGCGCCGACGGACGCGAATATAACATAAAAAGGGATGTTAACATTCTAAGAGACTATATAGAAGAAGGGAACTCATCAAATTAAGAAATCATAAATAATGAGTGAATCTGGCAAAATTAATATATGGGGAGCAAGGGTACATAATCTTAAAAACATTGATGTTGAGATTCCTCATAATAGTTTAACTGTCATAACAGGACTATCAGGTTCTGGGAAATCTTCATTAGCTTTTGATACTATATTTGCTGAAGGACAGAGAAGATATATTGAAACATTCTCTGCCTATGCGAGAAATTTTCTTGGAAATTTAGAAAGGCCTGATGTTGATAAAATTACGGGGCTTAGTCCTGTCATTAGCATAGAGCAAAAGACAACAAATAAGAATCCGCGTTCAACAGTAGGAACCACCACCGAGATATATGATTTCTTACGCCTATTATATGCCAGATCAGGTAAGGCATATAGCTACGTTACGGGCGAAGAAATGATAAAATATACAGAGGAAAAGGTTGTGGAGATTATTCAAAATTCTTATGCAGGACACAAGATTGTTGTATTAGCCCCTATCGTTCGTAGCAGAAAAGGGCACTACCGAGAGTTGTTTGAAAGCATGCGAAGAAAAGGGTATTTAAATATCCGAATTGACGGTGAAATTAAAGAACTCATACGTGGCATGAAAGTGGACAGATACAAAAACCATGATATTGAAGTGGTAATTGACAAACTGAAGCTTCCCAATGAGAATAAAGGGACTGATGAACGCCTTAGAAAAACAATAAACATTGCCATGAAACAAGGAGATGGAATGATTATGATTTTAGATAATGATTCCGGTTCTACTCGCTTTTTCTCAAAACGTTTAATGTGTCCTACAACAGGAATGTCATATAGCGACCCTGCGCCAAACTGCTTCTCCTTCAATTCCCCACAAGGAGCATGCACAAAATGCAAAGGACTTGGGTACATTAATGAAATAGAACTGGCCAAAGTCATACCCAATAAAGATATTAGCATTTACGAGGGAGCCATTGTCCCATTAGGCAAATACAAGAATCAAATGGTATTCTGGCAAATAGATGCAATTTTACAAAAATACGACTGTGACATAAAAACAAAAGTAAACGAAATCCCTGAAGATGCTATAAATGAAGTTTTATATGGCTCATTAGATAATATCAAAATAGCAAAAGAGCTTGTTCACACATCAACTGATTATTTCACCACCTTTGATGGAATTATCAAGTATCTACGTAATATCATGGACAATGACGAAACTGTAAGCGGTCAGAAATGGGCTGATCAGTTTCTTGCCACATGCCTGTGTCCAGAATGCAATGGAAAAAGATTAAACAAGGAAGCACTATCATACCGTGTATGGAATAAAAACATTGCAGAGTTGGCGGATATGGATATCAATGAACTAGCAAAATGGCTTGATTGCGTTGAAGAGCATTTAGAAGTGAATCAAAAACATATTGCCAGTGAAATATTGAAAGAGATTAGGACAAGAGTAGGTTTTCTCTTGGAAGTTGGATTAGACTACCTCTCACTTAATAGGCAGTCTGTTAGTCTCTCGGGGGGAGAAAGTCAACGTATAAGACTAGCAACTCAAATTGGTTCACAGCTAGTAAATGTTCTATATATACTAGATGAGCCCAGTATTGGATTGCACCAACGAGACAATGAGAAACTAATACAATCTCTAAAACAGTTAAGAGATATCGGCAATACCGTTATTGTCGTTGAGCATGACAAAGACATGATGCTCTCTGCCGATTATATTATTGACATCGGTCCTAAAGCAGGTTCAAAAGGAGGACATGTTGTTTTTCAGGGACCACCTTCAAAGATGCTTAATGATATTGAAGCGAATACATTAACAACCAATTACCTTACCGGCATAAATAAAATTGAGGTTCCTGAAAATAGAAGACAAGGGAATAACAAATTTATAGTATTAAAAGGTGCATCAGGAAACAATCTTAAGAAAATTGACGCATGCTTCCCATTAGGGAAATTGATAGTAGTTACAGGTGTCAGCGGTTCCGGGAAATCAACACTTATAAATGAGACATTACAACCTATTTTAAGTCAACATTTTTACAGGTCGCAAAAAAGTCCGATGCAATATGAAAGTATTGAAGGTATTGAGCATATTGACAAAATAGTAAACGTTGACCAAAGTCCGTTAGGTCGTACCCCACGTTCAAATCCTGCGACATACACAGGAGTGTTCAGTGACATACGTTCTTTGTATGTGAATCTCCCAGAAGCAAAAATCAGAGGATACAAACCTGGCCGCTTTTCATTTAATGTCAAAGGTGGACGTTGCGAAGAATGTGGAGGTAATGGATATAAAACCATTGAAATGAATTTCTTGCCAGATGTAATGGTACCATGCGAAGTATGTCATGGTAAACGTTATAACAGAGAAACATTGGAAGTTAGATACAAAGGCAAATCTATTGCTGACGTTCTTAACATGACCATTAATCAAGCAGTCAGCTTCTTTGAAAACGTCCCTGATATTCTTAGAAAAATTAAAACGTTACAAGATGTTGGGTTAGGTTATATAAAATTAGGTCAACCATCAACAACACTATCTGGCGGAGAAAGCCAACGTGTTAAACTTGCAACGGAGTTAAGCAAGAAAGACACAGGTAAAACACTTTATATCCTTGACGAACCAACTACTGGTTTGCATTTTGAGGATATACGCATATTAATGGAAGTTTTGCAAAAGATTGTAGATCGCGGAAATACTGTCATTATTATTGAGCACAATATGGATGTTATTAAATTAGCGGATCATATAATTGACATGGGACCCGAGGGAGGCAAAAACGGAGGCATGATTCTATCTGTCGGCACTCCAGAAGAAGTTGCTCAAAGTGATAAGGGATATACGCCTATTTTTTTAAGACAAGAAATCCAACATTAGTATGAGAAATATTTTCCTTGCATTAATGCTCATTATTTCATACTGTGCTTATGCCAAAAACAGCATAATACATTCACAAAGAATCAAGACCGTACAGGCAATCGTGAACAACGATTGGCTGTCCCCACCCATAATGGTTCTAAAGAGCAACGATATTCTGAGGATAAGTTTTGACGAATTATCTCATGACTACCACAGTTTTAAGTATCACATTCAACATTGCGGAACAGACTGGTCTGAATCTGATGATTTATTTGAAAGTGATTATTTAGAAGGATTTAACGATAACGCTATTGAGAATTATCAGAATTCAATAAACACAACTATCTTGTACACCCATTATAAATTTGAGATACCAAATGATAAATGTAGATTAAAGCTTAGTGGAAACTACAAATTAACCATATACGATGAAGACAACAACAATGAAATAATGTTTGAAACAATGTTCATGGTTGTTGACCCACAAATGAGTGTAGAGCTAAAAGCTACAACCAATACAGATATTGACATAAACGAAAGCCATCAGCAGTTATCAATATACTTGAACTATAATAAACTTCCTGTAACCAACCACGAAGAACAAATATTTACAGTCATTACCCAAAACAACAATCAACACACTAAGGTAATTTGTCCTGAACCCAATATTATCACAGGCAAAGGGTTGATATGGGACCACAACAAAAATCTAATATTTAACGCAGGAAATGAATATCACAAATACGAGATTTTAGCACTAAGTCATCCCACTATGGGTATTGACCAAATAAAATGGGACGGTACCCATTACCAAGCATATCCTTTTGTTAATGAACCACGCAACCATTATTTATATGACGAAGACGCAAATGGCTATTTCTATATACGCAATAGCGATAACATTGACAACGATTTTACTTGTGACTACGTATTTGTAAACTATAAATTAAAGTCTCCGCAAATAGAGAATGGAGACATTTATGTTGATGGAGAATGGGCATCAGACAAGGATAGGAACTGTTATGCCATGAGATATAATAATAACGAAAAATGCTATGAAGCCGTTATAATGCATAAACAAGGGTACTATTCCTACCAATACCTCCAACAACTTAGTGATGGAACAATTACTAATCCGGAGACTGAAGGATCATTTTATCAGACAGAGAACAGATACCAGGTTTACATTTATTATCGACCTACAAGTGCACGAGGTTGGCAATTGGTTTGTTATAGGCAATTAATATTTAATCCTTAAAACTTGTCCTATATTCATTAGGCAGCATCCCATATTGACGAGCAAATGCATCAGCAAAGAATTCAACTGTCAAAAAACCACATTCTTGTGCTATCTCTCCTATTTGCTTTTCTGTTTTCACCAATAAATCGCTAGCATTCTCCAAACGCATAGATAAGACCAACAATCTAGGATTCTTGTAAATATTTTCTGAAATAAGTTTATAGAACTCTTCAGAAGACAACCCAGACCTTTTGATTAAGGAGCGTGCTGTCGGTTCTTGGTCAATAGTCAAAAGCGGCATCAGCTTGAGTATCATATTTACAAATTCCTTATTAACATCTGTCTTTTCATCCACATCATCGAGTCCTGCAACACTTGATCTTGGGGAAAGAATCTCACCCTTAAAAGACTCGCAGCGATCAATAAAGTTCCTTATACGCTTTATTACGTCACGCTCTTCATTATTATACTTGACGCGCATTCGATAATTACGATTATAATAAATAACATTTCCAACCACAAGCGCTATTAAAACGGCAACAACAAAGAGATAAAGAATGCGGGTACGCCACCATGGTTCATTGACATTGATTGTAAAAACCAATGGTTCACCTTTCCATGAATAAGGATACATAGACGCCATGACTTCAATCTTATATAACCCAGGGGCAAGACCTGTTAAGGGCAAATGCAAAAGACCGTTTCTATCAACTAAGCCATCAGAGTTAAAGTACGAAAGGACCTGCCATTCGTCATGCACATCACTTACCCTTACTTTATAATAGGTTTGTATTGGTCTAAAATAATTCAGTGCAGAAAAAGTCAGTTCTACAGTATTTTGATTATAGTTTAAATTCAGCTCACGAGTTATATATACTGCCTTATCTAATAATACATCCCCTTCAATCTCTGTACCTGCAGCAACTTCATTTCCATTAACTGATAACTTTACCAACTGAGGAGTCAAAACATAAGGATTGTCTATTAATGTAGTAAGATTGGGATTAAAGGCCAGCACATGATCTATTGCTTGCATTGCTATTGTTCCCGAAGAATCTACAACCAATGCTTTCCCCAACAAAAAAGTTTCTGTAGGAATATTGTCTTCCTCCAAATAACTATTAATGTTAAGAACAGAATCGCCCCGCATTACTATACATGATATGCCATGGCTTGTACTAACCCACATGTGCTTATTCTTATCTTCAACAATTGAATGTATCACCTCATTCATCAAACCATCATGTTTTGTCAATACAACAGGAGTTCCGCCTTGAGGCTTATATATTTTTAATCCAGAATAAGTACCAACCCAGGTCCATCCTCTACTATCTTTATATGCACAATTAACATTCTTTCCATATGCAGTAGTTTCTAAGATATCCATAGTATCCATCATAATTGCATATTTGGAAGCAAGCGGACTGTTCCAAGATAGTGCTTTAAAAGGTGATGGTAATGGTTGTGAATAAAGCAAACCTCGCTTTTCCGTTCCTATCCACATACCATCCTGATTATCAAATTGAATTGTATTTATATCTGTCAACAACTCACTGCCGTCAACCATTTTCAACATCTCAAAATGTTGCATTTCAGAAGTCTCTATATCATATATCCAATAGCCATAAGCAGATGCTATATATAAATTATCCCTGTTAATAGCCATATTATTCATTTTATAATCAAGAGTTTTTATATGAGTCCAATATCCAGATGCTGCGTCCAGCCACATAAGAACTGCACCCTTAACACCATTTCTAATCTGGAATATCTTATCTCCATAACGCTTAATTACAGAAGTTCTATCATAGCCTGGCACCACATCTACGTCATATGCATTAGAACTATATAATAGTTCGGAAGACTTCAGACTAAATGCAAAGACCTCACCATTGCTATAAAAGCAGCATGCCCTATCTGCTGCGACATCAAAGTCTTGCAGTTCATGACCTACAGGCAGATCTATTATAACACTTCCACTTTTACCATATAATTTCCCATCAGAAACCAGCCATAGCTCGCCGTCTGAATCAACAAACATATCATCAACAACTCGTGTGACACCCTCCGCTCTAAATATATTACCAATGTCGGCCACACATTTCTCGGTCATCAAATCAACACATGTAACTGTTTGTTTGTTTTTTAACCATAAACGCCTATGTTTATCAAAATACAAATGATAATTTCCATTATAATTTGCCAATGTATATAAGCCACCCGATTCTGAATCAAAATGTGAGAATTTCGTTCCATCATAAATGTTTATATGTCCAATTGTTGTTACAATGATACGCCCAGACTGAGTGCACAAAATCGTCTGAGCACTATTGTCAATAAGACCATTGGAAGCATTTATTACATTAAATGTACGTGTTTCATCTATTGCATTAATTGCCAACGTACAAAGCAACATTGCAGATGTCATTATAACTTGTTTGAGAAAACCAATCATTTGCTAAAATTTAATATATTCGCAAAGGTAATCAAAATGTATATTACAACCAAATAAAAATGAAAAAATAAAAAAAATAGGAACCGATAAAGGTTCCTATTTGTCGAGGTGACAGGACTCGAACCTGCGACAGCCTGGTCCCAAACCAGGAACGCTACCAACTGCGCTACACCTCGTTTACAAAACTATTCTTTATATCTTTCTGTTTTGCGGTTGCAAAGGTACTAATAAATATTGAGCCTTGCAAATTTTTAAGCAATTATTTTATAATTTTTTGCTCCCTGAATATTTTTGCTAATATTTGAACACCTCTTTCGACCTGTTCTTCTGTATGATTTGCCATCAAAGCAAATCTAACAAGCGTATCTTGTGGTGCACAAGCCGGCGGAATTACAGAATTTATAAAAACGCCATTATCAAATGCTAATTTTGTTACCAAGAAAGTCTTATCAACATCTCTAACATAAAGAGGTATTATTGGACTTTCCGTATCACCAATCTCAAAACCTTCCTCACGGAAACGTTTTAAGGCATACTTGGTAACTTTCCATAAATTATCAAGGATTTCCGGTTCAGTTTTTAATATACGCAAAGCTTCTTTTGCCGCAGCTGTAGCAGCAGGTGTATTTGATGCGCTAAAAATATACGTACGACATGCATGACGTAAATAATTAATAGTATCAGCATCACCTGCCAAAAAACCTCCAATACTTGCAAGCGACTTAGAGAATGTACCCATAATCAAATCAACCTCATCCGTCAATCCAAAATAATCACACACTCCCCTGCCTTGACGGCCAAAGACTCCTACACCATGAGCCTCATCAACCATTATAGAACAATTGTATTTCTTCTTCAGTTCAACTATTTCAGGCAGTTTACACAAATCCCCTTCCATAGAGAACACTCCATCTACAACAATTAATTTTACAGCATCCTGTGGCAATCCTTTCAATATATTTTCCAAATCCGCCATGTCATTATGTTTATAATGCAATTGGCGAGCAAAAGAAAGGCGACGTCCATCGATTATACTTGCATGATCGCGATCATCACATATTATATAATCTCCACGACCTACAACCATTGCTAACGTTCCTGAATTTACAGTAAATCCTGTAGAGAAACAAAGACAATCATCTTTACCAACAAAATCAGCAAGTTCCTTTTCAAGTTCAACATGTAAATCAAGAGTACCATTAAGGAAACGACTACCTGCACAACCTGAACCATATTTATCTAAGGCATCTTTTGCTGCTGCAATAACTCGCTCGTCACCAGTAAGACCTGTATAGGCATTGGAACCAAACATCAAAACTCGATGTCCCTCCATCTCGACTTCAGTTCCCTGTTTACTCGTAATTGCACGGAAATATGGATACAGCCCTGCTTCCATAAACTTTTGCGGCTCACGATAATGCTTATATCTTTCTTGTAATTGTCCCATTTTATATCGGTATAAATCTTTGTTGTTTACTAACAGAATGCAAAGTTACACATTTTTTATCAAAACATGAATAAAAAACGTAATAAATGTAATATTTCCTGTTTTTTAATCGTTTTCACAAAATTAATCCAATTGTTTTTTGTAACTTTGTAATCTTATGAACGAGAAACTTAGCATTGTATTTATACTCAATCCAAAATCTGGCATAAACAACAAGGATGTTGTTCCCAAAATCATAGAGAACACGCTTGATTGCAACAAGTTTAACTACCAAGTATGTTTTACTGAGTATGCCGGACACGCATCTGTAATTGCACGCAAATGCGTTGAAGATGGCAAAGACATTGTTGTTGCTGTAGGAGGAGACGGTACCGTAAATGAGGTTGCACGTTCACTCATACACTCAAATACAGCATTAGGAATTATCCCCTGCGGTTCAGGCAATGGACTAGCCAGGCATTTATGTATACCTATTGATATCAAAAAATCAATAGAAATACTAAACCATTGCAATATTGACTCCCTTGATTATGGAGTGATTAACGATCTGCCATTCTTCTGTACCTGCGGAATGGGGTTTGACGCATTTATAAGTTTCAAGTTTGCAGAAGCAGGAAAACGAGGACCAATCACATACGTTGAAAACGTTTTAAAAGAAGGTCTAAAGTACAAACCAGAAACATATGAAGTTATTGACGAAACCGGTTCAAAAAAATATAATGCTTTTTTAATAGCATGTGCTAATGCGTCACAATACGGAAACAATGCATACATAGCGCCAAAAGCCTCTATGAACGATGGGTACTTGGATGTAATTATCATGGAACCATTTACTGCCTTTGACGCACCACAAATTAGTTTTGACATGTTCAACAAGACTTTGGATAAAAATTCTAAAATAAAAACATTCAAAACAAAGAAAATACATATACACAGAGATCGCCCAAACGCAATTCACTTTGACGGCGATCCAATCATGACTGGTACAGAAATTGACATTCATATTGAAAAAAGCGGCATCAAGGTTGTCACCAATCCAAATGTAACAGAAGACACCACGCCTTCTAACTTCTTGCTGAATGCATTCTCTGATTTCTTTAATAATATAAATAATGTACGCGAAGACATCGAGAAAAGGCGAAGAAAAATCCAGACAATAAACAAAGTACTGCTTCGGAAACTAACAAACAAACAATTCTAAATGGACAAGACAGAAGAGAGAATACCCATTGTTGATGTTAACGGAAATATCATAGGGGTTACAGAGCGACTTGAAGCACATAATGGTTCAAAGATATTACATCCTGTCGTTCACTTACATGTATTCAATAACAAAGGCGAATTATATTTACAAAAACGCCCCAACTGGAAAGAAATACAACCCAACAAATGGGATACATCTGTAGGCGGCCACGTTGCTTGGGGAGAAGACATATACACTTCACTACAAAGAGAAACGCAAGAAGAAATAGGCGTCGTTAGCTTCCAGCCACAACTTATTGCAAATTACATTTACGAAAGTCCAATAGAGAAAGAATTGATTTATGTATTTAAAACAATATATAACAATTCTATAACACCTAATAAAACAGAGTTAACTGAAGGTCGTTTTTGGCCTATTAACGAAATCAACAAAGAGTTAGGCACTGGACTTTTTACGCCAAATTTTGAACACGAGTATAATATTTATATAAAATGCAATCAATAATTGTCTCAACCATTATTATATGTAGTATAATTTATGCTTCCCGCCTAATACACAAAACATTCAAAAGGCCTCACAACCAATGTAACAACTGCCCTGGGTGTCATTTACAGCAACAAAAAACAGACTGTTGCAAGATTAAGGAGCAAAAAGAGGAACAAAATAATCCGTCCATCAAAAAAACAATTTAAAAAATTTGTGGAAATGAAAATAAAATGCTACCTTTGCAACCGCAAATAAGAAATGGTGCCTTGGATGAGTGGCTTAGTCTACGGTCTGCAAAACCGTCTACGGCGGTTCGAATCCGCCAGGCACCTCAAAAACTGATTAGGAAACTAATCAGTTTTTTATTTACATAAAACTCTACTTCAAAATATATTACATTTTTAAACGTTATATATTTGAGATAAAGATATAGTTTATATGAAACTAAGCATCGTCATCCCCGTATATTGTGTACCTGACACTCTTGACAAATGTGTCAAGAGCATACTTGGGCAGAGTTATGAAGACATTGAAATAATTCTTGTTGATGATGGTTCTCCTGACGATTGTCCAAAATTATGTAACAGATTAGCAGAAATAGACAAACGTATTACTGTTGTACATAAGGTTAACGGCGGGTTAAGTGATGCACGCAATGCGGGAATCCGTATAGCAACTGGTGATTATATTACCTTTGTCGATTCTGATGATTATATTGACCATGGAGTTTACGGAAAGCTTATGAACAAGCTTACAGAACATCCAGAATACGACATCATAGAATATGGGATAAGATTCAAACGCAAAGATGAAGAAAAGTGTTTGTCTTTTAATGACACATCTTATACTGATTCATCAAGATATTGGACCGAAGGCTTTGCATATAACCATTCGTATGCATGTAATAAAATTTACAAAAGAACTTTATTTGAAAATATACATTATCCCCAAGGCAAAGTTTTTGAAGACATGTGGACTTTACCGTTACTTACAAAAAAAGCAAAGATTATTGCAACAACAGACATTGGCTACTATAATTATTGTTGGAATCCCAATAGCATAACGTCAAATGCTGGTGGAAATGAATTAAGAATGCTGCTAATGGCGCACTATAATTTAATGCACCATCATTATCCTGAAATTAAAGGTGATGCGAAATATATAATGCATGTTGTAAATATTCAAATGGACGTTTACGAAATGACAGGAGATTCACCCATCTTTAAATCTATACCAATTACCAAATACGACAACCTGTCCCATAAGAACAGACTCAAAGCACGCTTGCTCAATATTCTGGGAATCACAAATCTATGCAAAATAAACAAATTTTTCCATCGCTTTGTCAAATGCCATTAATCAGTTTTATCATCACCTATTACAATATACCTTTACACATGCTTAAAGAATGTGTAGAAAGTCTATTATCATTATCTTTAAATAATGAAGAATTTGAAATAATTTTGATTGATGATGGTTCGGACCAAAATCCTATGGATTATTTGGCAAAGCAAAGAAACAGAATTAAATACATAAGACAGGATAACGCAGGACTTAGTGAAGCAAGAAACAAAGGAATAAGCATAGCAAATGGGAAATATATTCAATTCATTGACGGTGACGACACCATCATAAAGTCCGGATATGAGAAATGCATAAGTCTTCTAAAAAGAAATGAAGTTGACATGCTCATCTTTAAACTATCAAACAAAACAACTGAATCAAAAGATAATAGTTATCGAATTACAACTGGTCCCAACCATTTACGAGACTCTAATATTCATGCAACCGCATGTGGATACCTATTTAAAAAATCAATACTACATAAATTACGTTTTACCAAAAGCATTTACCACGAAGACGAAGAATTTACCCCATTGTTATTGTTACAAGCAAATAGAATTATTTGTACAAATATAAATGCATATTATTACAGAGAACGCCCAAGGTCTATCACATCGTCAAAAAATCAACATGACATTATTAAAAGAATTACTGATTTAAAATTCATTATTAAGGAACTTAATAAAAAAGTCCAATCATTCGACAACGAATACAGCCTGGCATTACAAAGAAGAGTGCACCAATTAACGATGGACTACATTTATAAAATAATGATAGAGACCAACGAGATTGAATATCTGAATAAAGAACTTAAAGATTTGGAAAGACTTGGTTTGTTTCCTTTACCAAACAAAAAATATACAATTAAATATAGCCTTTTCAGATTACTGTCTAAATACAAATTTGGACAAATTGCATTAATACAAATACTACCATTATTAAAGAGAGAGAGATGAAAATACTTTTACTCGGGGAATATAGTAATGTACATGCCACTCTGGCTGAAGGTTTGAGAGAGTTAGGACATAAAGTAACCGTAATATCTAATGGTGATTTTTGGAAAAACTACAAGAGAGACATAGACGTATCCAGAAAATCTGGTAAATTGAGCGGATTCTGGCTCTTGTGCAGACTCTACGCCCTGTTGCCAAAGATGAGGAATTATGATGTTGTACAACTTATCAATCCCTTGTTCTTTGAATTAAAAGCAGAACGCCTCTTCTTCTTCTACAAATATCTAAGGCAGCACAATAAGAAAGTGTTTCTTGGTGCATTCGGCATGGATTGGTATTGGGTGCATACGTGCACATACAAAAAACCATTAAGATATAGCGACTTCAATATAGGAAATGAGGAGCGCGACAATGCCGATGCCGTGAAGGAACGCAAGGATTGGCTCGGGTCTGCAAAGGAAAGACTAAACAAATTTATTGCCAATGACTGCGATGGCATCATAACCGGTTTATATGAATACCATGTTTGCTATGCTCCGGTGTTCCCCGACAAAACAACATTCATCCCCTACCCCATAAAACCGCAAGCAGACATAACCATTACGAGCTACAACAAACTGCGTCTATTTATCGGCATAAGTAAGGGCAGAAGCGAATATAAGGGTACGGACATTATGCTAAAGGCAGCCGAAGACATCGTGAAGAAATATCCCGAGCGGGTGGAACTGCTGAAAGCTGAGGGTATTCCGTTCAATGAATACGAAAAGATGATGAACGGCAGCGATGCATTACTCGACCAACTGTATAGTTATACACCGTCGATGAATCCGCTGCTTGCCATGTCGAAAGGCATAATATGCGTTGGAGGTGGCGAACCTGAAAACTACGAGATATTGAACGAAGAGCAGTTAAAGCCGATAGTCAACGTTTTGCCTAATTACAACAGCGTCTATGAGGAGTTGGAACAACTGGTGTTGCACCCTGAAAGGATACAGCAACTGAAACGTCAAAGCATAGACTACATAAACAAGCACCACGACTATCTGAAAGTGGCACGACAATACGAAACATTATATACGAAAAAAGGTCGGAACTGATGTCCGACCTTATTCTTTAGCACGCAAGTGCCATCTGCAGGCTATTAAGCCTCTTCAGCTGGAGTTTCTTCAGTTGCTGCAGCTTCAGCAGCAGCCTCTGCCTGTGCGGCAGCAGCGGCAGCCTTCTTTTCTGCAACCTTCTGTGCAATTGCTGCATTAACCTTCTTCTCAGCCTCAAGTGCCTTAGCGGCAGCCTCTTTCTTAGCCTTAGCCTCAGCAGCGCAGAATGCCTCAAGACCCTTCTGCTTGTCAGCCTTCCATGCGTCAAACTTCTTCTGAGCTGTAGCCTCGTCGAATGCACCCTTCTTAACACCGCCACGGAGGTGCTTCATAAGATAAACACCCTCACCGCTCAAAATGTTGCGAACAGTGTCTGTTGGCTGAGCACCTGTCTCAACCCAATAAAGTGCACGCTCGAAATTCAAATCTACTGTGGCAGGATTTGTGTTTGGATTATACATACCAATCTTCTCAGTAAATTTACCATCACGTGGTGCTCTTGCATCAGCGATTACGATACGATAAACTGCGTAACCTTTGTGACCGCCGCGCTGCAATCTGATTTTTGTTGCCATTGTTTAAAATAATTTTAGTTGTTAAAAATTGAATTTCATGCCATTATCTCGTAATAGCGGCTGCAAAGTTACTAATAATCAAGCACATTCGTGCATACACACATAGCGCAAGTCCTAATATTTAACGTTAATTAAGACTCTTTGATTCCAGAAGCAGTTCACCTACTTCCTCTTCATTGTAAGTCCTGCCTGCATGCCAGTAACATTGTCCATCAACTTCGTAATAGTCTTGATGTTAGAATTACTTGACTTGCTGCTTATGTTCTTAACAAAATCCAAAAGTTTAGATGCATCAGTAACAAAGAGAAGCTGGTTACCTTCCAACTGCGTTGTTATAGGAATGGTCTTTGACTTCAACGTACCGAACGTAAGGTTGAGCTTAGAATCCTTTACTGTCCATTTGCCCTTGATGGTCTTCTTGCCTATGGTTTCTGTGAAAGTGCCGTCTTCGTTGAAAGTAATCGACAGCATGCCTTCCTTGATGCCATACTTTGAAAGCACGCCTGCAAGCTTGTCTTCAATCTTGCCAGCAGCCACCTTAGCTGCTACGTTGCTTAGAATGTTGTCTGACTTCAAAACAATTGCAGGCTCGGCATATACCCATGTTCCCACAATAGACTTCTCTGACGCCTGCTTCTTAGAAGAGAATATCGAGGTGAGTCCGCTAATTAAATCGTTAGAAGATGATTTATCTGTTTTTATTGTATTGTCAGACTTTCCGCCTAACACTCCACTAATAACATTACCTAAATCAAATTGCGCCTTAACATCACTTGCAAACATCAACATTATTGTTAATGCCAATAATTTCATACAAGAATTTATCATAACTATTTTTATTTAACGCCGGCAAAATTAATATTTTGAGATTTATTATCCAAATAAAACAGATAAAATTTCCTTATCTAATTTATTTTGTCTATTTTTGTATTCTAGAAAAAAAGAAGATATGACTATTAAACCAAAGACTGAATTATCTATTCTGATACCAACATATAATAATTCTTGTCTTGACCTTATTCAAGAATTAAACCAACAAGCATCCCTGCTAAATATAAAATATGAGATTATTTTAGCAGAAGATGGCTCTGATGATTATAACACAATTAACATTAACAATACAATTACAGAATATTCAAACTGTCAACATATTATAAACAAAAAAAACATAGGCAGAGCATCTATACGTAATTTTTTGGTTTCCAAGAGCCGATACAAATATCTGATATTTATTGATAGCGATATGGTCATTCCATCGAAGGATTATTTAAAAAAATATATAGATTGCCCATGCGAATCAATAATTTATGGCGGTATTATTATAAGAGGAGATTCTCATACGCTCGGGAACAATCTAAGATATGCTTATGAGAAGAATAATGAGAACAAACTCAATCATACACTACGTCAAAGAAATCCATACAAGAATTTCCATACTGCAAATTTCTTGGTTGCAAGAGAGATTATGCTAAACAACCCATTTGATGAAAGATTTAAAAAGTATGGTTATGAGGATGTTTTATTTGGAAAGGCCCTTTCATTAAACAACATAGAGATTTGCCATATAGACAACCCTCTAAGTTTTGAGGTGTTTGAAGAAAATGCAGATTTCATAAATAAAACAGAAGTGGGATTACAAACATTATTTACATTTCGCGAAGAACTTTCAGGTTACAACCAATTACTTGAAATGTCAAACAAAATAAGACAAATTAAGCCATTAGAATTCATTTTCAATTTTGTTTTCAAAAAAACAAAAAAGGGCATAAGAAACCGTCTCATAAAAGACAAACCGCGCATATGGCTTTTCAACATATACCGATTAGGTTACTATTTATCATTAGCTAAATAAAAATTAAAACACTTAAAACAATGAAAAGATTCGGATTCAAAATGTACCTCAAGCCTGGATGTGAGGCTGAGTACGAGAAGAGACATGCCGCAATTTGGCCAGAACTCGTAGAAATGATTAAAGAACAAGGAGTAGGCAACTATAGTATATTCTGGGACAAAGACACCAACATTTTATTTGCATATCAAGAGTGCTCAAAAGAAGGGAATAGTCAAGATACTGAAAATGTTGACCCAATAACCCAAAAATGGTGGGACATGATGGCAGACATTATGGAAGTAAATCCTGACAATTCTCCTGTATCTATCCCACTTCAAGAAGTTTTCCATTTGGATTAAAAAATCTAAAAAATAAATGTACCATTTAGCATACTTAAACCTATCGTTTAGCAATGCTAAATGGTGCATTTTTAATGACTAAATGCATCACTTTTATCTATAAGACAATGCGTTTAGCTTTATTACCTCTATTAGTTAATCTATTTGTCATCGTCTTCAGTTTTTAACTCAAGAACGAGTGTCCTAAACCAATCACTTAAAAGTCCTTTATACCGACATTGAGAATCTGCAACAAGCAACAACAATCTATTTCCATTACTTAAATATGGGCCAAGACACATACCTTCATAATTTGCCAATCCTCGTTTGAACAACGACAATCGGGATTTTGACTTCCATAATAAGGATTTATGCAATACCTTGTTGACACTTTTTCCTGAAGGATTTACAACAAATATCTTGCAATTACACCATGCGCCTATCTTTAATTTTGGAACATAAAACTCACGTTCCAAGACCAAGAGCTTACCATCGTCTAAAGCACACAGTTCACTTACGCCAAAAACATAGTTACTACCCATTTTCTTTGCCTCCGGCACATCCATTTCATATAGATACTCTCCCACTCTGTTCATATCATCGTCATAAGAAACAAGTCGTAGAAGATTCCTGACAGGATTCAGAGGGTTTGCCGGTTTACCGTCGGAAGGCAAAGGGATTTCTGTAGTTGTCCAAAAACGATGCGTATGCTGGTTATATGTAAAAGATTCTATTCCTGTGTGCTTCTCTCCTTTGGTGTATATACTATCTTTGTCAGGTACGTATGCAATTCCTTCAAGGTCAGTATTGCCGTTTGATGTTTTTACAAATCCTTCGTTGACAACGTCTTCTATCTTGCCTGTTGCATCATCGATATTTATCTGAAAAATATAATAACCATCGTCCGTGGATTTATCGTCAACTAAGGCAAAGCGATTGTTTCCGATATTGGCTATACCGCTATAATTTGCAGCAGGGATTTGTTTATGAAACTTCTGCTGCTTGTTGTCTATAACAACAAAAAGAGACTGTGCTGCCACCAATAAAGGCAGCAGCACAGCACAGATAACTATCAACCGTTTATTTGTTTGCATCAAATGGTTTAATAACGAATACGAATTCACGGTCTTTATAAGGGATGCGATACTGTGGCAATGGCCATGCACCCCATGAATTTTCACATGCCAGACCTTGCTGGTGCTGCTGTATGTGAACCTGAGTAAGCGGACGCTCTACCAAGTCGCCGCTATGACGGCCCCATGACTTATCTTTTGTCCAACCATCATCAAGATCTTCTACCAGATATGGCAGTGCACTACATTCCATTGGCGCTACAGAATAGAACTTCAGACCTTTGCCAGACTTGCTGTTATACACGCCAAACCAACGAATGTCAGCATGGTTACCACTTTCTTGTGGACGTATATAAGAATAGTACTGTTCACTCACGTTTCCTTCGTACTTACCTATAAACTCACTATTCTTACGGTCTGCATAAGTCTCAATTGGTCCACGGCCATGATACATAACCTTGTCGTATGACTTTGGCATCTGCAACTGCATGCCATAACGGAACATGTCTGATACTTTCTCCTGCTCGTTGGCGTCCATATTCTGACTTATGATAACCTCACCGCCGGCTGTGATTGTGTAAGTCATAGTAAGAGTTGCCTTTACAGCTGGCATTTCAAATACAGAAACCACCTGATTGTCTTTAGCAGTTACTGACTTCAACTTCATCTCCGGATTCTTCCATACAGCAAAGCGGCGCTGCAAGTTCGCACCAAAGTCATTGTCGGTTGGAGCACGCCAGAATTCAGGAGTAATAGAACGGCGGTCAAGCAACATCGGTTCCCCATTCACGTCGAGATAATCAATCCAGCCAGTCCACTTGCCTACGGTCATTGTTGTTCCGCCAGCTGTCATGGCAATATAAGAAACTGTTTCTTCCTTGTCAACAGATGTAGGTTGGCTTGCAACTTGTGGGAACTTATATTCTTGTACTACGAACTGCTGCTTTGCAAGAATCTGCCCCTTGTCAATTAATGGCTGAGCATCTTTTGACTTGAAGTAGAAGTTCACGACAATCTCCTTGTCAGAATACTGTGATGTATATTGTGCTATTGCCTCTTTAAGCTGTGAAGACTGCAGAAGTTTGCGTTCCTGTGGCTTAATGTTATTGATGTCGATGCCTTGGGTAACAACATATGCTCTATTTATATCAATAGGCTGAACAACACAAACCAGTGTCAAGTCGTCAAGAGTCTTGAAGAAATTCTCATTGTAAACCTCAAATTTTCCATCCTTCAAACCCTTGTCTGTAATCCATACGTTCTGATAGTAATACTGCACTTCGTATGCATGAGGATTAAGACGGCGGTCAGGGGCAATTATACCATTGCAACAGAAGTTGTAGTCACTGGCAGGATAACGTCCGTAGTCACCACCGTATGTAAATATTTCCTTTCCTGTAATAGGACTCTTGTCACGAAGACCTTGGTCAACGAAGTCCCAGATGTAACCACCTTGATACTTTGGATATTTGCGTACCAAATCCCAGTACTCCTTGAATCCACCCATAGAGTTACCCATCGCATGAGCATACTCACATTGTATCAGCGGACGTGGGTTGTCACCCTTAGCATAGCTTTCGCAACCATGGTAGCCATAATACATCGGACAGAAAATATCTGTCTTGCCATTCTGGCGTGCCTGCTCATACTGAACTGGGCGAGTTGCGTCATAAGCCTTTATCCAATCGTATGCTTTTTCAAAGTTTGGACCATAACCGGCTTCATTGCCAAGACTCCAAACAACAATAGAAGGATGGTTCTTAAATATCTTCACATTAGCCTGGTTGCGCTCAAGATGAGCAAGTTCAAAGTCGGCACGCTTTGCCAATGTGGCATCGCCATAACCCATACCGTGACTTTCTATGTTTGCCTCAGCAGTAACATAAAGACCATACTTGTCACAAAGGTCATACCAACGTGGGTCATCAGGATAGTGACAAGTGCGAACAGCATTAACATTCAGCTGCTTCATTATCTTAATGTCCTGAATCATACGTTCTACGCTTACCACGTATCCACCATCTGGGTCTAATTCATGGCGGTTTACACCCTTGATAAGAACAGGCTGACCATTAATAAGGAACTGAGCGCCTTCAATCTTGATATTGCGGAATCCGACTTTACGGCTGATAGCCTCAACAACCTTGTCGCCCTGCTTCAGAGTTATATTAAGTGTGTATAGATAAGGTGTCTCTGCAGTCCATGGGTTGGCATTTTCAATAGTGTATGACTGAGTCTTTTGATTTATGCCTGCCAAACCTTTAACATCTTTAACCATCTTACCTGAAGCATCAAGAAGTTGGATGTCAACAGTGGCACGCTTGCCGTTGGCAATGTCGAGAGTAACGTCGAGCTTACCGTCTTTATATCCGTTCACCAAGTCCTGACCGATGGTCATATCGTTGACATGGGTCTTAGGTCTTGAGTACAGATATACTTCTCTTGCTATACCTGTAAAGCGCCAGAAGTCTTGGTCCTCAAGATATGAACCGTCACACCAACGCATAACCTGCATGGCTATAAGATTCTTGCCGGGCTTAAGATATTTAGTTACATTAAACTCTGCTGCTATTTTTGCGTCTTCACTATAGCCAACATATTTGCCGTTAATCCAAACTTTAAGGTTGCTTGTAGCAGAACCTACATGCATGAATATTTCAGAACCTTTCCAATCGGCAGGCACATCAATTGTCTTACGGTATGAACCTGTATAATTGTTTGTCTCGCCGATATATGGAGGGTTACTTTGGAAAGTGGTATTCCATGAATATGATGTATTCTTATAAATACGGTCGCCATATCCATGTATCTCAAAAAGTCCAGGAACAGGGAAATCAACCCACTTTGAATCATCAAAAACAGGTTTGAAGAAATCCTGAGGACGGTCGGTGTAGTCCTTTACGAAATTGAATTTCCACATACCTTCGAGTGATACGTAGCGAGAAGACTTCGTCTTGTCTGCGCCTTGAGCCAGTTTTTCATTCTCAAAAGCAAAGAAACTAGCACGTCTCTCAAGACGGTTCTGCTGGTTTACTTCCGGATTCTTCCATTCCGGTTCATCAGCGGCAAAAGCCATCATAGGCATCAATGCAGCAACAAATAGTAAATGTTTTAGTTTTGGCATATTAATAAATATTGTTATTTGTTAGTTATAAACTTTTGCAAAGTTACTAAATTTTAATAACTTATGAATAGATTTCAAACAAAAATATGTTGTTTGTAAATATTGGTTGAATAATAAAATCAATAAAACAATTTTAATTTCTGGCAAAAAATAGAACGGCCCCTATATTTACATTATAAATGAGACTACAATAAGACGGTAAAAAAACAAACAACTATTCGTAATCATCAACTACACTATTTACAAAATCAAGCATAGGTCTAGCTGCACAAAAAACACTTCCCATCTCACTCAACCAGTCATCACCATCAAAAAAATCATCGCTTACATGATGCCAGCAACAATAGTCCTTCATTCTTAAATAGTTTATATATTTATAATCTCTTGGAAATCCAGACGGACAAGTTTTAAGTCGGTTCAAACCAAAGCCTTGCTTGTCGGTAATAAGAGAATTATCATTACCACCAAAATAATCAAGAAACTCCTTGGACTCAACACAATTAAGCCACTCTTCGGTATTAGCCATAATTTCATTTCTGCATGAAGTCAATATGTTGGTTGGCAACCAATATGAACCACATGCCAAAAAGCAATTGTTAGGTTCAATATGAATATAATAACCGCCATGAAATGACTTTTTCCCATGTGCCGCAATGTATGCCCCTAAATGCCTCTTGTATGGTGACTTATCTGACGAGAAACGCGTATCTCTATAAAAACGATATGTCACATCTTTAACATCTAACCGTGCAATAGATGGGTCAAAATAAGAAATGTATGCTATAGCCTCTGCTACAGCATTTTCAAATTCCTCCTTTATCAATAAATATTCTTCCTTATTGTCTTGAAACCACTGCTTATTATTGTTAGCAGCTATGTCCCTTAAAAAACGTAGAACTCTTTTAGCATTCATTATATAGGTCAGAAAGGCAAATCCTTATCCTCTGTGGACAAAGTGTGGTTTTGAGCTTCAGTTTCTGTGGCAGTTGTTGTCACTGATGCTTTTGGCGAAAGCATTTCCATGTTATCAGCCCATATTTCTGTAAGATTATGTCTGACTCCTCGCTTGTCATCATAAGTTGTATATCTAACCCTACCTTCAATATATAATTTGTCACCCTTATGAACATACTTCTCTACTACTTCTGCTAATTTTCTCCACAAAATAACATTGTGCCAATCCGTACGATCAGGAACTTGAGTTCCATTCTGCAAAGTATAACCACGCTCAGTAGTGGCCAAAGAAATGCGTGCCACAGCAACACCTTGATCTACATATCTAACTTCAGGTTCGTTTCCAACATTTCCTATCAACATTACCTTATTCATGACATACAAATTTAAAAGGTTTATTTACATGCACCAAGATATCTAAATTGAAAATTCTTTCCTTTTGCAGAAGGGAACTGGCTTCGTCCATCTACACGTTGACGCAAATGTTCTACAATACGATTATAACAATCAATACCAGAATAGGCTTTACATTGAGCAACGAACCTTGTATCTCTATATTGAAATTTACCAGTACCTGGAACCTGCTGCACTCGTTTAAAATCTATAATCCCCTCATACCATCCTAGTTGTTCTTCATTTAAGCGAGCAATAACAGGCGACACTTTCTCCTTTTCAGCAGAGACTGCATGAACAGCCCGTTTCTCCTTAAAATCCAGCATAGTTTGAGCTTCTGTCTTTATTATTATAAAATAAACACGAGGACGGATTTTATAACGTTTAGGATAATAGACATCACTATCTGCATAATCACGTATATCCTGCTCAAGAATCGGATTCATTCCTATTTCATCTATATTGCTAAGGAATACAATTGCATCATCAACATTATTGACAAGAATTTCCTTGTCGAAATATCTTAAATATAAATTCATGAATAAAAATACTGTTGTTTTCCTAAAAGTATCAAAAAAAAGAAAAAAGAGCGGAAAACGAGACTCGAACTCGCGACCCCAACCTTGGCAAGGTTGTGCTCTACCAACTGAGCTATTTCCGCAATTTTAAATGTGAAGAGGATGAGACTCGAACTCACACGTCACAATTGACACTACCCCCTCAAAGTAGCGCGTCTACCAATTCCGCCACCCCTCCAACATATAAACATGCTGAATAAAAAAGAGTGCCCAGAACAGGACTCGAACCTGCACACCTCTCGGCACACGCACCTGAAACGTGCGCGTCTACCAATTCCGCCACCTGGGCATTTTAAACCATAAAGTCCACACTTTATGCTCTTTTTTGTTCATTATGTTGAGCGGAAAACGAGGCTCGAACTCGCGACCCCAACCTTGGCAAGGTTGTGCTCTACCAACTGAGCTATTTCCGCAAGAATTCCCAAAGTGAGAAGCATTTCTCTTAATGCGGTTGCAAAGGTAATGCTTTTTTCGGAACTGACAAATTATTTTCAAACTTTTTTCAAAAAAAAGTTCTAATCCATCCTATTTTTATAATCTTCATATCCAAATTCACGTAAAATTTCAAGTTTACCGTCACATCGAAGCATTCCTATTGCAGGGTGACTTATGCCATTAAAGGAATTTGTCTTTACTGTTGTATAATGCAGCATATCCTCAAAAATTATTATATCTCCAATACTTAAAGGTGCAGGAAATCGCCAAGCCCCCATATAATCACCAGACAAACAACTATTACCACCTAATCTATATGTACATGGTTGGTTTGCCATACTTATATCCACACATTCTGCATTCCTAACTTCAGGGTAATAAGGCATTTCCAAACAGTCTGGCATATGACAAGTAAAACTAACATCCAATATAGCAGTTTTTATCCCTTTATCCTCTACGACATCTACAACATGCGCCAGAAGTGAACCTGTTTGCCATGCGAAAGCACTACCTGGCTCTATTATAACTTTTAAGTGAGGATAGCGCGAATGAAAATCATTCATAATATCAACAAACAAGCCAACATCGTAATCATCCCTTGTCAACAAATGGCCTCCTCCGAAATTAATCCATTTCAGTTGTTCAAACCATTTACCAAAGTTTTCCTCTATTCTTACTAAAGTACGCTGAAATATATCGGCCCCACTCTCGCAATGGCAATGGCAATGAAAACCTTCTACATTTGAAGGTAATATGTCAGGTAGTTTATCTGGTGTAACCCCAAAACGTGTTCCAGGAGCACAAGGATTATACAAAAGTGTTTCAACTTCCGAATATCCAGGATTTACCCTTAATCCTATTGACAATTTAGGATTCGCAAACATTGCTTTTTTCTTTAATCTCTCTAATTGACCAAGTGAATTAAAAGTCAAATGACTAGAGCAACGAGATATTTCCTCTATCTCATAATCTGTATATGCTGGCGAGTATGTATGTGCCAAAGTTCCAAATTCTTCGTTTGCCAAACGAGCTTCATTTAACGAACTTGCTGTTGTTGAGTTTATATACTCTCTGAAAACCGGAAATGTTTTCCATAAAGCATATGCCTTAAAAGCCAGGATAATATCCAAATCTGCCTTTCGCGCTATCTCTGAAATCATTTGCAAATTCTTACGCAAGCGCTTCTCCTCTAATATATAAATAGGTGTTTTACCTAAATAAGTATCAAACATATTTTTCTACATTTATTAATTTCAGTGCAAAATTAAAAAAAATATGTGATATTTTGAATAAAAGCAGTTCTAACTATGCACAAATAAAGACGCTCAAACAATTATAATCAAAAGATTTGTACATTCTGAACTTTTTTTCAATAAACAATCGGTTAAATGGATTTTTTTATGTAAGTTTGCAGTTCAGAATAGAGACATTTGAGAAATGAAACTCATAATAATGACCAAACCCACGTTTTTCGTGGAAGAAGACAAGATTCTTACAACATTGTTCGAAGAGGGACTGGAAAACTTGCATCTTTACAAGCCAAACTCAGCCCCCATGTATTCCGAACGCCTGTTAACACTTCTTTCTGATTACTGTCGAAAGCGCATAACTGTACATGAGCATTTCTATCTAAAAGAGGAATACAGGCTAAAAGGTATTCACATTGACAATGCCACATCCGAATTACCAATAGGATATAAAGGCAATGTAAGTCGAACATGTCGTAATTTAGACGAACTTAAAGTTGCAAAAAAACAATCAGACTATGTATTATTACGTAACATATTTGATAGTCAAACAAATCTGAACGAAAAAACATCATTTAGTCTTGAATCTTTAAAAGATGCAGCTAGACATGGATTAATAGACAGACACGTTTATGCACAAGGCGGAATTAACATGGAAAATCTACGCATAATTAAAGATTTAGGTTTTGGGGGAGTTGTCATTTGCGGTGATTTATGGAATCGCTTTGACATTCACCACGGAATGGACTACAAGGAAGTTATAACAGAGTTTGAAAAACTTCGTAAAGCAATTGGTTAAAGAACAAACTGATATTAATACAAAATCATACAAACAAAATGAGTGCACAAAACTCTTATATGGTGTTCTCGGGTACAAGCACGAGATATTTGGCTGAAAAAATCTGCCAAAGCCTAGAATGTCCTCTTGGCAACCTTCAAATCACAAAATTCTCAGATGGAGAATTTTCTGTATCTTATGAGGAATCAATACGAGGAAGGGATGTTTTCCTTGTTCAGAGCACATTCCCAAACTCAGACAATCTCATGGAATTACTACTAATGATAGATGCAGCGAAACGAGCTTCTGCACGCACGATCAATGCAGTTATACCATATTTTGGATGGGCACGTCAAGATCGCAAAGACAAGCCAAGAGTTAGCATAGGCGCAAAACTTATAGCAGACTTGCTGAGTGTTGCTGGTATTGACAGATTAATTACAATGGATTTACACGCTGACCAAATTCAAGGTTTTTTTGATGTTCCTGTTGACCATCTTTATGCATCAGGAGTCATTCTGCCATATCTGCAAAGCCTTAAACTTAAAGACATGGTTATTGCTTCACCAGACGTTGGCGGTTCTAAACGCGCAAACACCTATGCCAAGTACTTAGGGTGTCCTTTAGTTTTATGCAATAAGACTAGAGCACGTGCCAATGTTATTGAAAGCATGCAAATAATTGGAGACGTCAAGGACAAGAATGTGGTTATCATAGATGACATGGTTGATACAGCAGGAACAATTGCTAAGGCTGCAGACATTATGAAACAGGCTGGCGCACTTACTGTTCGTGCATGTGCTTCCCATTGTGTTATGAGTGGTCCTGCTAGCGAAAGAGTACAGAACTCTTCTCTTGAAGAAATTGTATTCACCGATTCTATCCCCTACTCCAACCGTTGCGCCAAGGTGAAGCAGCTCAGTGTTGCTGACATGTTTGCCGAAACAATTCGCCGCGTAATAAACAACGAAAGCATCAGCAGTCAGTATCTCGTATAAGAAAACTATACCTAATTATGAAAAAGTTATCTGTAATTACAATATTTGCAGTGGGGCTAATGTTTATTGCATGTCAACAAAACAAGGACAAGGCACCAAAAGACAACGCACATGACAATTCAACCATTGTACAAAGCGACTCTACAGCAACAGAAGACAGTATTAACACTGATAACAAACTGATAGAGTTTACCATGAACGATATTAACGGGAATAATGTGACCATTATGGATGAAGTGGTAAAATATAAAATTACCATCATCGATTTCTGGGCTTCATGGTGCGGACCTTGTCGCGCAGAAATGCCTAACCTTGTTAGACTTTATGCAGAACAGAAAGACAATGGATTAGGTATTATTGGCATTTCTCTTGACAATGACCATAGCAATTGGGAAAATGCTATCAAGAAAGATGGTATTACATGGTTACAGCTTTCAGACCTTCAAGGATGGGATAATGCCGCTGCAAGAATGTATAATGTCAATTCTATTCCTCATACAATTGTTGTTGACGCAAACGGAACAATCATTGCTGAAGGTTTGAGAGGTGAAGAACTTGACACGTTTATAAAACAAAATTTATAGGTTTAATATAGCCAATATAAACAGTTACAATTAGGGCGTACAAATTTGTACGCCCTAATTGTTATTAACAAAGATTCATTTGCATTTGTCATACCACTCTCTTAAAGCATATCTATGAGCACCGTTTTCCAATGCAACATCTATAGTCTTTTTTGCTTTTCGTTTATCACCTTTCAGAAGATAAACTTCTGCCTTTGACACAATATACTCTATCACTTTGGGTTTTAACCTTAATGCCATCTCCCAATCCAACAACGACATATCATAATATCCCTGAGATTTAGCTAAATCAGCACGCGCAACATATACAATTGCGCTATCCGGATGTTGTTCTACCAAAATGTTCATTTGAGCCATTGCATCTTGTAATTTGTTCATTTTAATATAACAATTTGCTAATCCCAAACGCGCTTCAAGATTACGCGGCAATCTACATAAAAAAGCATTATAATCATTAATACTCAACTCATAACGCCTTAAATGGTTATTGGCATAAGCCCTATAAAACAAGGCTGCAATATTTGTGGAATCATGCCTAAGTACAAGACTATACTCATCAATTGCATATTCCCACTCAAGTAGTTGAATATTAATAGCAGCCTTGCGAAGATGCATATCTGCAGAATATGGCGTTGTTGATATTATATTGTTGATAACAGATAGGGAATCACGTAATTGCTTGGATGTTTGAGCAACAGCCGCCAAACATCCAAGCAACACAAAAACAAATATTGAAAATCTTTTCAAATTTTTCTAGGCTTCAGAAATATATTTAACAATCCATGCGCCAACCTCCTTAGTACCGTACTTGCCGGCACCTTCAACCTGAATTTCGGGCGTGCGGACATTAGCATCAAGAGATGCATCGACAGCTTCGCGGATAAGTGCACCCTCTGCCTTGAGGTCAAAATACTCAAACAACATAGCCACAGAAAGAATCTGAGCCAAAGGATTGGCAATGTTCAAACCCTTAGCTTGTGGCCAACTGCCGTGGATTGGTTCAAATACAGGTGTGCTCTCGCCTGTTGATGCTGATGGGAGCAAACCCATAGAGCCACTTATTACAGAACCCTCGTCGGTAAGGATGTCGCCGAAGGTATTTTCCGTTACCATCACGTCGAAGAATGTAGGTTCCTGAATCATGCGCATAGCAGCATTATCCACATACATATAATCAGTATTAACCTCAGGATAGTTTGGAGCCATTTCCTGAGCAATCTGACGCCACAGGCGACTAGATGCCAAAACGTTAGCCTTATCAACCACTGTGAGATGTTTGTTGCGCTTCATGGCATACTCGAAACCTACCTTCAGAATGCGCTCTATCTCAGGACGTGTGTAATAGTTGGTATCATACGCCTTGTCATTGTCCTGATATTTCTCGCCAAAGTACATACCACCTGTCAATTCGCGAATACAGATGAAGTCGGCATTCTCAACGAGTTCGGCACGCAGCGGTGACTTGTGGATGAGACACTTGAAAGTCTGCACAGGGCGGATATTTGCAAACAGGCCAAGTTTCTTGCGCATGGCAAGCAGTCCCTGCTCTGGACGAACCTTGGCCGTTGGGTCATTGTCGAACTTTGGGTCACCCACTGATGCGAAAAGAACGGCATCAGCCTCCTTACATATCTGGAATGTCTCTTCTGGGAATGGGTCGCCCACCTCATCGATAGCATGAGCTCCGCACAATGCCTGTTTGTACTCCACTTCGTGGCCGAACTTGCTTGCCACGGCATTCATTACGGCTACGCCCTGTTCCATGATTTCAGGTCCGATACCATCGCCTGGCAAAACTGCTATTTTCAGTTTCATAATTCTATTTTTGTTTTATTGATTAATACTTTCCTCTATAATATTAAGCATCTTGAACGTGGCCTTTATTGCCGCCTCTGTCTGGTCGGCATCGAGTCCGCGTGTCTTGAACAATTTGTCGCCATTGCGCCATGTGATGACGGTCTGCACCAAAGCATCGGTACGTCCGCCCGGTGGTATGCTTACGGCGTAGTTGGTGAGCACAGGGAATGAGCGACCGAGTTCATCTTTATAAATCTTTCTCAGCGCCTTTACAAAGGCATCGTACTGACCGTCACCTGTCGAGTCGGTTTCATATTGGTTACCATTTATTTCTACCTTAACGCTGGCTATTGGTTTGAGACCGTAGGCCAACGATACCATGTAACTAACCAATTTTACGCGCTCATCGGGTACGGCATGCTTGAGCACATCGCTGACTATGAATGGTAGGTCTTCGGGCGTAACAATCTCCTTTCGGTCACCAAGTTCGGTGATACGTCGTGTGACACGACTGGTCTGTTCAGGTGTAAGTTCAAGGCCTAGTTCCTGCAGATTGCGTGCAATATTAGCCTTGCCACTTGTCTTACCCAAGGCATATTCGCGCTTTCGACCGAAACGTTCGGGCACGAGTTCATTGCAATATAGGTTGTTCTTATTGTCTCCATCTGCATGTACGCCAGCCACTTGTGTGAACACGTTTTCGCCTACAATAGGCTGATTTGGTGCCACGGCAATGCTCGAATAGCCTTCTACCAATCTGCTGATGTCATTGAGCTTGTTCTCACAAATGCCTGTATTGGCGTGGAAATGGTCCTTCAGAATAGCCTGCACACTGGCCAATGGGGCGTTTCCGCATCGCTCACCCAGTCCGTTGACCGTAACATGTAATCCTCGTGCACCACTAAACACAGCTGCCAACGAGTTGCTTACTGCAAGGTCATAGTCGTTGTGGGCATGGAAATCGAAGTGCAGTTGCGGATAGCGCTTTATCATCTTGCGGAAAAACTCAAGCACCTGTAAAGGATTCATGATGCCGAGCGTATCGGGCAACATAAAACGCTTAATGCCAGTATCGCTGAGGGCATCTACAAGTTGGAAGACATAGTCTGGCGAGTCCTTCATGCCATTACTCCAGTCTTCAAGATAGATATTGACAGCGATGTCCTTGCTTTGAGCGTAGTAGATAGATGTAAGAATGTCGGCTATGTGCTCACCCGGTGTTTTCTTGAGTTGGTGCTGGCAATGCTTCAGCGAGCCTTTAGCCAAAAGATTAATGGTCTTGCAACCACAATCGTCAATCCAGTCTATTGATTGCTCACCATCGACAAATCCCAACACCTCTACCCTATCCAACTTGCCTATCTGCTTGGCGTAGCGGCAAATCATCTTTACAGCTTCCTTCTCACCGTCTGAAACGCGTGCCGAGGCTACTTCTATACGGTCTACATTGACTTCGTTTAGCAGCATACGGGCAATCATAAGTTTCTCATGCGGCAGAAAAGAGACTCCACTGGTCTGTTCTCCGTCGCGCAAGGTGCAGTCCATTATTTCAATGTACGACTGCATGCGGTTGCCTGGTGTTACTTGTTCGCCTGTTCCCATTGTTCAATCTTACCCTTGTTTTCAACCAAGAAGTCAATGTCGTCAAGGGCGTTCATCAAGCAATATTTCTTATAGCCGTTTATCTCGAATTTCTCGCTCTTACCTGTAGAAAGATTGGTTACTGTCTGATTAGGTAAATCTACCGTGACTTGTGTCTTGGGGTCAGCGTTGATTGATGCGAACAATTCTGCAAGGAATACCTCGCTTACCACTACAGGCAGCACAAAATTGTTCAGTTCATTGTTCTTGTGTATGTCTGCAAAGAAACTGCTTATGATAACTCTGAATCCGTAACCGGCAATGGCCCATGCAGCATGCTCACGACTGGAACCAGAACCGAAGTTCTTACCAGCAACGAGAATGCAACCGCCATAGGTTGGATTGTTCAGCACGAAGTC
Organism: Prevotella sp.; assembly: GCA_045602085.1. GTDB lineage: Bacteria > Bacteroidota > Bacteroidia > Bacteroidales > Bacteroidaceae > Prevotella. The sequence continues at coordinate 3,694 of JAZSAV010000001.1, read as the reverse complement.
CTTATTGAGCGAACCGTCTGGATTGTAACGCCAGTCGCGGAATAGGTTGTCACCGAAGAAACTCTCTTCGCGTGTTGTTGCCTTGAGGAATCTAGCAGGTATTATCTGGTCTGTGTCAACATTTTCCAATGGCAATGGGACACATGTACTCGTAATAGTATCAAACTTTTGCTTCATGACAATTACTATTATATGTCGTTCAAATAAATGTTTCTAAATATGATTAAATCAGTTCACGCGGGTCGGTAATGACTCCTGTAACAGCAGCAGCTGCTGCTACGAGCGGTGAAGCAAGAACTGTACGAGCGCCCGGTCCCTGACGTCCTTCGAAATTACGGTTGGATGTTGACACTGAGAGTTTTCCTGCTGGTATCTTGTCGTCGTTCATGGCCAAGCAGGCTGAACAACCAGGCTGGCGGATTTCAAAACCGGCAGCTTCAAGTATCTTGTCGAGACCTTCCTGACGTATCTGTGCGTCTACCATCCATGAACCAGGCACAAGCCATGCCACAATGTCTGCAGCCTTTTGGCGGCCCTTGACTATTGAGGCAAAGGCACGGAAGTCCTCTATACGGCCATTAGTACATGCACCGAGGAAAACGTAGTCAACTTTCTTGCCAAGCATTTGCTCACCTGGTTTGAAACCCATATAGTCTAATGATTTGATATATGATTGGCGACCAGCCTCGTCGATAGTTTCGAGCGACGGAATGCTCTCAGTAATACCCATGCCCATACCTGGATTGGTGCCATAAGTAACCATTGGTTCTATATCTTCAGCATTGAAGGTCAGTTCCTTGTCGAACACAGCATCCTCACCACTCTTGAGTTGCTTCCACTGCTCTACTGCCTTATCCCAATCTTCACCCTTTGGAGCGTACTCACGCCCCTTGATATATTCGAAAGTAACATCATCGGGAGCTATGAATCCGCCTCGTGCTCCCATCTCAATAGAGAGATTACAGAGTGTCAGACGACCTTCCATCGAGAGGTTGCGAACAGCTTCGCCTGCATACTCAATGAAATAGCCAGTACCGCCAGAGGTGGTCAGTTTTGACATGAGATAGAGCGCTACGTCCTTAGCAGTAACACCCTTGCCCAACTTACCTTCTATGTTTATGCGCATTGACTTTGGCTTCTGCTGAAGTATGCACTGAGAAGCCATAACCATCTCAACCTCAGAGGTTCCGATACCGAAAGCTACAGCTCCCATGGCTCCGTGAGTAGAAGTATGTGAGTCACCACAGACAATAGTCATCCCCGGCAGAGAAAGACCGCGCTCTGGACCAACCACATGGATGATACCGTTACGCTTGTCCATCATGCCAAAATGCATCAGACCAAAGTCTGAAGCGTTCTTTGCCAATGTATCTACCTGAGTTTTACTTATAGGGTCTTCTATCGGTTTGTCCTGATCGTGGGTAGGTGTATTATGGTCTGGCATGCAGAATATCTGGTCCGGACGGAAACACTTTAAACCACGGGCACGCATGCCTTCAAAAGCCTGGGGACTGGTCACTTCATGGCAATAAAGTCTGTCGATATATAGTTGAGTGGGACCGTCTTCAACGTTCTGAACCACGTGAGCATCCCAAATCTTGTCAAAAAGAGTATTCATATTTATTTAACGCTTGAATTTATTGATACAATCGATATATGCTTCAACAGAAGCTGTCACAATGTCGGTATTGGCACCAAAACCATAGTACATAGAACCCTCGTACTCAACCTGCATGTGTACCTTACCTACGTCATCAGAACCTTTGCTGATGGCCTGAATGGTAAACTCCTTCAGTACCATGTGACGCTTGATGATGTTCTTTAGAGCTTTAATGGCTGCATCGACAGGACCGTTTCCGCTGGCTGATGCCTCGAATTTCTCGCCTGCAATGTCGAGTCCGATACATGCAACGCTCTTTACTCCCATACCTGTAGTTACTTGCAGGTAGTCAAGCTTGATACCGTTGGTTGAAGCACGGTCGGCTCCAGCAAGCATCAAGATATCGTCATCGTTAACTTCCTTCTTCTTGTCTGCAAGTTTCAAGAATTCCTGATATACTGCATCTAGGCGCTCTCCGTCTATTTCAACTCCAAGAACGCTGAGACGATGCTTTAGGGCTGCACGACCGCTACGTGCAGTGAGAACGATGGCATTGTCATCGATACCCACATCTTTTGGGTCCATGATTTCGTAAGTCTGAACGTTCTTCAGGACACCATCTTGATGAATACCTGACGAATGAGCAAAGGCATTACGTCCTACAACAGCCTTATTTGGCTGAACCGGCATGTTCATGAGACTTGAAACAAGACGGCTGGTAGGATAAATCTTCTGGGTATTAATATTAGTATCGACATTGATGCCTCTATGGCACTTAAGAATCATTGCCACCTCCTCGAGCGACGTATTACCAGCACGTTCACCAATACCATTGATGGTAACCTCAGCCTGCCGGGCACCGTTCATGATGCCTGCTATCGTGTTGGCAGTGGCCATACCGAGGTCATTATGGCAATGGGTTGAGAGAATGGCCTTGCCTGCGCTCAAACCATCAACATGTTCCATGAGGTACTTGATTTTAGCTCCAAACTCTGCAGGCAGACAATATCCTGTGGTGTCTGGAATATTGATAACAGTTGCACCTGCCTTAACCACAGCATCAACTACACGAGCAAGGTATTCATTGTCGGTACGTCCAGCATCTTCGGCGTAAAACTCAACATCTTCTACATATCGCTTTGCGTACTTAACAGCAGCAACTGCACGTTCTATGATTTCCTCTCGATTGGAGTTAAACTTATATTTGATATGACTGTCAGATGTACCGATACCGGTGTGGATGCGCTTATGCTTGGCATACTGAAGTGCATCGTTAGCCACGTCTATATCTTTCTGAACGGCACGGGTCAAGGCGCATATCGTTGGCCATGTAACAGCCTTTGAAATTTCTATAACAGAATTGAAATCGCCTGGGCTTGATATCGGGAAACCAGCCTCGATAACATCTACTCCTAATTGCTCTAACTGTTTAGCTACCTGAATCTTCTCTACGGTGTTCAACTGGCAGCCTGGCACTTGCTCGCCATCGCGAAGCGTTGTGTCGAAAATAAATAATCTGTCGCTCATATCTAATATTATTTTTTACTAAAAAAAGAACCTTCCTCACAATTGGAAGTGAGAAAGGTTCTATATATATATTATATTCTGACTACATGCATACCTCATCACTTCCGGCCGTTCTACGAAGTCGGATAATATTAATAATATGTAGTAGACTTGAATAATTCATACTGCTTTTTTCTAAAATCGCTGCAAAGTTACTCAAATAATACCAAACACACAAATAAATTGTCAGTTATTTAAAAGATTTAATTACAATTATTCAGTTTTTCGCGCCCAAATTTAACACAAGGCAATTAAACAAGCATGAATAGACACCACGCCGTTGGTCCCAATCATTCTACAAGGCAGGATAAAAGCATAAAATTCCTATGACTCCGAAAAGCTGGGATCCATGACTTGCAGGCAGACGCCCACAAACAAAAAGACCCCGCGGATATTGTCTCCGCAGGGTCCTCGTCTGAAAAAAGAAGGCGGCCTCCTACTCTCCCGCATTGCATTGCAGTACCATCGGCGCAACCGGGCTTAACTTCTCTGTTCGGAATGGGAAGAGGTGGAACCCCGGCGCAATAA